>NZ_AP025487.1:652414-1304828 GCF_024347475.1 Vibrio fortis
TGATTGCTGCCGTTGATGAATCGGTTGACGCTACTAAGTGTCACGGTCGTGGTGATTGCCAAGGTGGCACACGTTGCCTTACGCACACACTGTGGCGTGATCTAAGCTCCCGCATCAGCAGCTTCTTAAATGACATTACGCTCGGTGAGCTAATGAAAGATAACGAAGTTTTAGAAATTTCTGATCGTCAAGATATCGATCTTGCGGTTAATAATGGTTTTGCACATAAAAATACGAGCACTACAACGATTAGTGCAGCACCTCACGGTGTTAATGCCCGCTCTTAGCGGTCAGTTTTTACATTGGAGTAGAAAATGAAACTGCCTATTTACTTTGACTATTCAGCTACTTGCCCAGTTGATCCTCGTGTTGCTGAAAAAATGGTTCAGTGTATGACGATGGACGGTAACTTCGGTAACCCTGCATCTCGTTCACACCGTTACGGCTGGCAAGCAGAAGAGTCAGTAGATAATGCTCGTGAGCAAATTGCCGATCTCCTGAATGCAGACCCACGTGAAATCGTATTCACGTCTGGTGCAACAGAATCTGACAACCTTGCTATCAAAGGTGCAGCGCACTTTTACGAGAAGAAAGGTAAGCACGTAATCACGTGCAAAACAGAACACAAAGCAGTTCTTGATCCATGTCGTCAACTTGAGCGTGAAGGCTTCGAGGTAACTTACCTAGAGCCAGAAGCAAACGGCATCATCGATCTAGACAAGCTACAAGCTGCAATGCGTGAAGATACAGTGCTTGTTTCTATCATGCACGTAAACAACGAAATCGGCGTTATCCAAGATATCAACGCAATTGGCGAACTATGTCGTTCACGCAAGATCATCTTCCACGTTGATGCGGCTCAGTCTGCGGGTAAAATCCCACTAGACGTTCAAGAGATGAAAGTAGATTTAATCTCTCTTTCTGCTCACAAAGTTTACGGCCCTAAAGGCATCGGTGCACTTTACGTTCGTCGTAAGCCTCGTATTCGTCTTGAAGCTCAAATGCACGGTGGTGGTCACGAACGTGGTTTCCGTTCAGGCACGCTAGCAACACACCAAATCGTTGGTATGGGTGAAGCATTTGCTATCGCTAAACAAGACATGCAAAAAGATTACGACCACGCACTAGCGCTACGTGAGCGTCTACTGAAAGGTGTTCAAGACCTTGAAGCAGTAACGGTAAACGGTGACCTAGACCAGCGTGTTCCACACAACCTAAACGTGAGCTTTGCTTTTGTTGAAGGTGAGTCTCTGCTTATGTCTCTAAAAGACCTAGCAGTATCATCGGGTTCTGCATGTACATCAGCAAGCCTTGAGCCATCTTACGTTCTACGTGCTCTTGGTCTAAACGATGAACTGGCACATAGCTCAGTACGTTTCTCATTCGGCCGTTTTACAACGGAAGAAGAAGTTGACTACGCAATCGCTCAGATTCGTGTAGCAGTAAACAAATTACGCGACATGTCTCCTCTATGGGATATGTATAAAGAAGGGATTGATCTGGACACTGTTGAGTGGGCACATCACTAATCTCACGGATATAGAGGATTCGAGGTAACTATCATGGCATATAGCGAAAAAGTAATTGATCACTACGAAAACCCACGTAACGTAGGTTCGTTTGATAAAGAAGATCCAAATGTAGGTAGCGGCATGGTTGGCGCTCCAGCATGTGGTGACGTAATGAAACTGCAAATCAAGGTAACACCAGAAGGTATTATTGAAGATGCGAAATTTAAGACATACGGTTGTGGTAGTGCAATCGCGTCTAGCTCACTAGTTACTGAGTGGGTTAAAGGTAAGAGCATCGATGAAGCAGCGGCAATCAAAAACTCTGAAATTGCAGAAGAGCTAGAGCTTCCACCAGTGAAAGTTCACTGTTCAATTCTTGCTGAAGATGCAATTAAAGCAGCTGTTGCGGATTACAAAAAGAAACGTTAATCGCCCTTCATAGCGGTTCGTTGCAAAAAAATAGTAATATTAGGGAGTGCATTTTGTGCTCCCACTGAGTTCTCAAATTATTAAAACAAGGTTGTAGTATGGCCATCACCATGACAGAGACGGCAGCAAGCCGAGTTCAAGCTTTCCTAGATAACCGAGGTAAAGGTATCGGGTTACGTTTGGGCGTGAAAACCACTGGCTGTTCAGGTATGGCATATGTACTTGAGTTCGTTGATGAACTCAACGAAGAAGACCAAGTGTTTGAGCACTCAGGTGTTAAGGTCATCATTGATCCTAAGAGCTTGGTTTACCTAGATGGCACTGAGCTTGATTATGTAAAAGAAGGCCTAAACGAAGGTTTTGAATTCAACAACCCAAATGCGAAAGGCGAGTGTGGTTGTGGTGAGAGCTTTAATGTATAAGTGCTTGAATGGCTAAGCATCTATTGTAAGCGCATCGATTGTAAGCAACGTACAATTAGGCTCTGCATCAGGGCCTAAAATTAGGACCACCTTTACATGAATCATTTCGAATTATTTGGGCTACCACTTCAGTTTCAACTGGATGGTAGCCTTCTTGCTTCTCAGTTTAGAGACCTGCAGCGTCAATTTCATCCAGACAACTTTGCTACTGCCTCCGAGCGTGATCGCTTGCTAGCGGTACAAAAAGCTTCTCAAATCAATGACGCTTATCAGGTACTTAAGAACCCAATCAGTCGCGCAGAGCACCTATTAGTGCAAAATGGCGTTGATATTCGTGGTGAACAGCAAACCATGCAAGATCCAATGTTCCTAATGGAGCAGATGGAACTGCGTGAAGAGTTAGAGCACATCGCAGCAAGCCCAGATGGTGCTGACGAGCTGTTCGACTTCGATACTAAAGTCAGCAAAATGTATAAGCAGCACCTAGCGCAGATCGAACAACAGTTGGATCAAGCGGTATGGGAAGAAGCCGCTGACAGCGTTCGTAAACTGAAATTCATCGCAAAACTCAAGAAAGAAATAGAACAAGTCGAAGATCACCTGCTCGACTAGCGACTAGATAAAAGGAATCCTCATGGCATTACTTCAAATTGCAGAACCAGGACAAAGCTCAGCACCGCACGAGCATAAGCTGGCTGTGGGTATCGATTTAGGTACTACCAACTCTCTTGTTGCCTCGGTTCGCAGTGGTGAAGCGACGACCTTAGCGGACGCTCAAGGCCGCTCAATTTTGCCTTCTGTTGTTCACTATCAAGCTGATTCGCATACCACAGGCCAAGAGGCTCGTGATTGTGCGCAGACAGATCCACAGAACACCATTATTTCAGTGAAACGACTGATTGGCCGTTCACTGGCTGATATCAAGCAGCGCTACCCATCACTGCCTTATCAATTTGAAGAGAGCGATAATGGCTTACCTGTTATTCGCACGGAGCAAGGCACTAAGAACCCTATTCAAGTATCTGCTGATATCTTGAGAACTCTAGGTCAACGTGCGGAGTCTACCCTAGGCGGTGAGCTTGCAGGTGCTGTCATTACGGTTCCTGCTTATTTCGATGACGCTCAGCGTGCGGGTACAAAAGATGCGGCGCAACTGGCTGGTCTTCATGTTCTTCGCCTTTTGAATGAGCCAACTGCTGCTGCAATTGCTTATGGTTTAGATTCTGGCCAAGAAGGTGTGATTGCGGTTTACGACTTGGGCGGTGGTACGTTTGATATCTCTATCTTACGTCTATCAAAAGGTGTATTCGAAGTATTGGCAACGGGTGGCGACTCAGCATTAGGTGGTGATGACTTTGACCATCTAGTAGCCGATCACTTCCAACAGCAAGCCGGTTTGACAGAGCTAACTGCTGAACAAAGCCGTATTCTGCTAGACGCAGCCACAGACGCTAAAATTCGTCTGTCTGCTGAAGAGGAAGTTGATGTCGAAGCGCTGGGTTGGACGGGTACACTGACTCGTGATGAGTTCAATGACATCATCAAGCCATTGGTTAAGAAAACACTGATGTCTTGTCGCCGTGCATTGAAAGACGCTGACGTAGACGCTGATGAAGTGCTTGAAGTGGTCATGGTTGGTGGTTCAACTCGTACTTTGTTTGTTCGTGAAATGGTCGGTGACTTCTTTGGTCGCACACCACTGACGAGCATTAACCCTGATGAAGTAGTTGCAATTGGTGCTTCAATCCAAGCGGATATCCTAGCGGGTAACAAGCCAGATGCTGAAATGCTGCTATTGGACGTAATCCCACTTTCTTTGGGTATTGAAACTATGGGCGGCTTGGTTGAGAAGATCATCCCTCGTAACACCACAATCCCTGTTGCTCGCGCGCAAGAGTTTACTACCTTTAAAGATGGCCAAACGGCAATGACGGTTCATACCGTTCAAGGTGAGCGTGAGATGGTTGATGACTGTCGTTCACTGGCACGTTTTGCTCTTAAAGGCATTCCGCCTATGGCTGCGGGTGCAGCACATATCCGTGTTACCTATCAAGTTGATGCAGATGGTCTACTGTCTGTAACGGCAATGGAAAAGAGCACGGGTGTTCAAGCGGAAATTCAAGTTAAGCCATCATACGGTCTGAGTGACGATGAAGTGGCTAACATGCTGAAAGACTCAATGACATACGCGAAAGAAGACATGCAAGCTCGCGCTCTAGCTGAGCAGCGTGTAGAAGCGGACCGTGTGATTGAAGGCCTGATCGCAGCAATGCAAGCCGATGGTGACGAGCTACTTAACGAGCAAGAGAAGCAGCTGCTACTTCAAGCGATTGAGTCTCTGATCGAGAAGCGCAACGGTGATGACGTTGATGCGATTGAGCTAGAAATTAAGAATACAGACAAAGCGAGCCAAGACTTTGCTTCTCGTCGTATGGATAAATCAATTCGTGCTGCACTGTCAGGTCAGTCAGTCGATAATATTTAATAGTTAGAGAATAGATAAACATGCCAAAGATTATTGTTTTACCTCACGAAGATCTATGTCCAGAAGGCGCAGTGCTAGAAGCAGAAACGGGCGAGACAGTACTTGATGTTGCATTAAAGGCAGGCATTGGTATTGAACACGCGTGTGAAAAGTCGTGCGCATGTACAACTTGTCACGTTGTGATTCGTGAAGGTTTCGATTCACTAGAAGAGAGCGACGATCTTGAAGATGACATGCTAGATAAAGCATGGGGTTTAGAGATGGAATCTCGCCTAGGTTGTCAGGCAAAAGTTGCGGACGAAGATCTTGTTGTTGAGATTCCAAAATACACGCTAAACCTAGCTTCTGAAGATCACTAAAACTCACGCTAAATGGCGAAGGTTTTAGTAAAACTGGCTTAGAATAATAGTGTATTAGAGGCGCATGAGTGCCTTTAACTGATAAGGAAATGATATGAGCTTAAAGTGGATTGACTCGCGAGATATCGCGATTGAACTATGTGACTTATACCCGGATACGGATCCAAAAACGGTACGTTTTACTGATCTGCACCAATGGATATTAGATCTTGAAGACTTCGACGATGAACCAAATCACTCGAACGAGAAGATCCTTGAAGCCATCATTCTATGCTGGATGGATGAGATGGACTAAGCTCCCATGCTCATTTTTAACTCGGCGGCAGAGATAAGCTCTCTGAAAACACAGCCAAGTTAACAATTCTTACTAAAAAAAGCGGACCTTATGGTCCGTTTTTTTATCAAAATGACATTTTACTCCTACATAATGCTAACATCAGTTCGCTAATAAAAAATAATCTGAATCACAAAGGTAATGTGGTTCAAAGACAAGGAGAAATCATGTCTACACAGATGTCAGTATTTTTAAGTCAAGAGCCTGCCCAGCCTCAGTGGGGAGATAAGGCTATCCTTTCGTTTTCAGAAGCAGGTGCAACAGTTCACCTAGCAGGAGGCCACGATCTAGGCGCAGTTCAACGCGCAGGTCGTAAACTTGACGGACAAGGTATTTCATCCATTTCACTGCAAGGTGAAGGTTGGGATCTAGAGAGCGTTTGGGCATTCCACCAAGGCTATCGCGGTCCTAAAAAGCAAACCACGCTAGAGTGGGGCGAGCTATCAGAAGCGGATCAAGCTGAGCTAGAAGCTCGTATTCGCGCAACAGATTGGACTCGTGACATCATCAATAAAACAGCGGAAGAGGTTGCACCACGTCAACTGGCAACTATGGCTGCTGAATACATCAAATCTGTCGCGCCAGAAGGCACGGTAAAGGCGAAGATCGTTAAAGACAAAGACCTGCTCACTGAAGGGTGGGAAGGTATCTACGCTGTCGGTCGTGGCTCTGAGCGTACGTCTGCCATGCTACAGCTTGACTTCAACCCTACGGGTGATGAAAACGCACCAGTATTTGCATGTCTAGTCGGCAAAGGTATCACCTTCGATTCAGGCGGTTACAGTATCAAACCAGGTCAATTCATGACTGCGATGAAAGCAGACATGGGTGGTGCAGCAACGATTACCGGTGGTCTAGGTTTGGCGATTGAGCGTGGCTTGAACAAGCGTATTAAGCTTATTCTTTGCTGTGCAGAAAACATGATCTCGGGTCGTGCACTGAAGCTAGGTGACATCATCACCTACAAAAACGGTACTACAGTAGAAATCATGAATACCGACGCAGAAGGTCGTTTGGTTCTAGCTGATGGTCTGATGTACGCAAGCGAACAGAATCCAGAACTTATCATCGATTGTGCAACGCTAACAGGTGCTGCGAAGAATGCTCTGGGTAACGACTACCACGCACTAATGAGCTTCGATGATGAGCTTTCTCATCAAGCGCTAACAGCAGCAAACCAAGAGAAAGAAGGTCTATGGCCACTTCCATTGGCTGACTTCCACCGTGGTATGCTGCCATCAAACTTTGCTGATCTATCTAACATCAGCACTGGCGATTACACTCCGGGTGCAAGCACGGCAGCGGCATTCTTGTCTTACTTTGTTGATGACTACAAGAAAGGCTGGTTACACATGGATTGTGCGGGCACATACCGCAAATCACCAAGTGATAAATGGGCAGCAGGCGCGACAGGTATGGGTGTTCGCACTCTGGCTCGTCTGCTTATCGAGCAAGCAAAATAATTATAAAATCAGGCAGCTATCGGCTGCCTGATTGTTACCTGAACTCACTTAATGAGGACAGGTGTCATTTTAAATAACAACAAAAATGAAGTGAAGGAACCCCTATGGCTCTAGAAAGAACGTTCTCAATTGTTAAGCCAGATGCTGTTAAACGTAACCTGATCGGCGAAATCTACCACCGCATTGAAAAAGCGGGCCTACAAATTGTTGCAGCTAAAATGGTGCACTTAACTGAAGAGCAAGCGAGCGGTTTTTACGCAGAACATGAAGGCAAAGAGTTCTTCCCAGCTCTTAAAGAGTTTATGACGTCTGGCCCTATCATGGTTCAGGTGCTAGAAGGCGAAGATGCAATTTGTCGTTACCGCGAACTAATGGGTAAAACAAACCCTGAAGAAGCGGCGTGCGGTACTATCCGTGCAGACTACGCAATCAGCATGCGTTACAACTCAGTACACGGCAGCGACAGCCCAGAATCGGCAGCGCGCGAGATTGAGTTCTTCTTCCCAGAATCTGAAATTTGCCCACGTCCTGCTGAATAAGCAACGGGTAATACTCTCAAGGCTTCACTACGGTGAGGCCTTTTTTGTATCTGGGTTTTACGTTTGAGATAGTTTACCTAGTCGTCATTCCCGATAGCGACGAAGGAGCGTAGTCGGGAATCTTGCTCTTATTTCTAGAATTGTAAGTAGTGAATGAGGGTTGTGTAAATTTTAATCACTTAACTTTGAATGTCTTAGTAAACACAGGGTTTTACAGCTCTTGTTGAAGATGCGTAAAGGCTGTACAATTCGCGCCCTTAATTATTGTTCCGTCATTGAGAGGCACCATGACCACAGCTAAAGTCAATCTACTCGATTTTGATCGTAAAGGTCTTCGTAAATTTTTCACAGAAGAATTGAATGAGAAAGCTTTTCGAGCAGATCAAGTAATGAAGTGGATGTATCACTTCGGTGTCGATGACTTCGAAAACATGAACAACATCAACAAAAAGCTGCGTGAGAAACTTCAACGTCGCTGTGAAATCGTTGCTCCTGTTGTTTCTGAAGCTCAACACTCTTCAGACGGTACAATCAAATGGGCAATGCGTGTTGGCGACCAAGACGTTGAAACGGTATACATTCCAGACGGTGACCGTGCGACGCTGTGTGTATCTTCACAAGTAGGCTGTGCACTTGAGTGTAAGTTCTGTTCTACAGCGCAACAAGGCTTCAACCGTAACCTAAAAGTCTCTGAGATTGTTGGCCAAATCTGGCGTGCATCTCGTGAGATCGGTCTTGAGAAAGAAACAGGTCGCCGCCCAATTACAAACGTAGTAATGATGGGTATGGGCGAGCCTCTGCTTAACATGAAAAACCTAATGCCATCATTAGAGATCATGTTGGACGATCTTGGTTTTGCTCTATCTAAGCGCCGCGTAACAGTATCGACTTCTGGTGTTGTATCAGGTCTTGATCAAATGACGGGTAACATTGACGTTGCACTAGCAATCTCACTGCACGCGCCAAACGACAAGCTGCGTAGCGAAATCATGCCTATCAACGACCGTTGGGATATCGAAGACTTCCTAGCATCGGTACGTCGTTACATTGCGTCTTCAAACGCTAACCGCGGTAAAGTTACCGTAGAGTACGTTCTATTGGATCATGTGAATGACGATATGGACCACGCTCGTGAACTTGCTGAGCTAATGAAAGACACGCCATGTAAGATTAACCTGATTCCATTTAACCCGTACCCAGGTTCTCCTTACAAGAAACCAAGTAACTCTCGTATCGACCGTTTCCAAAAAACGCTAATGGAATACGACTACACAGTAACAGTGCGTAAGACTCGTGGTGACGATATCGACGCTGCATGTGGTCAGCTGGTGGGTGATGTTATCGACCGTACCAAACGTACGAAGCAAAAAGCTGCTGCGGAAACTATTCCAGTAAAAGCGCTTTAAGCCGCTCTCAGTTTTAACAACAAGCCAGAAGTTTACTTCTGGCTTGTTTGTTTTTGGCCGTTTATCACCGTTTGTCTGTTCATTGCGCCACGCTTTTTTACATTTTTCGTTAAATTTTGTACAAAACCATGAGCTAACGGTAAATTTTGTCGAAAGTGTTTTTGCCTTGTCATGGCATTGGCTTATGATTAAATCAGCTTAAACTCAGTTTAAGTGCTTACTTGCTACTCGAACCATCAATATGTCTATTTACAAGGTTGGCATTGAACAGATAGCTACCTGAGAAAACCCTTTTGCATAGCAGTGTGCGGTTTTCGATTTCAAAAGGTTTTTGGTGCGAGTCGCAGGACAAATTCCACAAAGAGTGGGTTGTAAGATTGAGCGTAAACGATAATAAAAAATGGCTCTCGACAACCGACGATAATATTTAGAAGTTCAACTTTATGAACACAGAACAAGATACACAAACTCCACAAGCTGCAGCTCCTGTACTGGAAGCTGGTACGATCCTTAAAAATCGACGTGAGTCGTTAGGTTTAACCCAACAACAAGTCTCTTCTCGCTTAAAGCTACGCGTTAGCTTGATTCAGCAGATTGAAGACAACCAATTTGACTCAGACCAAGTCGCCACCTTCATGCGTGGTTATGTTCGTTCATACGCCAAATACGTTAATTTAGATGAGAAAGTAGTTCTAGAAGCTTTAGAACACTCTGGTGATATTCAGCATCAAGAGCAAGAGATGATGAGCTTCTCTCGTAAAACCAAAACTGAGAAGCACAATAGCCGCATTATGCTGTTAACTTGGAGCATCTTTGCGGTTATTGCCGGTATCTCGTCGCTTTGGTGGTGGCAGAATCAACAACAAGACACGCTTTCTCAATCTCTAGTCGCAGAAGAAACTGCAGAAGAAGTGGTTGTCGATGAGCTTGGTGATGATCAACTCACCACATCTCTTGATCTGATTGAAGCTGAAACACCAGCAGTTGAAGCGCCGCAAGTTGTAGACAGTGAAGCAGTGGCTGAAACGAGTGCCGTGACAGAGATTGCGGATGCTGACGTTGCTCCTGAAGTAGAAACACCTGTGGAGCCAGTAGTTGCTGCTGTTGAGACTGAAGTTGCTGAGCCAGAAATTGTAACGCCTGAGCCATTAGCTAATGAGTTGGTCATGCAATTTAGCTCTGATTGCTGGATTCAAGTTAAAGACGCAACGGGCAGAACGCTGTCAACGGGCATCAAAAAAGCAGGCCAATCACTGAATTTATCAGGTGAAACCCCGTATAAAGTGGTTATTGGTGCACCAGAAGCCGTCTCAATGACATTTGCGAGTGAACCTGTCGACCTTTCTGGGTATACTTCAGGCAAAGTAGCTAGAATAACCTTACCTTAGAGTTAATATGCAACACGAATCTCCTATTATTCGTCGCAAGTCGACCCGTATTTATGTGGGCGACGTGCCGATCGGTGATGGTGCACCAATTGCCGTGCAATCCATGACTAATACTCGAACAACAGACGTTGCGGCGACTGTTGCTCAAATTAAATCGCTAGAAAATGTCGGTGCTGACATTGTACGTGTCTCTGTTCCAACCATGGATGCAGCAGAAGCGTTCAAGCAGATCAAACAGCAAGTGTCGGTACCTTTGGTTGCTGACATTCATTTCGACTACCGTATCGCCCTTAAAGTGGCGGAGTATGGCGTTGACTGTCTACGAATCAACCCAGGTAATATCGGTAATGAGAGCCGTATTCGCTCAGTTGTTGATTGTGCTCGCGACAAGAATATCCCGATTCGTATTGGTGTTAACGGTGGTTCTCTAGAGAAAGACATTCAAGAGAAGTACACAGAGCCAACAGCAGAAGCGCTAGTCGAATCTGCAATGCGCCATGTGGACATTCTTGATCGTCTTAACTTTGATCAGTTTAAGGTCAGTGTAAAAGCATCAGACGTATTCTTAGCTGTAGGTTCTTACCGCCTATTGGCGCAGAAGATCGATCAACCTCTACACTTAGGTATCACTGAAGCGGGCGGCGCTCGTGCGGGCGCTGTTAAGTCATCTGTTGGCTTAGGTATGCTTCTATCAGAAGGTATCGGTGATACGCTGCGTATCTCGCTAGCTGCAGACCCTGTTGAAGAGATCAAAGTTGGCTTTGATATTCTTAAGTCTTTGCGTATTCGCTCGCGTGGTATCAACTTCATTGCTTGCCCAAGCTGCTCTCGCCAAGAATTTGATGTTATTAATACGGTTAATGCATTAGAAGAGCGCTTAGAAGACGTGATAACCCCAATGGATGTGTCTATCATCGGTTGTGTGGTAAACGGCCCGGGTGAAGCGGAAGTATCGCATTTAGGCCTTGCGGGTAGTGCACGTAAGAGTGCGTTCTACGAAGACGGTAAGCGTCAGAAAGAGCGTTTCGACAATAATGACCTTGTCGATCAGCTAGAAGCGAAAATCAGAGCAAAAGCGTCTGTGATGGATAAAACCAATCGCATTGACCTAAAGAACCTAGAAGATTAATACAACGCGATGAGGTGAAGCGTTTAGACGTACCTTGTCGTGAAAAATGACGGAAAAAATTGTGGCTAAAAATATCCAAGCAATCCGAGGCATGAACGACTGCCTTCCAACTCAATCACCACTTTGGCAGAAAGTAGAAAGCGCTGTAAAAAGCGTAGTAAGCGCGTACGGCTACAACGAAGTACGTATGCCGATCGTTGAAGAGACAAACCTATTTAGCCGTGCTGTTGGTGAAGAGACTGACGTAGTTTCAAAAGAGATGTACACCTTTGAAGATCGCAACGGTGACAGCCTAACGCTACGTCCGGAAGGTACAGCAGGTTGTGTTCGTTCATGCATCCAAAACAGCCTTATTAACCGTGATGAACAGCGTCTATGGTACATGGGCCCAATGTTCCGTCACGAGCGTCCTCAAAAAGGTCGTTACCGTCAATTCCACCAATGTGGTGTAGAAGTGTTTGGTCTAGATGGCCCAGATGTTGACGCAGAACTTATCATGATGACTGCACGTCTATGGCGTGAGCTAGGCATCGACAAGCACGTACGCCTAGAACTGAACTCAATCGGTTCTACTGAAGACCGTGCTAACTACCGCACAGCACTTGTGGCTTTCCTAGAGCAACACATCGATGTGCTGGATGAAGATTGTAAGCGTCGTATGCACACAAACCCACTGCGCGTTCTAGATACTAAGAACCCAGACGTACAAGCGATTCTTGGTGATGCACCTCGCCTTTCTGAATATTTAGGTGAAGAGTCACAGCAACATTTTGCAGGTTTGTGTGAACTTCTTGATGCTGTTGGTATCGAATACCAAGTTAATGAGCGTCTAGTTCGTGGTCTTGACTACTACAACCGCACTGTATTTGAGTGGATTACTGACAGCCTAGGTGCACAAGGCACTGTATGTGGCGGTGGTCGTTACGACGGCCTAGTTGAGCAACTAGGCGGTAAGGCAACTAACGCAGTTGGTTTTGCAATGGGTCTAGAGCGCCTTGTTCTAATGATGGAGACTCTAGAGCTTACAGAAGTACGTCGCAGTGTTGACGTCTACATGGTAGCAGCGGGTGAAGGCACCATGATTGCAGGCATGCAACTGGCGAATGAACTTCGCGACAACATTGAAGGCGTTCGTGTAATGAACCACTTTGGTGGTGGTAGCTTCAAGAAACAATTTAAGCGTGCTGATAAAGTGGGCGCTGTCGTTGCATTGGTACTGGGTGAAAACGAAGTAGCAGACAACACAGTGGTATTGAAAGATCTGGTTGGTGGTGAACAAGAAGTTGTTGCCCAAGCAGACGTTGCGGCAAAAGTCGCGGCATTAATCTAAGTCGCCCGCTGAGCAACTAAACGCTCAATATGAATATTCAACGCCAGCTGTTTGCTGGCGTTTAAAAGAATCAAAGAGGACAGGAAGTGGAACTTTACGATAGCGAAGAGCAACAAGTTGAAGCCATTAAAGACTGGTGGAAAGAGAACGGCAAAGCTGTGATCTTTGGTGCTGTGATTGGTTTGGGTGGTCTGTTTGGCTGGCGCTATTACCAAGACTCAGTTATCCAAGCTCGTGAAGCAGCGTCTGAAAGCTACACTACAGCTATTTCTGCACTGGATGCAAAAGGTCTAGATGCACAAGCAGATATTCAAGCTTTCATCGATAGCAACAAAGATGCTGAGTACTCTGTACTTGCGGCTATGCAATTGGCTAAAGCACAAGTAGAAGCGGGTGATCTAGCCGCAGCGCTTGAACAGCTTGAGTGGGCACAATCGGCGACAAAAGACGCGGCATTGGCTCCTTTACTAGGCTACCGTATTGCTCGTGTAAAAGCAGAGCAGGGTGAGTTTGACGCAGCACTTAGTGAACTAGCGGCAATCACTGATGAATCGTGGAAAGGTCGTGTTGCGGAACTGCGTGGTGATATCTCACTTCGTAAAGGCGACAGCGATGCTGCATATACGGCTTACACTGAAGCTCAACAAGCTGTTGATGCTAGCCAAACGCTTCAAATCAAACTTGACGACTTAGCTAAATAAGGCGCTTTGAATGAAGAAGATGTTTCCCAAAGCGACACTGTGTGCAATAGCTCTTGGGCTGCTTGCTGGCTGTGCGGGTGAAGAAGACACGGTTATCATGGCGCCAGTGCCAACCGTAACGAGTGAATTTACACCGTCTCAAGAGTGGTCTACCTCAGTGGGTGATGGCGTTGGTCATTACTTCTCAAAGCTCACACCTGAATACGCATACGACAAAGTATTTGTTGCTAGTCGTGATGGTATGATCAAAGCACTTGACCCTGAAACGGGTAAAGAGATCTGGAAAAACGATCTAGAGAAAGACGTGATTGCGCGTATCTCTGGTGGTTTGACTGCGGGTTACGGTAAGGTTTTCCTTGGCTCTGAAAATGGCGAGATGATCGCTGTTGATGAAGAAACCGGTGAAGAACTATGGCGTGTGTCTGTGAACGGTGAAGTACTCGCTGCACCTGCTACAGAAAACAACATGGTTCTGGTTCATACTAGCCGTGGCATGATGGTCGCGCTTGACCAAGAAACCGGTGAAGAGAAGTGGACCATCAGTACTGAAGTACCTAGTTTGACGCTTCGTGGTGATAGTGCTCCTGTAACCGTATCTGGCGGTGTTTTCTGGGGAACAGCAAATGGTCGATTGGCTGCTGCTATCGTTGAACGTGGTCAGCTTATTTGGCAACAGCCAGTAGGCACACCAAAAGGTGCGACCGAGATCGACCGTCTTGTGGATGTTGACTCTTCACCAGTTGTTTTGGGTGGCACTCTTTACACGGTTGGTATTAATGGCCAATTGATTGCGATTGACCTACGCTCGGGTAAACCTGTGTGGAAGCGTAACTACTCTTCTGCGATTGACCTAGCGAGTGATGGTAGCCGCTTATTCGTTGTGACAGATAACGATCACCTAGCCGCGGTTGATGCGCGCAGTGGTACCGAGATTTGGAGTACATCGCTGCTTGAAAACCGTTTACTAACGGCACCTGCTATCATTAACGGATATGTGGTTGTGGGTGACACAGAAGGTTACTTACACTGGCTAGACCGTGCGACAGGTGATTTTGTGGCGCAGCAGCTGGTGGATGACAGTGGCTTTGCAGTAGCACCGATTGAGCTAGCTGGCGGTTACCTCGTCGTGACTCGCAACGGCGATGTAAAGAAACTGACGATTAGCCAATAAAAGCGTGATATAATTCACAGTCGGCTCCTGGTTGGTAACAGCCAGGGGCCGTTTTGTTGTTGTAAAATTAATAAAGCGTGTGGTTATAGGTAAGAGTTTAAACTTGCGAACAAGTGTTTACCTATAACTACATTAAGAAAAGAAATTGTAGAGGTTGTTATGGTACCTGTTGTTGCTCTAGTAGGGCGTCCGAACGTAGGTAAGTCTACGTTGTTTAACCGATTGACTCGAACTCGCGATGCATTGGTTGCGGATTTTCCTGGCTTAACGCGTGACCGTAAATATGGCCAAGCTCAGCTTGGTGAACACGAATTTATTGTTATCGACACCGGCGGTATCGACGGTACTGAGGAAGGTGTTGAAACAAAAATGGCAGAGCAGTCATTAGCGGCGATTGATGAAGCTGATGTTGTACTGTTCATGGTAGACGGCCGTGCGGGTCTAACACCATCTGACGTTGCAATTGCGAAGCACCTTCGTCAGCTAGAAAAGCCTTCTATGCTGGTTGTAAACAAGGTTGATGGTATCGACCCTGATGCAGCAAGTGCGGATTTTTGGCAGCTAGGTGTTGAAGACATGTACCAAATTGCTGCGGCTCACGGTCGTGGTGTAACGGCTCTTATCGATCTAGCGCTAAACCCATTCGCAGAAGCACTAAAAGCGGAAGCGGGTGAAGTGAGCGATCTGACTGAGTTTGAAGATGAAGAAGCTGAGCAAGTTGATTTCACAGAAGAAGAAGCGGAAGCAGAATTCCAACGTCTTCAAGATCAACCAATCAAGCTCGCGATCATTGGTCGTCCAAACGTAGGTAAATCAACGCTAACTAACCGTATCCTAGGTGAAGAGCGTGTGGTTGTTTACGATATGCCGGGCACAACGCGTGACTCTATTTACATTCCAATGAGCCGCGATGAGCGTGAATACGTTCTAATCGATACTGCGGGTGTACGTCGTCGTAAAAACATCAATGAAACCGTTGAGAAGTTCTCAGTAGTTAAAACACTGAAAGCGGTAGAAGATGCAAACGTTGTATTGCTGGTAATCGACGCTCGTGAAAACATTTCTGATCAAGACTTGAGCTTACTAGGTTTTGCTTTGAACGCAGGTCGTTCAATCGTAATCGCAGTAAACAAGTGGGATGGCCTAGATAACGACGTAAAAGAGCGCGTTAAGAAAGAGCTGGACCGTCGTCTTGGTTTCGTAGACTTTGCACGTATCCACTTCATTTCAGCATTACACGGCACAGGTGTTGGTCACTTGTTTGAATCTGTTCAAGAAGCTTACAAGTCAGCGACGACACGTGTAGGTACTTCAGTACTGACGCGTATCATGAAGATGGCAACGGATGATCACCAACCACCAATGGTTCGTGGTCGCCGTGTGAAACTGAAGTACGCGCACGCAGGTGGTTACAACCCACCAATCGTAGTTATTCACGGTAACCAAGTTCGTGAACTGCCAGATTCGTACAAGCGTTACTTGATGAACTACTACCGCCGTTCTCTAGAGATCATGGGTACACCGATTCGTATTCAGTTCCAAAACAGTGAGAACCCATTTGAAGGTAAGACAAACAAGCTAACTATCTCTCAAGAGCGTAAACGTAAGCGCATGATGAGCATGATGAAAGGCCGTAAGTAACCTTTACACCAGATTTGATACCCGAGCCGAGCTCGGGTATTTTTTTAAGCAAAATTTATTAGAACTCAAAAGCCATGACCACATCGATTCAAATTACTCCAACCATCACTCAGTTCTGTCACCAAATCTGGAGCTTAACTGCCACCGCGCAGCATATAGAGCAGCAAGCAGATAAAACGTACCTGATTGTAGATAAAACCCCATTTCATCCAGTTAGTCATATTTGGCCTGATCACCCTGCAGACCGAGGTTACATTGCGGTAGGCCAACAGCAGATAGAAGTAGAAGATTGTCTTGTTGGCGCGATAGAACAATCTACTGGAAAACTCTACGTTGCAGAAGATATTCCTGTTAAGCGTGATACGGAGGGCTGGGTGTTTGTCGTGGTTCATCAACTATCAGCTTCTGCAGAAGCTGTTGAGCTTGGTCAGCTAGTTGAACTTCATGTCGATCAAGACTATCAAGATAGCCTTAGTCGTGGGCACAGTGCAGGACACGTCGCATATCTTGCTTTAAATCAAGTGCTTGCAGAGCAATACTGGCGTAAAGACGCAGACAGAAAAGATCCATTAGGCCATTATGATTTCAATAGCTACGCGCAAGTAACGAGCTTTGTCACTCCAGATTTATGCACCGATAAATACCGTTTAGGAAAAACGCTTAAAAAGCGCGGTCTCAATGTTGCGAATATGGTGGAAAATCTTTCTGAGATTGAAGACTTGGTCAATCAAACGATCGCTGTTTGGTTAGAGCATAAAAGTGCAGTTGCAATGAAACTGGATGGTGAATGTTTGACAGATTCTCGTTACTGGCAATGGCAGAAAAATGAAAACACTTTAATTTCAATCCCTTGTGGTGGTACTCATATCAATAGTACTTCTGAGCTCGGCCGTCTGACCGTGAGTTTAGCAAAACTTGATGACCAGCATATTGAAATGCAGACGCATGTAAATCGACGATAACTGGTTACAGATCGAATTGTGATATTCTGATGGTGTAGCTTTTTAATGCCACTTTTAGATTTATATTCTTTTTAAAATCCAAATGCAGCACATGTAACTTATGCTTTCGGTGTGTGGTGATATAAATATTCTTTTTGGGGTAGATCGCTGATCAAAATAGATAAAGCGAAAGATCAACCTATGATCTTCAGTTATGTGTCATGGTTATTTAGTGTGTTATTATTGAGTAAAAAGTAAACTTGCATAAGAACGGGTTGCTATCAATACACTTGATAAAGTTGTTGTGAATGGAAAAAGAATTTTTATTGGAAGCTCACCGCTCAGTAAATAGCTTACTACGTAAGCTTGCACTCGGAATGGAGCGTAAAGAGCTGAATGAGAAGATCGTTCAGCTCACTGAGCATCTTTTCGGCGAGCGTATGGCGTCGATATTACTACTGAACACTGAGAAACAGACCTTACACTTAGAATACGCGCCCAACCTTCCTCAGTTTTACAATGAGAAAATTGAGGGAGTCGAGATCGGTGAGGGTATTGGTTCGTGTGGGGAGTCAGCGGCCCTCAAACAAGCCGTTATTGTTTCGGATATCAACCAGCATCCTAATTGGGCTGCTTTCTTACCGTTGACGCAACAAGCCAATCTTCATGCTTGTTGGTCGGTTCCTATTCTCTCATCCAATGATCATGTCCTTGGTACTTTTGCTATTTACAGCCAATTTCCTTCAGAGCCTCATGAGTTTGAAGTTGAAATACTGGAGCTGTTGGCATCCCTCTATTCAGTTGCCCTCGAGAAATATGAGCTAGAGGATCAACTTCAATATTACGCGACTCGTGATTCCTTAACGCGTTGTCTGAATCGTCGAGCACTGCTTTGTGAAGCTAAGAAGGTTCTGAAAAAGCGCTGTTTTGGTGAAAAGATCATGGGGTGTATGTTTGTCGATGTCGATAAGTTTAAATCGATCAATGACACCTACGGGCATCGCTTTGGTGATGAAATCCTTCAGAGAGTCGCCAAGGTTCTCGACGATGCGACGACAGCCTGCGCCAAAGTAGGGCGTTATGGTGGAGATGAGTTTGTGGTGTTCTCCTGCTTTAACTCTGAAGAGACCTTCTCCAGCACATATCGAGTACTCAACAGAACGCTGCAAGATGCGTTGTACATTGATGGAACTCAGTTTTCTGTCAGTGTTGGGATGGCGTTTGAAAAAAATCCCAATGGCTTAGGTGGATTGATTGCGGAAGCAGACAAGAACATGTACCAAATCAAGCAATCAAAAGTACACTAAGCGTAGAGTTAGCCCTAGTTGATGATTTAGGAATCCGATATGAGCGAAAATATCTGCCCTCAGTGTCAGTCTGAATTAGGTTGGGATGGGCAATACCACTGCGAAACTTGTGCTATGCATTTCACTAAAGTTGGTTACTGCCCAGATTGCCAAAGTCAGCTCGAGAAGCTTCAGGCGTGTGGTGCAGCCAGTTACTTCTGTAACGATAAGTGCAATGAACTCAAGTCTAAGTCGAGAGTGACGTTTGAGTTTAAGCCCTGTACTTAACCGCGATAAGTACTTAAGCGCGATATAAGCTGACTGCTCTTTGCCTCGCCTTAGAATACCTTCAAAATTTAAGCCCAGTTCTCAATGAGCTGGGCTTTATATTTTCCTCATGTTTCATATTGGTTCATTCCTAAGACTGCTGCACCATCATGAATCAGCTCCTATCGTGCATATTGCACCATATTTGTTTTTAACGAAATTAAATGACATAAAATCAATGAATTAAGTTAAATTTGATTTTGTCGGCAGCTTGGCACTCTTCTTGTAATTCTGTAATTGGATAATAAAAAACAATTATGGAGTAACAACTATGAACAAGGTGTTCAAATTATCGTTAGCTGCACTATGTACATCCCTCTCTTTCTCTTCTGCGAGCGTTCTTGCTGCGGAAGAGACCATTAAGGTTGGTGTCTTGCATTCGTTGTCGGGCACGATGGCAATTAGTGAAACCACACTCAAAGACACGGTTCTGATGCTAATAGAAGAGCAGAACAAAAAAGGTGGTCTACTGGGCAAAAAGCTTGAACCTGTCGTCGTAGATCCCGCATCAAACTGGCCATTGTTTGCTGAAAAAGCCCGTGAGCTGATCGAAAAAGAGCAGGTTGATGTGGTGTTCGGTGGTTGGACATCGGTTTCCCGTAAATCCATGTTGCCTGTTTTTGAAGAGCTCAACAGTATTCTCTTCTACCCAGTTCAATACGAAGGTGAAGAGTCTTCGAAAAACGTTTTCTATACTGGCGCTGCGCCAAACCAACAGGCGATTCCTGCAGTCGATTACTTGATGGAAGAACTCGAAGTTGAGCGTTGGGTTCTTGCTGGTACAGATTACGTTTATCCGCGCACAACCAACAAGATCCTTGAAGCCTACCTAAAAGAGAAAGGTGTCGCGCAAGAAGACATCATGATCAACTACACGCCATTTGGTCACTCTGATTGGCAATCTATTGTTTCCGACATTAAGAAGTTTGGCGATGCAGGTAAAAAGACAGCAGTAGTCTCAACAGTTAACGGCGATGCGAACGTTCCGTTTTATAAAGAACTGGGTGCACAAGGCATTTCATCTGAAGACATTCCTGTGATTGCCTTCTCTGTCGGTGAAGAAGAGCTATCGGGTATGGATACTGAGCCATTGGTTGGTCATCTTGCGGCTTGGAACTACTTCATGAGCGTTGATACTGAAGCGAATGAAGAGTTTGTTGAGACATGGCAAAACTTCATCAAGAACGAAAAACGCGTGACTAATGATCCAATGGAAGCGCACTACGTTGGCTTCAACATGTGGGCTCAAGCGGTAACGAACGCGGGCACCACGGATGCAGAAGCCGTACAAGATGCACTGATTGGTGTTTCTGTACCTAACCTTTCGGGCGGTTACTCAACCATGCTGCCTAACCACCATATTACTAAACCTGTATTGATCGGCGAGATCCAAGATGATGGCCAATTCGAGGTGGTGTGGGAAACCACAGGCCTTGTGGCGGGTGATGCGTGGTCAAGCTACTTACCGGAATCAGCCAAGCTTTACTCTAGCTGGTCGAAACCATTCTCATGCGGTGCATTCAACGTAGAAACGAAGAAGTGTTCAGGTAGCAATTAATTAAACCTAAACCATGCGCTCTTGGCACTCTCAGTCACTTAGTACTTTCAGTCAACAACGCCAAGAGCGCTTTTTCGGTGCGTATAGACCACATGGCTGCCCAAGCCAAAACAATAACAGGCCGCTTGATGATCTCTTGATACAAATAAAAGAGTGCGGCAAAAAACAGAGCTTGGCGGATTAAGGAACAATAAATGAAAAACGTATTAAACGTGTTTAAGGCACTGCTGCTTATAGTCGTCAGTGCTCAGTTTGCGTGGGCTGATGTGTCCGATAACGCAAACTTTACCAAGGCGCTAGTTGGTAAAAAAACGTCAGAGAAAGAGTCAGCTATCGACTGGCTCATTGCTTCGCAACCGGAAGGCGTGGCAAAACCGCTCTTGACCAGTTGGCTTAACGGCACGCTCTACTATGTGAGTGATAGAAAGAGCGAGCACTATCAACAGCTGTATGTGATTCAAGGTATTAAAACGGCAGCACAGGCTCAGTCGGCTTGGAATTACGAAACTCTGGCGATTGAGTCGAGCAAGCAATTCAAGAAAGTACGTGTAAACAACAAACTGCGTGGAATCTTACGGATTGAAATTGCGTCAATGGGGCTGAACAGTGACGATGCAAAGGTTCGCTATCAATCGGTCAATAACCTGCTTGGTAGCAAAGACATAGCGATTATCGAGCGCATTGAGCAAATGTTGCCGAATGAACCGGATGGTGATGTCGCGGATTTGATGGCATTGCTGTTGGCAGTTCACACATCTTTAAATACTCAAGGTAGCGTAGCGTCTCGTATTGAAGCAATTGAAGTGCTCGGTGATTTCAAACAATCCGCAGTGCTCAAAACTCTCAACTCTCTTCTTTCTAAAGAAAACGATCCTGCCATTATCGAAGCGGCCAATCGTTCCCTAGACCAATATCAGCAGAGCCAAGCCTTCTACTCGGGTGTTGAGACGGTTTTCTTTGGTTTGAGCCTAGGCTCAGTCTTAGTACTGGCGGGCATAGGTCTTGCGATTACGTTTGGCGTAATGGGCGTGATTAATATGGCTCACGGCGAGCTTATCATGATAGGCGCTTATACTACCTATGTACTGCAACTTATGATGCCAAACCACATCGGCACAGCGTTGTTATTATCGATTCCCGTTGCCTTCATTGTTTCTGGGTTAGTAGGCATTCTTATCGAGCGTTCTGTCATTCGTCACCTTTATGGTCGCCCACTCGAAACGCTACTCGCGACTTTTGGTATCAGCTTGATTTTGCAACAAGCGGTTCGCAGTATTTTCTCTCCGCTTAACCGTTCAGTAAGCACTCCTGAATGGATGGCTGGTGCGCTTGAGCTCAATCCTATGTTGTCACTGACCTATAACCGACTTTACATCATTTTGTTCTGCGCATTGGTGTTTATGGGACTGCTTATGGTTCTCAAGAAAACGCCACTGGGGTTACAAGTTCGTGCCGTCTCTCAAAACCGTGCAATGGCTCGCGCCATGGGGATTCGTTCTGAGCGTGTAGACGCCATGACCTTCGGCTTAGGTTCAGGTGTTGCGGGCGTTGCGGGAGTTGCTCTCTCTCAGTTGACCAATGTCGGCCCGAACATGGGGCAAGCGTACATCATCGATTCATTCATGGTGGTGGTGTTTGGCGGTGTTGGTAACCTATGGGGCACTTTGGTGGCTGGCTTAAGTTTGGGTCTGTTTAACAAGATACTCGAACCTTGGGCAGGCGCAGTGCTAGCGAAAATTCTCGTTCTGGTTTTCATCATTCTATTCATTCAAAAACGACCTCGCGGGCTATTCCCTCAGCGTGGGCGTGCGGCTGAAGGTTAAGGAGAGCGTTATGCAGTCGAAATCTTTTGTTCTCTCAGCCTTGAGAGGTGATAAGGGCGGTCAGTTGACCATACTCGTTCTTCTTGCTGCGGTGGTATTGGTGCCGATGGCCAATACGCTGCTGCCAAGTGGACACCCACTTCATGTCGAGACCTTTACTATCTCTTTGATGGGTAAGTACCTCAGCTATGCAATGTTAGCTTTGGCACTGGATCTGGTCTGGGGCTATTTGGGTATCCTCAGTCTCGGACATGGTGCATTTTTTGCGTTGGGTGGCTATGCGATGGGGATGTATCTGATGCGCCAAATTGGCGACCGAGGAGTCTATGGTGATCCAATTCTTCCAGACTTTATGGTGTTTCTTGATTGGTCGGCATTGCCTTGGTTTTGGAATGGCTTTGATCAGTTCTGGTTTGCATGCCTGATGGTTGTGTTGGTACCGGGCGCGTTGGCTTACCTGTTTGGTTACCTAGCATTTCGCTCGCGAGTGTCTGGGGTTTATCTCTCGATCATGACACAAGCGCTGACCTATGCGTTGATGCTGGCATTTTTCCGTAATGAGATGGGCTTTGGCGGTAACAATGGTCTCACGGACTTCAAAGACATTATCGGTTATAGCTTACAAAGTGATGCGACCAAAATCGGCCTGTTTGTTTGTACTGGCTTGGCGTTAATCGTCAGTTATGTGGTGTGTCGCATGGTGGTCACCAGCCGTTTAGGTCGTGTGGCATTGGCGATTCGAGATACAGAGTCGCGTACTCGCTTCATGGGTTACGACGTTGATGGCATTAAGTTGTGGGTGTTTGTTCTATCGGCAGTGATAGCGGGTATCGCAGGTGCTTTGTATGTACCACAAGTGGGGATCATTAACCCAGGTGAATTTGCGCCACTTAACTCGATTGAAGTGGTGGTATGGGTTGCTTTAGGTGGCCGTGCCACTCTGTTTGGTGCGATTGTCGGTGCGCTCATTATCAACTATGCCAAGAGCTGGTTTACGGTTGAATTTCCAGAAGTGTGGCTATTCGCTTTAGGTGGTCTATTTGTGTTATCGACCATGTATTTACCGCAAGGCGTGATCGGCTTCGTGAGTGATAAATGGCAACAATTGCGTAAGAGATCCAGCTCGTCAAAGTCTGATTCTTCTGATAGCGACTCATCGAACAATACCCCATCAAACCCTCGTTTCACCAGTGCGGATGAAGCATCAGTTAAGCCACAGGAGGTGACAGCATGAGTACATTGAACTCTCTAAAAGATTCGGTGAGTGCACTGACGCGCCGCGATCAGGTATTTGATTACCTCAAACCGGATGTGCACCCTGCGATTGATACTCGTCATAACATTTTGCTGTACGTGGAAGGAGTGAATAAGAGCTTCGATGGTTTTAAAGCGATCAACGATTTGAATCTGTATATCAAAGAAGGAGAGCTGCGCTGCATCATTGGCCCCAACGGAGCAGGCAAAACCACCATGATGGACATCATCACCGGTAAAACCAAACCCGATACTGGCGAGGTGTGGCTTGGCTCTAACATCAATCTTTTGAAGATGAATGAAGCCGAGATTGCCAATGCGGGGATTGGGCGCAAGTTCCAAAAGCCAACGGTGATTGAATGTCTCACCGTATGGCAGAACTTAGAGTTGGCGATGTCAGGCGTGCGCTCAGTGTGGGGAACTTTTACTGCAGTGATGAACGGTGAGCAAAAAGACAAGCTGCTCTCTGTGCTTGAGCTGATCCACCTACATGAAGAAGCGACCAACCTAGCAGGTAACTTATCTCATGGTCAGAAGCAGTGGTTGGAAATCGGCATGCTGTTGATGCAAAACCCGAAACTGCTGCTGGTGGATGAACCCGTCGCAGGTATGACTCACCAAGAGATGGACAGAACCTCAGAGCTACTTAACTCTCTCGCGGGCAAGCATTCAGTAGTGGTAGTCGAGCACGATATGGATTTTGTTCGCTCTATCGCGAGCCATGTCACCGTGCTACATCAAGGTCACGTGCTTGCCGAAGGCACCATGGATCAGGTGCAAGCACATCCACAAGTGAAACAGGTTTATCTGGGAGAATAAGATGTTACAAGTGAAATCAGTCAACCAGTATTACGGTGAAAGCCACACCTTGTGGGATCTTGATATGCATATTCCAGAAGGCAAATGTACGGTGCTCATGGGACGAAACGGCGTCGGAAAAACGACCTTATTGCAGTGCATTATGGGGTTAGTCAAAGTTGAAAGTGGCGACATCTCGCTCTCTGGACAATCGCTGTTGAAGTCCGATGCGGAAGAGCGACCAAGACAAGGCATCGGCTATGTACCGCAAGGGCGTCAGATCTTTCCCATGCTTACTGTCCAAGAAAATTTAGAGGTTGGATTACCCATTCGCGAAAAGGGCGATCGCACCATCCCAGAATTTATCTTTGAATTGTTTCCAGTATTGAAAGAGATGTTGCATCGCCGTGGCGGAGATTTGTCTGGAGGACAACAACAACAGCTCGCCATTGGTAGAGCATTGGTGGTCAATCCTAAATTGCTGATTCTGGATGAGCCAACGGAGGGGATCCAGCCCAATATCGTGCAGGAGATTGGCGACATCATTCGTATGCTCAATGAGCAGATGGGGTTAACGGTATTGTTGGTTGAGCAGAAGTTGCCGTTTGCTCGTAAGGTTGGCGATCGTTTTTGTATTCTCGACCGCGGCCGTCACGTAGCTGAAGGTGACATGGAAGCGCTCGATGAAAAGTTGATAAAGGAGTATCTCACGGTATGAGCGATGTACTTAATGCAATCTTGGAAGACGCGCAGCCACTTGGGATGGCGATAGAAGAGGATGTCAGAGATGGTTGGCAAGCCAAGCTGAATCTTACTTTTGCAAACCGTGGAGACAAAACAGTACTCAAGCACCGATATCAATTGGGGCCGCTTGCGGTGCAACGGCCTTTGTATCCCGATGGTAAAACATGTCATAGCTACCTGCTACACCCGCCAGGTGGTGTTGTAGGAGGTGATACTTTAGATATTGATATCTCGGTAGAAAGTGGCGCACATACCCTGATCACCACACCGGGCGCCACCAAGTTCTATCGCTCTAATGCCAAGTATGCGAAACAGAAACAGATGTTGCACGTCGCTAAAGATGCACGCCTAGAATGGATGCCACAAGAGAATATCTTTTTTCCAGATGCGCACGTTCGTTTGGACACCGAAATCTACCTTGAAAAAGGTGCACAGTTTTGGGGTTGGGAGATGCACTGTTTTGGTCGGCCTGCACAAAATGAGGGATTTGAGCAAGGGCACCTAGTTGGAAAAACCGAAATCTATTTAGATAACAAGAAATTGCTTACCGAAGGGTTTAACTTTCATGGTGGTGATAAGTTAATGATAAATATGGGATTATTAAACTATCCCATGATGGGAACCTTCTATATTGCCGCAGATGAACCACAAGATTTAGAGTTGGTACAGAGCTTGCTCTTATCTATTACACAGCAAGCTTCACTGCAACCTGTTCAGTTTGATTCATCGAGTAAGTGCTCATTAATTATGGGTGCGACGCAAATTGAAGGGTTGATTGTGATCCGAGCTTTAGGTCATTGGAGTGAAGACATACTCCAAGCCTTTGGACAGATATGGCAAGCAACGCGTTCACATCTCGGTGGCTCTACTCCTGATTTACCAAGGATTTGGGCGACGTAGCGACCTGCCCATTTTTGTACCGAGGGTAGACTTCCAGCCCTCGGTACTTTTTTCGCTTGCTGTATGGAACATTGGCTTAGTTCATCAGGAAAATTGAGCTAAGTATCTAGACGAACAGTGGGCAAATAAATGGAATTAACACCAAGAGAAAAAGACAAGCTCCTTATCTTCTGTGCAGGAATGCTCGCGCAGCAGAGAAAAGACAAAGGCTTAAAACTGAATTACCCAGAATCTATTGCGCTGATCAGCAGTGCGATTCTAGAAGGCGCGAGAGAAGGAAAAACCGTCTCCGAGCTCATGGATTTTGGACGCACACTTCTAACCATCGATGATGTGATGGATGGTATCCCATCTATGATCCCCGATGTGCAGGTTGAGGCTACCTTTCCTGATGGCACCAAGTTGGTGACCGTTCACGAACCGATTGTGTAAGGAGAGTCTAATGGCCAGTTCCAATTCCAACTACAGCGGATTTGTTCCCGGAGAAATAGAGACAGCACCCGGCACCATAACCTTGAATGAAGGGCGTGATACCGCCTCAGTTAAGGTCAATAACATCGGTGACCGTCCGGTTCAAATTGGATCTCATTACCACTTCTATGAAGCAAATCCTTCGTTGATCTTTGATCGAGAAGCGACGAAAGGCTTTCGACTCAATATCCCAGCAGGCACCGCAACCCGTTTTGAACCTGGTCAATCTCGCACTGTAGAGTTGGTGAGTTACGCAGGAGCAAGGGAAGTATACGGATTCCAAGGAAAAGTAATGGGTAAGCTCTAACCCCATAGGTCAAAGCGACAAAATAACAAAGGATTGATGATGGCGACGATATCCAAACAGGCATACGCCGAAATGTTTGGCCCAACAGTCGGTGACCGAGTGCGTCTTGCGGACACCGATTTGTGGCTAGAAGTAGAGAAGGATTACACCGTATATGGTGATGAAGTAAAGTTCGGCGGCGGTAAAGTGATCCGTGATGGACAGGGGCAAAGCCAACGCCCAAGTGCCGAAACACCTGACTTGGTGATTACCAACGCGATTGTGTTGGATTATTGGGGCATCGTAAAAGCCGACGTCGCAATCAAAGATGGTCGAGTGCAGGCGTTAGGCAAAGCGGGCAACCCAGACGTGCAACCGGGCGTTGATATTGTGATTGGCCCGGGCACTGAAATCTTAGCCGGTGAAGGTTCGATTCTTACTGCTGGTGGTATTGACTCACACATTCACTTCATCTGCCCGCAACAGATTGAAGAGGCATTGGCGTCAGGTGTGACAACCATGATTGGCGGTGGCACCGGACCAAATACAGGCACCAATGCGACGACATGTACACCGGGTCCATGGAACATGCACCGTATGTTGGAATCGCTTGACCAATTTCCAATGAACTTTGGTTTGCTCGGCAAGGGTAATGCGAGTCAACCTGAAGCATTGCGTGAGCAAGTAGCAGCCGGTGCTGTTGGCTTGAAGTTGCATGAGGATTGGGGAACAACACCTGCTTCAATCGATACTTGCTTGAGTGTCGCCGATGAGATGGACGTACAAGTTGCGATTCACACCGACACGTTGAATGAGTCAGGCTTTGTTGAATCGACACTCGGCGCTATCGGGGATCGCGTGATCCATACCTACCACACTGAGGGTGCTGGCGGCGGTCATGCCCCCGATATTATCCGAGCAGCTGGTGAGCCGAACGTTTTGCCTTCATCAACCAACCCAACCCGACCTTACACCGTCAATACGGTGGATGAGCACTTGGATATGTTGATGGTGTGTCACCATTTGTCACCGTCGATTGCTGAAGATGTCGCGTTCGCAGAGTCGCGTATCCGCCGAGAAACCATTGCCGCAGAAGACATTTTGCATGACTTAGGTGCCTTTTCGATGATCGCTTCGGATTCGCAAGCCATGGGGCGTGTAGGTGAAGTTGTCACTCGAACATGGCAAACCGCGCACAAGATGAAAGTGCAACGTGGCAGCTTAAAAGAAGATTCTGACTACAGCGATAACTTCCGTTTAAGACGTTATGTCGCTAAGTACACCATTAACCCTGCGATCACGCACGGCATGGCTCATGAGATCGGCTCAATTGAAGAAGGCAAGTTAGCAGATTTAGTGCTTTGGAAACCAGCCTTCTTCGGTGTGAAGCCTAGTGTGATTCTGAAAGGCGGCATGATAGCGATGGCACCAATGGGTGACCCGAATGCATCCATTCCAACTCCTCAGCCTGTTCACTACCGCTCTATGTTTGGTAGCTATGGTAAGGCAAGTCAGAACACATCAATGCTGTTTGTTTCTAAGGAAGCCAAGGCACAAAACATCGATAAGCAGTTGGGATTAAAGAGTTTGATTGGCGTAGTGAGCAACTGTCGAAATATCAGCAAGGCTGACATGAAGCTCAACGATTGGATGCCAAAGATCGAAGTCGATTCTCAAACCTATCAGGTACGTGCTGATGGTGAATTGCTTGAGTGTGAACCCGCCAAAGAACTACCAATGGCTCAGCGATACTTTTTGTTTTAGCTGCCAGCTGAAGGCTCTTATTTTAAGTCTTTGGCAGAGGGCTCTTATTTTGAACGTTATAAATCTCACAAGGAGATTGAGGTAATAGCATGATTGAACTTACTCGAATTCAAGCCGAGTTGAACACGGCTCCAGATGGCTTTTTGAGCCTACCGATCGATAGCCGCATCAAAAGCCGTCTTAAAGTGACATTGGATGACGGTCGAGATGCAGGGCTGTTTTTGCCACGCGGTCATATTTTGCGTGGTGGAGAACAACTTACCAGTGAGTGCGGTTTAACCGTTGAAGTGAAAGCGGCACCTGAAACCGTCTCTACCGTGTATTGCGACGATGCGCACCTGCTGACGCGTGTAGCATATCACCTAGGTAACCGACATGTTCCGTTGCAGGTAGAAGCGGGTTGGGTGCGTTATCAACACGACCATGTTTTGGACGAAATGGTTGAAGGGTTAGGTGCTTCTGTGACGACAGAAAAACAACCTTTTGAACCAGAAGGTGGGGCTTATGGTGGTCGCTCTGGCGGTCATCACCATCATCATTAATTGAGTTATTTGTGACTCATCCATTTATAGATACAACAACGATATAAATAACAATAACGCAAGGATTTCGCGATGAACTTTAAATACGCTACAGGCTTAACGACATTAACAATCGCTTCGCTAACAATGCCGACGCTGGCTTTCGCTCACTCAGGGCATGATCACGGCTCTCATTCACTCATCTCTGGTTTAACGCACCCCGTTACTGGTGTCGATCACCTTATTATGTTGGTGGCATTTGGTATGTTGATTGGCGCGCTTTCTTATTCAAACAAGATTAAATCGGCTTTTGTAGGTGGAGGTCTTGTCTCTCTTATGGCCGGTCTATTAGTCGGCCAAGCAATGGGCTTCTCGGTCGTGGTTGAGCCTGCAATCATCGCTTCTCTGTTCGTTGTAAGCCTATGTCTATGGCATGTGTTTTCGCCTTCAACAACCAAGGTCAACAGCGTACTGGCGGTTTCAATCGGTTTCCTATTCTTCCATGGTTACGCCCACGGAGTTGAGGCTGCGTCTGGTCTTGCTCAGTTTGCAGCGGGCATGGGTGTAAGTGCTTTAGGGTTGATGGGCATTGGCTACGTAGCTGGTAAGGCATTGTATTCAAAGTGGGTATCACTGGGTGTGGCTTCGCTAAGTGTGCTGTTTTTAATGGCGGCATAAATTGCCTCTAGGGAGATAAGCATGCAAGCAACAGCGAATGTCGCGAGCTATCGCCTATTTCAATTGATTAGCCCTTCATTGCCAATCGGTGGTTTTACCTACTCACAAGGGCTCGAATATGCTGTGGAAGCGGGGTGGGTGACCAACCGCGATACGATGGAGCAGTGGCTGAATTACATGGCGAACTCAAGTGTCGCCACCCTAGAGCTGCCAATTATTGATCGACTCTATTTGGCACTAGAACAAGGCGAGCTCGATCAGATCGAGTACTGGTGTGATTTCTTGTACGCAAGCCGTGAAACCAGCGAACTGCGCGCGGAGGAGAAACAACGTGGTTTGGCTCTGTTTACTCTGCTCAAGCGATTGGAGATTGATGTTTCTGTAGTGGACTCAATCCAATCGCACCCGAATCAATTGCTAGGGTTCTGTATAGCGGCGAGGCATTGGAAAATCAGTTTAGAGGATTTAAAGCAAGGCTATCTGTGGAGCTGGTTAGAGAATCTAGTCACCGCTGGCGTAAAGTTGGTACCACTTGGACAAACTGATGGTCAGCTTGCACTACTTAATGTCACCGAGCGATTTCCAGCCGTGATCAATCAGGCGCGAAAAATTGAAGAGTGGATGATTGGCAGTTTCACTCCATCGCTCTCGATTGCCAGCTCACTGCATGAAACACAATACACAAGACTATTTCGTTCATAACACAGCGATGTAGTGGGAAGAATATAAGGAATAAGACTATGGAAAGTTATAAGCAACCGCTTCGAATTGGTATTGGCGGGCCGGTAGGCTCTGGTAAAACCGCACTGCTTGAGGTGCTGTGTAAGGCGATTCGCGACAAGCTCAATATCGCGGTCGTGACCAATGACATCTACACTCAAGAAGATGCAAAGATCCTAACTCGAGCTGAAGCTTTAGAACCTGACCGTATTATCGGTGTGGAAACGGGCGGTTGCCCGCACACAGCGATTCGTGAAGATGCGTCAATGAACCTCGCGGCCGTTGAAGAGCTGGCCAAGCTGCACAAAAACCTAGATGTAGTATTCGTTGAGAGTGGTGGCGATAACTTGAGTGCGACGTTCAGTCCTGAGCTTGCTGACCTGACTATCTACGTAATTGATGTAGCGGAAGGGGAGAAGATCCCACGTAAAGGTGGCCCGGGTATTACTCGCTCGGATTTGTTAGTGATTAACAAGATTGATTTGGCACCGTATGTAGGCGCGTCGCTAGAAGTGATGGAGCAAGATACCCAGCGCATGCGTCCAACCAAGCCGTTTGTGTTTACCAATCTTAAAGAGAGCAAAGGGCTAGACACCATCATCGATTTTATTGTGACCGAAGGAATGCTTACGCTCAAAGAGCCAGAGAAGACAAGCTAGTCATTCGCAGCTCTTGATAATCCCCCATAAGCAAAAGCCCTATCAAATCTGATAGGGCTTTCTCATTTAATACGGTTTGGTCGTTTATGCTTTCGCTATTTTCTGAGTGACCTGCGATTCAATCACGCCGTCTTCAACTTGGGTTTTGATCACTTCGCCGACTTTTACATCTTCAACCGAAGACACTGTTTGATGAGACGCTGAATGAGTGATGCTGTAGCCACGTTTTAGCGTCGCTAGTGGACTCACTGTCTCTAGCTTTTCCGCAGCCATAGCTAATTGATGGCGAGTCGTCAGCAAGGTTTTGTCCATCGCATCCAAGAGCTTTTGCTCTGAGCGTTGCAGATGCAGCTTCTGTTCACCCAAGCGTTTAACTGGAGAGTGGAGCTGCAGCTGGTGGTGTTTTCTCTCGACACGTTGCTGATGCTGCTTTAAATATTGCGCCATACCGCGACGCAGACGCATGTCGAGATCATCAAGTTGCTGGCTCTGTTTTTGCAGCTGGTAGCTAGGGTGCTGTCTTTCTAAGCGGTGTTTCAATGCTTGAGTCGATTGCGCTTGTTTGATCAACACATGGCGAATAGCGCTGACTAATCGTGCGCGCTTGGCAGCAAAAGCCTGCTCTTTATGACTGTTATCGCGACTAACAATCTCAGCTGCAGCTGATGGAGTCGGGGCACGCATATCGGCAACGAAATCAGCGATAGTCACATCGACTTCGTGGCCGACGGCGCTGATGATTGGAATCTGGCTTGCAGCAATGGTGCGAGCAACGATCTCATTGTTGAAACACCATAAGTCTTCCAATGAACCGCCGCCACGACCCACAATCAGCACATCACACTCATTGCGTTCGTTAGCTCGGCCAATCGCTTGAGCAATTTGAATCGCCGCCTCTTCGCCTTGAACCATGGTTGGGTAAACCACTACAGGCAAGGAAGGGTCACGGCGTTTAAGTACGTCTAAGATATCGTAGAGTGCGGCGCCAGTTTTGGAGGTGACAACACCAACGCGTTTCGGGTGTTCTGGTAGAGGTTGTTTGTTGGATTGAGCAAACAGACCTTCCGCAGCAAGGTTCATCTTGAGTTTTTCGAACTCTTGTTGAAGTCGACCATCGCCCTCAGGTTGCATGCTCTCAATGATCAGCTGATAGTCACCGCGTGGCTCATAGAGAGATAGTCGTGCCTTAACTAAGACTTGGTTACCGTTCTGAGGCTTAAAAGTGACTCGGCGGTTATTGCCGCGGAACATGGCACATTTCACTTGTGCACGAGAATCTTTCAGCGTGAGATACCAATGGCCAGATACAGGTGCAGAGAAGTTTGAAATTTCGCCAACGAGCCAGACTATTCCCATTTCGTTTTCTAGTAAAAGACGAACCTCTGAATTGAGGCGAGAAACAGTAAAGATGTTTGGATTGGTCATAGAGGCGCTATCTTTAAGAACGGTCTTTCGGACGAATCTCACAGGGCGTGAGTATGGAAGATAGCGGCAATATAATACATATCAAGGGGGTAAATGCAAATTAAAAATACAAAAATGTGTAGCCAAGCGATTTCCCCGTGCGTATAATCCCTCCGCAATATCTAATCCAAAGCACTTCATTATGCGAAACGATGAAGTCGGATTTTTCTTTCTACTCCTCAATTGTGAGATATTGCAAATGCTAAGAATTGCCAAAGAAGCGCTGACATTCGATGACGTACTACTTGTGCCAGCACACTCCACTGTTCTCCCAAACACAGCTGATCTTCGCACTCAGTTGACTAAAAACATTTCACTGAACATCCCTATGATTTCTGCGTCGATGGATACCGTGACGGAAGCTCGTCTAGCTATCGCACTCGCGCAAGAAGGTGGCATTGGCTTTATCCACAAGAATATGTCTATCGAACAACAAGCAGAGATGGTTCGTCAGGTTAAAATTTACGAAGCAGGTGTTGTATCTAAGCCTGTAACAGTAAGCCCTGATGCAACAATCGCTGATGTTGTTGCTCTAACTGAGAAGCACGGTTTTGCTGGTTTCCCAGTAGTAACAGAGACAAACGAACTGGTTGGTATCATTACTGGTCGTGACGTTCGCTTCGTAACAGACTTGTCTAAGAAAGTAGACGTAGTGATGACGCCTAAGTCGCGTCTAGCTTCAGTTAAAGAAGGTGCAACGCGTGAAGAAGTGCAAGAGAAAATGCACGAAGCACGCGTTGAGAAAGTACTGGTTGTGAACGACGAGTTCCAACTAACCGGTATGATCACAGCAAAAGATTTCCACAAAGCAGAACGTAAGCCAAACGCATGTAAAGATGAGCGCGGCAGTCTACGTGTTGGTGCCGCTGTTGGCGCTGGTGCTGGTAACGAAGAGCGTGTTGCTGCTCTTGTTGAAGCTGGCGTAGATGTTCTACTAATCGACTCTTCTCACGGTCACTCTGAAGGTGTCCTAAACCGTATCCGCGAAACTCGCGCTGCTTACCCAGATCTAGATATCATTGGCGGTAACGTAGCAACGGGTGCTGGTGCTCGTGCTCTTATCGAAGCGGGTGTTAGCGCAGTTAAAGTAGGTATCGGCCCTGGTTCTATCTGTACAACTCGTATCGTTACTGGTGTTGGTGTTCCTCAAGTTACTGCAATCGCAGACGCAGCTGAAGTTGCAAACGAATACGGCATTCCAGTAATCGCTGATGGCGGTATCCGTTTCTCTGGTGACATCTGTAAAGCAATCGTAGCTGGCGCATCTTGTGTGATGGTTGGTTCAATGTTTGCGGGTACAGAAGAAGCACCGGGTGAGGTTATCCTTTACAACGGTCGTTCTTACAAGTCTTACCGTGGTATGGGTTCTCTTGGCGCAATGTCTCAAGGTTCTTCAGACCGTTACTTCCAGTCTGACAACGCTGCAGACAAGCTGGTACCAGAGGGTATCGAAGGTCGTATCGCATATAAAGGTCGCCTAAAAGAGATCGTTCACCAACAAATGGGTGGTCTTCGCTCAAGCATGGGCCTAACAGGTTCAGCAACAGTAGAAGATATGCGCACTAAAGCAGAGTTTGTTCGTATCTCTGGTGCAGGCATGAAAGAGTCTCACGTACACGACGTTCAAATTACTAAAGAAGCGCCGAACTACCGTCTAGGTTAATCGCCTCCTTTAACGTTTTCATAGTGTGTCCATTAAGGGCACACTGTTTTATCTAGCTCTGTTTTTTCTATCTATATAGTGATCAAACATTGAGTAAGAGAAAATTGACGAAAACGTTTGCTTTATTTCTTGAAGAGTTAATGAGAGGTGAGTAAACTCGCCTCCGTTTCATCACATAGCCAATAAGACTGCTTACAATGACTAAAAATATTCATGACCAACGTATTCTAATTCTAGATTTCGGCTCTCAATACACGCAGCTAGTTGCGCGTCGTATTCGTGAAATCGGTGTTTACTGTGAACTTTGGAGCTGGGACGTAGAAGAAGCGGATATTCGTGAATTCAACCCAGACGGCATCATCCTTTCTGGTGGCCCTGAAAGTGTAACGGAAGAGAACTCTCCACGTGCACCTCAATATGTATTTGATTCAGGTGTTCCTGTATTCGGTATCTGCTACGGCATGCAAACTATGGCTGAGCAACTTGGCGGTAAGGTAGCAACGTCTACTGAGCGCGAGTTCGGCTACGCAGCAGTACAAGTAACAGGTGAATCTGCACTGTTTGCTGATCTAGAAGCATCTCAAGATGTTTGGATGAGCCACGGTGACAAAGTAGTAGAAATCCCAGCGGACTTCGTTAAAACAGGTGAAACAGACACTTGTCCTTACGCAGCAATGGCGAACGAAGAGAAGAAATACTACGGCGTTCAATTCCACCCAGAAGTAACGCACACTAAGAACGGCATGAAAATGCTAGAAAACTTCGTTCTTAATGTATGTGGTTGTGAAGGCCTTTGGACTTCTGCTTCAATCATTGAAGATGCAGTTGCACGTATTAAAGAACAAGTCGGTGACGATGAGGTTATCCTTGGTCTATCTGGTGGTGTTGATTCATCAGTAGTTGCGATGCTTGCTCACCGTGCAATCGGCGACAAACTAACGTGTGTATTCGTAGATAACGGCCTACTTCGTCTGAACGAAGCTGAGCAAGTTATGGATATGTTCGGCAACAAGTTTGGTTTAAACATCATCCACGTTAACGCTGAAGACCGTTTCCTAGAAGCGCTTAAAGGCGAGAACGACCCTGAAGCTAAGCGTAAGATCATCGGTCACGTATTCGTAGATATCTTCGACGAAGAGTCTAAGAAACTGAAGAATGCTAAGTGGCTAGCTCAGGGTACTATCTACCCAGACGTAATCGAGTCTGCAGCATCTAAAACGGGTAAAGCGCACGTAATCAAGTCTCACCACAACGTTGGTGGCCTTCCAGACGATATGGAAATGGGTCTTGTTGAGCCTCTACGTGAGTTGTTTAAAGATGAAGTACGTAAGATCGGTCTAGAGCTTGGTCTTCCATACAACATGCTTTACCGCCACCCATTCCCAGGTCCAGGTCTAGGTGTTCGTGTTCTTGGCGAAATCAAGAAAGAGTACTGTGATCTACTGCGTCGCGCTGATGCCATCTTCATTGAAGAGCTTCACGCTGCTGACCTATACCACAAAGTATCTCAAGCGTTCACGGTATTCCTACCAGTACGCTCTGTTGGTGTAATGGGCGATGGCCGTAAGTACGATTGGGTTGTGTCTCTACGTGCTGTAGAAACAATCGACTTCATGACTGCTCACTGGGCACACCTACCATACGACTTCCTAGGTAAGGTTTCTAACCGTATTATCAACGAAGTTGACGGCATTTCACGTGTTGTTTACGACATCTCTGGTAAGCCACCAGCAACAATCGAGTGGGAATAATCTCTATCTGTTGATGTAATCGAGACAAATTTGTCTTAGATTCTAGAAGCCTCGAACAATGTTCGGGGCTTTTTGTTTTTTTGGAGCCAATCGCCACAATGACTGAGACAAGATGAAGTTATTTATAAATTACTAGTAAGCGACTCGCACTTCTTTTCGATTTAACCGTTCGGCACTAGAGCCTTTTCATCGTGCCACATACTCTCTTATCGACGTTACTTATAAGAGAACAAACTATGTTAAACGTGAAACCGATAGCGCTCGTTTTGAGTGCTCTTTTCGTTGGCGGAAGTATTTTTGCTGGCGGAAGCTATGCGGCGACCAATAGCCAACCAACCATGAACATCCAACCCGACCCACAAAACCCTACTGGTTATCTTGTGTCGAGAGCAGATCTTGCTGCTGTTGAGCAATCCAAGGCTTCTGATCCTATGTATGCGATTTGGTCCCAAGCACTGCAAACTCGTTCCAATACGATTGTAGAGGCGATTAAGCCTAACCTTTCAACCAATCCTGACAACGTAAAACGCGTTGAGCGTGTGTTCCCGCAAACAGAGTGGGATTTCCTAACGCAAATGGCGGCACCAGAATACACTTACACCCGTTTCCTGCGCGCTATTGGTAAGTTCCCTGCATTCTGTGGAGAGTACACCGATGGTCGCGATTCAGATGCTATCTGTAAGAAATCCATCATCACCGCCTTTGCTCATTTCTCTCAGGAGACGGGCGGACATATCGCGATAGACAACACCTCGGATAATCCATTGGCGCTAGAAGAGTGGCAGCAAGCGCTGGTGCACGTTCGTGAAATGGGTTGGTCTGAAGGGCAAGAGGGTTACACCACAGGCTGTGGACAGAACGATTGGCAGAATGCGCGTTGGCCGTGTGCAGCAGGGCAGGGCTATTTTGGGCGAGGTGCAAAACAGCTTTCTTACCACTTTAATTATGGCGCTTTCTCTGAAGTGATGTTCGATGGTGATGCAACAGTGCTGTTGAATAATCCGGGTTTGGTTGCAGATTCATGGTTAAACTTGGCTTCAGCGATCTGGTTCTTCTTAACGCCTCAAGCGCCTAAGCCAGCGATGCTGCATGTAATTGACCGTACTTGGTCACCATCTCAGCGTGAGTTAGATGCGGGAATCGGCTATGGCTTTGGTACGACTATCAATGTCATAAACGGTGGTATTGAGTGTGGTGAGCAGAATAAGAACAAAGGCCAACCGGTGAACCGTATTCGTTATTGGGAAGGTTTAGCTGAACATTATCAAATCCCAATTGAAGCAGATGAGAAGAATACGTGTTGGCAGCAAACTCCATACGGAAGCCTGAATCTCAACGGCGCGACGGATGTGCTTTATACCAACTGGGATGGCAACTGGAAATACTACGCCGATCGCCCAGAAGGCTTTTCATTTGAGTGTGAGTTAGTTGGCTTTCAAACCGCTTACTCTGCACTAGTACCGGGTGATTACGAGAAGTGTGTGACCAACTTCTACGGCTCTCATGCGAGCTGGCCAGAAGTGCGCGTGGTAGACAAGCTAGACCCAGTGGATCCTGGTACCAATCCGGGTGGCAACGGTTGGGATGCTAACAAGGTTTACAATACTGGCGATCAGGTGATCTTTAACGGCGCGACCTATGAAGCAAAATGGTGGACACAAGGCGATGAGCCAACAGCTGGTGGTCCTTGGAAGTTAATCGCGGGCGAGCCAACATCACCTGTAGAACCAGATCCTACACCTGTCGATCCGCCAGTGACTGAGCCTCCAGTGACGAATCCTCCAGTGACGAATCCTCCAGTCGAGCCACCTGTCACTGAACCACCCGTAGTCAATCCAAGCGAATTTACTACTTGGGAGCCGGGTGTAACTCAAGTGAGCAACGGTGAGAAGGTAATATACCAAGGCAAGTGCTTTGTCGCGAAAAACGGCCCAGGTGTATGGGAGAGCCCAGTCCAATCAAATTGGTTTTGGGATGAGATAAGTTGTCAGTAGATTCAATACTTGCTGAGCTAATTACGTTTCAACAAGCCGGGCATACGCTCGGCTTTTTAGTGGTTAGGAATAGATGCGGGATGCGAGTAAACGAGTAGCGAAAAGCCTGTTTTTGATTGCTCCCAAACTCCGCGTACTCAGAGCTGTAAGACCTTTTCGTATCTCGTATCTCGAATCTCGTTACTCGTATCAATGATCAGATGCGGGATGCGAGTAAGCGAGTGACGAAGAGCTTGTTGTTGATTGCTCCCAAGCTCTGCGTATTCAAGAGTATAAGAGCTTTTCGTATCTCGAATCTCGTTACTCGAATCAATGAACAGATACGGGATACGAGTAAGCGAGATGCGAAAAGCACACTCTCTATTGCTCTTCGCATCTCGAATCCCGTTTACTCGAATCCTAAACACGCTCTTCGCATCTCGAGTCCCGTTTACTCGAATCTAAACACGCTCTTCGCATCCCGAACCTCGCTCACTCGCATCTCAAAAACAATACAAAACATGAATACCAAATCCCTAATATGAAACTAATATTCCATGAGATCATTTACTCAACCTTAGTTTTCGATAACTGGATTACCTCAAATGCGGTTTATAGATTAAAATTTTCTTACAATTTTTATTGGTTTTGTTTAACCCCTATTTGATAAAGGTAAATTCGCAATGTCGACCAAACTAGCTAACCCAGCGCCACTTGGCTTAATGGGTTTCGGTATGACCACAATTCTTCTTAATATCCACAACGCAGGCTTCTTCCCGATTGATTCGATGATCCTAGCGATGGGTATTTTCTACGGTGGTTTGAGCCAAGTGATTGTCGGCACAATGTGCTTTAAACGTGGCGACACGTTCGGTACAACAGCGTTTACTTCTTATGGTCTATTCTGGCTGACACTGGTTGGTCTGATCGTAATGCCTTACATGGGTCTACCTGCAAGCCCAGCAAGTTTCATGGGTTGGTACCTACTGCTATGGGGCGTATTCACAGGCTTCATGTTCATCGGCTCTCTATGCTACCCAGTAGCGAAGCAAGTGGTATTCGGTTCTCTAACGATTCTATTCTTCCTGCTAGCAGCACGTGATTTCACTGGTAGCGAGCTAATCGGCACTATCGCTGGTTTTGAAGGTATCTTCTGTGGTGCTTCTGCAATCTACTTTGCAATGGCTCAAGTGATCAACAACGAATACGGTCGCACAGTACTGCCAATCGGTGAGAAGAAAGCACCGCAAGTTGCAGCGCAAGAGATCGCAGCTTAAGACCGTTGTTTGGGAACAGCTCTTAAGAGACAGGAAAACAAAACGGGTTAGCCGAAATGGCTAACCCGTTTTTTATTATCTCTGAATAGGCCTTATAGGATCTATTCAGTTTATGAGGTTACTTACGCAGATGGCTGCTCAACTGGATTGCTGTCCGCTGATTCAGCTTCAGGTGATTTACCTGTTTTACGCTTGTATTTACCTTCCCAGTAATCTGCCCCTTTAATGCCAAGCTTAACTGGGTTGAATGTGTACTCAGTTACGCCTTTCTTCTGTTGCTCTTCGTAGTCTTTCAGCGCTTTCAGAGCTGGTTTAGACATGAAGAAGATAATCAGAATGCCGACGATGTTTAGCCAAGCCATCAGACCTACGCCCACATCACCCATTGCCCATGCAAGGTTGGCGGTTTTCACTGTACCGTAGAATACTGCAGTGATAAGAACCGCTTTCAGAGCAAACATCATACCTGGAATCTTAACTGTGCGACGTAGGTACGCGATGTTCGTTTCTGCAATGTAGTAGTAAGCAAGAATAGTTGTGAACGCGAAGAAGAACAGAGCGAACGCAATGAATGGCTTACCAACACCTGGTAGAGCACTTTCGATTGCAAGCTGTGTAAATACAGGGCCGTTCGCACCGATATCTGCAGCTAGGTTCTGTACTAGGAATGCGCCTTCAGCACCACCGTGTACGTTGTATGCACCAGTGATAAGAATCATGAACGCTGTTGCTGAACATACTAGTAGCGTATCGATGTAGATAGAGAAAGATTGAACCAGGCCTTGCTGTGCTGGGTGATCAACACTTGCAGCCGCTGCAGCGTGAGGACCAGTACCTTGACCTGCTTCGTTAGAGTAAACACCACGTTTTACACCCCAACCGATAGCAGCACCAACACCCGCCATAGGCGTAAATGCGTCACCAACAATCATACCGAAGATGCGTGGTACTTCACCGATGTTTAGAAGAATGATAACGAAAGCAATCACGATGTAAGCTAGCGCCATGAAAGGAACCACGATTTGCGTGAAGTTCGCAATACGCTTAACACCACCGAAGATGATGAACGCTAAGATGATCGCAATAACAGTACCAGTGAAAACTTTAGCAAAACTGAACGTACCGATAGCTGTTTCGATCATGTCGCCTGTGCCAAACGCTGCTTCTACTGCATTACCAATGCTGTTTGACTGAACGCCTGGTAGTAGCACGCCACAAGCAAAGATTGTCGCGATAGCAAAGATCCACGCGTACCATTTCTGACCCATCGCTTTTTCGATGTAGTAAGCTGGACCACCACGGAACTCGCCTTCATCTTCTTCTTTATAGATTTGAGCCAGTGTCGATTCTGCAAACGCAGTTGCCGCACCAAAGAAGGCAACAACCCACATCCAGAATACAGCACCAGGACCACCGAAACCGATTGCGGCAGCAACACCAGCAATATTACCTGTACCTACGCGCCCAGAAAGCGAAACGGCAAGTGCTTGAAAAGATGAGATACCTTTACTTGAGCTTTTGCCAGATAACAACAAACGCCACATTTCAAAGAAGTGACGAACTTGAACAAATCGGGTCATTATGGAGTAGAACAAACCTGCGCCTAGACACAAGTAAATCAGTACCGGACTCCAGATTATTCCATTCAAAAAATCAACGAATGACTGCATGAGTATTTTTCCCTGTTAGTTGTACTTATGATTGTTTTTCGTACAACACAATACTTCACATGTAATGCTCTTGTTAAATTATTTATCTATCTAAGCTTAATAGTGTGATATATCGCATGTTCTGGAGAGCTTTTGTTAACGATAAGTTCTATTTTTCCGTTTGCCATTCGACATAGAAATGCAATTTAATGCATTTTTCTAGTTAGCTCTCTCTCGGAGGAATAGAATTTGATGATGTGATTAGGTTTGGAATTAAATTTCAACTTTCTGACAGGTTGCTGATATGTGCATCAAGTTGGCGTTGTGTTGTCGTTTTAATACGTAATCTTATCGGTGGTTATTCTATTAATGTGATCTATAAATCACATTTAGATTGCTGTGTTTGAGTTTTGGTGTGATCAAAATCACAATGGGTGGGTGTGGTATGAATCTCAGATAATTGCAGGATATTTTGCCTAAGTTTGCAGATTTTACCAGAGTCATTGATTGTTACAGATGTGTTTCAGGTTTTATATGTTCTCCCCAAGTTCAAAAATCAAAGTTCAGAGTTTCGGTCGTATTCTTGCGAATATGGTTATGCCTAGTATTGGTGCCTTCATTGCTTGGGGGTTAATTTCAGCACTGTTTATTCCTACCGGTTGGTGGCCGAATGAGGCGCTAGCTTCTATGGTCAACCCGATGATCATGTTCTTAATTCCGCTATTGATTGGTTACACGGGCGGTAAGATGACTGGGGGAGAGCGCGGCGCGATTGTGGGTGCTATCGCAACCATGGGCTTGATTGTGGGGACAGATGTGCCAATGCTAATGGGTGCAATGATCATTGGCCCTGCTGGTGGTGCTGTGATTGCCCGTTTCGACCAAGCCATTGAAGGAAAAGTTCGCAGCGGTTTTGAGATGCTAGTGAACAACTTCTCTGCCGGTATCATCGGGATGATGTGTGCCATCATCGCTTTCCTCATTGTTGGACCGGCGGTCAAAGTGGTATCGACAATGTTGGCTGCTGGTGTACAAGCGATGGTGGATACTGGCTCGTTGGCTTTGGTGTCGATTTTAGTGGAGCCAGCGAAAATCCTATTCCTCAACAATGCGATAAATCATGGTGTGTTCTCACCAATTGGAATCCATCAAGTTGAACAGTTTGGCCAATCATTGGTGTTTCTTATTGAATCTAACCCGGGTCCAGGTTTAGGCGTGTTGCTGGCGTATATGGTGTTTGGCAAAGGGGGCACGAAGCAGACCGCGGGTGGCGCATCTATCATTCACTTCTTTGGCGGCATTCAAGAGATCTACTTTCCATATGTATTAATGAAGCCTCGTCTGATCTTAGCGTTGATCGCAGGAGGCATGGCGGGTGTTTCCACTCTGGTGTTGTTTGACGCTGGCTTAGTATCTGCAGCCTCACCGGGCTCAATTTTTGCGATTTTAGTCATGGCTCCTAAGTCTTCAATGCTAGGGGTAGCACTGTCGATCCTTATCTCGACCGTAGTGTCGTTCTTATGTTCTTCATTCATTCTGAAAACAGATCAAAAAGATGAAGTGGAGCAAGAAGAAGGCTATCTGACTGGCCGACCTCGTTTTTCGAATCGAACATCAAACTCATGATCGTAACTCAGCAAGACTTTTATAACGACAGGCCAAGATCACCTTGGGCTTTGAGGTTAATATGAGAAACACTCGTGCAGAAAGCGTGATGCTTTCAAAGGCCATTGAGCCTGTTGACCTACCCAACGAAGCAGAGCTGTTGGAAGTAATTTCTACTGCTGAAGATGCCAGTGCCGTGTTCTTAGCGGCGTATCATGCATTGGACGATACCATTGGTGTACTCATGCAAAGTATCTTCTATAAAGATGACTATGCAGTGAAATACGTGGTTGATCCTCTACTTAAGAATCAAGGCCCGCTAGGGGATGTGATGATTCGAAGTAAACTCCTTTACGGTCTAGGTGTTATCAACCGAGAAATCTATGAAGATATAGAACGTTTTGTCACACTCAAAGAGTGGGCGGATACGCCACAAAGCAGCATTTACTTTACTGATCCTGACGTGATTGAAGAACTGCAGCGAGTCCATGTTGTACAAAGCGTCATGCCTATAGACTATGATCAACAAGCCGCCAACAGCTTACCGCAAGAGATGCTTACGATGTTTATTGAGCGTCATAACCAAAAGGTGCAGTCGAGTATCGTGTTAGCCATTGCCGAACTTGTCAGACAGATCTGTCACAGCGATACGTCGTTCCTGCCTTCTTAAACCTTCCTGTGATTTAGCTAGTGGGGAATAACGCGAATAGACCACCAAAATTAACAAATATTGTTACTAAACATTAGTCATATCATGTTCGTGAAGTGAATCGTAATTCGTTTTCAAATTGATTGAGTAAGCTCTGCCATAAATAAAAAATATCTAGCGTTTTTATATGTTTATGGAGGATTTATGAAAACACTAGGCGGCGTTGTTTTAGGTAGTCTATTACTAGTAGGTTGTGGCGGCGGAGGTGGCGGTAGCAGTAGTAGCGGAGGTTCTGGCACTGGCAATTTGAGTGGTCTTCCCGACCCAGGAGGGGTATCAAGCGCAAATTACGACCCTCGACAGTTACGCGCTCAAGTCAACTTTTCCAATAGTACGGTCACTGGTTCAAGTATTGTTTTTGTTCTTCACTATGAAAAAGATGCAACGCGTTTGATGTCGGTAGATGCGCTCGATGAAATCGAGGTATTAGTCGATGGTGCACCGGTTGCTTTAACCAATATGTACGGTTTTCTCTACTCATATGATATGCCGGCGCATGCTTCAAGTTATGAGGTGAGTTGGAAACGCGATGGCGATGTGGTTGCATCCACCAGTTTTGATGGCGAACCGTCTCAAATCCCACTGACCACCAACTATGATGGCAGTGGCGTACAATACACATGGGTAGAAGAAGCAAACACAACTTATCGTTTTGTTATCCCGGGTCTAACCTGTGTGGACCGCTTTGGAAACAACGAACATTTCTCACATTGGGAAAATGATGACCTCTCTAAGAACGTTGTAACAGGCGGGAGTTATTATGTTCCTCTTAGCCTCTTTAATAACTTCACAGAAGATCAGTTAAGAGCGACGTATCAAACCTGCTTCGTCAGTTTAGATGTAACAGGTGAGCACCATGACATTAATATTCAAGACTCTGGTTACCAAATGAAAGGTATTGCCACGGGCTACGGTGTGGAGCTGTATACCATTTTCTAAGCTACTTGCATTGAGGTTGTGAGTTTTTCACCAGTCTACTTTCTTGGTTTACGGGGAAGAACGTTTCTTCCCCTTCATTTTCTTTTTCAAACTAATCATCGGCAACAATATACCCACACTCTTTAAGGCGCTTGGCGAAGGTGGTTTGAGTATTTGGCTCACCATGAATTAAATGAATGGATTTTGGTGGCGTTGCTATTCCATCGATAAAACGTACTAAGTCACTTTGTCCTGCATGGGCTGAATAGCCTGACATAGTATGGATTTGTGCATTCACAGATACATGAGCTTGGCCAATCTCAACAGACATCTCTCCCTGTTGTAGTGCACGACCGAGCGTACCGTGAGCTTGATAGCCAGCGAGTATCACATCGGTTCGCTTGTCGGGAAGCAAAGCTGATAAATAATTCATAATACGTCCTCCCTGACACATGCCGGATGCAGCGATTACAATAGCAGGCTCTGCGGTCGATTTTAGCCGATTCACTAACTTCTTATGCGCCCGATGGTCATCAACTGTAATACATTGTTCAAATGCCAATGGATTTCGGTGCGCTTCGAGTCTTTGTTTGGCTTCTTCTCCCCACAACTCTTTGAACTGACGGTATGAACGTGTGATTTTGTGCGCCATTGGTGAATCGAGAATGATGGGTAGTTTACTGCTGAGTCGCCGCTCAGCAATTAAGTTCTCGATATCAAACAGCAGCTCTTGAGTTCTTCCTACGCTAAAGGCAGGAACGAGAATTGCTCCACCATCTTCCAGGGAATGATCGATAATGCGGTTTAGCGTGTCTGCACGCGCGGCAATATTAGAATGATTGCTTGCGCCGTAGGTTGATTCAATAAACAGATAATCAGCTTGCTCGGGTGACACTGGATCAGGAAGTAGGGGAGTATTACTCGGGCCGAGGTCTCCAGAAAATACCACGACCTCCTCATTAGGTAATTTTACCTCAATATAAGCCGAGCCAAGTATGTGTCCCGCAGGCTGAAAACGGGCATAAAGAGTATTTGGCCTATTACGATCTTTTTGCTTTTGGGCGTGAGGTGTTGGCGGAATAGGGAACCACTGGTTATAGGCTCGTGGTTGTATTAAAGAGTGGATTCTCTTAAGGATCTGTTTACGCTGCTGGTGGCTGAACCCTTGCAGTTTCAAACCATCCTCAATCATCAGCGGTGCAATGGCGGCCGTCGCTTTAGTGCAGATGATTGGCTGATTAAATCCAGTCGCCAATAGCCATGGAATACGTCCAATATGATCAATATGACTATGGGTAAGCAATAAAGCACTGAGTTGCTGGGTATCAAACTCAACCTCTAATGGGCGTGCGTCTTCTCCTTGAAACAGCCCACAATCAATCAGTACCGATTGCCCATCTACTCTAAGTTCATGGCAAGAGCCCGTAACTGTCTTTTTACCACCGTGATGAATAACCTGCATTCGTCTCTCCCATTAACGCCAGTACGTGATTGTGCGAATCAGAGCAGCTAAAGAAAACATTAGCAGTAAGAGTTGCGAGGCCGCGAGCGATAAAATGTAATTGAGCTTCTACTCAGCTGAGCACTCGCGAGAGATGACTCTGCTTATTGGGTTGAGCTTTTTCTTGTATCGAGTTTAGGATCAGTTTCCGCTTCTAAGCGTGCTACTTCTGCATCAAGCTCGGCAATCTTCTCTGCCATTAAAGCATGGCAATGATCGGCAAGGGCTCTGGCATCACCCAGCTGATAACCCGATACATCGATAGGCTCTAGCATTTCAGTGATCACGATGCCGTTGTTGGCGCGATTCAAATCAATCTTGTTGTGCGTGGTACTGGTACACATTGGTGTAATAGGCACGCCAGCCTCAATCGCCATTCGGAACGCCCCTGTTTTAAAAGGTAAGAGTCCGCGACCTTTGCTTCGAGTGCCTTCTGGGTAAACCCAAACCGATAGGTCTCTTTGGTGAATCGCTTCGGCCACTTGTTTAATCGTGTCTCTGGCTTTGGATTTGTCTTCACGATTGATCAAGATGTTACCTGTGATCCAATACAAAACGCCGAAGAATGGAATCCACAAGAGGTCGCGTTTACCCATCGAAACTGTGCGCGGTCTTAACATTCCCGGGTCGGTGACAAAATCGAACACACTCTGGTGATTAGAAATGTACACGCTGTGTTGCGGAGTTGGCGCGTTCTCTAGCCCGCGCTGAATAATTTTAAGGCCAAGGATCTTTTGTAGTTGATTAAACCAGCGACAAAAGAAGTACACATGCTTGGGGTTTTTAGGGCTAAACAGACAGAAAACAAGCGCACTCAGTGTTGTTGCAACCACAAACACCGTAGCCAAAATAAGACGAAGAACAGTAAGCACAGCCGACTCCTTTCCACTGCACAATGGCAGTATTCAAACCGTTGAAGAAGATTAGAGCTTCAGTTCTATTTAACTAAGTTGCAACATTTTGAGAGAGGCAGACATCAAGAGTGAGATATGTATATAAAACCGTAGCCCAGAATCCACGGTATCAGCACACACGTGTTCACTGGCTAGACGTACATCATAAATTTGAAAACGAATAAAACTAGGAAAAATGCTATGAATTAGATGGCTCGATAGAATTTTATTAATCAAAGACTTATCATTGAGTTAGAACTCATAACTATTGATCGAGTATGGCATCTACTATCGATTTCTATCATCACAATGCAACCACATTAAGTACCCAATACAACTCGGTATCGTTCGAGTCTGTGCACAGCAGTTGGCAGCCTTACTGGCCTTTATCCGGTGACAAGGTGCTTGATGTTGGGGCGGGAAGTGGCCGCGATGCTCACTGGATGCAGCAACAAGGTTGTGAGGTGATAGCTATCGAGCCGAGTGATGGTCTACGTGAGTTAGGTGCAAAACATACTGGGGTCGAGGTCACTTGGATTAATGATTCATTACCCGCACTGAGTCGGACAGAAAACCTAGGAATGCGCTTTGATCTGATCTTAGTGAGTGCGGTTTGGATGCATCTTCCAATCAGCTATCGCGAGCGAGCATTTCGTAAACTCTCTAATTTACTAGCGCCAAATGGCCGCTTGATTATCAGTCTTCGACATGGAGAATTTGATGACCAGCGCCAAGGCTATCCGGTTTCCGTTCAAGAGCTCGAACAACTGGCAAAAAATAGTGCCTTACAAGTTCGACATATTGATGATAGCAAAGACCAACTGAATCGAAGTGAGGTTTGGTGGCAGACTGTCGTTATGACGCTTCCCGATGATGGTTCTGGTGACCTTAACAAAGTTCGTCATATCATAGTCAACGACAACAAATCAGCGACCTACAAATTGGCATTATTGAGAACGCTATTACGCATTGCTGATGCTCACTCAGGTGCGGTAATAGATAGAAGTGATGGCAAAATACTGCTTCCAGTTGGGCTTGTGGCTTTATATTGGGTAAGACAATTTAAAAGGTTGATTGATATCGATATTGAAGGCTCTGGCATTCAACAGAACAGCAACACAACAAAGGGGCTTGGTTTTGTAAAACAAGATGGATGGTATCAACTCAAGCATTTGAGTGCAGACGATCTCGCGATTGGCGCGATGTTTTTGGGAGAAGAAGCGAAAGCACTACAGAAGTTGTTTTCACATACCATTAGTACCATTAAAGCTGGACCAGTTACTTTTATTTATCAAGGGTCTAAAGACAATAGACTGTTCGAGATTTTGCCTCCACCCCAGCGTCGAAAGTCACTCAGCTCTCTGGTTATTGATAGCGAGTTCTTGGCCAGTTTTGGCTACTTCACTTTGGATGAGAGTTTGTGGGAGTGTTTTCGTATCTATCACTCTTGGATTGAACCATTGGTTGTTAATCAGTGGGTGATGGAAATGCAGCGTTTTGAGACAAACCGTGAACGCAACATTTCGCTGCAAACCTATCATGACTGCCTAGTGTGGATTGATCACAACCACGATACGCGAGATGTCAGAAAGCGAGTAGAGCAACTTCGTAAAGAAAATACTGAAATTGTGAGTGTTTGGAGTGGGGCTGTGCTTAAGCAAGATTATCATGTCGATCATTGCTTACCTTTTACTTACTGGCCGAATAACGACAAATGGAACTTGCTGCCAACGACAACCAAAGAAAACCTTAAAAAAAGTGACAAAGTACCGACAGCAGAAAAGTTGCATACATCAAAGCAGAGGATCATGGAGTGGTGGCAATTAGCATGGGATCACTCTGAACTATCCAAGCAACAATTCTTTTCTGAGGCCGCTCTCTCTTTGCCGAATATTCCACCTCAATGTCGTGACTTTGAAGAAGTATTTGACGCGATGGGACTACAAGTCCGTGGTGTGAAAAGCCGCTTACTTATCAATGAATGGAGTTAAGTAGAGAGTCATGAAACACATCGGCATAGATGCCTGCAAAGCGGGTTGGGTGGTTTGGATCTGGCATCAAGATGAGGTGCTGCTTGAAGTGGTGACCGAGCTATCTGAGATAACAGAACAGTTGCGTGATGCGCATGCTCTGATTGATATCCCAATCGGCTTTAGTGATTCCAAAACGCCCGATAGGTTGTGCGACAAAGCGGCTCGAAAGTACTTAACGCGAACTCGTGGTGCTTCGGTATTCCCTGTGCCTTGCCGTGAAGCGGCCTATGCCGAAAGTTATCCTCAAGCTTGTGAGATTAACTTCGATTTATGTGGGCGTAAGCTTTCTAAACAGGCTTGGTATATTCTGCCTAAAGTGCGTGAGGTTGATGCGTTACTCAATCTTCATCCTGAACTCTATCTACGAGAATCCCACCCAGAGGTGGTGTTTGCCACTTTATATGGTGCGCCTCTAGAGCATTCGAAGAAGAGCTTTGAAGGCCAGCAGCAAAGGCTCGATTTGTTAGCGCAATATCTGCCGAACCATATTGATAAACTCAAACACCAAGTCGCAATCACAAAGAAATCAAAAGTGGCTCCTGATGATCTCATTGATGCATTTGCCCTAATGTTGTGTGCCTTGCATTTTGATCAACTTAGCGCATTTCCTGAATCAGTGGACAAAGATCCACAGGGTCGAACGCGCGAGATTGTCTATTGGCAGCCGTAATATAAAAGCCCCCTTGTTGTGAGAAATATAGGGGGCTTTTTTTAGTGGGTGATTAGTGACCAGTCATTAGTGGTGATGATGCACATGCGCATTCTCTTCGACCGCCAGTTCAACTTCTACCGTACCTGCGTTTTTAAATTGCAGCGTCATCGGGAAGCGTTCGCCTTTTTTGTACGACTTGTTTGGGTTAAAGATCATGAGATGATAACCGCCAGGCTTGAACATTACCGTCTTCATGCTGCCAATACGCACGTTGTCGATTTTCATCATCTTCATCATGCCATCTGACATCTCATGAGTATGAATCTCTACCCGACTCGCGATAGGGGTCGATGCACTAATCAAAAAGTCATCTTTTTCTGCAAGGTTCTTAAGCTGGAAAAAGCCAGCGATCACAGTGGCATTCGGTGGCGCTTCACGACTCCAAGGGTGGTCGATTTGAATGCTGTCAGCGGTGTACTCATGGGCTGAGACGTTGACACTAAAAAGCGTCGCGATAAATAGAATCAAAGTGTTGAGCTGTTTTTTCATAATAGTCTCTATCGGTTTTCGTTGGCCAAGAGCTTATATAGGCCAGTACGCTAAAAGCGCAGTGAAGTGGTTCCTCGCCTTTTTATGATCTAAGGCGTTAGTTTTTATGTGGGTTAACAAATCTTAGTTAACAAAGATAAGCACAAAGCTCATCTTGCTTAGGCGGAAAAACCGAAGGGCGGAGACTGCTTAGGCGCTAACGAAAGATAGATCTTACGGTAGCTGTGAATGTGGTGATATGGAGTAAATGAAGTCGCGACTCGGCATAACCAAACCGCCAACGCAGCCAGCACCATTGCGATCATGGTGATGGAGAACTGGCACATCTCTAGCAGAGGGCATTGAAACTTGAGCGGGTCATGGATCTCATCAACAGGAAGTGGTGACATCGCGTTATCTTCGATGAGCTCGCTAATTTTGACCCACTTAAAACCCTCGGCGGTACACAGCAAGATCTTCTCTCCCTGCGCTTCTGATAGCCAATTCTTGTTATTAACTTGTGATGGGTTGAGTGCCATCGTGGCTAATAAATATATCTGAAACAGCAAAGCAGCAATGACGTAAATCGCCATTACCTTTTGTTTTATTTGCGTATTTCTTGATATATGCATCACAACATTCAATTAACTTTATTCGGCGCGGATACTAGCAAAGAAATTAAGGGATTGTAATGCTAAGTTTATAAAATGGTGACGCAAATACTTAAAAGAAATAATGATTTAGCTTCTATACTTTTAGTTGATTCGTTTAAAGAGGCTGATTTATTTTTGATGATCTTGGCGATTGAACTGACGGCGTTTTTTGTTGGGCCTTTCAGGAGAATTGACTGCTCAAAAGTTAATAATTGATGAGGCTAACCTTTGTTAAGTCATCGATTTGTCATTGAAAAAGTCACCACGTAAACGTTATGTGAGAACCACTGCTGACGCAGGAACTTTGAGCAAAAACGTCAGTATTATTAGTGAACTGATGACAACGGAACAACTAATGAAAAAGATACCTTTGGCTTTAACTTTAATAAGTACATTTGTTTTTTCACACTATTCCATGGCGACAATCGATACTTCACATACAACTCAAAACCCTACTTATCAGCTTGATGGCAAATCGGTGCTAGGGCGCACTGAAAATGTTTATTTGTCTGGAGTAGCTGGGCTTAGCGATATTCCTTTTGTAGGAAAAATTGATACTGGTGCTGAAACCACATCGATGCACGCGGAAGATATTCAAGTAACCAGTACTCACCCAGACTATAAGAACCTAACAAACCAAGAGTTGATGTTGGCCCTGACTGAAGAGGTGATAAACAACAGCGACGTAGCGTATAGCGATTGGGATGGCAGTACTTTTGAGCCTTTTGATACGCAAGTATCGTTCAAGATCCAAAACCCTCGAACTGGAAAGATGGAGCAGATTGAGGCCCCTTTAGAGCGTGTCAGCATGATCCGTAGCCGAACGAGTAGCACACCCATACTGCGCCCAACCATAAAAATGTCGCTCAAAATCGCAGACCAAGAGCTCGAGACAGATGTAAACCTTACCGATAGAAGGCACTTTTCAGCCCCTATTTTGATTGGTAAAACCTTCCTGGCCGAGAACGCATTGGTGTTTGCAGGTTATGACTACCTACAAGAGCAGGAAAAGTCGACCGTCGTAGGAAGAAAAGAGGTGGTCTCAATTGGTGGTTTGTCTGTGAATGCGAGCTTCTCTTTCTCGAATCGCTACAGCAATCTGCACGCTATAGACATTGATGTTGATAAGAAAAGCAACAAGGTGACTTTTGATATGGTCAGTAACGATGGTCAAAAGCAAGAGATGAGCTTACCACTGGTGCGTATGCTTAACGTCGGTGGTAAGCAAAGGCCTTTGGTGTATGTCCCTGTCCAATTAAGCAAAGATACGACACGAGATATTTTGGTGTATCTGCGTGATCGTTCTGGCAGTGAGTCTCAATTAAGAATTGGCACAATGGCAGCCAGCGAACACTTCATGATTAACAGTAACGCTGAGAATTTACTGTCGGGCGGCGCAGAGAGTTTTAAAGATGCGACTAAGTCGGGTGAACCTTTAATTATTTCGCCAGAAGAAGACATCACGTTGGATTACTTCCCATTAAAAGCCGTCGCTTCATTAACGGTAAGTACGCCAGTTCTAAAGGTGGAAAGCTTTGAAATTACTGGCTCAGGGGACAATGCCAAAGTAGATTTCTTCCTGATAGACGCAAATGGTGAGCCGAAGAAAGTGTCTAAAAAGGTGATTAAGCAGCTGAAAGTCGGATCAGACACGCGCCCAGTAGTCAGCGCCGATCTTGTCGTATCTGGCAAAGCACAACAAAGAGAGTTTGCACTTGATGTGCTAGATAAGAATGAAAAGGCACCTTACTTCATTCTTGGCAAGAAGATGGCGAAAGAGGGCGTGTATATTAACACTCGCGCCGACTACCTATTGAACGCGGAGCCTTTGTTTAAAGTCGGTCATGTTGAGCTTGTTGAAGTTAGTGGCATGACGTTCCCAGCTAAGCTAGACACTGGTGCGGATGTGAGCTCGATGAATGCAGTGAACATCAAACGCTTCAAAAAAGATGGCCAAGATATGGTGAGCTTCACCTATCAAAACAATCAGGGTGACAAACAAGACTTTGTTAAGCCAGTGATTGATGTAATGCGCATTAAAGCCAAGAAGGGTGAGGAGGTAAACATTCGGCCTGTGGTGGAAATGGAGGTCAAACTCGGTGATTTAGAGAAGAAGGTGAAGGTTAACCTACAAGACCGCTCTCGCTTTGAGTACAGCATGATCCTAGGTAAGAACTTCTTGAAATACGGCGCGCTCGTAAGTAGCGATGAAGATTATGTGTTGGGTAAGCAGAAGTAACCCACACTAAACTCCAGACAAACAAAAAGGGCCAACTCTTGCGAGTTGGCCCTTTCCAAACGTTTGGTGGGCTGGCGTCATCTGAAGCTGCTTATTATGTTACTGATTTTAAAGTTAAAATCTAAATTGATTTATTGGTTTGGGTAACTTAATGGGTACTAAAAGAAAAACTGAGTTATTTTGAAAAAGTGTGACCAATGTCGAGTATGTTCATGACACCTTACTCTTGTGACCTAAACTCTTGCACCAGATAGATTACATTTCTATTCTGAGAAATCTTCTTCTCGAAACACTTCTGATTCTCTTCTTACGTGAGGTTTCTTGCGAATTACTCTTTTTGGACGATGACACTCGCCAATGAGCTGGATTTGTTTTTTAATATAGCTTTCCTTTTTTAATCTTACTATAAGTACCTCACTCCATTTCTCTACCATTCTTAAACGATGTTTTTGTGTACTGACCACTCGTTTAGCGATGAACGGTGTCTCATATCCCGAGTCTTCAAGAAAGTTAGATATAGCTTTGTCATTGAATCCTTGTTGTTCTTTGAACTTAACTATGTTGTGGATTTGCATCAGGTATAGAGCTTCTTTGCGGCTCGCTTTACCTTCAAAACTTCCGTCTAAAAAAGTACCAAGACAAAGCTCGATAATAGCGGATAAATTTTCACTGTTACGGAGTTCCTTTCTTGAGAAGCCAAGTTTAGTTCCAATTGCATCAAGTATGTCTAGTGAGATATCTGACACGTGAATTCTCTTGGTTACGAGTCCTGAATCTTTTCTTCTCTGTGTTACAAATTGTTGTCTTATAGCGGCATCACTTTTACGTTTCATAATCCATTCTCGTTACTTGTTACCAACTACACGCTACACGATCTGTCTATCTAATTGAATGCTTTTTTTATGTGAGACTCACAATGTATGGTTGTATCATTATGTTTTTTAAGTGTTTTTATTTTGTGAGGCTCACAGGTTTTGTGAGGCTCACAAGGTGCCTTTTTCCGTTTGATAAGATGGCTCCATTATTTGAAGCAGAGAAAAAAGACATGGCGAATGATAGATATATGAAAATTGGAGAAGTGCTTGAGAGAACTTCCTACAGCCGAGCTCAGATCTATCGCTTGATGAAATCAGGAGAGTTTCCAAGTGCATATAGACTCTCAAAAAACCGAGTGGCATGGAGAGAATCTGAAGTAGATGCTTGGGTTGAAGAGCGGCAAAGTATTTTTCTAGTACCGCAATTAGATAAAGGACAAAAGCTACTCGAAGAGGTATGGAGAAGATGAAACTAGACATATTCTTAGCTGGCATCAGATTAGAAGAGTGTGATTGGTTAATGAGCGAGTACGAAGCCTATTTAGAGAACGATTATCGTATTAAGCTGCTCAGAAAAATGGCTGATCATGTCTATCAAAGTCGTGGTCAAAGATACAGTTGTGGTCAATTGCATGAGTTGGCAGATAAGCTAGAGTCTTGCAATGAAGGTTTATACCAGTGTAAGAGTGTGGCATGTAAAAAATGCAATCGTCTGTTTAAAATAGAACGTGTTAACAACATCATTGCTTCAATCTTGCTTGACCAAGAGCAAGCACTGGATGCTGAATACGGTATCTATACTATTGTTCAATACTCGCGTGGAGTCGATGCATATGACTTCGTCAATTATGATATCCCTAAAGATAAGGACAGATTGAGAAAGTTACTATCTAGATGTGGTATCAGTGGTCCGGTATTGGGGGCGTTCGAGTTAGATTTTCATGATTCACCACAAAAATGGTTACCTCATTATCATGTTCTTATGCGTAAATCGGGTAACGAAGAAGCGATTGAGCGGCTAGGAGAGAGGTTATCGAAGCTTCACCCTAAGCACATTAAGCAGAATAGACAAGCTAGGCCATTTATGAAGCAGGAGTTCAGAGATCCTCTCAAGCAATTGAGTTATTTACATAAGTTGGCTTGTTTTGAAGTTCGCGATTATCAATCGTTTTGGGGGAAGAATCTGACTAAGAAGTATCGGCTGAACAAATTGATGTTCTGTGAATCACTTTGTTGGTTAGATGAACAAGACAGAAGAACGTTGCCATTTCAATGGAATGCGAGAGCATGGTTAAAGAAGTCCAAAGTGTAATCTACGATTTTTGTTGACTACACGAATACCACCTATCTCGAATGCTTAAATAGGTAGTTTTAAGAAACACCAATACAACACTAGTCGACTATTAATTGTGTTCTAGTCACAAGATGTTCATTTCAAATTTTTTGACTTAATAGACGCGCTCGCGCTGCGTTTCTTTTTGTTTATAGTCCATTAAGTTAACAAATTGCTTGGGAGAATTTCCATATGTTTCCTTAAATTTTTTGCAAAAGTAAGATGCGCTAGAAAAACCTGTTAAGTGAGCTACCTTTTTTATAGGATGTTTTTTCTTTAATAGTAAATACGCAGCTTTATTCATTCTTGCTGAAAGTATCAAGTCTGATAATGTGGTTTTTTCTTGAGATATCCTCCTCATAAGTGTAGCTTTTGACATATTAAGACTTTTGGATATTTCTTCTGCTGTCCAACGATGTTGGATTTTTTTAGATATTAGACGATGAATACGTTCAGATATAGAATCAGTTCTTTTAAGATCAAATTTCTTTAGAGTTCTAAAAGCATCTCTATTTATCAATTCGTGTAAAAAATCAGTATGGTCGAAAATGCCATTTTGAACATGGATCAACGAATCGATATAAGGTTTCATTTTTTTAAACGTATAGCTATCATAATCCATATCACACATAACTAAATATAAAGAAAAGTCATCGGATAACTCTTCTTTCAACGAAAAATTTATTAATGTATTTGAGGGTAACTGAATCAAAGCTTCACCCTCGATCACGATGACGCATCCTGGGTATGAGATAGCCCCGAAAAAATCAGTAAGTTTAATTATGTGTTTTGACTTAGATACAAAGCTTCCGGTATCTTTTGTTTTTAAATTTACTCTTATCTTTCTTATCTTAAACATGTTCTTTATTCATTATGTTCATCTTTCTTTTTAGCTGTGTCCAGCTCACTGGAGGAGAATAAAAGTATCCTTGAACCAGAACATTAAGGTTCTTCACAACGTCATGCTGATAAGAAGTTTCGACGCCTTCTAAAATAATACCTTTCTTGGCGTAAGGAGATATTACTCTCAATAGATAGTTTATTGTATTAATGTCGTCGCAGTTATGGTGAAGGAAAGACTTGTCTATTTTGATGTAATCCCAATCAATAAATCCTAGTGATATGTTTGCAACATTGTTTTTATGATAATAATCATCTAATAACAATCCTACACCAGAGCGCTTTAATAATCTGATACTACTTTGCAAGCGGCCACAATTTACATCACAGTCGATATCTGTAATTTCAATATCAAAGTTAACGTCACGTTCATTTAAGAGGCTCTGCAAAAAAAACCTATCCTTTAAACATGACAAAGTCATATTAACAGTTATAGGGATATGGACTTTTAGATCACTACAGAACTTAATTTGAGCTAGCGCGACCATTTTGATGAACTCTTGATCAATTTCAGAGAAAAACGTTTCGTTGTAACAAATCTCACCGGAATCGCTCAAGACTTTAGATAGGATCTCAAGATGCCTTACTTGTCTCTGCTTCAAGTCGATTATTGGTTGAAACAAAAATTCAAGCTCAACAAATGATGCATCGCTTCTTACGATGACTCCACTGTCCGTGTAGTTATATTCGTACATATTATTCTTCAATGAATTGATGTTGTTTTCCGTATCATCTATATGCATCACTTTTTCGTCTACTAAGCGCGTTGATCTTACAAAAGATTGAGTTGATATTTTCATTATTAATAGGCGTCATAATCCTGACGCACAAGAAACTATTGAAATAACAAAACGACATGCCATTTATTTACTATCTTGTTAGGGGCTAGACGGTTACGATCAAAACGTGATTTCGGTTCAGAGATTGCGTTAAAATTTTTCCTTTTGCTTGATAATGGTCTCTATTTGTTATGGGCGTCACATTTTTTTTCCAAATTGACGAGTAACAGTTTCTACTTGGGAGGGTTAGAAAAGAAAGACTGATTGCTCTCGCTCGAGATCGCTTAATCAACTAACGGATTCTCACTCAGCCTTCCGATGCTAATATTTAACAGTATTTCACTACATATAAAGTTATCAGATGTTCATTTTGAAACGTTGTCGTCAAAATTAATGTCATTATCGCCTGAGGCTGATCTACAACTCTAACGGCTAAGTCAGTTCTTTTACTCCTGTTCGATGACTTAGCAGTTCTTCGCTGTTTAGAAGCAACTAAATTTCTTTTTAGCATCACGATAATTGTTGTATTTCAAAGTGCGCTAGCTCAGCGCAATACCTGTTCGAGTTGCATCAACAATATGCTTGCTCCACCAAGCCATAAGATCTCTTCTACGTTCTAGGTAATCTGTTCGGCTATATGCACGATGTGTTTTGTTACCAATAAGGTGAGCGAGTGCTGATTCAATTAAAATGTAGTCGTGTCCAGCTGCATTGAGCGTTGAGCTAGCTATGGAGCGTAAACCATGGGAAACTAACCGACCTCCAAACCCCATGCGTTTTAGAGCCATATTAGCTGTTTGACTATGCATTGGTTTTTTTGGATCTGTTGCCGACGGAAAAACATATTCGCTCTTTACTCTCATCGAGCTCATCACATTTAATAGAACGATGACTTCGTCCGTTAGAGGTATTCGGTGTTTTTTGCGTTTTTTCATCCTTTCTGCAGGTATTGTCCAAACTCGACTTTCTAAATCGAATTCTGACCACTTGGCTCCAGCTGCTTCGTTTGGTCTGGTCATTGTATGTAGTTGAAACTTGATAAGGTTTCGTGTCGAACGCTTGATACTTGCTTCGCTTAAAGTTGCCATCAATTCGGGTAATTCGTGTGGCTCTAGCGCTTTCATATGCTCTTGTTGAGGCTTTTTAAAAGTAGCAAAAATATTGCTTATTGGATTGGCGTTAATTAAGCCGCTGTGCATAGCGTACAGCATGACTTCATTTAGCCGTTGAGATAATCGTTTGAGTGTTTCTAAAGAACCTTTGGCTTCTACAACCCTTAGAGTTTGAATTACAGTCTGAGCTGTAACCATAGAGATAGGTTGTGAGCCCAAAGAAGGAAAAACATGTAGCTCAAGTGAACGCCAGATATCTTTCGCATAATCTTCGGTAACTGTTGATTTCTTTTGCTCCATCCATTGCTGTGAAACATTGAATAACGTGTGCTTATATATAGCGTCGGCTTTTTCCTTTTCTTCTTTTTTGTGGTGTTTTGGATCAATGCTTAGTGCTACTAGCTCACGGTGACCTTCGGTTATTTTCCGTGCATTAGCTATTGATAGATCTGGGTACTTGCCTAAGGTTATATTGCTGCGTTTCCCTGTTGCTGGACTCTTGTATACGAAACGCCAAGATTTAGTTCCATTTGGCATTATTCTAAGCTGCAAGCCTCGTCCATCACTGAGCAATTGCTCTTTGCCAGTTGGTTTTGTGCTTTTGACTTTTTTATCTGTCAGTTGAACTGCTGGTCTTGCCATTTTAAACCTATTTAGTACCCGAAATATCTTGGATGAGAGTATAGGGTAACTGGGCGGGTACTAAAAACGTGAGCAGATATGAGACGCGATGAGACAGAATAAGACAGGGGAGTGAGCTAAGTGATTGAATTTTTGATATTTTAGGTACAAAAAAGGCCACCCGAAGGTGGCCTTTTCCAAACGTTTGGTGGAGCTGGCGGGAGTTGAACCCGCGTCCAAAAACTATTCATCATTGGTACTACATGCTTAGTCGATCTTTAAATTCACCAGTAACCTGCGAACCGACACGCTAGTTAAAGGCTAACCTGAATTATAATTCGCCGTTCATCTCTCAGGTGGGAAAATCCGGGCTAGCGCGTTTGGGTTTGATCTCTCGTTATTCCCCGTCTTACGTGCGGAAGCTAGGGCGAGAGAGCTCTGAGCAGGTTATTAAGCTGCTAGTGCGTAGTTTTCGTCGTTTGCGACTATTTTTTTGCGGCTTTTTACGTGGCCAACCGCCCCACGGCATGCACCTCAGACTGCAAAATTCCTGTCGAATCCTAAATCAGCCCCAAAGTGTTCTTGCATAGTACCAGAAAAGCCATGCCTGTCTAGCACTGTGCAGTTCAAGTGCTCAAGATTAACGCAAATTACTCTTCATAATTCGTGCTTTATCGCGAGCCCAATCTTTTTCTTTCATATCAGTACGTTTGTCGTGCAGTTTCTTACCTTTTGCTACGCCAATTTTGATTTTCGCCCAAGAGCGAGACCAGTATAGCGATGTTGCAACCAGCGTCATGCCTTCACGGTTAATACGACCGAATAGGTTGTCGAGCTCTTTTCTCGACATTAGGAGTTTACGGACACGTGTTGGGTTCGCGACAATGTGCGTACTTGCTTGTGTTAGTGGAGTGATAGTCATGCCACTGATGAATGCTTCACCGTCTCTGATGTAGACGTAGCTTTCTGCGATGTTCGTTTTGCCTTCACGTAGGGATTTTACTTCCCAGCCTTGTAGCTCAAGCCCCGCTTCAATCTCATCGTCGATGAAATATTCGTGGCGAGCTTTCTTATTTAGCGCAATGGTATTACTACCCGCTTTTGATTTTGATTTTTTCTTTGCCATAATGGCCTCATTATACGGATTGCGCGAAAGATGGGGAATCCTTTTTATTTGCGCTCTGGCTCAATACCATTAAAATTGTGGTTTGTTTAATGTAACGCTGTCTTTAACAGGAGTCTATATGCCAAAGGTTACTCGTTCAGCATTAGTATCATTTAGTGCTGACCAGATGTTTGACTTGGTCAATGATGTTGCTCGTTATCCTGAGTTTTTGCCGGGTTGTTCTGGTTCTCGTGTGATCGAATCTTCAGATTCAGCAATGGTGGCTTCGGTTGATGTATCGAAAGCTGGTATTAGCAAAACATTTACAACATCGAATCGCCTCGCGGAAGGTGCAGAGATTTTAATGGAGCTGGTGGATGGCCCATTTAAGAAGCTGCAGGGCGGTTGGTACTTTACGCCTTTGGACGATCAAGCGTGCAAAGTTGAATTAAAGCTTGAGTTTGAATTCTCTAGCCGCATGATTGAAATGGCTTTTGGCAAGATCTTCAATGAACTCACCAGCAATATGGTGAACGCGTTTACTCAGCGTGCGAAGCAGGTGTACTAAGCATGAGCATTGAATCAGACATGATCCACGTTGAAGTGGTTTACGCTCTGCCACATGAGCAGCGCGTATTTACACTGGTGGTGAACAAGAACGCGACAGTAGAAGAGATCATCGGCCAATCTGGCGTGCTTGAGCTTTATCCTGAAATCGACCTATCTAAGAATAAGGTCGGTGTATACAGCCGTAACGTGAAACTGGATGCCACAGTTCGCGACAAAGACCGCATTGAAATTTACCGCGCACTTCTAGCTGATCCGAAAGAGATTCGTCGTAAGCGTGCCGAGCAAGCAAAAGCGGCAGCGACTAAGTAAATCGTTATACGTTCAAATAGCAAAAAGCCTGCATCGTTGCAGGCTTTTTAGTATCTGGCGGGTTGTGCATTTAGCGGTTTTATCGAAGGCTTTCGAAAAACTCATCACTCGCTTCAAAGTCACCGTTGATGCTTACCAGTGTGCCTGTCGCGTCAAAGTTAACCACGAGGTTTTTCTGGATCGGGTCTTCGTGACCTTTTTGGTGATGGTAAATGTAGTACCAAGTATCTGGGTAGCCGTTTTCGATCAGCATTGGTGAGCCCATAACGTAACGAACTTGTGTCTTAGTCATACCAAATTTCAGTTGGTCGACTGCTTCTTGTTCAACGTAGTTACCCTGGTTGATGTCAATTCGATAAACCAACTTTTCTAATAGAGAACAACCGGTCAACATTGTTAGTGCAAGTGGAACTGCAACTAACCACTTCTTAATTCGCATAGTCTGAGATCTTTCTTCGCTAAAATACTGCCTGATAATAAACAAGCTCCAGCAAGAAGTAAAAAGCTCCTTGCGCTTTGAACTTAATATGACTGGCAATTTTGAAATAAGTTGCAAAATTGCTAATCTTTTTCAGAAAACTATCAGGTATTTGGCGAAAGTTTAATCTAAGCGGCGATTAACAGCTCTTTTGCGTTGGCCAGCGTTGAATCGGTGATCTGGCTGCCACCAAGCAATCTTGCAAGCTCAGAAATACGTTGTTGCTCATCAAGTGTGTGCATTTGCGTCTCTGTTTTGCCTGCTTTGGTGCTTTTAGCAACGAACAATTGTTGGTGACCACAACCTGCCACTTGAGGCAAGTGAGTCACACACATGACTTGTGTCGATTCGCCCAGAGTACGCAGCATTTTTCCAACGACAGCAGCCGTTGGACCACTGATACCAACATCCACTTCATCGAAGATCAGGCTAGGGGTATCGACTTTCTGAGCGGTGATTACCTGAATCGCGAGTGAGATACGCGACAGCTCACCACCAGAGGCCACTTTGGCAATTGGCTGCATTGGTTGCCCCGGGTTGGTAGAAACAATAAAGGTCACGTTGTCCATGCCCAGTGGCGATGGGTGAGTATTGGTGTTGTTTACCTCAATCGCGAACTGCGCTTTTTCCATACTGAGTTCATGCATGCTTTGCGTGATCAGTTTGTTCAGCTCTTTGGCGTAACGAACGCGAGACTTATGCAGTTTCTCGGCTTTCGCAACAAAACCTTGGTAGTGCTGTTCCACTTCATTCGCTAGCTCATCAAGTTTTTCATCAGAACAATCCAACGCTTCGATCTGTTGTAGAAGATCTTGATGATGCTTGTAAAGCTCTTCTGGTAATACATGATGCTTGCGTGACATCGACATGACTTTTGAGAAGCGCTCTTCTACAAATGCCATACGGCCAGGGTCGACATCGATGCTATCAAGGTAAGTTCTTAGCTCGCTGTTGGTCTCTTCAATTTGGATGATGGCTTCAGAGAGCATGTTCGGTAACTCAGCCAGTCTTTCATCCAGTTCCGCTAACTGAATTAGGGAGTGATTGGCCGATTGCAGAATACCAAGCGCATTAACTTCTTCACCTTCGTAAATAAGCTCGATAGCTTGCTGACAGGTTGATGCAAGCTCACCACTGTTGGATAGGCGTTTGTGCTCTTGTTCAAGCTCTTCATATTCTTCCTCCCCAAGTGAGAGCTCGTTCAGCTCTTTAATTTGGTACTCAAGCAACTGTTTCTGTGCTTGGTTCTGTTGGCTGTTGTCACGCAACTCTTTTAGGTGGTTGTCTGCGTGGCGCCAAGTTTGGTATGCGTTGCGAGTCGACTTCAGCAGGTTTAGGTGGCCTGCATATTGGTCAAGCATTGCCATTTGGTAGTCGCTTTTCATCAGTTGATGGTGTGCATGCTGACCATGGATATTAATAAGCAGCTGCCCTAATGATTTTAGTTGTGAGAGTGGAACAGGGCTGCCATTAATGAAGGCTCGCGAACGGCCTTCTTTCGAGATGGTACGGCGAAGAATACATTCGCTGCCATCCAGTAGCTCGTTATCTTCTAGCCAACGAGTCGCATGTAAGTTGTTATCCAGTAAAAATGCGGCGCTGACTTCGGTTTTCTCTTCACCTTGTCGCACCATGCCTGCGTCAGCTCGACCACCAAGGCATAAGCCCAACGCGTCAATAGCAATAGATTTACCCGCACCAGTTTCACCGGTGATGGTTGTCATGCCTTTAGAAAGTTCTAGCTGTAAAGACTTAACAATAGCGAAATTATTAACACTTAGATGAGCCAGCATTTTTATTTACCTGTATAACTGAACAATACTGTATATAAGCTCAGTATATACTGTTTCTTTATACAGTAAAGTAAGCAGGTGAATATTTTTTGTGAGATCGATCAAATCAAGCTTCGTTTGTAGGTAACTGATATTGATGTCTATTTGCGAAAAGAGATTCCAGACACTTCGTCGCTCAGTTCTGGAATGACGCTACGAATACGGTTTGGAGGGCAGGGAGCGTTAGGGTTTCAGGCAATAAAAAAGGCTGGCATGTTGCCAACCTTTCAAAATTTATTCGTTGTGTACCTAGAACAACTTACTCGACCAACCAAGCTTGTTTCTTAGGACGTGATAGTAGCTGTAATCCTTAGGGTGGATCAGCTTGAGCACGTTTGGGCTTTGGTAGATGTGGATTTCGTCGCCCGGCGAAACAGGGAGTGATATTTGACCGTCACAGCTTACTTCTTGAGTGCCACGATTATCTGGAGAGACAATCAGTTTGATGTGGCGTTTGCCATCAACCACCAAAGGTCGGCTCGATAATGTGTGCGGGAACATCGGCACGAGTGAGATTGCATTCAGGCTAGAAGACAAGATCGGGCCGCCACCAGAGAGTGAATAGGCGGTAGAGCCAGTCGGTGTAGAGACAATCAAACCGTCTGAACGCTGCGAGAAGGCGAAGCTGTCATCAATGTAGACTTCGAATTCGATCATGTGAGCGACTTGACCTGGGTGAAGTACCGCTTCGTTAAGCGCTGCATTGTGACTTTTTATTTGACCATGACGATGGATCTCGGTTTCAAGTAGGAAGCGCTCTTCCTCCATGAACTCACCATTAAGCACATCAGTTAACGCTGATTGGAAATTTTCAGGATTAAGATCGGTCAAAAAGCCGAGGTTACCACGGTTTACACCGATCACTGAGATATCGAATCGGGACAAGATACGCGCTGCGCCGAGCATGTTGCCATCACCACCTACAACAACGGCTAAATCCGCTCGTTTACCGAGTTCGACCAAGCTTGAGAATCGCTCTTTAGGGATGTCGTCTAAAATGCTGGCTAATCTGTCATCAACAAACACTTGATAGCCTTCAGCACTTAACCACTGATACAGCTCTCTATGAGTCTGAATTGCTTGTTGATCTCGAGGTTTACCAATGATGGCGATGACTTCAAATGGCTTTTTCATAAGGTTTCCAAACGAATTAGGCTTGAATCAAAATTCTTCATCCCCATAATAAAGGCAAGTTGAATGACTATGCGAGTGTTTTATATCAAATTGGGCGCTAATACGCCGCTCACTGGCATAGAAAACTGAATTCTGGAGATATCATGAGCAACGAAGAAAACAAAGTAACGGAAGAAGAGCTAGATCAGATCATTGCTGAGGCAGAGAAAGTTGAAGCAGAAGCGCAAACTGAAGAAGCTGCTGACGAACAAGAAGCAAAGATCGCTCAACTAGAAGCAGCTTTGTTGTCGAGCGAAGCGAAAGTAAAAGAGCAGCAAGATTCTGTTCTACGTGCGAAAGCTGAAGTAGAAAACATGCGCCGCCGTACTGAGCAAGAGATCGACAAAGCGCGTAAATTTGCTCTAAACAAGTTTGCTGAAGAGCTGCTACCAGTTATCGATAACCTAGAGCGTGCAATGCAAGCAGCAGACGCTGACAACGAAGTAGTTAAGCCTCTGTTTGAAGGTGTTGAGCTGACTCATAAAACGTTTGTAGACGTGGTAGCTAAGTTTGGTCTTAAAGAGATCAACCCTGAAGGCGAAGCGTTTAACCCTGAGCTTCACCAAGCAATGTCGATTCAAGAGAGCCCAGATCACGAGCCAAACACAGTCATGTTCGTGATGCAGAAAGGCTACGAGCTTAACGGCCGTGTGATTCGTCCAGCAATGGTTATGGTTTCAAAATAAATCACTGAACCATGTGAAATACTAAGAGAGGCTTCGGCCTCTCTTTTTTTGTGTTTAAAACAGCGGAAGGCCAATAAATAAGCAAAAAAAATGCTTTAAGTATGTCGTTCTTTTTATTTTAGTGATTTCAGCTGTTTAGTGTAATATTTTATGAAACTAGTTGTTTTTAAATAATTGCTCTGATGTCACATTTGTAATTAATTTGTGAAATAATGCTTTCAATTGTTATCTTGATATGTAAAATCTCCGGCCATATCGAGATATCACTCGTATATATAACTATAAAAGTACATTTTTCAAACATAACAGACTGGAGATAAACGATGGATAAATCGCTCTCAAGTAAAATATTTGTAGGTTTGTTTGCCGGCCTACTTATCGGTACTGCAATTCAGTACCTACTCAGCGGTATTGCGATCTTTGATACTTACCTACTTGGTGCTGCGGAAGGCGCTGGTGGTATGTTCGTTTCACTAATTAAACTTCTTGTTGTTCCACTTGTTTACGTATCTATCGTTTGCGGTATCGTTGAACTGAAAGATATCCGTTCATTTGGTCGTCTTGGTGGTAAAACCTTTGCTCTTTACATTATCAACACCATCATCGCGATTTCGGCTGCACTAACTATCGGTTTGATCTTCCAACCGGGTGCGGGTGCTAGCCTAGCGGGTACGGTTTCTGAGACGATTGCTCTAACAACAACTGAAACACCAGACATCTTCTCTCTGGTTGTGAACATTGTTCCTAGCAACCCAGTACAAGCGTTCGCAAGCGGCGACATGCTTCAAATCATCTTCATGGCGATTCTAACGGGTCTTGCTATTCAAGCGCTTGATTCTCGTGGTGGCCCAGCTATCAAGACGTTCAAGATGGCTAACGAAATCATGATGAAGCTTATCGGCCTAGTAATGAGCCTAGCGCCATACGGTGTATTCGCGCTAATGATTCAACTGGGTGCAACGCTTGACGCAAACACGCTAATGTCAGTAGCAGGTTATGTAGCACTTGTTGTTGCAATGCTAGTGTTCTGGATCTTCTTCTTCTACCCAGCAATGGTTGGTGCGTTCACAGGTATTTCGCCAAAACAATTCCTACGTGCAACTCGTGAGCAGATTCTTTTCTCACTATCTACTGCAAGTTCGAATGCGACAATCCCAGTAACAATGCGCACTCTTACAGAGAAACTGAATGTTTCTAAATCTGTAGCAGGCTTTGGTGTACCACTAGGTGCAACAATGAACATGTCTGGTGTATCTATCTACATCGCATTAGCGACTATGTTCGTAGCAAACGCATTTGGTCAGCCAATCAACACTGCTGATATCTTCACTCTAGGTCTAACTATCCTACTACTGTCTATCGGTGCTGGTGGTGTTCCAGGTGGCGGTGTAGTAATGGTAGGTGTTCTATTGCACCAACTAGGTCTACCACCAGAGGGTCTAGCAATCGTTGCAGCTGTTGACCGTATCTGTGACATGTTCTGTACTTCTTCTAACGTAGTTGGTGACACAGCAGTAAACACAATTGTTGCTAAGTCTGAAGACGAAATCGGTGTAGAAGCAGATAAAGAAGTTGAACTGAATAAAGCAGAAGCTTAATCAGGAAACTCAAAACTGAATCCTAAAAGCGAGGCCTAGAGCCTCGCTTTTTTCGTTTGTGTTAGAGAAAAACAGTGAGGTCTAGGTAAGCGTTAGTCGGTTTTGTGAGTAGCAACATGAAATTCTAGAGTGTCTCTGCAAATATCTAAGACTGATCACATATAATAATACAATAGTATTTTATATTCTTTGGCAACCTACATTCAGACGACATTAAGGAAAATAAAATGAAGTTGTCCTACCTTAGCTTAATTACCGCTGCTGTTTTAGCGACACCTGCTCTTGCCGCCGATAATGATATGGCAAGCCAATTCAACCTTGATCCGGCGAAAGCACCTGCGCAAAACTTTGACCTATCTAAGTGGAAGATCAATCTACCTGAGCTGACAACTGAGGGACCGCGTAAAGGTAAAACCTTAGAGATCGCCAAAACTGAGCTTGCTAATGTAGAAACGCCTTATGTTCACCCTGAATGGTTCTACACAGACAAAGAAACCGGTGCGATGGTGTTTGTTGCTCCAAATACAGCACCAACCACACCTAATAGTAAAAATACTCGAAGTGAATTGCGTGCGATGCTAGGCGATGACTACGCTGCGCCAGACAACAACTTTGTAGTATCGAGCCACAGCAATGCGAAAGATTATGGCTCGATTGGCGGCCAGATGACGGCGACACTGTCGGTCGATCAAGTGAGTACAAGTGGTAACTACAAGAAGACAGGTGCGTTTTCTGTGGTGATTGGTCAGATTCATGGCTCAGATAACGAACCATTGAAGATTGTTTACCGTAAATTACCAGAGCATGAGCATGGTTCTCTAACGTGGAACTATGAACTTAACCCTACGCCTGAGCTGCAAAATGCCAAGGATGATAACGGCAAGAAGCTACGCAAAGATATTCGTCATGATGTGTTTGGTAAATATAACCTGAAGAAGGGCAGTGCGGACCCGGTTGATGGCATTAAGCTTGGTGAAGTCTTTTCTTACGATGTTGATATCAAAGATACGATCATGCACCTAACCTTTACTAAAAACCCGAACTCGGATTCACCAGTGGTGAAAACCTATGAGGTGGATCTCGCTGCCGGTAACTACCAAGGTCATGAGGTTGACTTAGGCTACGGTCAAGATTGGATGTACTTCAAAGCGGGTGCATACAATCAGTGTAATACGAAGAAGTCGAGCTCGGCGTGTGAGTGGCGTGGTATGGATGCAGGTGACTACACCAAAACCAGCTTCTACCAGTTGGTTCTGAACCAGTAATCGTCACATCCCGTGTTTTATGTAAGGCCCTCAAATGAGGGCCTTTTGCTTTTTACAGTATTGCAAAACGGCATTATTGAAGAGTGAGTGACGATGATTCACCATGAGACCTTCTGTTCAATCAGTGCTTAATCGTTGATTAAGTAGCCAATATCCACCCGCCCTCAGTAATAAAGAAGGAAAAATGAGTTTTTTTTCTTTATTTCCCTTGAAAAGTGTTTTGCTGCCCTTATCTATTGGGCATACGAAAGCAAAAAACATTTGCACTTTAATTTTGTGTATCGGGGTTGAATCCCTGATTACCACCCCCACATATGTGGGTATAGCAAAAACTAAATAGAATATATTTCGGAGATAGCCTGATGGGTAAAATCATTGGTATTGATTTAGGTACTACTAACTCTTGTGTTGCTGTTCTTGACGGCGACAAACCACGCGTAATCGAGAATGCGGAAGGCGAACGCACAACTGCGTCAGTAATCGCATACACAGAAGGCGAGACGCTAGTTGGTCAACCTGCAAAACGTCAAGCTGTTACTAACCCTCAAAACACACTATTCGCTATCAAGCGTCTAATCGGTCGTCGTTTTGAAGATGAAGAAGTACAACGCGATATCGAAATCATGCCTTTCAACATTGTTAAGGCTGACAACGGTGATGCATGGGTAGAAGCGCAAGGCCAAAAAATGGCTGCTCCTCAAGTATCTGCTGAAGTACTTAAGAAGATGAAGAAAACAGCTGAAGACTTCCTAGGTGAAGAAGTAACTGGCGCTGTTGTAACTGTTCCTGCTTACTTCAATGATGCACAACGTCAAGCAACTAAAGATGCTGGCCGTATCGCTGGTCTAGACGTTAAGCGTATCATCAACGAACCAACTGCTGCTGCTCTAGCTTACGGTCTAGACAAGCAAGGTGGCGATCGCACTATCGCAGTATACGACCTTGGTGGTGGTACTTTCGATATCTCTATCATCGAGATCGACGAAGTTGAAGGCGAGAAGACATTTGAAGTTCTTTCTACTAACGGTGACACTCACCTAGGTGGTGAAGACTTCGATAACCGCATGATCAACTACCTAGTAGACGAGTTCAAGAAAGAGCAAGGCATCGATCTTAAGACTGATCCACTAGCAATGCAGCGTGTTAAAGAAGCAGCAGAAAAAGCGAAAATCGAGCTTTCTTCTACTACTCAAACTGACGTAAACCTACCTTACGTTACTGCTGATGCGACTGGTCCTAAGCACATGAACATCAAAGTGACTCGTGCGAAGCTTGAGTCTCTAGTTGAAGACCTAGTACAACGTTCTCTTGAGCCTCTAAAAGTTGCTCTAGCGGATGCTGACCTATCTGTAGGCGAAATCACTGACGTTATCCTAGTTGGTGGTCAAACTCGTATGCCTATGGTTCAAGCTAAAGTTGCTGAGTTCTTCGGTAAAGAAGCTCGTAAAGACGTAAACCCTGACGAAGCAGTAGCAATGGGTGCTGCAGTTCAAGGTGGTGTACTAGCTGGTGACGTTAAAGACGTACTACTTCTAGACGTTACTCCTCTATCTTTCGGTATCGAAACGATGGGCGGCGTAATGACTAAGCTAATCGAGAAAAACACAACTATCCCTACAAAAGCGGATCAAGTGTTCTCTACAGCTGAAGACAACCAAAGCGCGGTAACTATCCACGTACTACAAGGTGAGCGTAAGCAAGCGACTTACAACAAGTCTCTTGGTCAGTTCAACCTAGAAGGTATCCAACCAGCACCACGTGGTATGCCACAAATCGAAGTAACTTTCGACCTAGATGCTGACGGTATCCTAAACGTATCTGCGAAAGATAAAGCGACTGGTAAAGAGCAGAAGATCACTATCCAAGCTTCAGGCGGTCTGTCTGAGGAAGAGATCGAAGCAATGGTACAAGAAGCAGAAGCTAACAAAGAAGCGGACAAGAAGTTCGAAGAGCTAGTAACTGCACGTAACCAAGCTGACCAGATGATTCACGGCACTAAGAAGCAAGTAGAAGAAGCTGGTGAAGCTCTACCTGCAGACGAGAAAGAGAAGATCGAAGCAGCTATCGCGGCACTAGAAGAAGTTAAGTCTGGTAACGACAAAGAAGCTATCGACGCTAAAGTTCAAGAACTTATGCAAGCAGCTCAGAAGCTAATGGAAATCGCTCAACAGCAAGCTCAAGCTCAACAAGCTGGCGCTGAAGCAGGTGAGCAACCTAAGCAAGACGACGACGTTGTTGACGCAGAATTCGAAGAAGTTAAAGACGACAAGAAATAATTTCGTCGCAGAGTAGCCTGATTTCGTTGTCGGAAGTGCTCACCTACTAGCGTAGGCTGCGCGCTTCCTCCTAGAACTCAAGCTATCTGCTTAGAAATTTGTCTCGAAGACTTATTAATACGGGCGTCAGAGGTAACTCTTACGCCCGTAAATTTGTATTTAGGCTGTCAATCTAGATAATGGCTCTCGAATCTCGAATCTCGAATCTCGAATCTCGAATCTCGAATCTCGAATCTCGAATCTCGAATCTCGAATCTCGAATCTCGAATCTCGAATCTCGAATCTCGAACCTTTATCTAGATTGATACACAAGCTACTGAAAGAAGTAATTTGGTAGTGGCAATAAATTTGGTGACTTAGAACATGTCAAAACGTGATTTTTACGAAGTATTAGGCGTTAGCCGTGATGCATCAGAGCGCGATATTAAAAAGGCGTACAAACGCTTAGCAATGAAGTTCCACCCTGACCGTAACCAGGGTGATGAAAGCGCAGCAGAAAAGTTTAAAGAAGTAAAAGTAGCGTATGAGATCCTTACCGATTCTCAAAAGAAAGCCGCTTACGACCAATATGGTCACGCAGCCTTTGAACAAGGCGGTATGGGCGGTGGCGGCGGCTTCGGCGGCGGTCATGGTGATTTCGGTGACATCTTTGGTGATGTGTTTGGCGATATCTTCGGTGGTGGTCGTCGTGGCGGCGGTCAACAACGTGCACAACGTGGTTCAGACCTACGTTACAACATGGAACTGACTCTAGAAGAAGCAGTTCGTGGTGTATCGAAAGAGATCGAAGTACCGACTCTCGTTGAGTGTGATACTTGTGACGGCAGCGGTGCGAAGAAAGGTTCTTCTGCGCAAACTTGTGGCACTTGTCATGGCCATGGCCAAGTTCAAATGCGTCAAGGCTTCTTTGCTGTTCAACAAACTTGTCCTACTTGTAACGGTAAAGGCAAGATCATCAAAGACCCATGTAACTCTTGTCATGGTCAAGGCCGTAAGCAGAAGACGAAAACACTTAACGTTAAGATCCCTGCAGGTGTTGATACTGGCGATCGCATTCGTCTATCTGGCGAAGGTGAAGCGGGAGAGCAAGGCGCTCCAGCTGGCGATCTGTACGTACAAGTTCACGTAAAAGAGCACAACATCTTCGAACGTGACGGCAACAACCTTTACTGCGAAGTACCAGTAAGCTTCTCTATGGCTGCTCTAGGCGGCGAAGTTGAAGTTCCTACTTTGGATGGCCGAGTAAACCTTAAGGTGCCTGAAGAGACACAAACGGGCCGTATGTTCCGTATGCGTGGCAAGGGCGTGAAAGGCGTTCGTGGCGGCGGTGTGGGTGACCTAATCGTTAAGCTAGTGGTTGAGACGCCAGTTAAGCTAAGCTCTCGTCAAAAAGAACTTCTACGTGAGTTTGAAGAGACGTGTGGTGGCGAGGCGGCAAGCAAGCATAAGCCAAAGTCTGAAGGTTTCTTCAGCGGTGTTAAAAACTTCTTCGATGACCTAACTAAGTAATTAGGTTATTGATACTTTTGGCTGTTGATGCCTGAAGTTTTAAAAAATTAACAAAAGCCTGCTCATGTAGCAGGCTTTTTTGTCTCTCAAATTTGGTTTATCGAGTTTCCTCTTTTCCTGAAAACCTTCGTTATTTTTCATCCAATATCTTCGTTACATCCAACAAGCTTCAGGGTACTCAACATTGGCATTGTTTAGGGTGAGTATTTTGGGTTCTTCTCCATCAAAACAATCGTCTTTGTCTTGCCCAGCATCAGACGCTGGGGTTGCTGTAATGGTATAAGCCGCTGAAGCTGAATTGGCAACACTGAATGAAAATCGTGAACTGTCGGTATCGCAGATTAGACAGTGACTGCCTGAGATAACATTACTCCAGTCATAACCGTTGTCGTAACTCGCCTCAAGCTCTAGCTGAATACGAGCAATGTCGGCGAGAGCGCTGGCTCGGTGACCCGCTAAAACATGATTGGTGTAACTAGGGTAGGCGATCGCGCCCAAGATTCCGATGATGGCAACCACAATCAATAACTCGATCAATGTCATTCCTTGTACACGTATGTTGTTGCTGTTGCATATATTTTTTCGAATCATCACGAGGACTTCCTTTTCACTAGTCAGGCTATTTTTCTCTGGTGATAGCATCGGTGCAAGATTAAATATGATTACGCAATACGTTACATAGGGATTTGGGAAATGACTCGCGGGTTTACGCTTTTAGAGCTGCTCATTACTGTCGTGGTACTTTCAGTACTATTGGCCACTGCTGCCCCGAGTTTTAGCTCTCTATTAGCGTCTTCAAAACTTCAAAGGCTTGCCCCAGAAGTTCATGGCTTCTTTGTTACGGCGCGTTCTGAAGCAATTATTCGTAATCAAGAACTGTACGTTTTATTTCTTATTTCGAATGGTTTGGGGGCGATCGAGAACTCGGAAGGAGAGTGGGATATGGTTCTCAGCACAACAGCTTCTTACGTTCCCGACAATGTATTGATGCACCTTGATGGCGCCGCTTATCGAGACATCAAAGTCTCGTTTAATTTCTTGAATCAGAATTCAATCTCGATTGATGGGGTACGAGGGCGTTTTATCAACGGCAACGTCACTATGGCTTCGGTGAATGCGCCGTCTGAAGAGCTCTCGGTTAAAGCATCAAATACAACAGGGCGCATTCGGATTTGCAGTAGCGATCCAAACAGCGATGGGCGAAATAGTATTGGTCACTATGATTATGAGATCTGCAATTAAGTCTGCTCAAGGTAGTACCTTGGTTGAGATGATGGTGGCCTCTGCAATCGGTGTGATCGTGATAGGAACGATTGGTAGTGTGTTTATCACTAATCAGCGCCTTAGTTCAGAGAAAAGCTTAGAGTTACTCCTATCTCAAAACTTATTTTCCACGACTCAAATGATGAAAGAAGAGATTTGGCGCGCTGGCTATAACTCTAATTCAGGGCAATCAGTAAAGTTGTCCGGGGCATCAGATACGATTTATGTCCGACAGGTGAGTGCAGATGAGGTTTACCTTGGCTTCGCGTATCTGCAAAACAGCGCGTCGTCCGCTTATCGAAGCATTGTTTATCAATTTAAAGATAACAAGCTCAATTACTGCCAAGGTGAATCAACACAACTCTTAGCGACTAATGAAAAGCCATTTAACAATGCAAGCGGGGATGTGACCATGACTTGTCAAAGCTTGTTCTTTGAGCGGCAAATTCAGGTAGATAGTTTCTCTGTGTCGACGGAGGGGATGTCGAACAGTCAGGCGAGTTCACAGAAGGTCGATATGATGCTTGAGGCATCTTTAGTGAATGCAGATGTGAGTCAAAAGGTGATGACTACCGTTGTCCAAAGGAATTGGCAATGACATTTAAGAAGCAAAACGGAGCAGTCACATTACTGCTGGTCAGCATTCTATTGATTGGTGTGCTGATTGTTTCTCTTGGCAGCTTCAAAACCACTTACTATCAAATTAAGCGCGCGCAAAATGAGGTACAAGCCCGCAAGGACCATTGGAATGCCGAAGGTGGGTTAGAGTGCGGTATTAGCGTGATCGTTGAAAACAGCAGCTCTTCCATCCCAAATGACCTGTTGGACTCCTGCAGCAATGAACTTTCTTATTTGGATAGATCTTTAGACAACCCTAATGTTCTTGTTTCAACCGCCAATCGAACCTCTCTCAATAAAGAAATCCGTTTTTCCAATGATGCGGGTTTAGGAGCCATTCAAACAATATCTGCCCTTGAAATCATTTCTGAAAACATCATGGACATCGATCCTGAACTAAGTGAAACCGGGAATAGTGGTGTGTATGAGTGTGTGGCGGTAAGATTTTTCGACTCTGTAACACACGTCAAAGGTGCTGGGGGAAGTTTAACCACAGCTTCTCGGCCTGATAGTGCACCTGCAGATTTTAGTGGTTGTAAAGAGGCGGTGACTGACTTAAGTGAGAGTGCAACGGTGACTGCATCGGGGAGTGATCCTAGCGGTGCTTTTAAGAGTGATTACGTTCATGACACTCATTTAAATGGTTTCGAAAACTACTTTGGTGTGAAGAAAACCGTAGACAATATCAATGCCCTTAAAAGTAATGAATATGAGGTAATAAACCTATTGGAGACGGATTCTCAGGGGAATATCGTGCATGTCGATTTAGATTCGAACACCAATAAATATCAGGGCAAGGAGTGTAGCACTCTAATTAATGACGCCTTTGCATCAGGGAAAACGAAAGTCTGGGTTGTTGGAGACTGTGTAGTTTGGCACCCAGCCATTAATATTGTCGATAGCGCAGGAACGATCACGCCTCGATCTTTAGTGGTCGAAAATGGGATATTCGCAAATGGAAACGCCAGTGTATTTGATGGTGCTTTTTATCACTTGAATGACATGAGTGTCTTCGAGGACTCTTTAGGTGCAGAAAATAATACAGACTTGCTCGCAGATAGTTGGAACAAGTTGCCAACAACAATGGATTACTCTTTGTTGGTTAAAGAAAATAGTGTCTACATAGCTAACGCTTCTTTCTTTCCTAAAGGGGGCATATTTTTGGATTCATTGGGCGGGCTCTCTACGATCAAAGGCTCGATGAATCTCGATTATCGGGGAGAATACAACCCACATGATGAGCCTGTCGAAATACAATGGAAAAAGGGTTCTTGGAATGACTTCTAATCAAAGCGGTTTTAGCTTACTCGAAGTACTTATCTCTTTTCTATTGGTGGGTGTGGCTGCGTTAGGCATGGTTAAGCTACAGACTTATACCGAGCAGAAAGCAGACTATGCGATTCAGAGTGTGGAAGCACTTCACTTTGCTGAAAGGCAGTTAGAGTACTACAGAACTCGAGCGAATGATGTCAGCGGTGCGGTTGGGCTGATCAACTTCTCGGAACTTCATCATACGGATCACTGTCTCAACACCGATAGCTTAAATCCGCTCTCTGGTTTATCGGGTTCTGTATACTCGCTCAGTTGCTCGGTTGTAAATGCAGATGGTGCCTTATCGAGTGCTCTGCGCAACATTACTGTCACGGTTGCATGGCAAGATCGGATGAGTCAAACACAAAGCATAACGCTTGATACTATGCTTTCTAAATACAGTGAATTTGATTGATTCATCACGCAAACGTTTAATCGTACTCCTTTCCCTATCACCTCAATATTGATAATTTTCACTCCTCGGACATTGTTTACGTGCTAGTTAAAAAACTGTATATGGAATGGTGTTTTTTGTGTTTTTATCTTGTTGCTGCCATATGGTATTTTTGCAAAATATGTCTCCATTTATGGAATTTTAGGTGGAATCTTGTGCTTTTTCTGGGTGGTTTTAATAGAATATGTGCTGTACCAATAGGCTCTGGTCAACAACTATATTGAGCCTAAATAACACAACATCACATATGGAGTTACCATGAGTAACCAAGCAGTAAACAAAGCTCCTGCTTCTGAGAAAATCAGTGGTATGGATCGCTTTCTAAACTTCATTGAACGTGCCGGTAACAAGATCCCAGATCCTGCGATCCTGTTCTTTTGGGCACTCGTTATCGTATGGGTATCATCTGCTCTTTTGTCGAATGTTTCATTCGATCTAATCAACCCTCGTACGGGTGATGCTCTAGAAGTCAACAACCTACTTACTGGTGAGGCTCTGGCGAGTTTCCTAGCGAACATGGTGACGACATTTACAGGTTTTGCACCGCTGGGTATCGTACTGGTAGCGATGCTAGGTGTTGGTGTTGCTGACTCTTCAGGCTTCATCACTACAGGCCTAAAGAAGATGCTGAACTTCACGCCAGCTAAACTTCTTACACCAATGCTAATCTTGGTTGCTATCGTTTCTCACACAGCAGCTGACGCAGGTTACGTACTGGTTATTCCACTAGGTGGTATCATCTTCCACGCAGCAGGCCGTCACCCTCTAGCGGGTATCGCGGCAGCGTTTGCTGGTGTATCGGGTGGTTTCTCTGCAAACTTTATCCCTTCAGGTATCGACCCTCTATTAGCGGGCTTCACTCAAACTGCGGCAAACGTTCTTGACCCAGACTACGTGATCAACCCACTAGCGAATATCTTCTTTACGGGTCTATCTTCAATCATTATCGTTGCTATCGGTTGGTACGTAACTGAGAAGATCATCGAGCCTCGTCTTGCAAACACACCAGTTGATGAAGATGCTGAAGAAGCACCAGACCTAGGTACGTTCACAGCGATTGAATCTAAAGCATTCCGCTACGCGGGTTGGGCAATGGTTGCTGGTATCGCACTATTGGTTGCAGCTCTTATTCCAGAAAACTCGGCACTTCGTTCTCCTGAAGGTGAGCTAACTGCGTTCTCTGCGCCGGTAATGAAATCTATCGTTCCTCTGATCTTCATCCTGTTTATCATCCCAGGTATCGTTTACGGCCGTGTTGCTGGTACGTTTAAGAACAGCAACGATGTTATCAAAGCAATGTCTGACACAATGGCAACGATGGGCGCATACATTGTAATGTCGTTCTTCTGTGCACAGTTCCTGTCTGCATTCGGTCAATCAAACATTGGTACTATGCTAGCGCTATACGGTGCTGAAGGCCTGAAAGCGATGGACCTACCGGGTGAAGCGACAGTTGTTGGTATGATCCTTCTAACAGCAGCAGTTAACCTTCTAGTTGGTTCTGCATCAGCTAAGTGGGCTCTGATTGGTCCAATCCTAGTTCCAATGCTAATGGCGGTGGGTATCTCTCCAGAGCTATCTCAAGCAGCTTACCGTGTGGGCGATTCTGTATCTAACATCATCTCTCCACTGATGGTGTTCTTCCCACTGGTTGTTGTTTACTGTCAACGTTACGTTAAGTCGACAGGTATCGGTACACTGGCTTCTCTAATGATGCCTTTCTCTATCGCAATGCTAATTGGTTGGTCTATCTTCCTACTAGGTTACTGGGCGCTAGGTATCCCGCTGGGTATTCAAGCTCCATACACTTACACCATGTAAGATTGAACTAAGCGAAATTAAGCTTAATTTGTTCCTAAGCCCGCACCGAAAAGTGCGGGCTTTTTTTCGCTCTATTTTTCAATCTTTTTTATATCCAAAAGAAAGGCACTCAGCTTATACTCCGGATTACGGCTAATTGTTGGCCGGTACAAATTAGGAAATCCCATTCATCATGAAAATTCTGCTTCTGGTAGGGTTAATTGTTTTAAATGGTCTGTTTGCCATGTCAGAAATTGCATTGGTAGCAGCAAAAAATAGTCGCTTAAAGCGTTTAGCTGAAAAGCATCGTTCTGCACAAGTCGCTCTAGACTTAAAAGAAAACCCAACGCGGTTCCTTTCTACGATTCAAATTGGTATTACGGTTATTGGCTTGCTCAGCGGCATCGTCGGTGAAGCCACACTCTCTGCTCCACTCGCTGTGCAATTAGAGCTATGGGGACTGGAGGCAACTCAAGCAAATATTCTCTCGACTGCGGTTGTGGTTGTCGGCATTACGTACTTTGCGATCGTTGTAGGTGAGTTGGTGCCAAAGCGCTTTGCGCAATCGCAAGCGGAAAACATCGCTATATTGGTCGCTCTACCTATTCATTGGCTCTCTAAGCTCACCACGCCATTTGTGTTCGCGTTGTCTGCCTCTACAGAGGGGATACTGAGGCTTATGGGGCGAAATGGTAGTGAAGATAGCGTGACAGAAGATGATATCTATGCCTTGGTCAAAGAGGGCTCAGATACGGGCGTGATTGAGCGTGGTGAACAAGAGATGATCCGCAATATTCTGCAGTTGGATGACAGATTGGTGAGCTCGCTGATGACGCCTCGTCGTGACGTCGACTTTCTCGATATTGAACAGCCAATTGAGGTGTTGCTGAAAAAGATCAAAAGCTCCAAACACAGTGTGTTTCCAGTGTGCCAAGAAGGCATGAGTAAGGTTCTCGGTACTGTTTCGGCAAAAGCACTTTTGAATAACAGTCATCAGCTGAGTCTTCAGGTCATCATGGGGTTATCCAAATCGCCTATCTATCTTCCTGAGTCTATGAAAGGTCTGCGTTTGCTGAGCTATTTCAAAGAGTCGGGTACGCAAATGGCGTTTATTGTCGATGAGTACGGCGATGTACAAGGTCTAGTGACCCACTACGATGTACTCGAAGCGATTGCGGGTGAGCTTTCAAATCATCCGAACGATCTTTGGACGGAACTGACAGAGCAGGGCATGCTGGTGGATGGTTTGATACCTATCAGCGAGCTTAAAAACCGCCTAGAGCTTTCTGAGCTTGAAGGGGAAGAAGAAGGCTTTCAAACATTAAACGGGATGATCACTTGGCTAGTCGGCCGTTTACCTGATGTTGGTGAGGTCGTACAGTGTCAACAATGGGTATTTGAAATCATCGCCGTTGAGAACAACCGAATCATGAAAGTGAAGGCCTCGCTACTAGAGCAAGAAGCCACTGAATAGTGCAATTTCATTTTCGATGACGATCAAATAAAGGTATGCTCAGCGCATGCCTTTTTTGTTTTTGGGAGTTTCTTTTGTCTGACCATCAATTTACATCGCAAGATGAAGCCTTTATGCGCCGAGCTATGGAGTTAGCACATCAAGCTGAGCTCGAAGGCGAGGTTCCGGTTGGTGCGGTATTGGTAAAAGATGGTGAAATCATCTCAGAAGGGTGGAACCGCTCGATTGGCAGCCACGATGCGACCGCGCATGCTGAAGTTGAAACCCTGCGTAAGGCAGGTCAAACATTAGAGAACTACCGTCTTCTCGATACCACGCTCTATGTGACATTAGAGCCATGCCCTATGTGTGCAGGGGCTCTTCTTCATAGTCGAGTGAAGCGCATTGTCTTTGGTGCACCAGACTTGAAAGCGGGTGCCGCGGGCACGGTATTAAACCTGTTCGATAGCCAAGCGTCTTACCATTATGCAGATGTGGAAAATGGCTTGTTGGAAGAAGAGTGCCGAGCTCAATTACAGGCGTTTTTCAAAAGGCGCCGTAAAGAGATCAAAGAGAAAAAACAGCAACAGAAACTAGCGCAAGCTAAAGAAGATCAACAAGGAATGTAGTTGGGACAGGTGGCGATACTTCGCAATAGTGATTGTCACTCTAGCAAACATCTAATGCTCTCTATGACGAACATTAGAGTGACATTTCGAGATAAAATTAGATGCTTGCTGATGATGTTCTTTTCGGTTTAGAGCATCTGTACGAAAGCTCTGTTTCGCCAGATGATTTTCTTTTTGTTGTTGGCCAGCATGCGCTTACGACGGTTAGCCACTACGGTTTTATAAAGGCGTTTGGAGCGTAACTTACGTTTCATCTTTTTTAACGGCCTCCCACTATTAATATCAGTTGTGTTATGCAGCCAGAGTTGAGATGGAATATACCCGATACAACTTATCTGGGAATATTAGTTTGCAGCGTCACTTCAACGGCACCCACCTTATAGGTCAATTTTGTTGCAAATTAATGACAAGTGATGCTTGTTATTTCTCATATGTATGGCAATCAAAGGTGCTTTTCAAGTAGCAAATTTAGGATGAGTGATTACGGTGGCAGATTGAACCGAGAGAATGGTTAGCCTTTCGCCAAATAAAATAATAACTGTACTCTTTGAATACAGAAACACCGGCCAATGAGCCGGTGTTTTTAGTTCGGGTTAGAGCTTAGATTGCTTCGCCGTTTACAGTCACCGCAACATCAATGTTGCCACGCACAGCGTTTGAGTATGGACAAACTTGATGAGCAACTCGAGTTAGTTCAAGAGCTTGTTCTTGTGGGAGGTCTAGTTCGACTGCAAGGCTTACGCTAAGCGCAAATCCACCTGTTTGATTTGGGCCGATAGCAACTTCTGCAGTCACTGGCGCTTTGGCTAGCGTAACTTTCGCTTCACGTGCAACGTGTAAGATAGCGTTCGAGAAACACGCTGAATAACCCGCAGCAAATAGTTGCTCTGGGTTAGTTGCGAGTCCGGTGCCGCCCATCTCTTTTGGGTAAGCCAGCTCAAGTGCTAGTAAACCATCGTCTGTTTTCACTTGTCCGTTGCGGCCAGCAAGAGCGGTTGCTTTAGTTGTGTAGAGTGTTGTCATATCGTTTACCTTTTTGCTTTTAAGTTGTGTGCAATTTAATTGCTTGCAATCTTATATCGAAATAAACTGTGAATGCAACTATATTGTGCGCAATTTATTTTTAGTGCGTTCACCAGTGCAAACAAAAGATGAGAACGGTATGAGTAGTGATGAGCAGTTGTTGTTAGACAATCAGGTGTGCTTTCCTTTATATAGCGCTGCGAATGCGGTGGTTCGAGCATACCGCCCTTTGTTGGAAGAGCTTGAGCTGACTTACTCTCAGTACTTGGTAATGATGGTGCTTTGGGAGCAAGATGGTGCCAGCGTCAAAGACATAGGCTCACGACTGCACTTAGATTCGGGTACTCTAACGCCGTTGCTAAAACGACTCGAAGGAAAAGGGTTCGTTGAACGAGGCCGCTGTCAGCAAGATGAGCGCGTGCGAGTGCTCAAACTGACAGAGAGTGGGGTAGAGCTTAAAATTAAGGCGAAATCAGTCCCTGAAGCGATGAAATGTAAATTAACCTTGGAACTGGATGAGTTGCTGGCTCTGAAGAGTTTGTGCGAAAAGGTATTGGATAAGCTGAGTTAACCTGTTCTTTCAGGCAAATGCTAAAAAGCCACACATCGGTGTGGCTTTTTTGATAGCGTCGCGTTTACTGCTCGCTAGATTCTGAGTCACTGGCCTCGGCTGCTGAGACTGCGCCGCTGATGGTTGAATCTGCTGCTGAAATCGCAAGCGGCGGAATCACGATTAAGTCTTCCATACTCGCTTCCTGTTCTTCTTCAGTCCGCTTGTTTACGTGGCCGATAATGCTTTGGTAATAGCGACGAATGTTCTCGACATAGGTCTTGGCTTCATCACCACGAGCATAGCCGTAACGTGTCTGGCTGTAGTACTTCTTCTGTCTTAGTAGAGGCAGCCTTTCTTTTACGTCACTCCACGAGTTTGGATCGCCGCCTTGTGCTTTAGTCAGTCGACGAGCATCCATCATGTGGCCGTAGCCTACATTATACGAAGCAAGAGCGAACCAGATCTTCTCATGTTGAGTGATTGAATCAGGGATACGATTGACGATACGACGCAAGTATTCCACACCACCTTGAACGGATTGTTTAGGATCCAAACGATTCGTCACACCAACGCTCTTTGCCGTCGGTAGTGTCAACATCATCATGCCACGCACACCTGTCGGAGATTTCGCAACAGGGTTCCAGTGAGACTCTTGGTAGGCAAGAGCAGCAATTAAGCGCCAATCAAACTCTTGAGAGTACTCTTGGAATAGAGGTGACCATTTTGGCAGCTTACTATCCAGTGCACGAATAAAGGCGCGAGTATCCACGTAATCGAAGCTTCCGATGTGACCGATGTATTTCTCTTCCAGAGTTGCAAGCTCACCAGACTGTTTAAGGTTACCGAAGAACTCAATCAGCAGGGCATATAGGCTTTCATCTTCTGATTTCTTCAAGTACCAAGAGATGGGTTGGTCTTCTGTTAACTCGAACGCAAGCGCAAGATCTGGGTAAAGTCGCTGCGCTAGTGACAGCTCAATTGAGTCTGCAACGGTAAAGCGCAGCTCGCCCTTAGAAACCTGTCTTAATAGATCGTTAATGTCGGCATTGCCTACTGACTCGTAAACAAAGTCAGGGTTAGATTGTTGAAGTTGATTGAGAGTCGGCTCAAAGTGAGACTCTTCAATCACAACGAGAGCAGGAGCCAATCTGTCGTCGATAGTGACTAACTCACTATTTTCGTCATTCTGTTCTTTGTTTTGTTGCTCAATAAATTCCGCTTGGCGTTTATTCTCAAATTCAATCAGTTGTTCTAGGTTACGTGGGCGCCATTGACCTTTTTTATAGACCACTTGTTGGCTCACGTAGTAGTACGCTGGAGCTGCACGGTAGCCGCGCGTTTGCTCATTGTTTTGAGTCAGCCCGGTCGCAATCAAGTCGATCTCACCTTTTTGAAGAGCGGGAAAGAGACCAGACAAGCGATATGCAGGCTTCATTTCTAGCTTCACGCCGAGCTGCTCTGCAAACTCTCGAGCTAATTCATAATCCAAGCCAGCGGGGCCGTCAGGGCCGATATAATAAGAGAGTTGGTTATTGAGTGTTCCGACTCTTAATACGCCGCGCTCTCGGATCCGCTCCAAGTCGCTTTTCGGTTCCGACTCAATTTGGCAGCCCGATAAACCGGCAATGACGATCGCGATGAGAAGAAGTTTGGATGAAAAAATGCGCGTAAGTGTATGCATCAAAATGAAATCTCAAAAAAGTGACTCCCCTTTATATCAAACCGTTTGCTCTCGGCAAAGTGACTTTGGGTAAACGGAAGCAAAAGTGGCTAGAAATGCAGCAAAAGTAACAATTGCCAAGAAACATGAAAAAAATGACGCAAACGGTTGCTTTTTTGGTTACGTCACAAAAATAATTGCTATATAATGCGCCCGCAACAGAGAGGTGGAATCGGCATAGGTTTGGCAAAACCTTCGGGCTTACTTCCGGAATAGCTTCGAAGAAAAACAGTTAGGTTACTCCTAAAACCCACTGAATTTATTCCAATATCACCTTAATCAATTGCATAAGAGACCTAAGCACATGAGAATTTTTCGTGGCTCCCCAGCTCTATCTGAATTTCGTGTTAACAAGCTTTTAGAGCTTTGTCGTGAACTTGGCCTACCTGTTACAGGCATCTACGCTGAATTTGCGCACTTTGCAGATCTAACAGCCGACCTAAATGATCAAGAAGTTGAGAAACTAGAAAAGCTTCTGACTTACGGTCCAACAATTGAAGAGCACGCGCCAGAAGGTTTTCTTCTACTAGCAACTCCTCGTCCAGGCACTATCTCGCCTTGGTCTTCAAAATCTACGGACATCGCAAACAACTGTGGTCTAGATAAGATTGCACGTCTTGAGCGCGGTACCGCTTACTATATCGAATCATCGGCAGAGCTATCTGAGCTTCAACTGGTTGAGCTAAAAGCGATTCTGCACGATCGCATGATGGAAGTTATCTTCACTGACTTCGAATCAGCAGCAGCACTTTTCCAAGTGGCAGAGCCAGCTCCAGTGGCTGACGTTGACCTACTCAATGGCGGTCGCGCTGCGCTTGAAAACGCAAACGTTACCCTAGGTCTTGCGCTTGCCGATGACGAAATCGAATACCTTTACGATGCGTTCGTAAACAAGCTAGATCGTAACCCAACCGACATCGAGCTAATGATGTTTGCACAAGCGAACTCAGAGCACTGTCGTCACAAGATCTTCAATGCAGACTGGACTATCGACGGCGTTAAGCAAGAGAAGTCTCTGTTCAAGATGATCAAGAATACATTCGAAACCACACCAGAAAACGTACTGTCTGCATACAAAGATAACGCAGCAGTAATGGTTGGTTCAGATGTGGGTCGTTTCTTCCCGAACCCTGAAACTCGCCAATACGGTTACAACCAAGAGAAAGCTCATATCCTAATGAAGGTGGAAACACACAACCACCCAACGGCTATTTCTCCTTGGCCGGGTGCTTCTACTGGTTCTGGTGGTGAAATCCGTGATGAAGGCGCTACGGGTATCGGTGGTAAGCCAAAAGCAGGTCTTGTTGGTTTCACTACATCTAACCTACGCATTCCAGGTTTTGAACAGCCATGGGAAACAGATTTCGGTAAGCCAGGTCGTATCGTTAACGCTCTAGACATCATGCTAGAGGGTCCACTAGGTGGCGCAGCGTTCAACAACGAATTTGGCCGTCCAAACCTACTTGGTTACTTCCGTACTTACGAAGAGAAAGTTAACTCTCACGCAGGTGAAGAGGTTCGTGGTTACCACAAGCCAATTATGATTGCTGGTGGTATGGGTAACATCCGTGACGAACACGTTCAGAAGAAAGAGATCCCAGTGGGTGCAAGCCTAATCGTACTGGGTGGTCCTGCCATGAACATCGGCCTTGGTGGTGGTGCAGCTTCTTCGATGGCGTCTGGTCAATCAGCTGAAGACCTAGATTTCGCATCTGTACAGCGTGAAAACCCAGAGATGGAGCGTCGCTGTCAGGAAGTGATCGACCGTTGTTGGCAGCTTGGCGAACAGAACCCAATCGCATTTATCCACGATGTGGGCGCAGGTGGTATCTCTAACGCACTTCCAGAGCTTGTAGACGACGGCGAGCGTGGCGGTATCTTCCAGCTGCGTGACGTGCCAAACGACGAGCCGGGCATGAGTCCACTTGAGATCTGGTGTAATGAATCTCAAGAGCGTTACGTAATGGCAGTTGCGCCAGAGAATATGGAAGTATTCGACGCAATCTGTAAACGTGAGCGCGCACCATACGCAGTTGTTGGTATCGCAACTGAAGAGCGTGAGCTTAAACTTGAAGATTCACACTTCGACAACACGCCAATCGACATGCCAATGGATGTGCTTCTAGGTAAGACGCCGAAGATGCACCGTGATGCGAAGACGCTAAAAGCAAATAACCCTGCAGTAAACCGTGATGGTATTGAGCTAAACGAAGCGGCAGATCGCGTTCTACGTCTACCAACGGTTGCAGAGAAGACATTCCTTATCACTATCGGTGACCGCACGGTAACTGGTCTTGTAGCCCGTGATCAAATGGTTGGCCCTTGGCAGGTTCCAGTAGCAAACTGCGCAGTAACCGCAGCAAGCTACGATACTTACCACGGTGAAGCGATGTCGATGGGTGAGCGTACGCCAGTAGCTCTTCTAGACTTCGGTGCATCGGCTCGTTTAGCAGTTGGTGAGGCAATCACTAACATCGCAGCGACAAACATCGGTGATATCAAACACATTAAACTGTCTGCGAACTGGATGTCTCCAGCAGGTCACCCAGGTGAAGATGCAGGTCTTTACGAAGCGGTGAAAGCGGTGGGTGAAGAGCTGTGTCCTGCACTTGGTCTGACTATCCCAGTGGGTAAAGATTCAATGTCGATGAAGACCAAGTGGGAAGAGAACGGCGAGCAAAAAGAAGTAACGTCTCCGCTATCTCTAATCATCACTGCGTTTGCTCGTGTTGAAGATGTACGTAAGACAATCACACCTCAGCTTCGCACTGATAAAGGTGATACATCACTAGTGCTTATCGACCTAGGTAACGGTCAAAACCGTCTAGGCGCAACAGCACTAGCACAGGTTTACAAGCAGCTTGGTGACAAGCCAGCAGACGTAGATAACGCAGCACAGCTAAAAGGTTTCTACGAAGGCGTTCAAACTCTAGTAGCGAACGATCAAGTAGTGGCTTACCACGATAAGGGTGACGGTGGTCTATTCGTTACTCTAGCTGAGATGGCATTCGCGGGTCACTGTGGTGTTAAAGCGAATATTGAAGCACTAGGCGAAGATGCACTAGCAGCGCTATTCAACGAAGAGCTAGGTGCGGTACTTCAGGTTAAGAATGATGATCTAGACGCTGTACTTTCAACGCTAGCGGTAAACGGCCTTGAAGCATGTTCGCACGTAATCGGCTCTGTTGAGGCATCTGACGAGCTAGTGATTACTTCTGGTGAGACAGTAGTTCTTGAGCGTAACCGTACTGAACTACGTACTATCTGGGCTGAGACAACGCATAAGATGCAAGGTCTACGTGATAACCCAGCATGTGCTGACCAAGAGCACGAAGCGAAGAAGGACAACTCTGACCCAGGTCTGAACGTTAAGCTAAGCTTCGATGTAAATGAAGACATCGCAGCGCCATATATCGCGAAAGGCGCTAAGCCTAAGATGGCAATTCTGCGTGAGCAGGGCGTTAACTCTCACGTTGAGATGGCAGCAGCCTTTGACCGTGCAGGCTTTGAAGCAACAGACATCCACATGAGCGACATCCTAACCGGTCAAGCGGTTCTAGAAGAGTACCAGGGCTTAGTTGCTTGTGGTGGCTTCTCTTACGGTGACGTACTTGGTGCGGGTGAAGGTTGGGCGAAGTCTATCCTGTTCAATGAGCAAGCTCGCAACCAGTTTGAAGGTTTCTTCCAGCGTGAAGATACGTTCTCTCTAGGTGTGTGTAACGGCTGTCAGATGCTATCGAACCTGAAAGAGCTAATCCCAGGTGCAGACCTATGGCCACGCTTCGTTCGTAACGAATCTGAGCGCTTCGAAGCTCGTTTCAGCCTAGTTGAAGTTCAGAAGTCTGATTCTATATTCTTCGACGGCATGGCTGGTTCTCGTATGCCAATCGCAGTGTCTCACGGTGAAGGCCGCGTAGAAGTGCGTGATGCTGACCACCTAGCAGCGATTGAAGCATCAGGTACGGTTGCAGTTCGTTATGTGGACAACCATGGTAATGCGACTCAGCAATACCCGAACAACCCTAACGGTTCGCCAAACGCAATCACGGGTCTAACGACTCAAGACGGCCGTGTCACTATCATGATGCCGCACCCTGAGCGTGTATTCCGCACAGTTGCGAACTCATGGTCTCCAGAAGGTTGGGGCGAGAACGGTGCTTGGATGCGTATGTTCCAAAACGCACGTAAGAACATCGGTTAATTTGATTAGGTTAATCTGACTTAGAGTCATCTATCTCAGAGTAATAAGAACCTTGGTTAGTATCGCACGCTAGTCAAGTTCATCGGGAAAAGTTCAAAGCGCAGGTCGAAAGGCCTGCGCTTTTTTGTTTATGTAAATTAAAAATGCGAACACTAAATGTTAAACGTACCACATAACCTCCCTATTTATGTTAATGGTTTGTGTTGGGAAGTTTGACATGTTGAGTTGGATTTAAAGTTCCATCATTTTTTAACTTGATAGGTCAAAATTGCATCTGTAGAATGCTGTACCATTAATTTAACCGTACGGCGATCTATAATGGTTTCAATATCTCGATATGTATTTTGTTTGCTGCTTGCTACCCTTCTCATCGGTTGTGGTGGCGATTCAGGCGGCGGTTCATCTACACCTAATCCTGGCACCCCAGGTTCATCTATTGTTACAAAACAAATAGATTTACCTGCGGGTGACATTTGTCCAAGTGGCGGTATCCAAATTGAAACCGGTATTGATACTAACGGTAATGGCGTACTCGATCCTAATGAAGTAACTGATACGCAAAATGTTTGTCATGGTTCAGCTAGCTTAGTTGAGCTTGAGGTTGTTGAAGAAGGCGATGCGACATGTCCATTAGGTGGCCAAAAGATCACTTCAGGTATCGACCTAAATGGTAATAATCAGCTTGATAGTAATGAAGTTTTAGATACCGCTTATATTTGCAATGGTTCGGACGGTTCAATCACGCCTGAACCTCAACCTGAGCTATCAGGCCTTGCAACAATCTCGGGTAATATAGATACGTCGATTGTAGACCGAATTAACAACTCAAATCTGTCAGTGTTCAACAATGGCACTGCCGCTGGTCAAATTGCACTGGTATCACAATGTGGTTCTTTCGGTGTAAGCCAAACCCAGCCATCTTCTGATTCTGAAATCTTCGCTCCTGTTATTGACCCAATTATGATCCAGCCAGATGCACGTGGAGATTTCTCTATTGAGGTTCCTGCTTGTTCTGGCTACGGCGTGATTATTATCGATCCAGAAACAGGTAAAGGTTATTACTCCGCACCATCAATTCTTCCAATTGAGCCTGAAGATGACATCATCATAGAGCCAATTGGTGAAGAAGAATTAATGCCCTTAGGTGGTGTTAAATTTACGGTTATCTCTACACAAACTAACCAACCAGTGTCTGGTGCTAAGCTAACATTCCGTCCATTAAATGATTCAGCAGTAACTGACATTAACGGTGCAGTTGAAATGATTGGTCTGCCAGGTGGTGATTACACAGTAACGATTGAGCATGCCAACTTCGTTTCTAAAGCGGTTAGCTTCACTGTTGAAAAGGATAAAACTACCGATCTATCAAACATTGAGCTATTGGTAGAAAAAGGTTCGATTACCGGTCAAATTGCCGCTGAGGGAATTAACATCCCTGCTAACATTGTTGTTCATGCACGAGCTCATGACGGCACAACATATACATCAATCACTAATGAAAGTGGTATCTATAAGCTAAACCACCTACCAGTTGGTGAGGGCTATAGCATTGTTGTTGCGCCAAACGATTTTGATGCTGAGAAAGTTGACAACGTTTCGGTTGAGTCTGATAGCACGACACTTGTAGAAACCATCATCTTACGCCGTGCACAACCTGATGCAGGTTCGTTTGCAGGCTACGCGTTATTTGATAACAAGTCAGAAAAGTTGAATCATGCTGGTATCATTGTCTCTATCGAGGGGACAGATAAAGAAGCGATCACTGCAAAAGATGGTTCATTTATTATTAATGGTCTAGCCGCTGACTCTTACACGATCAACTTTACAGACTCCAATTACAAAGCAACTGCTGCTGAAGCCGAAATTCACAAAGGGACTGTAACTTGGGTTGCACCTCAATTCTTAGTTTCAGAAACTGGTAGTTTGCGCGGTGAGATCAATGACGACTCTGGCAACGCAGTTGCTAACCAAGCGGTTCTACTAACACCAGCTGGCATTTCAACAGTTACGGATTCACAAGGTAATTTTGCGTTTACTGATGTACCAGCAGCAGCTTATACGCTGGAAGTAAATAAAGACGGTTACCACTCAACAAGTATCCCAGTAACAATCGCTGTAAATAGTGATGTCGTTCTTGCTGAGCCTGTTGTAATTAAACCAATTCGTTTCACAGGTAATGTTGAAGCTGATGGAGTGGCTTTAGCTGATGCTAAGGTTGTTATCGCTGGTGGAAACTTGAGCTCAGAGCTTCAAGTGACGACTGACTCGGACGGTACGTTTGAGTTTAAAGGCCTTTCCGGTGCTAATTACAAAATTACCGTTAGCAAAACTGGTTATACAACACAAAACATAAGTATTGTTTTACCTGAGGGTGAAGATTACGAATTACCATACTCAATCGATTTAACTCGCAGTTATGGTGTTGTTTCTGGAATTGTGACACTGAAAGATCAAACTGATCACTCTGGTGTAGTAGTTAAGCTACCAAATGTAGATGCGACGATCCTAACGTCAGCATCGGGTTATTGGCAGTACTCACTACCGACAGGTATTTACAACGGTGGTGTAACGTACAGTAAATCTGGCTTCATTTCTCAAATGGCTGATAATGAATTTACGGTTATCTACGGTCAAACAACATTACTAACCTCAATTCAGTTGGTTGCTGAAACTGGTGCAATTACAGGTAAGGTCCTTTCTGAAGGTGTGCCGGTTGCCGACGTAACCGTTCAATCTCAAGAGCAGAGCGTACAAACCAATGCTCAAGGTATATATCAAATCACCGAACTTGCTGTCGGTGAAACTGACGTTCGATTCTCTAAAGCAGGGGTTGTTTCTACAACCACCAAAGCAACAGTTCTTGCTGAAAAAATAGTGACAGTTGACGATGTATCGTTAATGAGTCGTAAAGTAACAGGCAAGGTTACAGATGGCACCGTTGTTCTCGCTGATGCAATTGCAACACTAGTGGGTACCGGTTACTCATCAACAGTTCAAACCAATGAAGAAGGTCTATTTGAATTCCAACGAGTACCGGTTGGTACATTTCAACTGCAAGTTTCTAAAGCCGGCTATAAAGGAGAGCAACAGTCTCTGACAGTCCCTGATATTATCGAATTTAATCTTCCGTTTGATATTGCATTAGATCCAGTACAAGGCATAGCTAAAGGCTCTGCGAAATTAGATGGCAGAACGGAACATAGTGCGATTCTAGTCGAGTTAAATGGCACTCGTTATAAAACCTCTACAGATGCGGTCGGTGATTGGTCGTTAGCTTTGCCAATAGGTAATTACCCTGATGGTATTACATTCTCTAAAGATTTGTATTCAACAGCAACTTATGAAAGCACTATTGTTATCAATGACATTGGTGACTTCACTGTAGCACCGCAAATGTTAGTACAAACACATTCTATTGTTAGTTTTGACATTTCAGTTGCCAACACATGCCCAACCAATGTGACGGTGGATGCCGTTGGCCTAGATAACGGCTTCACGGGTCATTACATTGAGAACGACGGTCATTTCGAAGAGAAATTACCATTAGGTGAATACCAATTTACGATCGCTTGTACCACTGAGGGTTGGGAGACACTAATCTTCGAACTGGATGTTGAAAAAGGTAAGGAAACGGTTCAACTTCCAGAGCAGCGCTTACGTCAGAGCTTTATCGTGATTAACGATGGTGCAGCATACACCAATGAAAAGACAGTTAACTTGTCGGTTGGTAACACCGATGCAGTTCAAATGAAGCTTGAGGTTGAGGGTGGTCAATCTACAGGTTGGCAAACCTTTGCTTCAACCGCGACCATTGAGCTAAATGCAGAAGATGGTGAGCAAACGGTTATTGCATCATTTAAGGATATTAATGGTGTAGAGCTTCCTGAGGTGGATGATTCAATCAAGCTTGATACAAAGCTTGAGGTTGTATCATTCGCAGCAACAGGCGCTCAAACTAACGGTGACACACTACGTTTACGCTTAAACCTAGGTGAAACTGGAGCGTCTGTTTCAGCATCGCTAGCGGGTGTCTTTGAGGACCTTGCTCTACTAGATAATGGTGCCGGTGGCGATGCAGCGGCAAATGACGGTATCTATGAGCGCTCGTTCAACATTGATACACCAGATGAGATTGATGCGTTTGTAACCGCAGACATTATTGACCGCGCAGGCAACGAATTAACCAACACAAGCGATAGCAAAGTCGTGCTTTCTTCAGCGCCTGAGATTAATGGTTTAACGATCAGTTCAAGCATTAAAGATCGCACAATGCAGTTGCGTTTCACTACTAATGAGCCAGCAACAACGAAAATTGCGTACGGTACAGAGAATAATCTTGGTGAGCCTGTAGTGATTAATGATCGCCTAAATGGCAATCACCAAATTACGCTAAAAGAGCTTAACCCTAACGAAGTGGTTTGGTTCCGTATTACGGCGCAAGATGCAGCAGGTAACGAAGGTGAGTTACTAGGTAAAGAAAAACTAGCACCAAGCCAAATTGAATCAATCAATGCTTATGCAGGTGACCGTGAAATTGGTTTGATTTGGGCTAAGTCAGAAGATCGCTCTGTGGTTGGTTACCGTCTATATCGTTCTGAGAATGCAGGTACTACCTTTGAGCTTGTGAACCCAGAGTCGTTGATTACTGAAACATACTTTAATGATTTAGCGGTTAGTAATGACACCACATACATTTACTACGTAACCGCTGTTGATGGTGAGGAAAACCAGAGTGAAGCATCAGTAGAAGCGTCTGCAAAACCTTTGGCTGACTTGGCAGGTCCGACGGAAGTTGATGGTGGTGTAATGATGCAAAGTGAAGTGTGGCTGAAGAGTCGTTCACCTTACATGATCACAGCGAATATGAAAGTTGATGAGAATGCTCAGTGGGTGATGCTTCCGGGTACTGAAGTTGTATTTGCAGCAAATCCAGAGCCAGCTACATTTGATGCAAACAATACTCGCTATGTTCAAATTGCGGGTGAAGTATTGGCTTATGGTACTGAAGAACAAAAAGTTAAGATTTCTCAGCAAGGCGGATTAGATGCTTATTTTGAGGCCGGTGTTTCGGATAGTGAAAGTCGTCTTGGTAAGGGCGAGTTCCATTATGTAGAGATGATTCAAGTAGGTGTGGATGAACGTAAGATTGATCTTGATATCTTCAACTCATCGATCCAGTTAGGTGGTGTTCAGTCTAATGGTGACAGTAATTACTATATTGAGCAGTACTTACAAGTTTCTGATATCTATAACTCTGTCTTAACTGAGCTTGGTGGCTATGCTTACTATGATGAGTATTGCTGGGATGATGAAAAACATGATCATGTTCCCTGCTGGCGCTGGCAGGAGCAAGGGAACGTCAATTGGCAGATTGATAGCCTTAACTCTTCATTGGTTAAGGTAGAAAACTCCAATGGCTTAGACAAGGTAGATAACGGTTCTGAAATTTATCCATTTTCCCTATATGTACAAGGCAATATTGATAACTCTGAAATTGAATTTGCATCCGTAAGTCTTAATACTAGCATGGATGGTGTCAACTCAATGAGTAACACCAAAGTAACTCAGAGTAAGGTATATGGTCCGAGTTTCAAACGTAATACTTTTATTAAGTCTTTAGTTGAAAGTAACCAACTGGACTTCACATTTAATATTGTCGATCAACATACAGTACTAACACCAAATAATTATGATAATGGTGAGTATAGTTCTGCATTCCTTGCTTATAACTACTGGGGTTCAATTGATATTCTAGGTGATATCCTTGAGCGCATTAACTATAAGTCAGGGGACAATAATCAATTATACCCTGTAATCTCATCAGCAGATTTATACGAAGCTGACTTTGATAAAGATGGTATTCCAGATTACATTGACCCAGACAACGACAATGATGGTTACTCAGACCTTCAAGAAGATAAGCTTTCTAACTTTGATTCAGAGTTCGGTACACCTGTTATTTATGACCCTTTAGATCCAAATTCTTACCCGGGTCATAAAGAGCCAGATACAGATAACGATGGTATTCCTGATTCTGAAGATGACGATATTGATGGCGATGGTCTATCCAATGCAGATGAAGAGGAGCTAGGTACAGATCCTTATATTGCTGATACAGATGGTGATGGAGTTAATGATGGTGACGAAGTTGCCCTTGGTTACGATCCTCTGAACAAAGACCAGACACCACTATACGGTAATATCTCGGATGTGGTTATTGATGACTCTTGGGCTAACAACAAAGGTGAAGTTGCGCTTGGTAAAGGGACATCTTTATCTCAATGTACTGTTAAAGCAGGTGTTACGTTAGTTATTGATGGCTCAGCAAACCCAAGTTTCAATAACTGTAGTTTTGAAGGTGAGTATGGTAATCCAATTACTATTACAAATAGTGAAAACTACGATAAAGAAAATACATCACCGACAGTATCATTAAACTCGACAAACGCTACTTATACGATCTTTAAAGAATTAGCACAGCGTAAACTTGGTTTAAGTAATACAAAAGTTGTTAACAGTGAAATATACGTATCACCGAATAATGACTATATGCATTGGTATGATGCAACTTTTATTGATAGTTACATCAACGCGCGAGAGTTGTACATAAATAATGCTCGAGTTGAGCACTCTAGTTTCGAAGTGGATGACTCAATTAATTTTCAAGGTAATTCTAATATTGAGAGTAGTAAAATAATTTCTCAAAGTGGTCGAGTATCTGGTAATGAAAATACGAGCTTTGAAGGTGTATATGTTGAGAGTAACTATGGTGATTATGACGGTATTGGAACATTCTCTAACGGAATTTGGGGAAGTTATCATTTAGGTGGTGGAACTACTATTTTCACAAATAGTGATTTAACTCAGTGGCCACATGTTGATTCTAATAATTCTATTTTCTTTGATGGCGTAGCAATCATCGAAAATGAAGAAGTTCTGAACTATGGCTACGGTAATCCAGAAGATCGCAAAGGTGATGGTGAAGCAACAACAGTTGTAACTAACCCTAATTCTGGTAGTACATTCACTATTGATGGTGTAGACAACCCACGTACAGAAAAGAACTTCGCAAACGGTGTTCATGATCTTTGGGATATGCGTAATGTTGGTACTGGTATTGTTGAACCAGGACCTGCATCTGATTTAATTAAGAACCCACTGTTCATTCAAATGCCGATGGAAGTTGGTAACTGGCTATATCAAGGTGAATTAACCTTTGGTGCTGATGGTACGGTTACTTACATGTGCTACAAAGCACAAGTCGGTGATAGTGATTGGACTAGAGATCCAAGCTGTGATGCGACTGGTTACTGGTATATCAGTAATGGTCAAATCATATTTACTTGGATTGAAGGTGAAGGCCCTTGGGATAGTATTTCTGTTTCAGTGAATGAAAATGGTGTAATTGTGATTGGCGGTAATGACACAACCACAGAACCAGTAGCGCCAAAAACTGAGAAGGAAATGCGTGAGTCTGGTTATGACTACTATGTATTCTCTGGTGTAATTCAACTGCAGGATTACACAGGTAATTGGGTTGAGCTTCTTGATAACTTGAATACTTATGTTCAAGCTCAGGAAGGGCAATTAACTATGGTCGTTGATCAAAATGATGGCAGCTTCGAATTTGAAGGTTGGCTTAAAGCTGGTCAGTTCCAAGCGGGTAGCTCTATTGAGGTCCGTACATATATCGATGAAAACGGTAATGGTCAATACGATACCTATGAAGATACAACTCAAAACTCGAGTGAACGTTACTTAGGCTACGCACGTTATCCTAATCGAGTCTTTGGAACTATTGATGAGCCAATGGCATTGCGTGATTTTGGGGTTGGAGTTGAAACTTCTGATTTAGAGAATCGCACTTTATATCGTGTTGTAGAGAGTAACGAGGGCGAGTTGGAGATGACAGAGTATCAATTTGCAACTTCTGGCTCGGTAACCGTTAAGTTCTATAGCGCTGATTATGGCGATAATGAATGGGTGCATCTTGGCTCTGATTGTTCTGGTGCAGGTTGCAACCCAACGAAACGTGATTACCAAGGCTCTTGGTCGATTAGTACTTATAATATGAGTATGACAACAGGGGTTAGTGCATCAAGTTACTCTCAAGTTGAGGGTAGGCTGTCTATTAGCGAATATACGACGCAGTACTTTGTTGTTACTGATGCTGACCAACTAGATGATGGCCTGCATGTTAAGCATTTAGATGGTAGTAGTATCTCTTACCATGAGGTCTTTATGAGAGAGTATTTGTCTGCTGAAAAACCTAACGTGCCAGTAACAAGGCATGGTTCATACAAGGTTACAAAAATTGGTAATGATGTATTTACATCAACTTCAAATTACAGATATCAGCCAACAATGACTAAGTTTGTGGATATTGATGGAGTGGAGTATCGTGATTATGGCTATAATCTAGTTCGTATGTACTCGAATAGCTCGAATGATAACTACATTAGACCATATGGGATGTACCACACTTACTCAAACCAGCTATGGGATTGGCACCATCGTAATTTTGAGAAATCACTGTATTTTGTTAATGGTAGAATTAACGAAGAAGGTGCTTGGCAGTATCTAAATAGTGAAGATGAAGCAGTACAAACGATTTATATGGTTGATGGTACGAATCATTACACCTGGATCGCACAGTATGAAAATGATTTGCCAGTTATTTTCTTTAATACAAATCCGGTCACTGACGGTAATGGTATTCAACAGCCTTATGAATATGTCGATACCGAAGCACCATCAATCATTGAAAACCAAACATGGGTTGCACACTTCGAGTCTAATATTTACATGGAGTTTGAATTTGCTGTCGATGGTGAACTAACTGCTCAAAAATTAATTTGGGACGGTTACTCATGGCAACCATACGATGGTCTACCAGCGGTGATCACAAGCTGGGATGTTGATGCAGACAACTATGTGACGTTTGATTTAGATGGACGGGCATACAAGTTGCAGATCATGACCGGTGATAGCTCCAACGATGGAGTACTTGATGCTGAACACGCTATTGCAGTGTGGGAGCGTAACTTAGGTGAACCAATGGTTTGGTTAACAGACCGCCCAACGTTCCACTAAATTTCTTTCCGTCAAAGCGCAGGTCGAAAGGCCTGCGCTTTTTTTTGATCAAAACTCACCTTGTGGAACAAAAACTTATACTTTGCAGTTTGCTGTTCTAAAAAACTGCACTAGGCTAAAAGTTGTGGAATCAATTTGTTAGGCCTGTTTCTCATCTTGAGGCGTGTCAGTCTTTCGCCGCTAGAGATAACGAGTCTGAACCAATCACTATGGCACAAGAGGGAACTATGAAAACAATCACAAAAGCAGTTGCAGTGGCCGCCGTTGTTATGTCTTTGGCTGGGTGTGTCGGTAGTAACGCCGTTACTGGGAAATTAATGAAGTTTAACGTCGAGGTTGTCGATAACCGTTATGCTCGTGCTGGGGTCAACTTCTTATTGGCACCGGTTTACGCCTTAACAACCGCAGCGGACTACATCGTGTTTAACTCATTAGAGTTTTGGACAGGTAAAAACCCACTGACAGGCGCACCACATATCTTTGATAGTAAAGTTGATACTATGATTGATGTGAACGACAGTCTGGATGATTCACTCAAAGAAGCACCTGTTGCCCCTATCACTTATCAACGACAAATTCAGTTCGGTGAGATGCAGAAAATTGATGAGAACACCATTCGTATGGATATCACTTACAACGATGGTGAAAAGGCTATATTGATGGGCGTACGTGATGGAGACAACGTCAGCTACTACCTTGATGGCGCATTGGTCTCTGAAACCTCAATTCAAGCTCTAGAGCAATTAGCCGCTGAGAAAGCGTAATCCTTTCAATTTAATGAAGACAAAAGAAAAGCCGCTGGATTTAACCCCAGCGGCTTCGTTATTTATAGCAAGCTACTAATAGCAACGAGATTAGTTGTTGCTGTGCAGTTCGCTGTTTAGTTCAACAGCTGATTTGTTAGCAAGACACTCGATTTGACCAGTCACAGAGTTGCGACGGAATAGTAGGTCAGAAACGCCAGCTAGATCGCGAGCCTTAACCACTTCAACTTCTTGACCAGAAGAGTCAAGCATACGTACTTTAGAGCCCGCAGTTACATAAAGACCAGACTCTACAGTACAACGGTCACCTAGTGGGAAACCAAGACCTGCGTTAGCGCCTAGCAGTGAGTTTTCACCGATAGATACAACAACCGTACCGCCGCCAGATAGCGTACCCATGATAGAAGCGCCACCGCCGATATCTGAACCATTACCAACAACAACACCTGCAGAGATACGACCTTCAACCATGCTCACGCCTGTTGTACCTGCGTTGAAGTTGATGAAGCCTTCGTGCATAACCGTTGTGCCTTCACCCACGTGTGCACCCAGACGAACGCGAGACGTATCAGCGATACGCACGCCTGCTGGAACTACGTAATCTACCATTTTCGGGAATTTGTCTACGCAATCTACAGACAGAGCACGACCTGCTAGGCGAGCTTCGATTTGGCGATCTGCTAGCTCAGGAAGATCGATTGGACCTTCGTTTGTCCATGCGATGTTGTGCAGTAGACCGAAGATACCATCTAGTACAGTACCGTGTGGTTGAACTAGGCGGTTAGAGATAAGTTGTAGTTTAAGGAAGCCTTCCGCTACTGAAGCTGGCTTCTCATCTGTTGCAAGAACAACAAGCACAAGTGGTTGCTCAGACGCTGCTGCTTTTTCTGCGAAAGACGCATTTGCTGCATCGTCGTTTGCTGCGAATGCTTTCGCCAGTTCTGCGCTTTGTGCAGCAGAGATTTCGATAGCTTGGTTGCCTTCAGTGTAACCTGCAACTTCAGCCACAGCGGCTACAAGAGCATCGCTTGGGTTTAGAAGTGGGTTAGGGAAGAACGCTTCAATGATTTTATTGTCGCGGTTTTTGGTCGCCGTACCAAAGGCTAGTGAAAAGTAAGCCATGTTGAATCTCCATGTGTTGAGTCTTGATTTTGCTACCTCTTGATTGGCTGTTCGTGTGGTGAACAGCTTGGGTAGCAAAAGTTAATTTAATTGGGTTCATCATAAAGAGAGCGCCCTCGTTATGAAAGGGCGCATGGGGAGAAAGTCTGTAAAATGATATTGCTTGTCTTTTGAGAGATATTTTTCTGCAACAAGATAAAGTGAATTTTGCACTCATTTTTAGTCTAAGTGCCGATTTCGGCGGTCATACACGTTAGACAAACAGCGCTTTATAGGCTTGTTCAATGCCTTCAATCAGCATTTGCATACCAATAACCGCTAGGATCAGACCCATCATTCGGGTGATAACATTCAGTGCACTAGGTCCAACGGCTTTGACAAATCGTTCACCGAACACAAACAGGACATAAGTGAGAGTACACAGCAAACCGAAGGCAACGATGGTAATGACGGTTTCATAAATCCCCTCGGTGCTGGCGAAGTTCATCGCGGTCGCTATTGTTCCAGGACCTGCGAGAATCGGCATCGCTAGAGGGGAAACTGCGATACTCAGTGCCGCATCCTGTTGGGCATCAGAGTGAACTTTCTCTTTGGCTTTGCCGTGTGTGGAGTCGCCCTGCAACATGTGAAAACCGATCAAGAATACTAATATCCCGCCTGTAATTCTCAATGCATAGAGCGTAATACCAAACAGATCGAAGATCAGTTTACCGGAAATCGCAAAGGTACTGACGATGATAAAAGCGATGAATACGGAGCGAAAAGCAATGGATTTTACGGTCTCGCGATCATTGTCTCCGGTGAGCCCCAAGAATATTGGTGTATTGGCAATTGGGTTCATGATGGCAAAGAAGCCCATGAAGACCGTAATGGTGTGGATGATCAGCTCTTTCATATTATTCCCTTAATAAAGATAGAGTTAACGTGTGTCACTCATCTGAGAATAGATAGTAGACCATGTTGAGAGCAAAAAATAGCCAGCATAATCGCTGGCTATCTGTTTCACGTTATTATTGGTATTTTTGTGTCGGTACAGGGGTTAAGCGGCTTGGCTCACGGCTACGGCTAATGCCACAGTTGCTCCCACCATCGGGTTGTTACCCATACCGATGAAACCCATCATTGCCACGTGAGCAGGAACCGAAGAGCTGCCTGCAAACTGAGCGTCAGCGTGCATTCTGCCCATGGTATCAGTCATGCCGTATGATGCTGGACCGGCTGCTACGTTGTCTGGGTGCAAAGTGCGTCCGGTACCACCACCTGAAGCCACGGAGAAATAAGCTAAACCTTGGCGAGTACGTTCTGCTTTGTAGATTCCGGCAACTGGGTGTTGGAAGCGGGTTGGGTTAGTGGAGTTACCGGTAATGCTGACATCGACTTGTTCACGATGCATGATGGCCACCCCTTCACGGACGTCATCTGCACCGTAGCATAAAATTTCTCCGCGAGGGCCTTGTGAGAATCGGCGGCGCTCGGTTTCAATGAGTTCACCGGTCTGGTAATTATACTGAGTGCGAACATAGGTAAAGCCATTAATACGTGAGATAAGGTAAGCCGCATCTTTGCCTAAGCCATTCAAAATTACTTTGAGCGGCTTAGTGCGAGATTTGTTGACGTTCAGTGCGATTTTGATCGCCCCTTCAGCGGCAGCAAAAGACTCATGCCCAGCCAAAAACGCGAAACAACCACTTTCTTCATTAAGCAAACGCGCGGCTAGTGCTCCGTGACCAATACCGACTTGGCGCTGCTCTGCGACACTACCGGCCTTGGTAAAGGCTTGTAGTGCTTCACCGATAATGTTGGCTGCTTGTTCTGCGGTTTTAGCGCGACGATGCAGCGCCAATGCTGTGCCTAGAGTATAGGCTTCGGTCGCGCTATCGAAAGCGATAGGTTGGGTGTCCATCACCAGTGCTTTCGGGTCAACCTCATGTTCTAGGCAGTATTGGTAAGCTTCGTCGAGAGACTCTAAGTTCATTTCTGCCAAAACGCGAGTTACAGATGGGGTATTTAATGTGTTCATTGTCTGATTCCTGTTTGGCAATTAGTGTTGGCGTGGGTTGATGGTTTTTACGGCTTCATCGAAGCGGCCATAGGTACCCGTGGCCAGTTCAGCGGCCTCGGCAGCGGGAGTGCCCTGGTTCATCGCTTTCATCATTTTGCCAAGGTTGAGATATTGATAACCGATCACTTCACTGAATTCGTCTAGCGCAAGCTGAGTGACATAGCCTTCAGCAAGCTCCATGTATCGCACGCCTTTGGCTGAAGTAGAGTAGCTGGTACCGACTTGGCTGCGTTGCGTTTGCCCTAAATCTTCAAGAGCAGCACCAATCTCCAAGCCGCCCTCAGAGAACGCAGATTGAGTACGGCCGTATACAAATTGCAGAAAGATTTCGCGCATCGCGACGTTAATCGCATCGCACACTAGATCAGTATTAAGTGCTTCGAGAATGGTTTTGCCAGAGAGGATCTCTGCGGCCATCGCTGCAGATTGAGTCATGCCTGAACAACCGATGGTTTCGATCAGCGCTTCTTCAATGATGCCATTTTTGACGTTGAGCGTTAGCTTCGCAGCACCTTGTTGTGGGGCACAGGCACCAACGCCGTGGCTTAATCCGGAAATAGCAATTACGTCTTTTGGACTGACCATCGCACCTTCAACTGGAATGGGTGCAGAAGCATGAAGATCACCACGTTGAATCGGGCACATGTTTTGGATTTCAGATGAGTATTGCATAGTGTTTTCTCACTTGTAGGGTCAATAAGACCTAGGACGCTGAGAAAACAGGACATGTTGGAAGAGGTGTGGCTAATTTCACTACAGATCTTGCGTATCGTGACACCAAGGAAAAGAGCAAGCTAAGCTCGTAAAATGGTGGGTATAACGATACTACCAACAGGAATACCTGTTTTCGATTCTGTAGGAGTCATTAGCACGGTTCGATATGAACGGGCGGTTGAAGCTAGAAAGCCAAGGTGGAACCCCATCACCTGATGGCGTATAGATTAGATCTCAATCACACTTTGGTGCAAGGGAATGTTTAGAGCGATTTTGACTATAAACTCGCTTCATTATATTTCGATAAATATAAAAAAACGCCAATCACATACTCGAATTAGAGTGGTCATTGGCATTTTTTAAGAGAGGTATCAGCGAGTTATGCTGCGTCTTCTTCCGCGTCTTCAACGGCTTCAAGCTTTTTCGCTTTCTTAGGCGCTGGTTTGCGTTTAGCACCTAGTGCATAAAGAACTTCTTCTTTGTTCTTCGCAAGGTACATTGCAAGCTCTTCTTGCTTGCCTTCGTCTTCTACTAATTCGCTTTTGCCTAACAGTTCAAAAAGCTCATCAGCCATATCCAGCATTTTGTCGTATGCGTCAGCTTCGGCTTTAGAGGTAAAAGTCATTTTCTCTTCTCCGTTGCGTTCCACCACGTACTTGACGATAACAGCCATGGTTAATCCTCTAAGTTTGATAAATTTTACTGGCTTTTTATACAGTTTTAGTGGCTAAAAGTCCAGTTACCAGCCCTGATAGAAGTATCAATCTTGATGTGTCGCCCACTCTTCACAATAACTCATGAAGGATTTGAGAAGTGGACTCTGATATTTGTCTTTATGAACCAGCATCCAAAAGCGACGTTTCATATCAAGAGGTACATTAATGACCTTGACGCGACCATCTTTGATGGCAGGCTCTGCCGCCAGTTTTGACAAGCATGCTAGACCTAACCCAGCGGAGACCGAGTTGATGATCGCCTCAGTAGTGTTGAGCTCAAAGGATTCATACCAATGCTCGATACGGGGTGCGACGGTTCGAAGGAAAAACTCACGCGTCCCTGACCCGGACTCTCTGAGGATCCAGTGACTGCTCTCAAGCTCTCTTAATGGCACTGATTCCAATTGAGCCAGTGGGTGATTAGCGCTAGCGACAATACACATCTCATCGCTGCTAAATTGGCTTGAAATCAGCTCTGGATGTAAGGTCTTGCCTTCGATAAGCGCAATGTCCAGTTCATAATCGACCAGCTTTTGGCAAATAAGAGCGCTGTTGGAAATAAACAAACTTTGTTCTTGATGCTGAGTTTGTTCGCGAAAACCAGATAAAATAAAGGGCGCAACTTGATTGCCAATTGTGTCACTGGCACCGACTTTGAGTAGTCCGCTTAAGACTTGATCATCATTAAAAAGGGCATCAATGCTTTCTGCTCGATGGAGAATTTCATCAGCCAGTGGCAACAGCTTTTGCCCCTCTTGGTTGATAACCAGCCGATTGTTAACACGATCAAACAGTGAGTGGCCAAGTTGTTTTTCCATCTCACCGAGAGCCATGCTTACCGCGGCCTTTGATAAAAACAGCGCTTCAGCTGCAGCGGTCATCGTTGAGTGTTGGGTGATGGTGACAAAAACTTTGAGTTGTTTAATGGAAATATTAGCCATCGATTTTCTATCAACCTTTGAACGAGTACATTATGTTCAGAACTATTGAACAGTTGTTATATATAATTGGATATAACTTAACAAATCACAAGCGTAATATGGCCTCAACAAGCTGATGAGTTCGCAAATAAGTGAACAAGACCAAAGAGAGGCTGACATGATTCAACGACTAAAATACAGATTAACCGGTGCGCCGACGCCTATGGCAGGCTTAGCGCTTGCTATCGCCAGCTTAGGTTGGTGTTGGGATGGGGTGTTAGTATCTCAAGGTCTACTGCAAACTCCGGGTTTAGTTCAGTGGATTAGTGCCGCGATTGCAGGCGTTTTGTTGGCTATTTTAGCTGTAAAATTTCTGGTTCACGGGCATTTGCTTCGTGAAGATCTTGCGCACCCAGTGGTGGGAAGTGTTGTCCCGACGTTTGCGATGGGATGTATGATCGTATCGGCGTCACTTGACCCTATTTCACTGTTCCTAAGAGAGTTAGTGTGGCTACTTTCAGTTGGTTTGCATGTGGTGTTTTTGGTGAGCTTTTTGTATCACCGAATTAAAGAGTTTGAAGTGCATCATATGGTACCAAGCTGGTTTGTTCCGCCTATCGGTATTGTGGTCGCAGATGTATCTTTTTCTGGAAACCCAACACTTGCCCCAGTGGCGCATGCAACGCTCGTTTTTGGTTTGATGCTTTATGCTGTGATGCTGCCGATGATGATCTATCGCTTAATGTTTCGCCATGAAATTCCAGATGCAGCTAAACCTACTATAGCGATTATGGCAGCTCCTGCGAGTCTCTCTTTGGCTGGGTACTTGACCGTTACTGAGACGCCGTCGCCAGTTATTATTGGTCTGTTATTTGGTATTGCGGTTCTAATGACATTCATTATCTATGTGGCATTTTTTAAACTGCTTCGCCTGCCATTTAGCCCGGGCTACGCCGCGTTTACCTTTCCAATGGTGATTGGCGCTACCGCGTTGTTTAAGTTGGCTGCGTGGATGCAAAATGTGGATATCGATGTGCAATATGTTAACCAAGTATTTAGTCTCGCGTACATAGAGCTTATTGTTGCCACGCTGGTAGTGGGTTATGTAGCGGTACGTTACTACATGAACTACAAACCACATCGCGTTATGGTCAGCGTAACTGGTCGATTGTAAGGCGGCTCAGTTCAAAAGATAAACAGACCTTAAGCTTTTGGTATTTCATAAGCTTATATTGCTCATCCAAACTCAGCACTTATGCTAATCTGGCAGTATATTGTGGCAAGATTAGCGTGAGTGCACTTTGTTTACTGTTTACCATTCCAATAAAGTTGATACTTTAAAAATTCTCCTCGTTCACTTGATTAAGAGTGATCCTCTGGCTAACCCATTTGATAAAGAGCAAATCTTGGTCCAAAGTCCAGGTATGTCTCAGTGGCTGAAAATGGAGTTGGCTAAAGAGTTTGGTGTTGCCGCAAACATTGATTTTCCGCTTCCCGCTACCTTTATCTGGGAGATGTTTACCCAAGTCCTGCCTGACGTACCCAAGCGCAGTGCCTTCAACAAAGAGTCGATGACTTGGAAGCTGATGAGCATTCTGCCCGCTAAGCTCGACCATCCTGATTTCTTGCCGCTTCAGCGCTATTTGGAAAGTGACACCGATAGCTCAAAGCTTTATCAATTGGCTGAGAAAATTGCCGATATTTTTGATGGTTATTTGGTATATCGACCAGAGTGGATGGCAGCTTGGGAGGCTGGTGAACCAGTAACAGAACTTCAAGATGCCGAAGGTCATCAAGAGCATCCTTGGCAGCCAATTTTATGGCAAGCTTTGTACCAACAAACCCTGTTTCAAGGTCAGTCAAAGTACCATCGTGGCAACTTGTACCATGACTTTATTGAAGCGCTCGCACAACAGAAAGGTCAGCTTTCCCATCTTCCAAAGCGATTGTTTGTATTTGGTATCTCATCACTACCGCCGCGCTATATGGATGCGCTCAAGGCAATGGGTGAACACATTGATGTCCACTTGATGTTCACGAATCCATGTCAGCACTACTGGGGTGATATTCGTGACAGAAAATACCTAGCAAGAGTCGAAGCGCAGCGTCGTAAGCAGTTTGCTTTGGTCGAGGGCTTGCCTCAATTAGAGGGTGAAGTCTCGCCATTAAAAGATGGCTTAGAGGCCAATGTTGAAGATGAACTGCATACGAGCCAAGCAATGGGCAATAGCTTGCTGGCATCTATGGGCAAGCTAGGTCGAGATAATCTGTATTTATTGTCTCAGTCTGAATGTGAAGAGCATGAATTTTTCATTGATGTTGAGCGCGATAGTCTATTGCATCAGCTTCAAGCCGATATTTTAGAGCTGGAAGAGCATCAAGATGATCATATCCTCGATTCGAGTACACATAAGCAAAGTATTGCTCTTGGTGACCGGTCGTTAACGGTTCACGCTTGTCATAGCCCGATGCGTGAAGTGGAAGTGTTACACGACCAGTTATTAGCGATGTTTGATGCAGATTCAAGCTTAAAGCCACGCGACATTATCGTGATGGTGGCCGACATCAACGCCTACAGCCCAGCGATTCAAGCGGTATTTGGTAATGCGCCGGGTGAGCGCTACATCCCTTATTCAATTTCAGACCGTACGGCCGATCAAGAGAGCCCAATCTTAACTGCATTCATGCAGTTGGTGGCGCTGCCAAAGAGTCGTTGTTTGGCTTCCGAATTACTTGAGCTACTTGAAATCCCTGCGATGATGGCGCGCTTTGATATCGATGAATATCAATTCGAACAAGCCAAACAGTGGGTTGAAGAGGCGGGTATTCGCTGGGGTGTTGATGGCAGCACCGCGACAGAATTTGACCTACCCGAGACACAGCAAAATACTTGGCTGTTCGGTGTTCAGCGTATGCTGCTTGGCTACGCAATGTCGGAATCAGCAGGATTGTTTGAAACCGCCGACTCATCGATTGCTGCATACGATGAAGTGCAGGGCATGAGCGCAGAGCTTGCGGGTAAGCTCGCGCATTTTATTGATCGTATTACCCATTATCGACAGCGCCTAAACCAGCCACAATCGATTGAGCGTTGGCGCGAGACCCTGTTGAATTTGATCGATGACTTCTTCAGCGTAGAGCTAGAAGGTGAAGTGGTATTGAAGTCGATTCGTGATGCCCTCGGGCAACTTAACGAACAGCTTGATGACGCCTTGTATGAGCAAGACCTATCACCAAGCATTGTTTATCAGTACTTGAACAACAAACTCTCAGGAGCGCGTATCAGCCAACGCTTTTTAGCAGGGCAAGTGAACTTCTGTACTCTGATGCCAATGCGTTCGATTCCATTTAAAACAGTGTGTCTGCTAGGAATGAACGACGGTGTTTATCCTCGCTCTATGCCACCAGAAGGCTTTGATTTAATGAACGGTCGCACTCGTCCGGGGGATCGTTCTCGCCGCGATGATGACCGTTATCTGTTCTTAGAGGCAATGCTATCAGCGCAAGAGAGTCTATACATCAGTTATGTTGGTCGCTCTATACAAGACAATACAGAACGAGTTCCGTCCGTCTTGGTGTCTGAGCTTATCGAATATTGTGAGCAGAACTACTGCCTACAAGGCGACGAAGCTCTGGGAAGCGATGAATCTGGGCGCAAATTAAGCCAAGCGCAAATGTTTGAACACACCATGACGCCATTTAGTCCGAGTGCTTTCATGCCGTCTCAAGACAATACCCAGCTCAGTTACGCTAAAGAGTGGCTGCCTGCCGCTAATCGAGCGGGGGAGCGTAGTGGCGAATTCAATCGTGCGTTAGAAGATTATCTTGCAGGGGCAACGTACCCTCTCGAGCTTGATCTGGTTGAGTTACAGCGTTTTTGGCGTTTACCTGTTCAATACTTCTTCAATCGTCGCCTCAAGGTGGTATTTGAGCCACCGTTGCCTGTGATGGAAGACGATGAGCCATTCGTGTTGAATGGCTTAGAGAGCTATCAACTTAAAGATGCACTCTTACAAGTATTGATTGATAACCCTCAATCACCGGATGAAGCCATTCGCCACTTTGTCGCGAAACAGAAAGCGCAAGGTCGTTTGCCAGTTGGGGCATTTGGTGACATTGAGTTTGAGACCAACCGAGTTCAGGCGGAAGAGTTAGCCAAAGAGATCCAATTCGTTACCGGTGCTCCGAAAGAAGATCTAGAGGTGAATATCACGATAGATAGCCTCGGCGAAGGAAAACCGGTCAAGCTGATTGGTTGGCTTACTCATCACTATCAATCAGGCTTAGTGCGTTATCGCAGTGGTAAAATTCGTGCGCAAGATTACCTTGCTGCTTGGATTGATCATCTGTGTTGTAGTGTGATGGGGAACCCTCAGACAACGCATATCATTGGCTATGACAAAAAAGAGGGGGTAGTGCATCTCACGCTTAGCCCTCTTAACGACATTCAAGCAGCAAAACAGACTTTAGGTGAACTTGTTCGTCTGTTCTATCAAGGCATGACTCAACCTCTACCATATTTCCCTAAAACGGCACTGGCGGGCGTTGAAGCTGGCTTTGGCCGAGGAAAATGGGTTGATGATGAAGAGAAGTCTTTGAAGAAGATGGCTGATACATTCAACGACAGTTATGCCTTTACCGGTGAAGGGCGCGATAGCTACATCTCACGTATTTGGCCGAAGTGGGATGAAACATTAGCGGCAGAAGCAAGGCTCTACTCAACACTGGTCATGCAGGCAGCGCGCTTTGCAGCGGTTGATCCCAGTGATCAAGAGTAACAGTGGGCGATCGCTAAGATCGCCACAACTCCATCTACAGGGCCGATCACGCCAATGGGTACTGGAAACCAATAGTGGTTTCAGAAAAAGTGTAGAACAGATGAGAGAAGTGCTGGGAAGTCAGGGAATTGAAAGCACAGGAATTAAAGTGGCCGCCAGTAAATCATTATTAGTGTAGGGCGTTCGCTGTACGGCCACAGGTCAGAGGGACCATTATTCTTTTGGTTCTTCGGCGGCGAAAAAACAATCGCTAGCCTAAACTCGTGGGCGCATAGTAACGATGCGTACCAAATTGATCCGTGAGAGAGATCGCACTCCCTAATAAGATATTGGTACCAGACCAGATTTGAATGACGTTTTTGATACTAGGTCACATTTGTAACAGAATAATTAAGAAGAAGGCAGCTCGGTATGACTACCACAAATCGTGATCTCGCTATCACGCCACAAGCGCTTAATACCATGACGTTTCCTCTGCATGGAGCGCGATTGATAGAAGCTTCTGCGGGTACGGGTAAAACCTTCACGATAGCGGGTTTGTACCTGCGACTTTTGCTTGGTCACGGTACATCTGAGTCCGGTGTAAATGGCGAAGAGCCGAGTAGGCACCAGCAGCCGCTAACAGTCGATCAGATTTTGGTGGTGACCTTTACCGAAGCGGCAACAGCGGAGCTCAAAGACCGCATAAGGAAAAAAATACGCGCTGCATATATATCATTTTGTAGAGGCGTTTGCGTCGACTCTAAAGACCAATTTATCAAGGACTTACTTGAAGAGTACGATGATGCCAAGAGAGCATCTGCAGCCGAAACATTACTTAACGCCGAAAGGCAAATGGACGAAGCGGCGGTGTACACCATTCACGGCTTCTGTCAGCGTATGTTGACTCAGAATGCATTTGAGTCGGGCAGCCGCTTTGACAATGAGTTCGTAACCGATGAAAGTCATCTTAAAGCGCAAGTTGTTGCGGATTACTGGCGTAAACAGTTCTATCCACTTCCGCTGCAACTGGCTGGCGAAGTGCGTAATATTTGGGGTTCACCCTCTGCGCTATTGGCAGATGTGAACCGTTACCTGACAGGCGCGCCGTTAAAGCTAACGGTGGAGGCGATGTCTGGCGACCTGCAATCTCTACATAATAGCAACCTAGATAAAATCAAAGCGCTAAAAGCACAATGGCTAGCATCTCAAGAGGATTTTCTGCCAATTATCTCAGGCTCAGATGTCAATAAACGCAGCTATACCAAAAAGTCATTGCCTACTTGGTTGGAAGCGGTAACGACATGGGCGCAAAGCGAGACTCACGATTATCAGTACCCAGATAAACTGGAGAAGTTCGCGCAATCGGTGCTTAATGAAAAAACGCCGAAAGGCACCGCCCCTTGTCATGACGTTTTTGAGGCGATCGATACGTTTTTAGCGCAGCCTGCGGATATGAAAGCACCGCTGTTAGCGCATGCGATTACTCATTGCCGAAACATGCTCGCGGCAGCCAAAGAGCAGAAACAGTGGCTCTCATTCGATGACCTACTGACTCAACTCTCAGCTTCGATTGATGTTGATGAACAGTCACTGCTGGTGGAACGAATTCGTACACTTTATCCGGTTGCGATGATCGATGAATTCCAAGATACCGATCCACTGCAATACAGCATCTTCAGCCGTATTTATCTGAATAGCCCACAATGTGGCTTGTTTATGATCGGTGACCCGAAACAGGCGATTTACGGCTTCCGTGGTGCAGATATTTTTACCTACATCAAAGCGCGTAACCAAGTAAGTGCTCACTACACGTTAGGCACCAACTGGCGTTCAAGCGCAGATATGGTGAGTGCGGTGAATCAGGTGTTTAGTCATTCTGATAGTCCATTTATTTATGACGATGACATTCCGTTTTTACCTGTTGCTTCAAGTCCAAATGCCGATTTGCGCCAATGGACTCTTGGTGACAAGGTTCAACCGGCCGTCACCTTTTGGTTGCAAGAGACAGAAGACAAGCCATTGCCTAAAGGGGAGTATCACGCTGCCATGGCGGAGGCGACCGCGAGCCAAATTCAAACCATATTGACGGCTTCGCAGGAGCAGCAAGCGCATTTTGACAACGGCAAAGGTCGCAAGTCGATTCAGGCGGGTGATATTGCAGTATTGGTGAGAACAGGTAGTGAAGGGCGTTTGGTGAAGACAGCTCTCGCAGAACAAGGCATTGCCAGTGTTTACCTCTCCAACCGAGATAGCGTGTTCGTCAGTTTAGTTGCTCAAGATCTTCAGCGTTTACTGCAAGCGGTATTAACGCCAGAAAATGACCGAGCTCTCCGCGCTTGCCTAGCGTCTGAATTATTTGCCCTTGATGCTGCGTCACTCGATCAACTGAACAATGACGAAGTGGTTTGGGAAAATGCGGTTAATGAGTTCCGCGAATACCGAAAATTGTGGTTACAACGCGGTGTGCTGCCGATGTTACGTGCAGTGATGAGTAAGCGCCACTTAGCAGAGCGATTACTAGAAGAAGAGAACGGCGAGCGCGCATTGACCGATTTAATGCACATTGGTGAACTACTGCAGCAAGCGAGACAAGAGTTAGACAGCGACTACGGACTGCTGCGTTGGCTCGCAGAAGCGATCATTGATGCGCAGAACGGTTTGGGTAGCAATGAAGATGATATTCAGCGTCTTGAGTCAGAAAGAAACTTAGTTCAAATCGTTACTATTCATAAATCCAAAGGCTTGGAATACGATTTGGTGTTCCTACCGTTTGTAGCAAGCTACCGAGAAGCGAGTGAAGGTAAATATTACGACCACGCTACAGACACCACTGTTCTTGATATCACCGCTAGTGACGGGGCGTTAGCACAAGCCGATAAAGAACGTTTAGCCGAAGATTTGCGTTTGATCTACGTAGCGCTCACTCGTGCTGTTTACGGCTGCTTTATTGGTATGGCGCCACTGCGTAAAGGACGCTCAACCAAAGAGCCGACTGGCGTGCATTTGAGTGCGATGGGCTATCTGGTTCAAAATGGAAAAGAGTGCAGCATTGCAGAATTACAGCAAGCTCTCTCGGGCTTAGAAAGTAGTAATGACAGCATTACGTTGAGCGAGACGCCGACACAACATGAGCAGCCTTTTTTTGCTAAATCAGAGCCTCAGCCTGATCTACAAGCTCAAGAGTTGAGTGCGTCGATTGACCGTGCGTGGCGCATTACCAGTTATTCAGGATTAGTGAAGCAAGGCAGCCATGGTGCAAGTCATGACGCAAGCATGGAGGTATCGGGCTTTGATATCGATTCTGCGGATGAGCAGGACGAAGGGGAGTTGATTGAGCCAGAGCGTTCTATCTTTACCTTTCCTCGTGGTGCTAGGCCAGGTACGTTTTTGCACACCCTATTTGAAGAGGTCGAGTTTACCGAGCCTGCGACCAGCGATCACAATACGCAAGTGATCACTCACTTACTGGAACTTGAGCAGTACGAACTAGAATGGTTACCCGTTCTACAGCAATTGGTTGATACTGTGCTCAACACCGCTTTAGATGGCAAAAAGCTTAAGCTAAGCGAGAAAAATGCGTCTCAGCGACTGGTTGAGATGGAGTTCTTATTGCCTATTGAGGTTCTCGCTTCTTCCGAGCTTAACCGTGTTATTCAGTATCATGACCCTCTTTCAGCGAAAGCTGGAGACCTTGGCTTTCACACAGTGCAAGGTATGTTGAAAGGCTTTATCGATTTGGTGTTTGAACACGAAGGCAAATATTACGTGCTCGACTGGAAATCGAACCACTTAGGCGATGATGTGGCGGTTTACCATGGCGAGGCTCTGAAAGGTGCCATGGCTGATCACCGATACGATTTACAGTATCAAATTTATGCCTTGGCTCTGCATCGCTTCTTACGCAGCCGCATCGCTAATTACAGCTACCAAGAGCATTTTGGCGGTGTTTATTATCTGTTTTTGCGCGGTATGGATGGACAATCTCAGCAGGGAATATTTTCCGCTAAGCCAAGTGAAGCCATGCTTAACGAAATGGATCAATTGATTGACGGTAAAGTTGTCGATCGCCAAACAACACAGTCAAATGATGACCAAGCTGGACAAATGGAGCTTATATAATGACACCCATTGATTTACAACAAGCGCCATTGATGGATGTGCTGAAGCTATTGGCAGAGAAAGGCACGATTCGCCAGCTTGACTATCAATTTGCTCGCTTTATTGCACAGCAAGCGAATGGTTACTCACAAGAGGCCGATACCGCTCAACAGCTTGGCTTTCTCGCCGGCGTGGTTAGTCATGAGTTAGGTAAAGGGCATATCTGTATGCAGCTGACAGTAAGTGATCACTATCAATCGAATACACCTGCTGACTTAGCGCAGTTGCTCGGCCTTTACGGAGACGCGGCACTACAGCTCAATCAACGTCTGTTGAGTGTGGATTGGCCAGCTATTTTGAACAACTCAAGCTTGGTCGGCACCAGTGCGGCGTGTGTTAAGCCACTCATGTTTGACGGGCAACGTGTTTATCTGCAGCGTTATTGGAACTATGAAGTGGTGCTGGCTGAGGCTCTCAATCGCTTGAGTCATCCGGTTGAATTTGACCTCGAACAGAAGCGTGCACTGACACAAACGCTTAGTCAGTTATTTGCTCGCAGTTATCACTTTCTTTTTAACGCACTGGTTAAAGCGGAATCGAATGGCCAAAGCTCACAAGTGCTGCGCCAACAACTGGTTTGTGATCATTTAGATGTTGTGTCTGAAGCTGAGTTGAACTGGAGTGAGATTGATAGAGCTGTAGCCAGTGCTCGTCAGGTCACTGACCTAAATGTACTCGATGAACTGGTACCTTTGTCCGTATGTCTAAACTGGCAAAAAGTCGCTGCGGCGGTAGCGCTTAGTCGTCGATTTGCTGTCATTTCTGGTGGCCCTGGTACCGGAAAAACCACCACCGTCGCAAAGCTGTTATCTGCGATGGTAGAGCAATCATTGAACTTGGGTAAAACCCCGACCATTAAATTGGTTGCGCCAACAGGTAAAGCGGCAGCGCGTTTGACCGAGTCGATTGGTAAGGCGATTGATCAACTGCCAGTTGAGCCCATCGTCAAAGAGAACATTCCAACGGAATCGAGTACCTTGCACCGCTTACTTGGGGCCATTCCAAACCGAGCTGAGTTTAGGCACCACCGTCGAAACCCGCTGCATTTGGATATTCTAGTAGTCGATGAAGCGTCAATGGTCGACCTCTCGATGATGTATAAGCTGGTGGATGCATTGCCTCCACATGCGCGGTTGATTCTGCTCGGAGATAAAGATCAATTAGCCTCAGTTGAAGCCGGTGCCGTGTTGGGTGATATTTGCGCCTTTAATGCGAACGGCTATAGTACACCTCAAGGTAGTTTGATTGCTGAACTGACTGGGTTTGAAGCTGTATCTCGCAACAGAGTAAGACAAAACCATATGGCTTTGGCTCCAGCCGTCGCTGATAGTCTATGTATGCTGCAAAAGAGTTACCGCTTTGATGCTCGCTCTGGCATTGGACAACTAGCGAAGGCGATCAATGCCGGTTCGGCTTCTCAAGTCGATTTGGTATTAAACAAAGGCTTTGCGGATATTGAACATCACTCACTCTCTAGTGATAGTTATAACCTGATGCTTCGAACTCTAGTGAATGAATATGGTGCGTATTTAAACTGTATCCACCAACCATTGACTGAGGATGAGAAACAAGAGGATCGCGCGAAACAAGCTCTCGATCTCTTCAGCCAATGTCGACTGCTTTGTGCTGTGCGTGATGGGGATTTTGGTGTCGCAGGGTTAAACCAGCGCATTGAACGAGCATTAGCTGCAAGACGTTTAATACAGCCGCATAATGAAGAGCTTTGGTATCACGGCCGCCCTGTAATGGTGACACGAAACGATCATGGTCTTGGTTTATATAATGGTGATATTGGCCTGTGTATGCTGGACTCTACGGTTTCTGAAGAGGGTGCTTCACCAAGGCTTAAGGTTTACTTTGAGTTGCCTGATGGAAGCGTAAAAGCCGTGCTGCCTAGCCGAGTGCCTGAGCATGAGACGGCCTATGCGATGACGATCCATAAATCTCAAGGTAGTGAATTTGATTTAACCTTGATGATACTGCCACCGGAGTTCAGCCCAATCTTAACACGTGAGCTTATCTATACTGGAGTGACGCGTGCTAAATCTCGCTTGATGATGTTCAGCGATAGTTCGGTATTTAAGCGAAGTATTAAGGTGAAAACTCAACGAGTGAGTGGGTTGGCGGTACGTTTGGGGCGTGGTGATGTCTAAAGGAGTCGGAAAATTATGATAGGAAGCAGCCATCCGTGGTTGCTTCTTTGAGCCAAGACCTAGCAGTCTTTACTCAGAAAGGCTCTTGTAAAAGAGATATGGTTTATCTTGTATTTTGCTTGGCAGTTCAAGATAAACTCCTTCAAGTTGTCAGTCACTGGGAAAACACAGTGGACATCTAACCCTTCAAGAAATTGGTTGTCAGCCATATCCCAAAAACTTTGTAGCGAATTACAAATAACGGTTCTCATATCAATATGCTCTTTTTGCTTTTTGTTATTAACGGGCATAGCCAAAGTTTAAGCCTGCGATGTTAAAGTTATAGCAATCCGTGCAAGTCCCCATGCCGAGGCATAGACGATTCCAATCAATGTTTACTGAGAATGTAAATCGACCAAATTCTATACAATTATCACTGTGAATAAAAGTGCATACTTGATAAATCTCATATAGTAATCGATTACATTTGCAATCAATTTCTACCTAAAGTGAGAATCGGCACAAAATTTAAATTTTTGGTGCTGAAAGCCTGAGCAAAAACATCAATGCTAGACATTCAACGCCAGTATTTTTGACTTGCGCTGGTAGTTGTAGAGCCCCTGTTTCTCCATTGGCAGTTCATCGACACCAATCTCGTAAAAACCTTGTTCTCTAAACCAGTGCAGACTGTGAGTCGTCAGTACAAAAATCTGATCAATATCCTGAGATTTAGATTGATGTCTCATGTAGTTGAGCAGCAATTGCCCACGGTTGCCATCTCGGTAGTCTGGGTGAATAGCAACGCACGCCATCTCGGCCATATGATCTTCTGGGTAACTGTATAGTGCGGCACAACCGATGATCAGCCCATCTTTCTCGATGATGGTGAAACGGTGAATCTCTTGTTCGAGCTGCTCACGAGAACGACGAACCAAAATGCCTTGCTCTTCAAGAGGACGAATGAGGTCGAAGATACCACCGATATCATCGATTTGTGCTTGTCTGACTTGTTCAGCACTCGCCATAACGACTTGTGTACCGATACCATCGAACGAGAAGAGCTCTTGGATAAGAGCACCGTCAAGTTTGTAACTCACTAAGTGACAACGTGGTACACCAGCACGACAAGCGGCAATGGCACCCTTTAAAAATCGTTGAGTACCGCTGCTCATGTCTTGAGCAGGATCTTGTGACTCCATTAGGCGATCGAGTATCTGTTTAGCGTCTTTTGGGAAAAGTTCTGCGAGTACATTGCCATCGCTATCGATAACCCCTTGCTCAGAGCAAAACCCAATTAACTTATCTGCTTTGAGGCGAATCGCGACTTGAGTTGCCACCTCTTCGGAAAGTAGGTTGAAGCTTTCACCCGTTACTGAGCTGGCAATCGGGCCGAGCAGAACAATAGAGCCTTGGTCGAGGGTACGGTTGATTCCTTCAATATCAATACGACGGATTCTTCCGCTGTGGCAATAATCGGTGCCATCATCGACCCCAAGTGGTTGCGCGGTGACGAAGTTACCACTCATGACATTCAGTTGAGTTCCGGCCATCGGGGTGTTGTTTAAACTCATTGACAGTCGAGCTGTGATTGCAAGCTGCAATTGTCCCGCAGCTTGCATGGCAACCCCCAATGCATACTCATCAGTAACGCGGACATTCTTGTGATAAGGAGTGTAGCAATCTTGTTTTGACAGTAGTTCGTTAATTTGAGGACGAGCACCATGAACCAGAACGATCTTTACACCTAGGCTGTGAAGTAGGGCAATATCATTGATAATATTACCGAAGTTTCGATCGGCTACTGCTTCGCCTCCCAGCATGATAACCATGGTTTTTCCACGGTGAGCATTAACGTAGGGGGTCGATTGTCTGAATCCTTTAACTAAGGCGGTACTTCTTAATTTCACAGAGAGAATCCGTTCTGGTTATTTATTCTTAAATCTAACATTTTTATTCAAATTTAAACAAGAGTATTTTTGGAATAAACAGCAAACTATTTTAAAGAATACTTTATTCCGTAATCTTGTTGGGTGTAAAATGTCAGTTGCTTCAAATTGAGTAGTAATAGTTATGCAAGCCCCAGTAAGTAAGAACAAAATCGACGACATCACGAAGAGCTTGTATAGCGAGGCGGATAAGCAAAAGAATGCCAACTTCAAACGTAAGTTTGTCGAGCGCAGTTTAATGCTATTGGCACTGGTAGGCTCGATCGCTGTAGTGATCTTGTATCAAGATGTTTTCGCTCGTATGCAGGCGGCATCAACGCCTAAGAGTATGATTTACGGCACTTGGGTAGAACAAAATGTCGCGCATTACGCAACCGATGAGTTCGTATTGAATGAGCGAGGCGTTTCTGTTGCTGGCTCTATCATTGCGACGGATTTTGCCTTTGATGGTAACTACTTTGAATATCGTTCTGCAGGGAAGACTCATCGTTTTAAGATGGTTAATTCCGATAATACCGAGATGAGACTAGACTCAGGTGCCTATTACAATCCCGTCTTTCGTTTAAAGGGCTATAACGACCATTCAGTTCGTTAGGTTATCTTACTGTAAACTCTTACAAACTTAGATTGTGTTATTCAGCTGTTTTTGTCATCCTCGTTGCATAGAAATTTTAGGATGATTCTTGTGATTAAAAAATGGCTCCCTCTGGTTTCGGCCTCTGTATTATTCGGCTGTGCACAACCGACAGACCGCGCTCAACAATATCTTGATGATGAATTTCCTCGCATCTTAAATAAGGTTGAGCAAATTGAAACCAACGCGCCTAGAGACTACACGGCTTTTTCTGAGCAAGCTGAGATGGTGGTTTCTAAGTCCCCCTCTATGGCAAAAATCTACCAACCTTTGTACCAGCAATTGAATGAGTGGGCGTTACAGAGTGGTAATCCACAAGATCTCGCAAATTATGGTGTTCAAGCTGCACAGCTAGGTGGTGGAGACAAGCAAGGTAATGTTCTATTCACTGGCTATTTCTCCCCTGTCATGGAACTGCGCCATGAGCCGAACGAAGAGTACCGTTACCCTGTTTATGCGTTACCTAACTGTGGTCAAGAGTGTCCAACTCGTGCGGAAATCTACGATGGCGCACTAGACGGACTAGGACTTGAACTTGGCTATGCCGCGAATCGTATCGATCCATTTATGATGGAAGTTCAGGGCAGTGGCTTTGTGCATTTTGGCGACGATGATACTCTCGAGTACTTTGCTTATGCTGGAAAAAACAACAAGGCGTATGTGAGCATTGGCCGTGTATTGATTGAACTTGGGCTGGTACCTCGTGAAAAGATGTCTCTTAAAGCCATTAAAGAGTGGGTGTTGGCAAATGATCCAGAAGTGGTGAAAGAGCTTCTAGAACAGAACCCATCTTTTGTTTTCTTCCAAGCGAATGAAGACTTGTCGGTAATGGGGAGTGCGGGTATTCCATTGTTACCAATGGCAGCCGTTGCTGGTGACCGTTCTATCTTGCCGATGGGCACACCTATTTTGGCAGAAGTTCCGCTTCTTAATGCCGATGGCACCTGGAGTGGGGCACATCAATTACGATTATTACTGGTACTTGATACTGGTGGTGCAGTGAAGCAGAACCACCTTGACCTTTACCATGGTATGGGCGCTAGAGCGGGTACGGAAGCTGGGCACTACAAGCACTTTGGTCGAGTTTGGAAGCTTGGCTTAGACGGCAGTGCAACTGAAGCTCCATGGGCATTGCCTCCTGAGAAGGCAGAGTAATAGCGCTCGTTGAACTACGGCGGCTAATCCCCTAGACTTTTTATTCAAGAGTGCGTATAAAACGCACTCTTTCTTTTTCTAATGCAATAAATTGGCGGCAACAATGCGTGAATTGACCACACCAGCTTCTGAAAATTATGACCAACGATTTGGCGGAACTCGTCGCCTATATGGCAATAGCGAAGTTGAAATCTTAAGAGCGGCACACGTGTGTGTGGTTGGTATTGGTGGTGTGGGTTCATGGGCTGTTGAAGCTTTAGCTCGTACTGGCGTTGGTGAGTTGACTCTGATCGATATGGATGATGTGTGCGTGACCAACATTAACCGTCAGATCCATGCGATGACAGGTACGGTTGGTCAAAGCAAAATTGAGGTTATGGCTGAGCGCGTTAAGTTGATTAACCCTGAGTGTAAAGTGAATCTGATTGATGACTTTATCGGCCCTGACAATCAAGCGGAATACATCACCAAAGAATTCGACTATGTACTGGATGCGATCGATAGCATGAAAGCAAAAGCGTCTCTGTTAGCGTATTGTCGAAGCAACAAAATCAAGGTGATTACAACGGGTGGTGCTGGTGGTCAAGTTGACCCAACCCAGATTCAAGTTGCTGATTTAACTAAGACGATTCAAGATCCATTAGCTAAGAAATTGAAAGACACATTGCGTCGTCACCATAACTTCCCGAAGAACCCTGCACGTAAGTTTGGTATAGAGTGTGTATTCTCAACGGAGCAACTAAAGTACCCGCAAGCTGATGGCAGTGTTTGTGCAGCAAAAGCAACAGCGGAAGGTCCTAAACGTATGGACTGCGCAACGGGCTTTGGTGCCGCAACAGTGGTCACGGCGACCTTTGGTTTTGTAGCGGTATCGCGCATTGTTGAAAAGCTGATTCAGAAGTACAAGAAGTAGGAGCAACTGATGCATTCATTTCCAGATTCTCCTTTTGGTGTTGCGATTACTAGTGATGATATTGTTGAGAAAATGGCCACGTTTCACGGCTGGGAAGATCGCTATCGCCAAGTAATTCAATGGGGGAAAAAGCTTCCTCAGATGCCTGAAGAGTTGAAAAGTGAACAAGTGACAGTGGCGGGTTGCGAAAGCCAAGTGTGGTTGGTTGCTCAGCAAGACGGGGATGTTTGGCATTTCTGCGCTGATTCTGATGCACGAATTGTTCGCGGGTTGATTGCTCTTGTGATGGCAGCCTTTGATGGTAAAACATCACAACAGATCCAAGCTTTCGATATTGATGATTACTTCGCAAAAATCGGTTTGGTTGATCACCTGAGCCCTTCTCGTGGCAATGGTCTAAAAGCGATTGTTGAACAGATAAAGCAGCTGACTAATTAGTAGAATAGAAACGAAAAGGGTTGGCCTTCTAAGCCAACCCTTTCTATATTTTACTCGCTTACTCGCTTACTCGCTTACTCGCTTACTCGCTTACTCGCTTACTCGCTTACTCGCTTATTCGCTATAGCATATCCACCGCTTTCTCTATCGCAGCGATTAGCCTTTCAACATCTTCGATAGTGTTATAAATTCCAAACGAAATTCGCACCGTGCCTTTAATTCCTAACGCATCCATTAATGGGTGAGCGCAGTGGTGACCAGCTCGAACTGCAATGCCTTGTTGATCGAGTAGAGTGGCGATATCTTGATGATGCACGCCATCCATAACAAACGTGACCACACTGGAGTTAGGCTGGTAGCCAATCACTTCAATGTCATCCAATTGAGACAGAGCTTGATAGGTCATATCGACCAGTTGATGAATGTGTGCTTCAACTTGCTGTTGTTCAAACTGACCAATCCACTGAATTGCGGTGTCTAAGGCAATTGCCCCCGCGACATTCGGCGTACCTGCTTCAAACTTGCCAGGTAGTGCTGAGTAGGTCGTGCCTTCAAACGAAACGCGCTCGACCATCTTTCCGCCACCATGCCAAGGTGGCATCGATTCAAGTAATTCCAGTTTGCCATAAAGCACACCAATACCCGCAGGAGCATAGAGCTTGTGCCCAGAGAATACGTAGAAATCGGCATTGAGTTCGGAAACATTCACGGGCTCATGAACAATGCCTTGCGCACCATCAACAACGACGATTGCGCCAACGGAGTGAGCTTTTTCTATAACATCCTCAATTGGCTGACGTGTACCGGTGACATTGGTGACTTGGGCTAACGCGACAATTTTTGTTTTGTCATTTAGCAGAGAGTCAAAAGCAGCAGCATCAAATTGGCAATCTTTGGTCATTGGTACTTTGACTACTTTCGCTCCGGTTTGTTCTGCGACGATCTGCCACGGAACAATATTAGCGTGGTGCTCAAGTTCGCTGACTAGAATCTCATCACCTGATCTTAAAGAGCTTCGAGCGTAGGTTTGGGCGATTAAGTTGAGGGCTTCAGTTGCGCCGCGTGTCCAGATGATCTCTTTGCTTGAGGTAGCCCCAATGAATTTCGCAACATTATCTCGCGCGGTTTCAAACTGGCTGGTTGCTTTGGCTGTAAGGCTGTGACTTCCACGATGAACATTCGCATTTTGCTTAGAGTAATAGTCACTGATCGCATCGATAACCGTTTGTGGTTTCTGTGTGGTAGCTGCGCTATCTAAGTAAATCAGAGGTTGTTGATTGACTTGTTGGGTGAGCGCAGGAAATTGATTGCGAATGTGCTGGATGTCTAGCATCTAAGATTACCTAAGAGTTGAAGTTTGGACAGGGCGCTTTAAAAATAGCGCCTTATTTTATTGTATCGTGAGTTGCTTGGTCGTGGGGACAAATTATCGCTATCTATTTATTCCACGCATCTTCTTGTTGTTTTACTCGGTCGAATAGCGATTGATTGGCCGGAGTTTCGATGCCATGCTTGCGAGCGGTGTTGAGTAAGTGACCAGTAATAAAGTCGATTTCAGTTTTGCGCTGATAAAACATATCTTGCTTCATCGACGAGTTGTTAGCCGCAGTAGCCTGGATAACTTGTTGAACGACTAAATTCAGTGATTCGGTAGACGTTGGTAGTTTCTCTGCCGTCATAACTTCAACCACTTCAGCAACGATTTCACTAACCAAAGACTGATATTTCCCATCAGCAAGTTGACCATTTTTAACCTGCTCAAGACCCGTTAACGGGTTTATCGCACAATTTATCGCAAGCTTATTCCATAATGCTTGGTTGATATTGTTGTTCCAAACAACGTCGGGAAGGGCGTGATTGAGCACGTCAGTTAAGAAATCACATTGATTGCCTTTACTGTTGTAGCCACCAAGCTGGGTATTGCCTTTTCCAGTGTGATGAACCTGATTTGGTGCACTTTTATAAGCAGCTTGAGTCGTAGTCGCGATAACAACGGGAAAGTGTTCAATCGAAGAGGCGATATTGTCTACAGCACCCATGCCGTTATGCATGAATAGAAGAATGGCGTCTTTGTGTATATGAGAAATGTTCGGCAGTATCGCGGATTTCACCTGCCAAGCTTTTACTGTAATTAAGATAAGGTCGCTAGCTGCGAGCTTGGTTTGATCGTTGTTGTGAAATCGAACTTCGCTTTGATCGTCGAGTGATATCGGATAGTTGGCCTGAGTGGAACGGCTCCATACCGAGACATTATGTCCGGCTTGATGAAGTTTAATTGCCCACAGCGATCCAACGGCTCCAGGGCCGACAACAGTAATATTCACAATACGACCTAGCTTTATCAAATAGGTGCTCAGGATAGCGCTGCAGAATATGAAAGCAATAAAAAATGGCACCCGAGGGTGCCATTTCATTCAATCGTATAACAACTTATATTAGAAGTTGTATTGTAGACGGTAGATGATCAAATCTTGATAATCTTCACGTGCTAGTTTGTTAACAGTGTAACGGTATAGAACACCTGTTGACCAGTTCTCGTGGAAGTTCCAAAGAGCGTTGATGCTACCATTTAGACCCCAATCACCGCCTTGTACTGCAGAGTATTCGTCGTTACGAGCGAATTCGTATTCACCCCAAGTTGAGAATGTGAAGTTTTGGCCAGCGATATCAGTGTTGTAGAAACCAACCCAACCTAGCATACCACCGTTAGAACCGCTGATGTCACCAGAGTTGATTTGGTGTGCACCGATGAATGGCGTAAATGCCCAACCGTCGCCGCCAAGACCAGTGTAACCAAGACCTAGAACGCGGTTTTGCTCATGGAAGCCAGCATCTGTGTCTGTGTTGTAAACTTGTGCGTAAAGGCTAACTTTAGTATCCATTAAGTTGTAGTGGATAGTACCTTTAGTTGAAGCACCGCGATCATCACCTGAGCGATCAACACCTTCGTAGTCGTAGAAACCGTAGATTTGACCCCAGTCAAATCCAGCGCCACCTTCAATACCGATAACCGCTTGGTTACGATCTGAGATGTCACCACCGAAGTTATCGTTGTCGTTACCGAAGCCTTGGTCCCAAACTTGGTAGTCAGCGTACATGCTACCGAAACCGTATAAGTATTCTGCTTGAGCCGGGATAGCTGTTGCAGCTGCAATTACGCCAAGAGCTAAAAGTGATTTACGCATAAGGGAACTCTCTCTGTTATAAATAAGTAACTCGCTAATCCATGCGTGTTAGTGATGTCCGAATGCCGAGCATGATAGCGATTTTGCTCTCAATTAAAAGTGAGAATGGGTGCAAACTAGAAATAAAATGGTGACTTTGGTCACACAAATGATCTAAATGAGGGAACTTTAAGAGTGTAGTGCAACTCGATGCTGTCTAGTTTTTATTGATTTAGCGATTGCTGCACATTTTATAGATAAATTGAATGATTGATGTACGAAGCAAACGTTTTTGCAGTGTTGGGTGATCTAAATCTTGTTATCAACATAAATTGTATAAAATGAATTGACACTAGATATTTGATTGTAAATCGGCTCACACATGGATATAAGTAATACAAATTGGTTAGGCAAAACAAAAAAAGAGAGCCAATTGACTCTCTTTTATGATTGTGAGCTTTACTTACTACTATTTTTGATGACGCGCTTCTTCAAGTAAGCGAGCGAAGAAGTGTCTTAGAGAGTAGAGCATCAATAAACTTGGTATCACCATTAGTGCGGTGATAATAAAGAACAGCGACCAATCGTTGAGGTAATCGACCAGCTCCCCACTAAAGGAGGCTAACGTTGTGCGTCCGAAGTTCCCGAGTGATGCTAAAAGAGCGTATTGTGTTGCCGAGAAGGCTTGCCCTGTTAGCAAGGTTAAAAACGAAACAAATGCAACTGTCGAGAAAGCCGTTGTGAAGTTGTCGACAATAATCGTTGCGAGGAATAGAGTTTCGCTCGGCCCTGTTTTAGCAATCCATGCGAACATTAGGTTACTGCCCGCCATTGCAATACCGCCGATCATTAGCCCTCGCACAATGCCAAACTTCACATTGAAGATACTGCCTAGCAAAGTGAAGAAAATTGTAGCACCCCAACCAATCAATTTAGAGTAATGACCGATCTGCTCATTACTAAAGCCTATCTCTTTATAGAAGGTGATCGACATACGCCCTAAGAAGGCTTCACCAATCTTAAACAGGAATACAAACAACAATAGAGTGATGGCCACTTGCACGCCATTGCGCTTGAAGAAATCATAAAAGGGTTCAATCACAGTTACGGTAAACCAAGCCACGAGTTTAGAGTCGACTACTTTAGTATGGCGTTGTTGAGCTTGTTGCTGTAGTCGTTCTCGTTCTGTTTTCGGTTCGCCGACCAGTAGAGTGAATAGCATTAATATGACGACGACACCGGCCATACCATAATAGACACCATTCCAACCGATGGCGTCAGCGTTGATGAATGCGAGATATCCTGGTAAAGAATACCCTGTCCACCAACCGACTACGGCCATTGCGGAGGCTTGTGGTAGTTTCGATGCTTCAGATTTTGGGAAGGTATCAATACGGAATGCGTCGATGGCGATATCTTGAGTTGCCGATGCAATCGCAATAGCCAGCGCTAACATTGAGGTAAAAGCCAAATTGTCAGCGGGGTTCACACCAGCGATGAATAAGGTGCCGATCAACACAATGGTTTGACAGAAAAAAATCCAGCTACGGCGTTGGCCTAGTATTGCATGAAGAACAGGCAATTTGACGCGGTCGACTAATGGTGCCCACAAGAAATTGATCGCGTAGACAGCAAATACACTACCGAAGTAACCAATCGCAGCACGAGTCAATCCGGCATCTTTGAGCCAGCCTGACATGTTTGAGCCTATCAGCACCCACGGAAAACCACTGGAACAGCCCAACATAAACACCCAAAGTAGACGCTTATCTAAATAGCTACGGAAGGTTTGCATCCATGAAAGAGAGGAAGAGCCTGATGACATAGGGCGTCCTTGTATAGAAAAACGCCCTTAATGAGCTAAGGGCGTGAGAAGAGGTTATTTGATGACTTTGACGGCTGTAATCACAATTGGGTCAACTGGGATATCAGACATGCGGCCTACTCGCTTAGTTGGAATAGTCGCCATTTTCTGAACGACATCGAAGCCTTCTGTTACTTCACCGAATACCGCGTAGCCTGGGTTACCAGCGCCAGCGTTTAGGAAAGTGTTGTCAGAATAGTTAATGAAGAACTGACGAGTTGCCGAGTGTGGCGCATTAGTACGTGCCATCGCAATCGTTGCTGTTTTGTTTTGCAGACCATTGCTGCCTTCATTCTTGATTGGCGCATAAGTCGGTAGACGATTCATCTCTTCATCAAAACCACCGCCTTGAGCCATAAAGCCCGGAATCACTCGGTGGAATTGACTGCCAACATAGCTACCATCTTCAACGTATTTTAAGAAGTTTTCCGAGCTGATTGGCGCTTGTTCTTCATTGAGTTCGATGGTGAAGTTACCGAGTGTAGTTTCAACTGCCACTTTTGGGCCAGCCCAAACGCTCGCACTTAGCATCGCCAAAGTAATAGACGTTAGAATACGACCCATTAGAAACGCTCCTTCATGTAAGTTTGCAGTTCTTGGTCGTTGGCGATTTCAGTTAGAACTAGATTGATAACATCGTTCAGAACCAGTGCAATATCTTCATTTGAAGCGCTCAATGCGCCAGTGCGAACTGCGGTACCATTAAAGGTTTTAACCAGCTTGCCTTCTGGTGTTTCAGCTGTTACCTCAAGTGTCACTTTACCATCCATTTGGTTTTCCATGATGGTGTGCTTTACAGTAACCAAGGCTTCTTGGATTTCAAGAACAACCGAGTTTTCACTATTCACGCTTGCTCGGAAGCCCTGTGACTCTAGTTGTTGAGCTAATACGTTCTCTAAAGAAATACGCATGTTCTGTTTAGCGTGAATAGGTTGAATGTTGGAACGGCCGCTATCCACGAGGGCGACATACTGTGCCGCGCGTACATCTTTACTGCTCAGAGTGTAGGTTTTGCCTTGTACTAGGTTGCTATTACTGAGAGAAGCTTCAGGAGCAAGGTTGATCTGCTCTTGTTGAGGCGCAGAACACGCCGTCAAAGCCATAATAGAAGCTGCTAAAATCAGTTTTTTCATTCCTATATCCTTTCTAATTCCACACGAGACGCACGGCACTTTTCCCGTACGCGCAATACCACAGCTACTTATTAAAGTTAGCGGGTTCTCTTGTTGCTTGTAATATCTCAAATTTTTGGTTCAATTCAAGCGTTTCGACGTTCGCCTTGCCAAATAATCTCGCTAACTTTACATCGTATCCGAGGTGTCGGTTGCCAATAACAATTAATTTGCCCCCGTTGCTAAGAACATGCTTTGCATCACAAAACATCTGCCATGCGATATGGTCGGTGATCGCTTGCTGTTGATGGAAGGGAGGGTTACACAGAACCAAGTAGGTGCTGTTCTTCTTGAATCCATCTAAGCAGTTATTGGCGATGAATTGGAAGTTACCTTCGTCTCCGATGTTTTCTTGGATGTTCTGTCTAGCGGATTCTACGGCCATAAAGCTTTCATCAACGCAGGTAATACGAGCCTGTGGGTTCAGTTGTGCCGCTTTAACACTTAGCACGCCGTTACCACAACCTAGGTCGATAATATGGCGAAGCTCTGGATCTTGCGGGATGTGCTCAAGCATATAGCGAGCGCCCTGATCGAGTGCTTCCCCTGAGTAAACATTCGGTAAATTTTTCAGGCGGATATCTTCGCCGTCTACATCCCACTCAACAAACGGTTCAACCTTATGAACAGGCTGGCAGTTTGGTGATGAGAAGACTAAACGGTGTTTTTTCTTCGCTAATGAGGTTTTGGTTTCACCAAGGTATTTTTCGAATAGATTGAGAGTAGAGGTATGAATCTCTTTGACTTTATTGACACCAATCACTTGGCATCCTTCAGGAAGAGCCTGACGCAATTGACTCAACTGCCACACTAAATGACGATTGGTTTTTGGCAGCTGCATTAATACCAGGTCAACGCCAACCGGGATGTCGTCCATGGTATTGAGAAATTGAACGCGATTACATTGGTTACGTTGCAGGTTTTTTAGCGCGCCGCGATGAGAGATGTAAGAGTCACTCATCATGGTCACGTCGTGATCTTGTGAAAACCAAGCAGACAGTGCGCCGAAATGATCGTTAAGAATCAGGATGTGTTTTCCCGGTTCAAGGTTCATCTCTTCGACGTGATTAATAAGGTATTCATCACCAGCATCCCACGCCTGTAGGGTTTCACTAGAGCGTTTAGGGAAACGATGTAGAGTCAGGGTTCTGTCGTGTAGGGTAAGTTCGGTTTTCATTACTTAGATACTTATGTGAGAAATAACCGAGACATTCTCTCAAAAGCAGACTAAACAAGATAGAAAAAACTCTACATTCCTATGCGTGTCATGTATTAAAGAGTCAGACAGTCACCCGCTTTGGGTTTATACTGTTTTGATAGTGAATAATAAGAGTCCGATAAAGGAATCATGATGATCCAAGAAGTCATTGAAACGAAACTGCACAATGAGTTTGAGCCAACACATCTCAACGTCGTGAATGAAAGCTACATGCACAATGTTCCAGCAGGTTCTGAAAGCCATTTTAAAGTGGTTGTTGTGAGCGATGCATTTGAAGGTTTGCGTTTGATTGCACGTCATCGAGCGGTTAACCAAGTGCTTGCTGAAGAGTTAGCAAATCATATCCATGCGCTCTCTATTCATACTTATACAAAAGATGAATGGCAGAAGCAGTTTGATAGTGTGCCAGATAGCCCAATGTGCATGGGTGGCAGTAAGTCATAAAATAGACAGATAAACAAAAGGGTGGCATTAGCCGCCTTTTTTGTCGCCAAATTTATCGGTTTTTCGTTGTTATATTGACCAAGTTGATGTCACGTTGAACGACTCAAAATACCCATAATTAGTAATGTTTTTATTAACAGTGTTTCAACAAAATCTGAAAAATATTAGTTTGTGACAGAGTGTTAATCTCTTGTTTAAAACGCTATTGAAATGCCTTTTTATCTGTGCGGCTCGTCAAAATTATTCATATTTAAGAGTCCATATGCTTCAATTCTCACCAAATATAGCCCTTATTCAAGTTATTGGTCATGGCATCAAGACGTCAAAAAATGCTAGAATACGGCACCTGATAAATCTCACCTCATTTTTGTGATGAGTTTATTAAGATAATGTTGCGATTTTGGTGCCTTATTTTTACCAAAACCGGACACTCTAATGTCGTGTCTAAGGGCGCATAAAAACCGTCCTGAATTTACGCAATTAAAAGAATCTTTTTCCCGATAAAGTAGTGCAAGTGCGTATGATTACAATAAAGAAGGGCTTGGATCTTCCTATTGCAGGAACTCCATCCCAGGTGATTAATGATGGTAAGTCCATCACTAAAGTCGCCTTGCTTGGCGAAGAGTACGTTGGTATGCGTCCTACGATGCATGCTCGCGTTGGTGACGAAGTGAAGAAAGGCCAAGTTCTTTTTGCAGATAAAAAGAACCCAGGTGTTGTATTTACTTCTCCAGCAAGCGGTAAAGTTATTGAAGTGAACCGTGGTGCTAAGCGTGTTCTTCAATCAGTAGTGATTGAAGTAGCAGGCAATGAGCAAATCACGTTCAATAACTATGAAGCTAACCAACTAGCAGGTCTAGACCGTGATGCGGTTAAGACTCAGCTTGTTGAGTCTGGCGCATGGACCGCTCTGCGTACTCGTCCGTTCAGCAAGGTTCCAGCTGTTGATTCTGAAACTCAGGCTATTTTCGTAACTGCTATGGATACGAACCCTCTAGCTGCTGAGCCAGAATTGATCATTAACGAGCAGTCTGAAGCGTTCGTTGCTGGTTTAGATATTCTTTCAACTCTAACGAGCGGCAAGGTTTACGTTTGTAAAAAAGGCACTAGCCTACCTCGTTCGTCTCAGTCTAATGTTGAAGAACATGTTTTCGATGGCCCACACCCTGCAGGTCTTGCAGGTACGCATATGCATTACCTATATCCGGTAAATGCACAAAACGTAGCGTGGAGCATTAACTATCAAGACGTTATCGCGTTCGGTAAGCTTTTCCTAACAGGTGAAATTTACACAGATCGCGTTGTTTCTCTGGCTGGTCCAGTAGTAAACAACCCACGTCTAGTTCGTACTCAACTTGGTGCTAGCCTTGATGAGCTTACGGACAGCGAGTTGATGCCAGGTGAAGTTCGTGTGATCTCTGGTTCAGTACTAACTGGTACTCAAGCAACAGGTCCTCACGCTTACCTTGGTCGTTACCATCAACAAGTTTCTGTTCTACGTGAAGGTCGTGATAAAGAGCTGTTTGGCTGGGCTATGCCTGGTAAGAACAAGTTCTCTGTTACTCGTTCATTCCTTGGTCACCTGTTCAAAGGTCAGTTGTTCAACATGACAACGACAACGAACGGTAGTGATCGCTCAATGGTTCCAATCGGTAACTACGAGCGCGTAATGCCTCTAGATATGGAACCTACTCTGCTGCTTCGTGATCTATGTGCAGGCGACGTTGATAGTGCTCAAGCACTAGGTGCGCTAGAGCTAGATGAAGAAGATGTAGCATTGTGTACCTTTGTATGTCCAGGCAAATACGAGTACGGTCAACTACTTCGTGAATGCCTAGATACGATTGAGAAGGAAGGGTAATTTTCATGGGCCTTAAAAAGTTTCTTGAAGACATCGAGCATCATTTTGAACCAGGTGGTAAACACGAGAAGTGGTTCGCGCTTTACGAAGCAGCGGCAACTGTGTTCTACACGCCAGGTCTTATTACAAAGAAGAGCTCGCATGTTCGTGATAGCGTTGACCTAAAACGTATCATGATTATGGTTTGGTTCGCGGTATTCCCAGCTATGTTCTGGGGTATGTACAACGCGGGTGGCCAAGCTATCGCTGCACTTAACCACATGTACGCAGGCGCTGAACTAGCATCTGTAATCGATGGTAACTGGCACTACTGGCTGACTCAAATGCTGGGCGCTTCCTTGGGAGCCGATGCAGGTGTTGGCAGTAAAATGCTACTAGGTGCGACTTACTTCCTACCTATCTACGCAACGGTATTTATCGTTGGTGGTTTCTGGGAAGTTCTATTCTGTATGGTGCGTAAGCACGAAGTTAACGAAGGTTTCTTTGTAACTTCTATCCTATTCGCACTTATCGTTCCGCCAACACTACCTCTATGGCAAGCGGCACTAGGTATTACCTTCGGTGTTGTAGTTGCTAAAGAGATCTTCGGTGGTACGGGTCGTAACTTCCTTAACCCTGCACTTGCTGGCCGTGCGTTCCTATTCTTTGCATACCCTGCACAGATTTCTGGTGACGTAGTATGGACTGCAGCGGATGGTTTCTCTGGTGCAACTGCGCTTAGCCAATGGGCTCAAGGCGGCGGTAGCGCTCTAGTGAACACTGTATCTGGTGAAGCAATCACTTGGATGGATGCGTTCATTGGTAACATCCCAGGTTCTATCGGTGAAGTATCGACTCTAGCACTTATGATTGGTGCTGCGATGATCGTATACATGCGTATAGCTTCATGGCGTATCATTGCTGGTGTAATGATCGGTATGATCGCTGTGTCTACGCTGTTCAACGTGATCGGTTCTGACACTAATGCAATGTTCAGCATGCCTTGGCACTGGCACCTAGTTCTAGGTGGCTTCGCATTCGGTATGTTCTTCATGGCAACAGACCCAGTATCAGCATCATTTACAAACAAAGGTAAGTGGTGGTACGGCATCCTAATCGGCGCAATGTGTGTAATGATCCGTGTTGTTAACCCGGCATACCCAGAAGGCATGATGCTTGCGATCCTATTCGCAAACCTATTTGCTCCTCTGTTTGACCACGTTGTAATCGAGAAGAACATTAAGCGGAGACTAGCTCGCTATGGCAAGTAATAACGATAGCATTAAAAAGACGCTGTTTGTTGTTATCGCATTGAGCCTAGTGTGCTCAATCATCGTTTCAACAGCTGCAGTTGTTCTTAAACCTAAGCAACAAGCTAACGCAGTTCTTGATCAGCAAACTAAGATCCTAGAAGTTGCAGGCATCGACCTAGCAGGCGACATTCCTGCGTTATACGCAGAGAACATCGAACCTCGTCTAGTTGATTTCGCTACTGGTGATTTCGTTGACGGCGATGCAGCTGCATACGACCAACGTAAAGCGGCAAAAGATCCAGCTCAGTCTATCAAGCTTTCAGCTGAAGAAGACGTAGCTAAGATCCTTCGTCGTGCTAACACTGGTACGGTTTACCTAGTTAAATCTGGTGAAGAAACGACTAAAGTTATCATCCCAGTTCACGGTAACGGCCTATGGTCAATGATGTACGCATTCGTTGCGGTAGAGACTGATGGCAACACAGTTTCTGGCATCACGTACTACGAGCAAGGTGAAACTCCAGGACTTGGTGGTGAAGTTGAGAACCCAACATGGCGTGCTCAATTCGTTGGTAAGAAACTATTCGACGAAAACCACAAGCCAGCTATCCAAGTTGTAAAAGGTGGCGCTCCTGAAGGTTCTGAGCACGGTGTTGATGGCCTTTCTGGTGCAACACTAACTAGCGTTGGTGTTCAACATACATTTGACTTCTGGTTAGGTGAAATGGGCTTTGGTCCGTTCCTAGCAAAAGTTCGTGACGGAGGTCTGAACTAATGTCTAGTGCAAAAGATATTAAAAAGAGCATCTTAGCGCCAGTATTGGACAACAACCCAATCGCGCTACAGGTTCTTGGTGTGTGTTCTGCTCTTGCGGTAACCACTAAACTAGAAACAGCATTTGTTATGACTATCGCGGTAATGTTTGTTACTGCTCTGTCTAACTTCTCTGTATCTCTAATCCGTAACCACATTCCTAACAGTGTGCGTATCATCGTTCAGATGGCGATCATCGCATCACTAGTAATCGTGGTAGACCAAGTGCTTAAAGCATACCTATACGATATCTCTAAGCAGCTATCTGTATTCGTAGGCCTAATCATTACTAACTGTATTGTAATGGGTCGTGCTGAAGCATTCGCAATGAAGTCTGAACCAATCCCATCTCTAATCGATGGTCTTGGTAACGGTCTTGGTTACGGTTTCGTTCTTATCACTGTAGGTTTCTTCCGTGAGCTACTTGGCTCAGGCAAACTATTTGGTATGGAAGTACTACCTCTAGTGAGCAACGGTGGTTGGTATCAGCCAAACGGCTTGATGCTTCTAGCACCTTCTGCATTCTTCCTAATCGGCTTCTTGATTTGGGCGATTCGTACGTTCAAGCCAGAGCAAGTAGAAGCGAAGGGGTAAGGTAGTCATGGAACATTATATTAGTCTGCTAGTTAAATCGATTTTCATCGAAAACATGGCGCTTTCTTTCTTCCTAGGTATGTGTACATTCCTAGCGGTATCTAAGAAAGTTAAAACTTCTTTTGGTCTTGGTGTTGCGGTAGTTGTAGTACTTACAATCGCTGTACCTGTAAACAACCTTGTTTACACGCACATTCTAAAAGAGAACGCGCTTGTTGAAGGTGTCGATTTAAGTTTCCTTAACTTCATCGCATTCATCGGTGTTATCGCGGCACTTGTACAAATCCTAGAGATGGTTCTTGACCGTTTCTTCCCACCTTTGTACAACGCGCTAGGTATCTTCCTACCACTGATCACAGTTAACTGTGCAATCTTTGGTGGTGTATCTTTCATGGTAACGCGTGACTACAACTTCGCAGAATCTGTTGTATACGGCTTCGGTTCTGGTGTGGGTTGGATGTTAGCTATCGTTGCACTTGCGGGTATCCGTGAGAAGATGAAGTACTCTGACGTACCTCCTGGTCTTCGTGGTCTTGGTATCACGTTCATCAGTGTTGGTCTAATGGCGTTAGGCTTTATGTCTTTCTCTGGTGTTCAACTGTAGGGTAAGCACCCAGAAATAAGGAATAACAAATGCAAAGCATTATTCTTGGTGTAGCGATGTTTACCATCATTGTACTTGCACTGGTTTTGGTGATTCTTTTCGCTAAATCTAAGCTTGTACCTACAGGTGACATCACTATCGCTGTAAACGATGACCCATCTCTAGCAATCACGACGCAACCGGGCGGTAAACTGCTTGGTGCTCTAGCTGGCGCTGGCGTATTCGTATCTTCTGCTTGTGGTGGCGGTGGCTCTTGTGGTCAGTGTCGCGTAAAAGTTAAATCAGGCGGTGGCGACATCCTTCCAACTGAGCTTGACCACATTACTAAAGGTGAAGCTCGCGAAGGTGAACGTCTTGCATGTCAAGTTGCTATGAAAACTGACATGGATATCGAACTTCCTGAAGAGATCTTCGGTGTGAAGAAGTGGGAATGTGAAGTTATCTCTAACGATAACAAAGCAACCTTCATCAAAGAGCTTAAACTGCAAATCCCTGATGGCGAATCAGTACCTTTCCGTGCTGGTGGTTACATTCAGATTGAAGCACCTGCTCACCACATCAAATACTCTGATTTCGATGTACCAGAAGAGTACCGCGAAGACTGGGACAAGTTTAACCTGTTCCGTTACGAGTCTAAGGTTGATGAAGATATCATCCGTGCATACTCAATGGCTAACTACCCAGAAGAACACGGTATTATTATGCTGAACGTGCGTATCGCTACGCCGCCGCCTAATAATCCTGATGTTGCACCTGGTCAAATGTCATCGTTCATCTGGTCTCTTAAAGAAGGCGACAAGTGTACTATCTCTGGTCCATTTGGTGAGTTCTTCGCGAAAGACACAGACAACGAAATGGTATTCGTTGGTGGTGGTGCTGGTATGGCACCAATGCGTTCACACATCTTCGATCAGCTTAAGCGTCTTAACTCAACTCGTAAGATGTCTTTCTGGTACGGTGCACGTTCTAAGCGTGAGATGTTCTACGTAGATGACTTCGACGGCCTACAAGCTGAAAACGATAACTTCGTTTGGCACTGTGCTCTGTCTGATCCAATGCCAGAAGATAACTGGGATGGTTACACAGGCTTCATCCACAACGTACTGTACGAAAACTACCTGAAGGATCATGAAGCTCCTGAAGATTGTGAGTACTACATGTGTGGTCCACCGATGATGAACGCGGCTGTTATTGGCATGCTGAAAGATCTTGGTGTAGAAGATGAGAACATCCTTCTAGATGACTTCGGTGGTTAATCCACTTAAGTGACTGATATTATGGCTGGCTCTTAGGAGTCAGCCATTTGTTTTTCTGAGCGGTGTTCACCATACAACGGCTTATATAAGAAAGCATAACGAGTAAATGTCCGGATATTATTCTTTCTTATATAAATCACTAACAATTATGGGAGTAAGCAAGTGAGAATTTGGCTTGTTGCATTAACTTCTCTACTGTTTCTAGCGGGCTGTGAAAAGCCACGAGAGCAGGTACATTTGAACGGCCCGACCATGGGCACGAGCTACAATATTAAGTACATCAATAGTGATGAGTTTCTAGCGTCGGATAAGGTACACGCAGAGATCGATCGTCTACTTGAAGAAGTGAACGATCAAATGTCTACTTACCGTAAAGATTCAGAACTAAGCCGCTTCAACCAGTATGAAGGCGGTGATGCGTTTGAGGTATCTGAACAAACCGCATTGGTTGTGAAAGAAGCGATTCGTTTGAACGGTCTAACTGAAGGTGCATTGGATGTAACGGTAGGGCCGTTGGTTAACCTTTGGGGTTTTGGTCCTGAAGCCCGCCCGGAAGTGGTTCCAACGGATGAAGAGTTAGCAGCACGTAAACAAAAAATTGGTATCCACCACCTTAGCGTAGAAGGTAACAAGCTAACCAAAGACCTCCCTAAGCTATACGTTGACCTATCAACGATTGCTAAAGGCTGGGGTGTAGATGTTCTGGCTGATTACCTAGACTCTATTGGTATTCACAACTACATGGTTGAAGTAGGTGGTGAAATTCGTCTTAAAGGCCTAAACCGTGAAAATGTGGGCTGGCGTATCGCGATTGAAAAGCCAAGCGTTGAAGAGCGTACCATTCAAGAGATCATTGAGCCGGGTGATATGGCTATTGCCACATCGGGTGATTACAGAAACTATTTTGAGCGTGATGGTGTTCGTTACTCGCACATTATCAACCCAGAAACCGGTAAACCTATTCATCATAAAGTGGTGTCAGTGACCGTATTAGACCCGTCTTCAATGACTGCAGATGGCTTATCTACTGGCCTTATGGTCTTAGGTGAGGTAAAAGGTATGGAAATCGCGAATCAGCATAATATCCCAGCATTTATGGTGGTTAAAACAGCCGATGGCTTTAAAGAGATCGCTTCTGAAGCGTTCAAGCCATACTTAAAGAAATAAGGTAGCGAGAGCAATATGAATACATTTATTATTACATTTGGCGTTTTTCTAGCCGTTATCGCAGCAATGTCGATTGGTTACATCATCCAGAAGAAGGTAGTAAAAGGTAGCTGTGGCGGCCTTGGTGCTGTTGGTATCGATAAGGTATGTAACTGTCCTGAACCTTGTGATGCACGTAAGAAGCGTGAAGCTCGTGAAGCTTACCGTGCTGAGAAGTTAGCTGAACGTGATGAGAAGCTAGCAGCGTGGGAAAAAGACCGTATCGCTTAATCAGATTCTTCTGATAAAAGAAAAGCTCAAGGGAAACCTTGAGCTTTTTTGTTTTTGCGTGGCTGTTGCTACTGTCTGGTTAATATATTGCCACGATGGAAAGAGCCACTAAGCATTAATGAGTTCTTGGTTGTGTCTTTCGAATACAAGTTGATTTCGACCTTGCTCTTTTGCTCGGTATAACAGTTCATCTGCCGCTTTAATCTGACTATCTAGGTCGGATTCAATGTTGGTGACGCCAATACTCATGGTCACGTTAATTTGCTGATCGTCATGAGTAATGGTCTGCTGTTCAATCGCAATTCTCATTTTTTCTAAGCGTACAACGAAGTCTCTATATGAGCCACAGGCTTGGATGCAGAACTCTTCGCCGCCAAATCGTACAGCGACATCGTCTTTGAAGAACGACTTGATGGTCTGCCCTACAGCAATCAGTACCGCGTCGCCGCCGTCGTGACCATAGGTATCATTGACCTTTTTAAAGAAGTCGATATCCATCATCGCTATGTTTCGCTTTTCACAACCCTTACATGTTTGATTAAACAAGAATCGGCGGTTCCATAACCCAGTAAGCGCGTCTTCATTAGCGTGACGGAACAGTTCATTGTTCGCTTCTTTCATGTCCAGTAGTTGGTGAATACGACAGAAGAACTCTTCTTGATTGAATGGCTTATAAAGAAAGTCGTTAGCGCCCGCTTTTAGGAACTGAGCGGTTAGCGTCCGATCATCGCTGGCTGATAGCCCTAAGATAGCCAGATCGTTGCGTGTATAATGCTGGCGAATCTCTCGAATCATAGTGATGCCGTCTTTGTTTGGCATGTCATGATCGGTGACGATAAACGTAATATCAGGATCGTTGTGTAACAGGGCTAGTCCTTGTTCTCCATCGACAGCTTGAACGGTCTGAATGTATTGGTGCTCTAGGAGTTGCACAATGTAACGACGTACGACCGAAGAGTCATCGACAACCAATGCTTTGTGATTTTTGTTGTTGGTAATACGTTGAATCAAAGGCAGCAAATACGTCACTGACGCCATGCTGTCTTTCAGAATGTAATCAATCACACCTTTAGCAAGCACTTGTTCACGCAAAGCGTCGCTGAACATTGCCGTCAGTACGATGATTTTTTGTTGGTAACCAAGAACCAAGTCAACAATTTCACCGTCCTGTCCATCCGGCAGGCAGTAGTCTAACACCGCGCACAGAAAGTCCGTTTCTTGTTCGAGTATCTCTTTAGCCTGTTGCACAGACTCGGCCAGCGTGACTGCATAACCGGCGTTAGTGAGTTGTTGATGAAGGTAGTTTCTAAAGGCTCGACTGTCTTCAACGACTAGTATTTTTTCAGTCAAAAGCGTTCCCTACTTATCGAGTAAATACTTTTTAACCATATTACCAGAAGTGTTAACAAGTCTCTAAGCGAAAGATGACTTATTCAATGATCGCTTTGTTCTCGGAGAATAAATGATTATACTGTTTATTAATACAGTGTTTGGCGAGTGTTTTGGTCATGTGTGGTTCTGATAAAGAGAGAGTTCGGAAAATAATCCATGTTGATATGGACTGTTTCTACGCAGCTGTCGAAATGCGTGATAACCCATCTTATCGAAATCGCCCTTTGGCTGTCGGAGGGCACGAGAAGCAACGTGGTGTGCTCAGTACTTGTAATTATGAGGCGCGTAAGTTTGGTATTCGTTCGGCGATGCCAACGGCTAAGGCGCTGCAATTGTGTCCAAGCTTGCTCGTGGTGCCAGGTCGAATGCAGGTATACAAAGATATCTCGAAACAGATTCGAGCTATCTTTTTACGCTACACATCCTTGATTGAGCCATTGTCTCTCGATGAAGCCTTTCTTGATGTGACTGATTCCGAGCAGTGTCATGGCTCGGCCACCCTTATTGCAGAGGCTATCCGCCGCGATATCTGGAATGAACTACAGCTAACGGCATCCGCTGGTGTTGCTCCGATTAAGTTCTTGGCTAAGGTTGCATCGGATATGAATAAGCCTAATGGGCAGTTTGTGATCCCACCTCAAGATGTTCAAAGCGTGATAGATGAGTTGCCACTGGAGAAGATTCCTGGCGTTGGTAAGGTAAGTATCGAGAAGCTACATCAAGCGGGTTTTTATACCTGCAAGGATATTAAAGAAGCCGATTACCGCGCACTGCTGACTCAGTTTGGCCGACAAGGGGCATCCCTTTGGAAAAGAAGCCATGGTATTGATGAGCGTGAAGTGGTGGTCGAGCGAGAGAGAAAGTCCGTGGGGGTAGAGCGTACCTTCACTGAAAACATCTCGACTTACCAAGAGTGCTGGAAGGTAATTGAAGAGCGCTTATTCCCAGAATTGGAAGCAAGACTTGAGAAAGCGAGCCCGACGAAGTCCATCACCAAACAAGGCATTAAACTCAAGTTTGCAGATTTCCAGCAGACAACCATTGAACACATTCATATGTCGTTAGATTTAGAGCACTTCAAAGAGCTGTTGAGTGAGATCTTAAAGCGTCAGCAAGGGCGTGAGATTCGTTTGCTTGGGTTGAGCGTGATGTTGCAACCTAAAGATCAGATGCGCCAATTAAGCTTCTTCTAATCAGAAGAAGCCCAGTTGCGTCTATTGTTGTTATCTTTGCGTCTGTTGAACTAGGGCAAGAGTATCGCGGAAAGGGTGTTGCTCAAGCTTGCCATACCCCATCATTTTGCTGGCTTTAAGTTTGGTAGACAATGGCGTTGCAATCCCAGATAGAAAGCGAGTAATTGCCTCGTCAGTTACCCATTGTGGGCTGCTACTGATGAATTCATTAATCCAAGCTTGAAGGTCACTCTCATCAACGGCTTCTAAAGGTACATTAGGCAGTTGTGCAATGGTTCCACGACAAGCAGAACAATGGCCACACTCTTGTGGTGCATTAATGTCACCAAAGTAGTTAGCAAGTTTGGAACTCAGGCAGCTGCTTGATTCAAAGAACTCCAGCATGTAATTGAGGCGGCCAATTTCGTTGTCCTCTTTCTGTTTAAACAGTGCCGATAGGCGTTTAGCCACTTGATTCGGATCTTCGCTGGTGTTGTGTACTGCATATACATCGGTGATCTGTTTGCTTTCCAGTTCAATCCAACCTTGCTCATTAAAGTAGTCGATCGCTGCAACCACGCGCTGTCTGTCGGCTTGAAAGTGCGTCCACAGTGCATCGAAGTCCACTTGGCACCAAACACGAGCTTGCGGCGAGCATTGGAAAATCGACTCAACAAACGCACGGCGCTCACCCTGAAATTGGTCGATGATCTGTGGTTTTGGTCGAACAAATTTGAATTTGTAATCAGCAAAGAAGCTGTATTTAGGCTCAATAATGCCCTCGATCTCTAGGTATACCAGCAAGGTTTTCAATGGCAGCTGACGAATATTGGATTCGCGTGAGAGCTGATTGAGCATGATTTCCCACTGAGTGGCGTAGGTATTGCCAGAAGGCTGACAGGCGTATATCTCTTGTAGCACGGTTTGAATCGCGATGTTGTCAGGTGTATCGCCAAAGACAAAGTTCTCTAGCGTGCTAAGACCGTGTTTATTGGCAAGTAATATACACTCAGAATGTTGACCGTCACGACCGGCACGTCCAATCTCTTGGGAGTAGTTCTCTATCGACTTAGGCAGATCAAAGTGAATCACTCGGCGGATATTCGACTTATCAACACCCATACCAAAGGCGATGGTAGCGACGATACAGTTTATCTCATCATTCATAAACTGCTGCTGAATCGCATCACGGTTCTCCGGCTTGAGGCCCGCATGGTAGGCAACGGCGTTGATGCCAACATTTCTCAGAGCTTGAGCGACATTCTCTGCTGTTTGCTGAAGCGTCACGTAGACGATGGTCGGTGATTGCGGCGCTTGATTGACCACGTTACATAGCGTTTCTAACTTTGTCTCTTGCTCACAAGGCTGTATCGCTAAGTCCAAGTTTTTACGATAAAAGCCCGTTACAACCACGCTCTCCGGAGCAATATTGAATTTACTCTGCATGTCTTGAATGACGCCCGTCGTTGCTGTTGCTGTTAGCAATAGAACTTGAGGGATATTAAGCTGTTTTTGATAGTGGGGTAGCTTAAGGTAGTCCGGTCTGAAATTGTGACCCCATTCTGAGATACAGTGCGCCTCATCAACCACCAAAAGTGAGATAGGTACTTGTGATATGAACTGTCTAAAACGCTCGTTCTTTAGGCGTTCAACCGAGATCATTAAGATCTTGGTTTCACCATTACGAACGGACTGCATCACTTGTTGGGTGGTTTGCCTGTCTTGGCTCGACTCGATGGCCGCAGCAGCAATCCCTTTACTGTGAAGAAAACTTAACTGGTCTTTCATTAGCGCAAGCAACGGAGAGATCACCAATGTAAGGTGAGGCAACTCTAGAGCGGGCAGCTGATAGCAGAGAGATTTTCCTGACCCAGTCGGAAAAATGGCCGCTGCTGATTGGCCTGCTAAAACATTATCAATAACTTGCTTTTGTCCGTGACGCAGTGAGTCGAATCCAAAGACCTGTTTTAGCTTCTGTTCTATCATAAATGTGCCCAGTTTAATCTGTGTGGTGTGCTGCTAAGCCTGTTCAAGGGCAGAGAAACTTCAGTTTCAAAGCGCTTGCACCAGATTGTACCTAATTCTATTCTGTAGCTCCTAAAGAAAAGCACTTCAAAAGTATGAATAAATCCGAGCTTAGACAAATAATCCTTCAACAACTTGAATCTCGACTTGCGATTGCTCAGTCAGCAACGCAACGTGCGATTGATGCGGCAACGGATGAAGAGACCGTACCAGAACATAAGTACGATACTCTGGCTCTAGAGGCATCGTATCTTGCACATGGCCAAGCCGTAAGGGTTCAGGAGTGTGAAGAAGATATTCAATGTTACCGTGAGTTGGTTTTGAGAGAGAGTGAGCGCGTCGCGATGAGCAGCTTTCTTTCTGTTATTGATGAACAAGATCAGGTTAAGTATTTCTTTATTGGGCCAAGGGTCGGCGGTTTGTCGGTGGAGTGGGATGGTAAAGATGTCGCGATATTGACACCAAACGCTCCCTTAGGTGCAGCTTTGATGGGGAAGGAGCTCGGTGATGAAGTGGAGTTCAGCGTCGCAGACAGCCATTTTATCTATGAAATTGTGTCGGTTTGTTAACTTCTAAACCTTTCCATGACATTGAGTGAATCACTCAATGTATAGTTAGTGCAGCAATGTATGTGAGGATGTTATGAAAAAGAGCGTATTAATTGCATCACTATCTATGGTGTTAGCTGCGGCGAGTGTTCCTGCGTATGCGGCTCAGTGCCGCGTAGACCTGAAAAATGAATTGAGAATTGACCAACAGACGGTTGAGATCCACCAGACCAATGGCGACACGGCAGTGCTCGACGGCAATGACCTCTATATTCATGGTGAAAAGGTCGAACTCGATGCGGATCAGCAAGCAGCGATCGAGCGTTACCGAGAAAGCATGAGTGAATACTTACCTCAAGCCAAGGCAATGGCTAAAGAGGGATTGGCACTGGCGAACGATGTTATCGACGATATTGCGGTAAGTTTGGACGCGCCAGAGGCATTTGATAACGTGAAGAAATCAATGAGTGACTTCTTTGCTGAAATGGAAGCTCGTTACTACAAAGACGGCGATTTAGTTCTTCCGGCAGAGAGCTTTGAATCAATGGCCAATGGTTGGAGCGAAGATTTCGACAAGGCGATGGAGATCTTTAATGAAGAATTTATCTCAAGCGCTTTCAATGCGATGTCTGAAAAAATGAAGCAAGAGGGCGGTCTGAATTTAACTGAGATGGCAGACAGCATGTCTGAACTGAAGTTGAAAATCGAAGAGCGTTTTAAAGAGCACTCACAACAGGTAGAGAAAGAAGCGGAAGCATTCTGCGACTCACTTGATGAGATGGCTGAACAAGAGAAATCTTTGCATGAGAAGATCCCGAATTTGAAAGACTACCAAGTGTTTACCATCTAACACGCGTTGGTAATACATTGAACGATTGAATGGGCACCTTGCGTGCCCTTTTTTATGCCTGCTATTCGGAGATGTAACTTAGAGATTGTTAATGTGTTGTTGCTGTTGCTTGGTGAGTAATTCTATGTATATTTAAATTTACAGTCTTACTGTTTGATTTTTTCTAATAATAAAGCATTTTAGTTATTTATAGATTGCATGGATCAGAGGTTTTGATTATTGTACTAGCAAACTAGTTCATTGGTATTTTTAGGCAGTATGAACCAACAATCTTCTTCATCAAGAGAGCTGTTTAGCTCCCGTCTAGGTTTTATTTTGGCAGCAGCGGGCGCTGCAGTTGGCCTTGGAAACATTTGGGGTTTCCCGACACAAGTCGCGAGTAATGGTGGCGGCGCGTTCCTTTTAGTGTATTTAGTGCTGATCTTTGTCGTTGCATTCCCAATGCTGGTGGTTGAGATGGCGATTGGTCGTCATGGTCAAGCTAACCCAGTAGATAGTATGCGTTCACTTACACCGAATCTAATGGCGAAAAAAGTCGGTGCGTTGACAGGTTGGATTGGTTTAAGTGTACCAAGCGCTGTTTTAGGCTTTTACAGCATTGTAGGTGGCTGGTTGATCTGCTTTTTGTTTGGCGCTATTGCTGAGCTGTTTGGCTTGGTTGAGGTTGCTGTATGGTTTAAAGGTTTCAGTGTAGAACGTAATGTCTTCGGTACGGTGTTGTTCTACGTGCTGACAATTTTGATTGTGCAAGGCGGCATCAAGCAAGGTATTGAAAAATGGTCGACCCGCTTAATGCCTGCGCTGTTTGTACTGTTCGCACTGCTGTTTGTCTACATCATGACTCAACAAGGCGCAGTGGAAGGGCTTAAGCATTACCTTGTCCCTGATTTTGAGAAGGTATGGGACAGAAAGCTGATCTTGGCCGCGATGGGGCAAGGCTTCTTTTCCTTGACCATTGGTGGGTGCTCGATGCTGATTTACGGCTCTTACTTGAGTAAGAAAGAGAATTTGCCGAAGATGGCGATGAATGTAACCCTAGTGGATACGGCCGTTGCTTTTATTGCCGGTCTTGTTGTGATGCCAGCAATGTTTGTCGCGATGCAGAAGGGCGTACAAATCTACGCTGAAGATGGCTCGTTACTGAGCTCAGACACGCTGGTGTTTACAGTATTGCCACTGATGTTTGATAGCTTAGGTTTCTTAGGTCAGATCTTTGCCATAGTCTTCTTCTTGCTCCTGACGATTGCTGCGCTTACTTCTTCTATCTCTATGCTAGAAGCCCCTGTTTCCCTAGTGAGTGAGCGCTTTAACACTGCACGCACATCAACAAGCTGGGTTATTGGTGGTTTAATTGCGCTGTTTAGTGTGGTTATTGTTTACAACTTTGGCGCTCTATTTGGCCTAGTCGCTATGATTGCCACTCAATACTTGCAACCTATTGCGGCACTGATGTTCTGCTTATTTGGTGGTTGGGTATGGAGCCGAGCTTCGAAGGTAAAAGAACTAGAGCAGGGCTGCCCTGACTTCCAACTAGGCTGGTTTGGTAAAGTATGGCCTGCATACGTCAAGTTTGTATGCCCTGTACTGGTAGTAACGGTTATCTGGGCATCTTTCGGTTGATGCTAAAGCGATAATACGAACTTCTAAAACGGTACTTGAAATATCACAGAGCCGCTCTCAGTTGAGAGCGGCTTTTTAGTCTCGGTATGCCAGTATCTCTGATGTCGATTGTTGGATGAAACTTACGGCTTTAAATTGCAGGTATAAAAAAGGCGCATCACCCTAGGGTATGCGCCTTTCAAAAATAGAGACGTTAAGTTACGAGTTACTTAATCTCCATACCTTGTGCTTGTAGATCCGCGTGGTAAGAAGAGCGAACAAACGGGCCACATGCAGCGTGTGTAAAGCCAAGCTCTAGAGCGATCTCTTTTAGTTCATCAAACTCTGATGGTGGCACGTAACGCTCAACTGGCAAGTGGTGACGGCTAGGCGCTAAGTATTGGCCTAGAGTCAGCATTGTTACGCCATGCTCACGCAGATCTTTCAGTACTTGAATGATCTCTTCTTTCGTTTCACCAAGGCCCATCATTACGCCCGATTTTGTTGGGACGTCTGGGTGCTGCTCTTTAAACTTCTTCAGTAGGTTCAATGACCATTTGTAGTTCGCACCTGGACGCGCCTTACGGTATAGGCGAGGTGCAGTCTCTAGGTTGTGGTTGAATACATCTGGCGGATTGTCTTTCATTAGATCAAGTGCCACGTCCATACGACCGCGGAAGTCAGGAACCAGAGTTTCAATGCGAATATTTGGGTTTAGTGCGCGGATCTCGCGGTTACAGTCAGCAAAGTGTTTTGCACCACCGTCACGTAGATCATCACGGTCAACAGAAGTAATTACAACGTACTTCAGTTTCATATCTTGGATTGTTTTTGCTAGCTTTTGAGGCTCTTCCGCTTCAGGAGCAACTGGACGGCCATGGGCAACGTCACAGAAAGGACAACGACGTGTACAGATAGCACCTAGGATCATGAAGGTCGCTGTACCGTGGTTGAAACACTCAGCCAGGTTAGGGCAAGACGCTTCTTCACATACCGAGTGAAGGTTGTTCTTACGCATTGCAGATTTGATGTCTTGGATGCGCTGGCTATCAGCAGGCAACTTGATCTTCATCCAGTCCGGCTTGCGCAGGATCTCTTTCTGCTCGGTAGGCATGTTCTTTACTGGAATCAATGCCATTTTATCGGCGTCGCGGTATTTAACGCCTTTTTCCATTTGGATTGGTTTGCTCATGATTTTATGCTTCTGCTGTAGTGTTACTGTTGGCTTGAATGTCTACTTGGTCATAGCCGAGTAGTTCGACAAGCTCTTGTATTAGCTGTTGCTCAACGGTCTCTAGATCTGACGGGCCGCCCAGTTGGCTGACTTGCGCCATTTCCATTCCTTGGTAACCACAAGGGTTAATGCGCAGGAATGGTGACAGGTCCATATCGACATTAAGTGCCAGTCCGTGGAACGAACAACCACGTCGAATACGTAGGCCTAGAGAACATATCTTTTTGCCATCGACATAAACACCCGGAGCGTCAGGTCGAGCAGCTGATTCGATATTGTATGCTTTCAGAGTGTTGATTACGAGGTTCTCTATATGAGTAACTAGATCTCGCACTCCAAATTTCTTACGACGAATATTGATCAAGAAGTAAGCAACCAACTGGCCTGGGCCGTGATAGGTAACTTGTCCGCCGCGATCGCTTTGAATAACAGGGATATCACCAGCATTGAGTACATGCTCAGCTTTACCTGCTTGTCCTTGAGTGAAGACCGGATTGTGCTCGACTAGCCAAATTTGGTCTACGTCTTCTTCTGTGCGCGTATCGGTGAACTCATGCATGGCTTTCCATACGGGTTCATAATCCTGGCGGCCTAATTTTTTTACGATTAGCTTATTTTGCAAAGCAGGACTCCCTCAAGGATTAATAAAGTGAACGCATTATAAACGTGAAATTTGATTCTAACTACAGACGGACTGCAAGGTTTTTCAACTTTCTTTGTATTTCTTGAAAATTAAGTTGAATAAAAGAAGCAAAAATGGGGAGCCTAAAATGAAAACAGCGGCTCTAAGCCGCTGTGATCATTGTGTAATCGAGGATTACAGAACCATACGTACGATGTCGATCTCGCCAAGTTCTTTATAAAGTGTTTCTACCTGTTCAATCGACGTTGCTGTGATGTTGATCGAAACAGAGTGGTAGTTACCCTTTGCACTTGGTTTCACTGTTGGGCTGTAGTCACCAGGAGCGTGGCGCTGGATCACTTCCAGTACAAGTTCAGGCAGTTCTGGTTTCGCGTAACCCATAACCTTGTAAGTAAAAGAACAAGGGAACTCTAAAAGGTCTTTAAGTTTTGCATCAGAATTGATGTTCATGATTAGCTCCAAAATGGTAGGTACTTCGCTGCTGGGCAAAATACCGAGAAAAGCGTATTCGGTCAATTGACTCGATTAATAAGAGCGGAATATTACTGGTAAATATCGCTGAACTCAAGATCAACAAAAGCCGCGCAGTGCGGCCTTTGTTGGCTTGTTAGGCAAACCCGAAAAGGGTTATGAGTAAATAGCTAACAGGATCATGAGATTACTGTTATTGACTCTTACTCTCTGGTCTTAGAATAAACCTTTGAACAGAAGAACTAGGTAATCCCAAAGACGGCTAAATAGGCTGCCTTGCTCGACATCTTCGAGTGCTAGAAGTGGGTATTCAGCAACGTCTTGACCATCGATTTGGTAGAACAGCTTACCAACGACATCGCCCTTGCTAATAGGTGCTTCAAGTTCTTTCTCTAGAACAAAGCTAGCCTTTAGATTCTTAGCTTGGCCACGAGGCAGTGTTACGAATGTGTCTTCATCCACACCTAGAGCAACCGTGTCTTTGCTGCCCATCCAGATTTTCTCTTCAACGAACGTTTCACCAGCTGTGTGCGGTGCAACTGTTTCAAAGAAACGGAAACCGTAGCTCAGTAGCTTTTTGCTTTCGGTCTTACGAGCGTTAGCATTCTTGGTGCCCATTACAACAGCAACAAGGCGCATTTTGCCTTCAGTTGCTGAGCTTACTAGGCTGTAACCTGCATTACTTGTGTGGCCAGTTTTGATGCCATCCACATTCATGCTCTTGTCCCACAACAGGCCGTTACGGTTGTACTGAGTAATGCCGTTGTAAGTGAATTTTTTCTCAGAGTAGATGCGGTACTCTTCAGGTACGTCGCGGATAAGTGCTTGACCTAGTAGCGCCATATCGTAAGGCGTTGAGTACAGATTCGGGTTATCTAGACCGTGCACGTTCGCAAAGTGCGTGTCTTTCATGCCGATAGAGCTCGCCCACGCGTTCATTAGGTCAACGAATGCATCCTCAGAGCCAGCGATGTGCTCTGCCATAGCTACACATGCATCGTTACCCGATTGGATGATGATACCGCGGTTAAGCTCTTCCACTTTTACCGTTGTACCGACTTCAATAAACATCTTTGAAGAGTCTGGGAAGTTCTTCGCCCAAGCGTTTTCGCTAATAACAACGTCGTCATTTAGGTTGATGTTGCCGCGCTCAAGCTCTTGACCGATAACATAACTGGTCATCATTTTGGTCAAGCTTGCTGGAGAAAGTTGAGTGTTCATCTCTTTTTCTGCCAATACTTTGCCTGAATGGTAATCCATTAGGACGAAGCCTTTAGCAGCAATTTGTGGAGCGTCTGGAACAACGATAGGCGCGGCGAATGACGAAGAAGCTAGCGTTGCAGAAAGCGCAACAGAAGTAGCAAAAATCGATTTGATAAGTTTATTAGATTTATTCATTTTGAATGCAATTATTTGGTTAACTATCCATATCTTAACAGAATCACTGTTTCAAACCAGTGCAGTGATTGTCAGAAATTTCTGTAAGAATCTAGCGAGTTAAGGTGTGCTTCTTTATATAAGCTGACGGGTAACCCATAAGCTTAACCTGTTCTAATTTCTCTTGAGTCAGAGCATAGTCATGAAATGGCCCAAGCATCAGTCGGTATTTGTCATCTACTGGCTGAAGAAAAGTTTTGACCGACAGTTCTTTACTCAGTTCAATCGCAAGTTTTTCACTGCGATCTTGATGCTGAGAGGTCGCAACTTGAATTATGTATTGAGGGAGTGCTGCCTTCTTATTTTCATCGGTTGGGATGTCGACGGTAATCACTTCAATCTCAACGTTGGCCGTTCCTGTACGAATGACATCAAGCTTGTATGCGGCTGCGTAGCTTAAATCGATGATACGACCTTCATGAAAAGGACCACGGTCATTCACTCGAACAATGGTGCTCTTGTTGTTGTCAGTATTGGTCACTTTCACATAGCTTGGAATTGGCAACGTCTTATGAGCGGCAGACATTGAGTACATGTCATACACCTCACCATTTGAGGTAAGGTGACCGTGAAACTTTTTGCCATACCAAGATGCTTTACCTTTTTCAGTAAAGCCTTTGCTGTCGCGAATGATTTTGTAATCTTCACCACGTAAGGTGTAATCGCTATTACCGCCTAAGCTATAAGGCTCATACTTTGGGTGCGCGTCTTCTAGATGTTCAACTGAGATTGGTACATCTGGGGCGATATCGTCATTGATATCGTAGCGACCCGATTGGGAATCTGGTTGTGACGAACAGCCATTCATCAACACGACTAAGCCACCGACAAGTGCTAATTGCTTAAGCGTTGATGACTTGGTGTGTTGCGCGTTATTGTTTATCGCGTAACTGCTCTTTGCGTATTTGCTCTTTGCGAAATCGCGCTTTGCATTAAATATCACTTAAGTCGCCTTTGAGAATGCTTTACGGTGAGTGTGGATAGACATCAAAATACCAAAACCTGCCATCAATGTAACCATTGAAGTACCGCCATAACTCACGAGTGGCAGAGGTACACCTACCACCGGAAGAATGCCACTTACCATGCCGATGTTTACGAAAATATAAACGAAGAAGCTTAAAACAATACTGCCGCCCATCATTCGACCAAACGCCGTCTGCGCTTGGCTAGCGAGAATTAGCCCACGACCGATAATGAATAGATAAATAGCGAGCAGGAATAGGATACCTATCATGCCCCATTCTTCGGCAATGACCGCAAAAATGAAGTCGGTATGACGCTCAGGGATAAACTCCAGTTGAGATTGCGTCCCTTGCAGCCAACCTTTACCTGAGATACCACCAGAACCAATCGCAATCTTACTTTGAATAATGTGGTAACCCGCGCCTAATGGATCGGATTCCGGATCAAACAGCGTGCGAACACGAACCTTTTGGTATTCGCGCATTAAGAAGAACCATAGAATTGGGATAAATGCGCCCAAGGCTACAGCCGCGCTCGCAATGATCTTCCAACTGATACCTGCTAAGAAAATAACAAAGATGCCGGATGCGGCAATCAAGATTGATGTACCTAAATCGGGCTGCTTAGCGATAAGAATGGTTGGAACAAACACCATCACCAGTGAGATCACTAGCGTCTGAAATGTGGGTGGTAGTGAACGCTTACCAATATAACGCGCCAGCATCAGCGGTACTGCAAGTTTGAGTAGTTCTGATGGTTGAAAACGGACAAAACCAAAATTCAGCCAGCGTTGTGCACCTTTAGAGGCCTCACCAAAGAACAGTACCCCGAGCAGCAATATTACACCGCCAGCAAACAGTACTGGAGCCAGTGTTTCATAGGTTCGCGGCGAAATCTGCGCGAGGAAGATCATCACACCCAGTGACAACGCCATACGCATTGCTTGGCGATCCATCATCGCCAAACTTTGGCCACTTGCGCTATACATAATAAGTAGCGCAAAACCCATGAGTACCAAAATGCCCAGTAGCAGTGGTAAATCAATATGGAATCGCTCAAATAGGGCGCGATTTTGACCAGTAGAGAGATCGAGTTTCATTATTGTGTCGCCTTACTCTTATATTCGTCGCCCAAAACAATATGGTCGAAGATACGTCTCACAACAGGACCACCATTCGATGAACCACCACCGGCGTTCTCGAGTACGATAGTCACGATCGCTTTTGGATCATCTAACGGTGCAAAGCCGGTAAAGAGTGCGTGGTCACGCAGGTGTTCTGCGATTTCATCTGCGTTGTACTCTTCGTCTTCTTTCAAACCAAACACTTGCGCGGTACCAGATTTACCCGCAGTCAGATAAGACATACCTTGGAAAGAGCGGCGAGCGGTACCTTTACGACCGTGGTTAACTAGCTTCATGCCTTCTTTACCAATGTCCCAGAATCGTTGCTTCACACCTGTAATTGGTGGATAGGTCTCGATGTCAGACAGTGATTGCGTCTCAAGTGGTTGACCGTTTTCAATCGTTGCACGTAGCAGGTGCGGTGCGATGACTTCACCTTCATGTACCAACACCGATGTTGCCTTAGCAATCTGCATTGGTGTTGCTGTCCAGTAGCCTTGTCCAATACCAACTGGAATGGTGTCCCCTTGATACCATGGCACACGGTGACGAGCCATTTTCCAATCACGTGTAGGCATGTTGGCTTTACTCTCTTCGTGTATATCGATACCCGTATAGTCACCAAAACCAAACATCATCATCCAGCTTGATAGACGATCAATGCCCATGTCAAAGGCGATTTGGTAGAAGAAGGTATCCACAGACTCTTCAATCGCTTTAACGATATCAACGGTGCCGTGTCCCCAGCGTAACCAGTCGCGGAATGGCTTGGTCTTTGAGTTCGGGATCTTCCAGTACCCTGGGTCATTACGGGTGGTATTCGGCGTGATGACACCTTCTTGCAGTGCTGCGACGGCAATAAATGGTTTAATGGTCGATGCTGGTGGGTAGATACCCAGAGTCGCACGGTTTACCAGTGGACGGTTTTTGTCGTTTAGAAGGGCGTTGTATCCCTTAGAGGAGATACCGTGCACGAACGCATTCGGGTCATAGCTTGGGCTTGATACCATAGCAAGTACACCGTTGTCTTCCGGATCCAGCACCACGGCGGAACCACGACGCCCGTCGAGCAGTTTGTGGACGTAAAGTTGCAGGTCGATATCGAGGTTCAGCACAATATCTTTGCCCGGAATCGCAGGGACAAACTTCAATGTACGAATGACTCGGCCACGGCTGTTTACTTCCACTTCTTGGTAGCCAGCCGTGCCGTGCAGTATATCTTCGTAATAGCGTTCAATACCTAACTTACCGATGTCACGTGTCGCTTGGTAGTTAGCGTCTTTTTCTTCACGAACTAGACGTCGCATATCGCGGTCATTAATACGTGATACATAGCCAATTACGTGTGTAAGTACATCACCATATGGATAAAAGCGTTTGAGTGTGCCTGTTACCTCGACACCTGGGAACTTATGCTGGTTTACTGAAAAAACAGCCACTTGTTCTTCGGTCAGTTGGTTGAGAATCGGCACAGATTTGAAACGGCGCGTATTGCGACGTTCGCGGTTAAATCTTTCAACTCGTTCAGGGCTGATTTCTATAAGTTCTTGGAGACGCGCAATGGTGTCATCCATGTTCTTTATTTTTTCAGGAGTGATCTCGAGGTTGAATACTGGACGGTTTTCCGCCAGTAATACACCGTTTCGGTCATAAATTAGACCGCGAGTCGGTGCGATAGGGACAACCTTGATGCGGTTGTCGTTCGAGCGAGTTTTATAGTCTTGGTATTGGTTGACCTGAATGTTGTACAGGTTGGCAACCAAAATGCCCATCATGATTACAATGCCTATAAACGCAATAAAAGCACGACTAGCAAATAGTCGTGCTTCTTCTTTGTAATCACGGATCTGGCTACGTTTACGTAACATTAACGCTTATTCTCGGTGATACGGGTGATTAGCTGTGATGCTCCAAGCTCGGTACAGGCTTTCTGCCATGATAACGCGCACAAGAGGGTGCGGTAGAGTCAGAGCTGACAGAGACCAACTTTGATCTGCGGCTGCTTTACATGCTGGAGCTAGACCTTCTGGGCCACCAATTAGGATAGAAACGTCACGTCCATCCAGTTTCCAGCTCTCTAGCTGTTCAGCAAGCTGTGGTGTATCCCATTTTCTGCCTGGGATATCGAGCGTCACAATTCGGCTGCCTTTTGGCACCGCTGCTAGCATGGCTTCGCCTTCTTTTTGCAGAATACGTGCAATGTCAGCATTTTTGCCGCGTTTGCCCGCTGGGATCTCGACCAATTCCAGTGGCATATCGTGTGGGAAGCGACGCTTATACTCTTGAAAGCCTTCTTCAACCCATTTTGGCATTTTGGTGCCAACGGCAATTAATTGGATCTTCACAGATTAGCCCCACAGCTTTTCTAGTTGGTACAGCTCGCGTTGCTCAGCTTGCATCACGTGAAGCATGCTGGTGCCCATATCTAGGACAACCCATTCACCTTCTTGTTCCCCGTCCATACCTAGAGGCTCTAGTCCGACTTTTTTCACTTCACTTGCGACATGTTCTGCGATAGAAGCGACGTGGCGCTTTGAAGTACCAGTACAAACGATCATGTAGTCTGTCACACTGGATTTACCTTCAACGTCGATTGTGATGATCGACTCTGCTTTCATGTCGTCGGCTTTATCTGCAAGAAAATCTCTTAGTTCTTCACGTAACACAGGGTGTTCCTTAAATCTTAATTTTGCGACTCAAAATCATATCACGCTTTTATGCGGGAAAGGGGATTGAAGCCGAAGGGATACAAAACTCAACACTCAATTGGTGAATGAGTGGCCAAGGTGATTGCTCATATTGGGTTTTAGAGAGCAATTCAGCTTGAGTAAGCAGTGCAAACAGAGAGTGTAACTGAGTCACTGAAACTCGTGTTAGCGCTGCGTTATAAAGGGGTTTCTTTGATTGCCAAATACGGTGTTTCTCAAACACTTGTCCGATAGGCATCTGCTGCATTTGTTGTTGCATTTGAAGCAGCAGCGCTAGCTCTCTTTGAATACTGCGCAAAAGGATCACCGCTTCCACACCTTCCGCCTCTAGTTGGCGCAAAATGCGTTGTGCTCGATTACCTTTGCCGGCTAGCAAGGCATCTACCCAATGGAAAGGGGTAAAGTGATTGTGACGACTTAGCGACTCTTCAAGTCTAACTAAGGTCAACTTGCCATCAGGGTATTGCAGTGCCAGTTTCTCTAGGCTTTGGGTCAATGCAAACAGGTTGCCTTCGTGCCATTGAGCCAGCATTTGTGTGGCCTCGGCGTCGGGCTGTAAACCGATTTGGCGACAACGAGCTTGAACAAACTGAGGCAAACGGCCAACGTCAGGCGTAAGACAACTTACCCAGTGACCTTGGCTCGAAAGTGCCTTAAACCACTTAGCATTTTCTTGTGCCTTGGTAAGCTTAGTGCCGATCAACACCAGCATGATATCTTCGTGCAGTTGTTCTGCAAGCGCCAATAGCTCTTTTGCGATAGCGGCGTTGACACCAGACTCAGGCAATTCCAGCTCGATGAGTTGACGGCTAGAGAACAGGCTTAGTGCTTGGGTACAGTCGTAAACATCGTTCCAATCTAGGCTGCTGTCGATAGCAAAGCGGTGACGTTCTTCGAAGCCTTGCTCTTTGGCGGCTTTCTGAATCGATTCGCGGCTTTCTTGAAGCAATAGCGGTTCGTTACCAAAGATCAAATAAACGCGACTTAGCTGCTTACTTAATTGCTCTGATAAGCGGTCTGCAAAAATACGCATCAGTTAACCTTATTGAGCAGACTTAGCTGAATCTGGGGTTACCTCAACATTTTTGATGTTGTACTGCTTCTCTAGCTCTTTCACTTGAACCTCTTCTAGGTCTTCAAGGTTCATGCTGTTCGCAGCAAGGTTGGCTTTAAGACGCGCCATTTGACGTAGGATTTGGCTTGCTGCTAGCTTGCGCATCTCATCTTCAATCATGTCTCTTTCAACAGATTTTGCCAGTGCAGTTAGAGGGTTATCTAGGTAGCTGCGGGTAACGCTAGTGGTAAAGGTTTTGTCGCCTAGTTCTGGAATCGTCACGCGGTAAGATGCGTTAAAAGTCAGTTCTTTTTCCGCAGCACGTGTATTTTGGTATAGCGAGAGCGTACGCTCATTAACGCTTTCGCTCAGCAGGTGCAGGTTCGGCGTTTTGCTAGTTGGCGCGACAATGTCTACGTTGCTCATACGCAGTTGGCTTTTCACCATACGCGTAAATGTGCTGTATTGATCGTAACTTGATACAGAGATCTTGTTGAGTTCTTCTGGTACAGAATAGTCACCACGTAGGTGAAAACCACAGGCTGAGAGTAGGCTAACAGATAGAACAACGAACGTAGCTTTTAACGAAGACAGTGAAATCAGGCGCATTATTTGATGGCTCTCATAAAATGGATTACTTATTTAAAGGCTTTATGTTTAGGGTGTAACCGTATTTGGAATCACTAATACAAAAGCGCTTAAATAAGTAGACAGGGTGGGGTGCACCCTGTCTATTGACTGCGAATTGGTAATTAAGTTCTTTAATTCCTATCGCATTGCGAGCGTTAACTCAACGAATCAGTCACGATGTGACGAACGCTTAGTTAGCAACGATGTTCAGTAGCTTACCTGGAACGTAGATAACTTTACGTACCGTTTTGCCGTCTGTGAACTTAGTAACGTTCTCATCGTTTAGACCTAGAGCTTCAATATCTTCTTTAGAGATATCCGCTGGTACAGTCAGTTTCGCACGTAGCTTGCCGTTCACTTGAACGATGATTAGCTTCTCGTCTTCTACAAGTGCTTTTTCATCGTGAGTTGGCCATGTCGCGTTGTCGATGTCTTCTTGACCCAGAGCTGCCCACATTTCGTAAGAGATGTGTGGAGTGATTGGGTAAAGCATTGCAACAACAGCTTTTAGTGCTTCATCAAGGATTGCACGATCTTGCGCAGATTCTTGAGGTGCTTTCGCTAGCTTGTTCATCAGTTCCATGATTGCAGCGATAGCTGTGTTGAATGTTTGACGACGAGCGATATCGTCAGTCACTTTCGCGATTGTCTTGTGAACATCACGACGTAGTGCTTTTTGGTCACCAGAAAGTGCAGATGTGTCTACTGCTTCTGCCGCGCCTTTCGATGCGTGCTCGTTAACTAGCTTCCAAACACGTTTCAGGAAGCGGTTAGCCCCTTCTACGCCAGACTCTTGCCACTCAAGCGTCATGTCTGCAGGTGATGCAAACATCATGAATAGACGTACTGTATCAGCACCGTACTTGTCTACCATCTCTTGTGGGTCGATACCGTTGTTCTTCGACTTAGACATTTTGATCATGCCTGAGTGTGTTACGTCACGGCCTTCGTTATCTTTAGCAGAAGTGATGCGACCTTTGCCGTCACGCTCTACAGCAACGTCAGTTGGTGCAACCCACTCTTTACCGCCTTTGTCGTTCTCGAAGTAGAACGCATCCGCTAGTACCATGCCTTGACACAGTAGTTGCTTGAACGGTTCGTCAGAGGTCACGTAACCTGCGTCACGTAGCAGTTTGTGGAAGAAGCGTGAGTACAATAGGTGCATACAAGCGTGCTCGATACCACCGATGTACTGGTCTACTGGTAGCCAGTAGTTTGCTTTTTCTGGATCTAGGATGTCATCTGCTTGTGGTGAACAGTAACGTGCGTAGTACCAAGAAGATTCCATGAACGTATCGAACGTATCTGTCTCACGTAGAGCAGGTTCGCCGTTAAATGTTGTCTTCGCCCATTCTTTGTCTGCTTTGATTGGGCTTGTTACGCCGTCCATTACCACGTCTTCAGGAAGAATCACTGGTAGTTGGTCAGCAGGTACTGGGTGAACTTCACCATCTTCAGTCGTTACCATTGGGATTGGTGCGCCCCAGTAACGTTGACGAGATACACCCCAGTCACGTAGACGGAAGTTTACTGTCTTAGTACCTTTGCCTTCAGCTTCTAGCTTCGCTGCAATTGCATCGAATGCCGCTTGGAATTCAAGACCGTCGAACTCACCTGAATCAAATAGAACGCCTTTCTCTGTGTACGCTTCTTCAGAGATGTTTAATTCGCTATCGTCAGCAGGCTTAATCACAGGAATGATGTCTAGGCCATATTTAGTTGCGAACTCGTAGTCACGTTGGTCGTGTGCAGGTACTGCCATTACAGCGCCTGTACCGTAGTCCATCAGTACGAAGTTAGCTACGTAAACTGGTACTTCACGACCGTTCAATGGGTGAATAGCAGTAAGGCCAGTCGCCATACCTTTCTTCTCCATTGTCGCAAGTTCAGCTTCCGCTACTTTGTTGTTTTTACACTCGTCGATGAATGCTGCAAGTTCAGGGTTGTTCTCTGCCGCTACTGATGCAAGAGGGTGGCCCGCTGCGATACCTACGTAAGTCACACCCATTAGTGTGTCAGGACGTGTTGTGTAAACTTCTAGGTCTTGTTGACCTTTCACTTCAAACTTCAGTTCAACGCCTTCAGAGCGACCGATCCAGTTGCGCTGCATGGTCTTAACCATCTCAGGCCAACCGTCTAGGTTATCTAGGTCGTCTAGTAGTTCTTGAGCGTATTCAGTGATCTTAATGAACCACTGTGGAATCTCTTTTTGTTCTACTGGAGTGTCACAACGCCAGCAGCAACCATCTTCAACCTGCTCGTTTGCAAGTACAGTTTGGTCGTTTGGACACCAGTTAACCGAAGAAGTCTTCTTGTAAACCAAACCTTTTTCGTAAAGCTTAGTGAAGAACTCTTGTTCCCAGCGGTAGTACTCTGGCGTACACGTTGCGAACTCACGGTTCCAGTCGTAACCAAAGCCAAGAAGCTTAAGTTGGTTCTTCATGTACTCGATGTTTTCGTAAGTCCATGGCGCAGGCGCTGTGTTGTTCTTAACCGCTGCGTTTTCTGCAGGTAGGCCGAATGCATCCCAACCGATTGGTTGCATTACGTTTTTGCCTTGCAGACGTTGGAAACGAGATACCACATCACCGATTGTGTAGTTACGCACGTGACCCATGTGCAGTCGACCACTTGGGTATGGGAACATGGATAGACAGTAGAATTTTTCTTTGTTTGGGTCTTCACTTACAACAAAGGTCTTGTTGTTATCCCAGTGCTGTTGAACTTTCTGTTCAATTTCTTGCGGATTGTATTGTTCTTGCATCGATGATGTCCGGTTATCTTGGAATTTGTGAGTCTGGTTTGATCAGACTTTAATAGATCGTCATAGAATACCTAAAGGAACGAACTACAACAATAGCTATACCTGTCATACTCTCATTATCTCGGGTATTGATTTAGGTCTGCAATCTTGAGGAGGACTTATGCCAAAGAAAAAAGCACTCTATGAAGAGTTAGTGGAAGACGTTATTGAAACACTCAAGCATAGCCCTGAAGAGCTCAACAATAAGATTGAAACGTCAGGCAAGCTTGCAAAAGCCGCGAATGATATGACGAAAGACGAGCTATCGCTGATCTCGGCTTATGTTAAATCGGATCTGAAAGAGTTCTCTGAAAACTATGAAGAGAGCAAAAGCGGCCCGTTTTATTTGATGATTGCAGATTCAATCTGGCATGGCTTGTTGGAAATCACCGACCGTACCAAGGTGGAATGGGTGGAGCTATTTCAAGATTTGGAACACCAAGGGCTCTATCAAGCCGGGGAAGTGATCGGTTTAGGGCGTTTGATCTGTGACGATTGTGGCCATCAAACGGAGTACAACCATCCAACAACCATCATTCCATGCATCAAATGCGGTGGTAAAGGTTTCAGCCGCAAAGCGCTCAAACCATAGCGCCCCCTCCAACATAAACAAAAAGGGTTGACCCAGTAGGCCAACCCTTTAAGGTTTTATCTCGAATCTCGAATCTCGAATCTCGAATCTCGAATCTCGAATCTCGAATCTCGAATCTCGAATCTCGAATCTCGAATCTAGCTTTTCTCTCTCAAGCGCCAGCCGATTACTAAACTCAATAGCACCCAAACGTAAAGTGGCCACGTTCCGACAACACGATAAGGTGTTTGACCATCGGTAGAGATAAGTTCAGCTTTTAGTACTGCGGTCTCGAACTGTGGTACTTGCTCAACGATGTTGCCTTTGTGGTCAGTTACCGCTGTCACACCGTTATTGGTAGAGCGAATCACGGGCTTACCGAGCTCTAGAGCACGCATTTGCGCAATCTCCATGTGTTGCAAGGGGCCAATAGAGCGACCAAACCAAGCATCATTAGAGAGCGTTAGAATGAAGTCAGTATCTTCGGTCACATTCTGGCGAACCTGATCATTGAAGATGATTTCATAACACAGTGCAGGTGCTAGGTGACGACCATTAGCCACAATGTTTGGCTGAATGAAATCACCGCGACTAAACGACGACATTGGCAAATTGAAGAATGGAGCCAGTGGGCGCAAGATGTCCTCAAATGGCACAAACTCACCAAACGGCAATAGGTGGTGTTTGTGGTAGCGCTCGCTTGGGTCATAGCTGTATTCTCCGTATGGATTTACCCCAAGAGAGAGAATACTGTTGTAGTACTTCTTGTCTTCAGACTGGTTGAGTACACCCGTGATGATCGAGCTGTTGTTCATCTTCGCTGCGCTATCAAGGTTGCGCAGAAATGAAGGGATCTCGACTTCAAAAGCTGGAATCGCTGCTTCTGGCCAGATGATGATGTCTGCACCCCAGTTATCGCGGCTCATATCGGTGTACTTCATCATGGTCGGCCAGCGTTGACTTGGTAGCCACTTTAAGTCTTGGTCAACATTGCCTTGAATAAGTACTAGTGACGTCGTTTTGTCGGGATTCGGTGTCACCCAGTCGATGTTACGAATACCAAAACCTGCACTCAATAAAACCACAGGAATCAACCCCACACTCCAGGCTCTATTAATCGCAGTGTAAGCCAGTGCACTTGCCGAAACGATAACCGCTAGAGTAATCAGTTCCACACCACCAATCGGCGCAAATGAGCCAAGAGGAGACTCTATTTGGCTGTAGCCAAGCCACAACCACGGGAAGCCAGTCATAACCCAGCCGCGTAGCCAATCTGTCACTAACCATAAGGCAGGTGCAGCAAGGAAAAAACGAGTGAGGTTATTGTTAGGGAAGAAGCGGTTGAGTGCCCATCCGAATAGACCGGTATAAATGGCTAGGTAACCGATAAGCAGACCCATTAGGAATAGGTTTGCGGCGAGTGGCATACCGCCGAAGCCGTCAATACTGACGTAGACCCAACTGATGCCAGTAGCAAATTGACCAAAACCCCATGCGTAACCTGTCCAAAGTGCACTCTTGCTACTTTGCTTGTGCAATAGGATTAACAAGATAGCTGGGCTGAGAATGGCGATAGGCCAGAAGGAGTAGGGAGCGAACGCAAGGGTGGTAATAGCGCCAACAAAAACGGCCGCAAGCGGCCGTAGTAGGCGATGAATAAATGGTTTAGTCATCTAAATTATGTCATCTCTTTAGAGAGAAGTTGTTATTCTTCGATAGTTGGAAGAGGTTGCTCGTCTGGGATAGTCACCTGTAATTGAATCACACGGCGGTTGTCTGCAGAGGTCACTTTGAAATGGTAGTTTTCAATTTCTACGATTTCGCCGCGGGTCGGCAGATGCCCAAAGGCTGTCATTACCATACCACCAACAGTATCCACTTCATCGTCACTAAAGCTGGTTCCAAATGTGTCATTGAACTCTTCAATAGTGGTTAAAGCTTTTACTGAGAAGGTATGCTTGCTCAGCTTACGAATGTCTAACTCTTCTTCATCGTCGAACTCGTCTTCAATTTCACCAACGATTTCTTCGAGGATATCTTCAATGGTTACAAGACCAGATACACCGCCAAACTCATCGACAACGATAGACATGTGGTAACGCTCTTCACGGAACTCCTTGAGTAGGCGGTCAACGCGCTTACTTTCAGGAACAACAACCGCAGGACGAATCACTTGCTCAATGTCGAATGGGGCGCTGTCTGAGCCCAAATACTTAAGTAGGTCCTTCGCTAAAAGAATGCCCTCTACATGGTCTTTATCTTCACTGATCACTGGGTAGCGAGAGTGTTGAGCATCAGTAATGAGCGCAATCAATGTATCTAAGTCATCGGTGCGTTCAACTGTGACCATTTGAGAACGCGGTAGCATGATGTCACGCACGCGCATCTCAGAGATTTCCATTACACCCTCAAGCATGTCGCGAGTGTCGTGGTCAATTAGGTCATTAATTTCAGAGTCGCGAATTACATCGACGAGCTCTTGGCGGTCTTTTACCTCGCCTTGAAATAGTTGGCCTAGGCGTTCAAAGAAGGACTTTCTACTCGGACCTTCAGATTTTTTACTTCCCTCAGAAGTGGGGGGGTTACCTTCGTTCATGATTTCTCAAAAAATAACGCTATCAGAAGTGTGATAGCACACATAACAACTCAGATACCTATTGTGTTTCCAGGTTCGTGGAGTTGTTGTTTCTCTGCAACCTATTTTCCTAGAAGCGGTTTACTTTTCTAGGATGTAAGGGTCTTCGTAACCCATAGCTTGCATGATTTCTGTCTCGAGTGACTCCATCTCTTCAGCTTCATCATCTTCGATATGATCATAACCTAGCAGATGCAGACTGCCATGTACAACCATATGAGCCCAGTGTGCTAACAGAGGCTTGTTTTGCTCTTCTGCTTCTTTTTCTACCACTTGGCGGCAAATGATGAGATCACCTAAAAGATCAAGCTCAATGCCCGGAGGCGCCTCGAACGGGAAAGACAACACATTAGTTGGCTTGTCTTTTCCGCGATACTCATGATTCAGCTGGTGGCTCTCTTTCGTATCAACGATACGAATAGTCAGCTCCGCATTCTCTTGGAATTGAGGAATGGTTTTGTCCAACCACTGCTGAATATCTTGCTCAGTCGGTAAGCCTTGTTCATCTTCGACTGCTAATTGCAGGTCTAGTTCAATAGACATCTATTTATCACCTTGTTCTGAAACGACAGAGCTATTTTGTGTTGCTAATTGTTTCTCAGCTGGCTGTTGAGCTTCGAGTAGTTTGGCCTCACGCTCTTCACGCTTACGACGTTCAAATTCTTTGCGCTCTTTTTGGTCTTTCGCTTCCCATTTCTCATACGCATTAACGATACGAGCAACAACTGGGTGACGAACCACGTCTTCAGACATGAAGAAGTTAAAGCTGATGTCATCGACTTCACTTAGTACTTCTGTTGCATGGCGTAGGCCAGATTTCGCGCCGCGAGGTAAATCGATTTGGGTGATATCACCGGTGATGACCGCGCGCGAGTTGAAGCCAATACGAGTTAGGAACATCTTCATCTGTTCAACAGTGGTGTTCTGGCTCTCATCAAGAATGATGAAGGCATCGTTTAGCGTACGGCCACGCATGTACGCAAGCGGTGCAACTTCAATCACGTTGCGTTCAATCAGCTTTTCAACACGCTCAAAGCCCAGCATCTCAAACAGGGCATCATAAAGAGGGCGCAAGTAAGGGTCGACTTTCTGACTTAAGTCGCCAGGAAGGAAACCAAGCTTTTCACCGGCTTCAACCGCTGGACGCGTTAGTAGAATACGACGAATTTCTTGACGCTCCAGTGCGTCTACTGCTGCTGCCACTGCTAGGTAAGTTTTACCAGTACCAGCAGGACCAATACCAAAGCTAATGTCATGAGTAACCATGTTCATTAGGTACTGTGCTTGGTTTGGTGTGCGCGGCTTTATGACGCCTTTCTTAGTCTTGATGAACACTTCTTTGCCGTGCTCAATACTTGACTCAGTCGTTTGTTCTAGAACACCAGACTCTTTGATAGCTAAGTGGATTTGCTCAGGTTCGATGTCTGGGATATTACCTTTCACCGGAGCAGACTCTACATAAAGGCGCTTAACGATTTCAAGCGCTGCTGCAGCCGTGTGAGGCTTGCCTACGATAGTGAAAAAGTTGCTGCGGTAGTTGATCTCGACACCTAAACGGCGCTCAAGGTGTTTGATATTGTCATCGAATGGGCCACATAGGCTTGCAAGGCGACGGTTATCTGCAGGTTCTAGATTGATCTCTAGGGTAACGATTTTATTGCTCAAATTAGCCTCTCATTTTGTGCCACCACTCTTTTCAATAAAAAAAGAGCAAGAAGCCCGATTGAGACCGGGCTTCTAATGGCGATTTCCCTATTTCTAAGATGGTCACTTAGTTAGGTAATTTCAAGCTTTGCTGTTCAGCTTTGTGCTGAACTTAGATGTTTCGCTTATGGCGTAAATGTTGCTACACCTAGCTCATCTTCGTGTTTTGTTTTCGCCATCATCTGAGTTGGAGAGATGATAGTGCGTAGGTCCATGTCTTTTTCTGTACGAACCAGTTCGCCACGTAGAGAGTTAGCAAATACGTCTGTGATCTTCACATCAACGAATTGACCGATAAGGTCTGCACTGCCTTCGAAGTTAACAACACGGTTGTTCTCGGTACGTGCACGAAGCTCCATTAGGTTCTTCTTAGACGGACCTTCAACAAGAACGCGTTGCTCTGTATCAAGCATTAGGCGTGAGTAACGCATAGCTTGAGAATTCACAACTTGTTGCAGTTCGTATAGACGCTCTTTCTTCTCTTGTTCTGGCACATCACAAGGGTAATCGGCCGCTGGCGTACCTGGACGAGGAGAGAAGATGAAGCTGAAGCTCATATCGAAATCAACGTCTTTGATTAGCTTCATTGTCGCTTCATGATCCATTGCGGTTTCACCAGGGAAACCAACGATGAAGTCCGAACTGATTTGAATATCAGGACGCGCTTTACGTAGCTTACGAATGATCGACTTGTATTCAATCGCTGTGTGAGGACGCTTCATCATCGTTAGGATGCGGTCACTACCACTTTGTACAGGTAGGTGCAGGAAGCTTACAAGTTCAGGTGTATCTTCGTATACAGCGATGATGTCGTCAGTAAACTCAAGTGGGTGGCTTGTTGTGAAACGAATACGGTCGATACCATCAATTGATGCAACAAGACGAAGCAGTTCAGCGAATGAACAGATGTCACCTTCGTGCGTTGGACCACGGTAAGCGTTAACGTTTTGGCCTAGTAGGTTTACTTCACGTACACCTTGCTCTGCAAGTTGTGCGATTTCGAATAGTACGTCATCCATTGGACGGCTTACTTCTTCACCACGAGTGTAAGGTACAACACAGTAAGTACAGTACTTAGAACAGCCTTCCATGATAGAAACGAATGCTGTTGCACCTTCAGCGCGAGGCTCAGGTAGACGGTCAAACTTCTCAATCTCAGGGAAAGAGATGTCCATTACTGGTGCTTCATCGCTTAGAGATTGTTTGATCATCTCTGGTAGACGGTGCAGTGTTTGTGGGCCAAAGATAACATCTACGTATGGCGCACGTTCACGGATGTGATCACCTTCTTGAGTCGCTACACAGCCACCCACACCGATCACAACACCGTCTTTTTTATCTTTTAGTGTTTTCCAACGACCAAGCTGGTGGAATACTTTCTCTTGCGCTTTTTCGCGGATAGAACAGGTATTCAGTAGTAGTACATCTGCTTCCTCAGGTACTTCTGTTAGCTCATAGCCATTTGCGGCATTTAGCAGGTCAGCCATTTTTGATGAATCGTATTCATTCATCTGGCAGCCCCAAGTTTTAATTAGCAGTTTCTTACTCATGTTTTGTTCGCTCGATCGTTAGTTTAATTTAAGGGAGCAAATCGCCCAGTGTTAATCCGCGGTTACGGTCTCTATTATAGCTTCTAAATATGGCTAAAATAGCGCTACCCTAACAGCAAGCGGCGTATTGTACTGGTTTCAAAACCGACTGACTAGTGGTCTAGCAAAATCTCTTATGTAGTGGTTTTTATTCTCGTTAAGATTGTTGGTTATTTCGAGAAACACTATACGCAGCAAGGGATTGTCCATTTTGAGATTAAGGTTTTTGGTTACAAGTAAGTTGTGAAAACGTACAATCAAAAACAGTCATTGAATCAAACTGATAAGTACAAAATATGAACAGTTACGATATTGTGGTAGTCGGCGGTGGTATGGTTGGTGCAGCAACCGCTATCGGATTTGCGCAGCAAGGCATGCGTGTCGCGGTGATCGAGGGATTTGCTCCGCAAGCTTTCGAAAAAACACAGCCTATGGATATTCGTGTCTCTGCGATCTCTCAAGCCTCTGTGGATCTGTTGGATTCGCTGGGTGCGTGGGATGCGATCGAGAATATGCGAGTTTGCACGTACAAGCGCTTGGAAACTTGGGAGCACCCAGAGTGTCGCACGCGATTTGATGCTGCATCTTTAGAATTACCTCGACTGGGCTATATCGTAGAAAACCGCCTTATCCAACTTGGGTTATGGGCACAGTTTGAACGTTATGACAATCTTGAACTGCTTTGCCCAGAGAAGCTAGACACCATTGAGCTCGGTGAAACGAACACAGTTGTGCTGCAGTCTGGCTTGTGCTTATCAACCAAATGGGTTGTTGGTGCAGACGGTGCGAATTCGGCTGTTCGCCAGCAAGCTGGAATAGGTATCACGGCTTGGGATTATCGTCAGCACTGCATGTTGATTAATGTTGAGACCGAACTTCCTCAGCAAGACATTACTTGGCAACAGTTTCTACCAAGTGGTCCTCGTTCATTTTTACCTCTAGCGTCGCTTACAGAAGAGGGCAAGGAAGTGGGGCAAGGCTCTCTGGTATGGTACGACAAACCATCACGCATTAAGCAGTTGTCTGCTATGAGTCCTGAGAAACTGCGTGCTGAAGTGTTAAGTCATTTTCCTGCGGAGTTGGGGGATATTAAGGTGCTTCAATCGGGTTCTTTCCCACTGACTCGCCGACATGCACAAAGCTACGCTCAAAATAAGTGTATCTTGGTTGGAGATTCAGCGCACACAATTAACCCTCTGGCTGGGCAAGGTGTGAATCTCGGTTTTAAAGACGTGGCCGCTCTAATCAACCTAACCAAGGAGCAGGGTGAATTAACGGATGCTGTCGCAAGAAGCTATGAGGTAAAAAGAAGAGGGGATAACCTTATCATGCAGAGCGGCATGGACTTCTTCTACAAAACGTTCAGCAACGACCTTGGCCCACTTAAGTTTGTTCGTAATGCAGCATTAAAGCTAGCAGAGAACTCTGGACCAATTAAAAACCAAGTATTGAAGTATGCTTTGGGGCTGTAGTTTAAAGTCTCGTAGAGCTGAAAAGTAGAGGAGAGCCACAGTGCTCTCCTTTTTTATGCACGTAACTTTATAGTTGCTCTGTAATACAAACGGGCGAGCCTACTTGTAACGCGTGTCCGCTGTAGGTTAAAGACCCATCTAGCGGGTTGCGCTTAAAAGAGGTGATATTATTGGAGTGCTGGTTTGCAGCGATTAGCCACTCTCCATCATTGGTGATATGAAAATCACGAGGGAAACTCCCTTGTGTCTCATAACTATCAATAAAAGCTGGCTTGTAAGTTATAGGATCGAGTTTGAAGTGACTGATCTTTGATTGATGTCGGCAAGAGACATAAAGATATTCCTCATCTGGCGATAGCTTGATCGCCGCTGCCGCTTCTCCTTTTTCTGCATTAGGAAGCGCATCGATCTCCTCAACAATATGCCACCGTCCAACTGTCTTCTCTAGCATTAGAATCGTTTCAGATAGCTCACAGACAACATAGGCTTTGTCTTCAGCCTTATTGAAAACCATATGACGAGGTCCATTGCCCGCAGGAACTTCAATAGACTGCATTGGTTCTTCTAGAAAGTCTTCTTGTTCTTCATCGAAGCAGTAGAAGTTAATGCGATCGGCGCCAAGATCAACGGTAACAAATTGTGGTGATTGCGTTAAAAATAGGCACTGATGAGCGTGTGGTCCAGTCTGTCTATCCTGATTAGGGCCTGAGCCTGACATTTTAAGGGTTTTGACTTTTCTATCGATATTGCCATTGATGTTCAAACTGAAGATATCGAATGTGCCTGAAGAGTACTGGGAGGTGATGGCAAACTTATGGCTAGGATCTATCGAAATGTGACAAGGGTGATCGCCAGAGATTGAGGCGGAATTAGATGGAACGTTTGAACCTGTCTCTGAGACATGAAATAGCTGAGGTTGGGACTGTTGGTCGATTTCAGATGCGGTATAGATGCCCAGCTTTGTAGAGACAACAAAAGAGGGGTTAATGCACTTTGCGATCAGTTGTGGAGGGTTCAGCTTACCTGTTTCCAGATCTAACTGAGTTTGATATACACCTTGGCTTCCATTTGGATCTTCTGTGTAGCAACCGATGGTTAAAGGGAGAGTTCTCATAGCGCTGTCATACTCGATGTAAAAGTGGAGCTGACATTGTCTTATAAAAAGTTAACTAAGTGCTGAATCTAGGGGAAATACTTGGTGATGTGGTTAGCAGATTTGTATATTTCAGATAAAAGAAAACCCAGCTAAAAAGCTGGGTCTCTAATGATGGTGCGGAAGGAGAGACTTGAACTCTCACACCTTGCGGCGCCAGAACCTAAATCTGGTGCGTCTACCAATTCCGCCACTTCCGCATCAATTTGTAGTTAAGGAGATGATTGGTAGATCTCAATAACGTTGTATTTGATTGTTTCACGTGTCAATCACACACACTTCGTTTCCGAAGAAGAATAATGGTGCGGAAGGAGAGACTTGAACTCTCACACCTTGCGGCGCCAGAACCTAAATCTGGTGCGTCTACCAATTCCGCCACTTCCGCATCAATTCTGTAGTCATACCGATAATTGGTAAAATCAGTATCACGTTGTATTTTTCATTCTAATGAAAGAATGGTGGCTACTGCGGGATTTGAACCTGCGACCCCATCATTATGAGTGATGTGCTCTAACCAACTGAGCTAAGTAGCCAACTTGTTTCTCTTTCGAGATCTCTTTGTTTCCAAAGAAGAATAATGGTGCGGAAGGAGAGACTTGAACTCTCACACCTTGCGGCGCCAGAACCTAAATCTGGTGCGTCTACCAATTCCGCCACTTCCGCATCGCTAGTTTATTTTCTAGCAAATAATGTAGTTAAGGAGATGATTGGTGAATCTCAATAACGTTGTATTAGTGGCTGGGCTACCTGGATTCGAACCAGGGAATGCCGGCATCAAAAGCCGGTGCCTTACCGCTTGGCGATAGCCCAACTGGATTGTTTTATGTGTCAATCACACGCTCTTCGTTTCCGAAGAAGAATAATGGTGCGGAAGGAGAGACTTGAACTCTCACACCTTGCGGCGCCAGAACCTAAATCTGGTGCGTCTACCAATTCCGCCACTTCCGCATCAATTCTGTAGTCATACCGATAATTGGTAAAATCAGTATCACGTTGTATTTTTCATTCTAATGAAAGAATGGTGGCTACTGCGGGATTTGAACCTGCGACCCCATCATTATGAGTGATGTGCTCTAACCAACTGAGCTAAGTAGCCAACTTGTTTCTCTTTCGAGATCTCTTTGTTTCCAAAGAAGAATAATGGTGCGGAAGGAGAGACTTGAACTCTCACACCTTGCGGCGCCAGAACCTAAATCTGGTGCGTCTACCAATTCCGCCACTTCCGCATCAATTTTTTAGTTAGAGAGATGATTGGTGAATCTCAATAACGTTGTATTAGTGGCTGGGCTACCTGGATTCGAACCAGGGAATGCCGGCATCAAAAGCCGGTGCCTTACCGCTTGGCGATAGCCCAACTGGATTGTTTTATGTGTCAATCACACGCTCTTCATTTCTGAAGAAGAATAATGGTGCGGAAGGAGAGACTTGAACTCTCACACCTTGCGGCGCCAGAACCTAAATCTGGTGCGTCTACCAATTCCGCCACTTCCGCATCAATTTTTTAGTTAGAGAGATGATTGGTGAATCTCAATAACGTTGTATTAGTGGCTGGGCTACCTGGATTCGAACCAGGGAATGCCGGCATCAAAAGCCGGTGCCTTACCGCTTGGCGATAGCCCAACTGGATTGTTTTATGTGTCAATCACACGCTCTTCATTTCTGAAGAAGAATAATGGTGCGGAAGGAGAGACTTGAACTCTCACACCTTGCGGCGCCAGAACCTAAATCTGGTGCGTCTACCAATTCCGCCACTTCCGCATCAATTTTTTAGTTAGAGAGATGATTGGTGAATCTCAATAACGTTGTATTAGTGGCTGGGCTACCTGGATTCGAACCAGGGAATGCCGGCATCAAAAGCCGGTGCCTTACCGCTTGGCGATAGCCCAACTGGATTGTTTTATGTGTCAATCACACGCTCTTCATTTCTGAAGAAGAATAATGGTGCGGAAGGAGAGACTTGAACTCTCACACCTTGCGGCGCCAGAACCTAAATCTGGTGCGTCTACCAATTCCGCCACTTCCGCATCGCTAGTTTATTTTCTAGCAAATAATGTAGTTAAGGAGATGATTGGTGAACCTCAATAACGTTGTATTAGTGGCTGGGCTACCTGGATTCGAACCAGGGAATGCCGGCATCAAAAGCCGGTGCCTTACCGCTTGGCGATAGCCCAACTGGATTGTTTTATGTGTCAATCACACGCTCTTCATTTCTGAAGAAGAATAATGGTGCGGAAGGAGAGACTTGAACTCTCACACCTTGCGGCGCCAGAACCTAAATCTGGTGCGTCTACCAATTCCGCCACTTCCGCATCAATTTTTTAGTTAGAGAGATGATTGGTGAATCTCTCTAACGTTGTATTTTTCATTCTAGTGAAAGAATGGTGGCTACTGCGGGATTTGAACCTGCGACCCCATCATTATGAGTGATGTGCTCTAACCAACTGAGCTAAGTAGCCATCTGAGAGCGAGACAATATAAACTAAACTCGCTTTCAATGCTATTACCTTTTTACAGATAATTGCACTTTAATTTGTGGCTGGGCTACCTGGATTCGAACCAGGGAATGCCGGCATCAAAAGCCGGTGCCTTACCGCTTGGCGATAGCCCAACAATTGATATCAAAAGATATCTCAAATATGGTGCGGAAGGAGAGACTTGAACTCTCACACCTTGCGGCGCCAGAACCTAAATCTGGTGCGTCTACCAATTCCGCCACTTCCGCATATTTCCTAAATACTCTAACTCATAGAGAGAAAAGCGTTTAGGAAATGGTGGCTACTGCGGGATTTGAACCTGCGACCCCATCATTATGAGTGATGTGCTCTAACCAACTGAGCTAAGTAGCCATTTCCAAATTGTCATTCCCTTTTGAAGCGTTGTTGCTTCGTTGGGAACGGGGCGCATTATGCGTAGTTGAGTGAAACCCGTCAACTTTTTTTTTAAATAAATCACGAATAAATGCCTGTTCGATTTCTTTTTAGACAAAGAGGCGTATTTGTGATCAAAAAATGGGGTTGAAACCCGATATTTTGGTGCAGTTAATTTTGAGATGAATGGAAATCATTGAATAAAGAAAACAAAAAAGGCCAGTGAGAGCACTGGCCTCTGGCAATAAGTTGCTAATAAAACTTATACGTTGAAGCGGAAGTGAACAACATCGCCATCTTTAACGATGTAGTCTTTACCTTCTAGACGCCATTTACCTGCGTCTTTTGCACCGCTCTCACCGTTAAACTCGATGAAGTGGTCGTAACCAACAACTTCTGCACGGATGAAGCCTTTTTCGAAGTCAGTATGGATCTTACCCGCAGCTTGTGGCGCAGTTGCACCAACAGGGATAGTCCAAGCGCGAACTTCTTTAACACCTGCAGTGAAGTAAGTTTGCAGAGTAAGTAGTTCGTAGCCAGAACGGATAACGCGGTTTAGACCTGGTTCCTCGATACCCATGTCCGCTAGGAACTCTTCACGATCTTCGTCTTCAAGTTCAGATAGCTCTGATTCGATAGCCGCACAAACAGCAACAACAACGTTGTTCTCTTTTTCTGCGTATTCACGAACTGCATCTAGGTACGGGTTATCTTCGAAACCGTCTTCGTTTACGTTCGCAATGTACATTGTTGGCTTAAGTGTTAGGAAGTTTAGGTAGCCGATTGCTGCCGCTTCTTCTTTTGATAGCTCAACGGTACGTGCCATACCACCTTCAGTAAGAACTGGTAGTAGCTTTTCAAGAACAGTGATTTCGAACTTAGCGTCTTTGTCACCGCCTTTTGCTTTCTTAGTGTTACGTTGAATTGCACGCTCACAGCTGTCTAGGTCAGCCAGTGCAAGTTCAAGGTTGATCACTTCGATATCGTCGATAGGTGATACTTTACCTGAAACGTGAACGATGTTTTCGTTTTCAAAACAGCGAACTACGTGACCAATTGCGTCAGTTTCACGGATGTTTGCTAGGAATTTGTTACCCAGACCTTCACCTTTAGATGCACCAGCAACTAGGCCAGCGATATCAACGAATTCCATCGTTGTTGGAAGGATCTTCTGCGGATTAACAATTTTCGCTAATGCATCTAGACGTAGATCAGGTACTGGAACGATACCTGTGTTTGGTTCGATGGTACAAAACGGGAAGTTTGCTGCCTCGATACCTGCTTTAGTTAGTGCATTAAACAGAGTTGACTTACCAACGTTTGGTAGACCAACGATGCCACATTTAAAACCCATGATATAAACCTTATTCTGCTTTGAACGTATGTAAGCGATTTTGTGCTTTTGATAGGCCATCTTTTAATAAGATGTCTAGGCTGCGTACTGATTCGTCAACAACGGCATCAATACACTCTTGCTCTTTTTGCGGAGCTTTGCCTAATACATAACCTGCAACTTTATCTTTGTGTCCCGGATGGCCAATGCCTAAACGAAGACGGTAGAATTCTTTATTGTTACCCTGCTTGCTGATGATGTCTTTGAGTCCATTGTGACCGCCATGGCCGCCACCCTTTTTGAACTTACCAATGCCAGGAGGAAGATCGAGTTCGTCGTGCGCAACCATGATCTCTTCTGGTTTGATTTGATAGAACTTCGCCATTGCCGCAACGGCTTTACCGGACAAGTTCATGTAAGTTGTTGGGATCAACAAGCGAAGATCTTCACCGTGAACCATAATGCGTCCAGTTAAACCAAAGAACTTTGCTTCATTCTTTAGCGTAACATTGTGTACGCGTGCTAATTCTTCAACTACCCATGCACCCGCATTGTGGCGAGTCTTGGCGTATTCTGGACCTGGATTTGCCAGTCCAACGAGAAGTTTTATTTGTTGGCTCAAGGTATGGATCTCTCTCGGGATTTCAAAAAGCGCCGTATGATATCACAAATTATGAAAAAGGTGCGAGCAGTGGACAACTTGTCCTTTTTGCCGACCCTATTCATGACACTAACCGTAGCGCAATATTGTTTAGGTATAAAAAAAGCACTTCGTTGGAAGTGCCTTTTAAACGCCTTACTCTATGACTAGAGTAGTGAGTCTTAGTTAAACATCGCAGAGATTGACTCTTCGTTGCTGATACGACGAATCGCTTCAGCAAGCATGCGAGATAGGCTAAGAGTTGTTACTTTACCTGTTGCTGCCATCTCAGGAGATAGTGAGATAGAGTCAGTAACGATAACTTGGTCTAGAACAGAGTTCTTGATGTTGTCTGCAGCACCACCAGAGAATACAGCGTGAGTTGCGTAAGCGAATACACGCTTAGCACCGCGCTCTTTTAGCGCTTCAGCTGCTTTACATAGTGTGCCACCAGTGTCGATCATGTCATCAACGATCACACAGTCACGACCTTCAACATCGCCGATTAGGTTCATTACTTCAGAAACGTTAGCACGTGGACGACGCTTATCAACGATAGCGATGTCTACGTCACCCAGCGCTTTAGCTGTTGCACGAGCACGTACAACGCCACCTAGGTCTGGAGAAACCACTACTGGGTTTTCTAGGCCACGGTTAGCCATGTCTTCTAGAAGAACTGGAGTACCGAAGATGTTATCAACTGGTACATCGAAGAAGCCTTGGATTTGCTCAGCGTGTAGGTCGATAGTTAGAACGCGGTCAACGCCAACGTTAGAAAGGAAATCTGCAACAACTTTTGCAGTAATTGGCACACGAGCAGAACGTACACGACGATCTTGACGGGCATAACCGAAGTAAGGGATTACAGCAGTAATACGGCCAGCAGAAGCACGGCGCATTGCGTCAATCATTACCACCAATTCCATTAGGTTGTCATTGGTTGGTGCACAAGTAGATTGAATTAGGAATACATCACTACCACGAACATTTTCGTTGATTTGTACAGCGACTTCGCCGTCAGAAAAACGGTCTACAGTAGCATCGCCAAGAGAGATGTATAGACGGTCAGCAATACGTTGGGCTAGTTCAGGTGTTGCGTTACCAGCAAATAGCTTCATATCAGGCACGGTGGAAACCTCAGGGTTGCGTCCAGTTTTAAATAGATTGTGGGTGGGCTGATTGGTGTTCAGCCAGCGCCTCTTTTAAAGGTGAAAGATTTCGACCTTTAGCAATAAATGCTGAGGCGGTGTCAGGCAGTTTTGCCAGTACAGATTCTGCTTCGTTTTTGCTCGAAAATTCAGCAAAAACGCAGGAACCGGTGCCGGTCAATCTCGACGGCGCATATTGTAGCAGCCATGAAAGTTGCTTATCAACCTCTGGGTACAGCATTCGTACAATTTTTTCGCAATCGTTTACGTATTCTTGCTCTAGAAGCGTTGCTAGCTCTCGCTTCGGCGTATTTCTGGTTAAATTTGGATGAGTGAATATATCTGCGGTTGCAATGCTCACTTGAGGCTTAACCACCAAATACCACCTCTCTTCTGGGTTAGCAGGGTGCAACTGCTCACCTACGCCCTCAGCAAAAGCAGAGAAGCCACGAACGAATACAGGAACGTCCGCACCTAACTTTAAGCCTATCTCAGCTAATTGGTCATCAGATAGGTTGAGCTGCCACAGGTAGTTCAATGCGACTAACACGGTTGCGGCATTCGATGATCCACCGCCAATACCGCCGCCCATAGGCAGAACTTTCTTTAGTTCAATGTCGGCACCGAAAGCGGTGTTGGCGTATTGTTGAAGCGCGGTCGCGGCTTTCCAGATCAGGTTATCTTCAGTAGCAACCCCTGGTATCTGGGGAGAAATAGTGATTTGGTTTGAGCGTTGATGTGCCGTGATACTCAGTTCATCGCCAAAATCGATAAACTGAAACAGTGTTTGTAATTCGTGGTAACCGTTATCACGACGACCAGTAATATAGAGAAAAAGGTTCAGCTTAGCCGGTGATGGCCAGTGAGTTTGTGTCGAAATCATTTATCGAGTGTCCATTTAGAGACCACAATGTTGATCTTATTTTCATCTTGTTTAAATGAGAGGCGCGTTGGAAGAGGCAGTACCTTTTCAACTGTATTGCTTTGGCCATCACTATTTTGGCTTAGTGTGATATCGCGGTAGCGGTCAAAGTTAAGTTGCCAAGCCTTGCCATCAATCTGTTTAGAAAGTGCTTCTACGGTATTGCTGGCGTTTAATAGATAAGTATCGGCTTCATCGGGATTACCAAGTAGCCATTGTGGTAGATGATCAACGGGGATCGTCAACCCTGTTAACTGTTTAACCAGTTTAGAGGCACTTCGGTGGGTAAACACTTGGTCATCATAAGTGACAACTTTAGCGCCATACTCATTAACGGTGAGATTCAGTGCGGTTTGTCCAAGGAAAGTCGTCAGTCGTAATTGGCTGAAGTTTGGAGAGTGCTTCCATAAAAAGTTAAGGCTTTGGCGCTCTTCAGGAGAGATATATGCGAGCTTGCCAGTCGCTTGATAATATTGGATCTCTTGCAGTTGTTGTTGGTGTGCTTGCCACTCTACACTGGTCGGTTGTTCTGGTACTGAAGCACAACCTGCTACCACCAGACAGAAAAAAATCAGAGAGGCAATTTTACGAAATTTATCCATGCTTGCTCACAACTTGTTCAATATTATCGAAAAAACGCTTCAACTATAGCATTGAATTCACGAACTCAGGAAAACAAATCCTGCTTGCCCTTTAAATAGAGCCATGCATCAAGTAAAATTCGGCATCCTGTTTTTAAACCCTGATCGAGAACTTCTGATACATGTCTTTGCTTGCCGTAGGTATCAATCACAATACAGCGTCGGTTGAATTGCGAGAAAAAGTAGCGTTTGGTCCAGATAAATTATCTGATGCACTAAGGCAACTTAACGCAAATGCACACGTGAATGGAAGTGTCATACTGTCCACTTGTAACCGAACAGAAGTGTATTGCGACGTTAAAAGTGCAGCTAAGAATAAGCTGATCGAATGGTTATCAGTTTTTCATGATGTTAGCCCAGAAGAGCTAAAACCCAGCCTTTATATCCATGAAGAGCAAGCGGCGATTAAACACCTAATGCGTGTGGCATGTGGCTTGGACTCCTTGGTGTTGGGTGAGCCTCAAATTCTCGGACAGGTAAAACAAGCGTATTCTGATTCGCGTGAACAAAAAGCCGTTGACGCATCGATGGAGAAACTGTTCCAAAAGTCTTTCTCTGTTGCTAAGCGTGTTCGTACCGAAACCGAAATTGGCGGTAGCGCAGTTTCTGTCGCGTATGCAGCCTGTACATTGGCGAAACACATCTTCGAATCGATTGAAGATTCAACGGTGTTATTAGTGGGTGCTGGTGAAACCATCGAATTGGTTGCAAAACACCTGTCGGCTAATGGCTGTACTAAAATGATCGTGGCTAACCGAACTCGTGAACGAGCTTTAGGGCTAGCAGAAGAGTTTGGGGCTGAAGTGATCAGCTTGAATGAGATCCCAGACCACCTTAATAAAGCGGATATCGTGATCAGTTCAACGGCGAGTCCTCTACCGATTATCGGTAAGGGTATGGTTGAGACCGCTCTGAAACAGAGAAAACATCAACCTATGCTGCTAGTTGATATCGCAGTACCACGTGATGTCGAAGCGGAAGTGGGCGATCTTAACGATGCTTACCTCTACACGGTCGATGACTTACAATCGATTGTTGATGGCAACATTGAACAGCGTAAAGTGGAAGCGATTCAAGCGGAAGCCATTGTAAGTGAAGAGAGTGCGGCATTCATGAGTTGGATGCGCTCTTTGCAAGCGGTTGATAGTATTCGCGAGTATCGAAAGTCGGCGAATGAAATCAGAGAAGAATTACTAAGCAAGAGTTTACAATCACTGGCTGCGGGCGGTGATCCTGAGAAAGTCTTGCTTGAGCTGAGTAATAAGCTCACCAATAAATTGATCCATGCTCCAACACGCGCACTACAAAGTGCAGCTGAGCAAGGAGAACCTGCGAAATTAACGGTCATTAGACAGAGTTTGGGCTTAGAAGACCCTCAATAAATTTAGACCTCCAAAAAGATAAGACGAATATGAAAGCCTCGATTCTAGTAAAGCTTGAAACACTTGTTGAACGCTACGAAGAAGTTCAACACCTGCTTGGTGATCCAGATGTGATCGGTGATCAAAACAAATTCCGTGCACTATCTAAAGAGTACTCTCAGTTAGAAGAAGTGACTAAGTGCTTCCAAGCGTACCAGCAAGCGCAAGACGATCTAGAAGCTGCTGAAGATATGGCGCAAGAAGACGACGAAGAGATGCGCGAAATGGCGCAGGAAGAGATTAAAGAAGCGAAAGAGGCGATAGAACGCCTGACTGATGAGCTTCAAATTCTACTTCTGCCAAAAGATCCAAACGATGAGCGTAACTGTTTCCTAGAGATCCGTGCTGGTGCTGGCGGTGACGAAGCGGGTATCTTCGCGGGTAACTTGTTCCGTATGTACTCTAAGTTTGCAGAGAAGAAAGGCTGGCGCGTTGAAGTGATGAGCAGCAATGACTCTGAGCAAGGCGGCTATAAAGAGATGATCGCAAAAGTAAGCGGCGAAGGCGTTTACGGCGTGATGAAATTTGAGTCGGGCGGTCACCGTGTTCAACGTGTACCAGAAACTGAATCTCAAGGTCGTGTTCACACGTCTGCATGTACTGTTGCTGTTATGCCTGAAATCCCAGAAGCGGATCTTCCAGAAATTAAAGCGGCAGACCTGAAAATCGATACATTCCGTGCATCAGGCGCGGGTGGTCAGCACGTTAACACCACGGATTCTGCAATCCGTATTACTCACTTGCCAACCGGTACAGTAGTAGAGTGTCAGGACGAGCGTTCTCAGCATAAAAACAAAGCGAAAGCGATGGCAGTTCTTGCTGCGCGTATTGTTCAAGCGGAAGAAGAGCGTCGTGCTGCTGAAGTGTCAGATACACGTCGTAACCTTCTAGGCTCGGGTGACCGTAGTGACCGTATCCGTACTTACAACTACCCACAAGGCCGCGTATCTGATCACCGTATCAACCTAACACTTTACCGTCTGAACGAAGTGCTAGAAGGCGACCTACAAAGCCTAGTTGACCCAGTACTTCAAGAGCACCAAGCTGACCAACTTGCTGCGCTAGCTGAGAACAACTAAAACCTATGCAATCTGCCTATACGGTTGAAAGTGCATTAAAAGCAGCAATCGTACAGCTTCAAGAGGGCGAGAATACATCGCCCTCTATTGATGCCGCTGTGCTGCTTTGCCACACGCTTGATAAACCTCGCTCCTACCTTCTTACCTGGCCAGAAAAACATCTGACTCTCGAACAAGAACAGCATTTCAATGAACTGCTAACACGCAGACTCACTGGAGAACCGGTCGCGTATATCGTCGGCGAGCGAGAGTTTTGGTCACTACCATTGAAAGTTTCTCCTTCAACTTTGATTCCTCGACCTGACACTGAGCGTTTGGTTGAAGTCGCGTTGGATAAAACATTCGGTAAGACAGGTGAGATCCTAGATTTAGGTACGGGGACAGGAGCCATTGCCTTAGCTCTGGCTTCTGAAATGCCGAATCGTCGTGTAACGGGGATTGATCTACGACCTGAAGCACAGCAACTTGCCACTGAGAATGCAGCACGTCTTAATATCACCAACACTACGTTTTTAAATGGCAGTTGGTTTGAGCCGTTACCTGAACACAGTCGTTTTTCATTGATAGTGTCGAATCCACCTTATATCGAGAAAGATGATCCGCATCTCTCTCAAGGGGATGTGCGTTTCGAGCCTATTACAGCGCTGGTTGCCGAAGAGAAAGGGTTAGCTGACATCAAGCACATTGCTGATAAGGCTCGCCATTATCTAGAAGCTGATGGTTGGTTGGCATTTGAGCATGGTTACGATCAAGGAGATGCGGTTCGCGAGATCATGCAGGCCTTGGGTTATTTAGACGTCATGACAGAAAAAGACTATGGCGGTAATGATAGAGTCACATTGGGGCGCTATCTACCTTAGTGTCGGTGTTTGATAAAACGCCAATTAGAGAAATTAAAGGGATATCATGTACGAAGGTTTAAAACATTTTCACCTATTGACGGTTGGGCTTAGTGCTCTGCTACTGTCGGTTCGCTATGCACTTATGATGGCAAACTCGCCAATGCTGAAGCATCCATTCCTGCAGCGCTTCCCGCACATTAACGACTCACTACTGCTTCTATCTGGTATTGGTCTGATCTTGATTACGGGTTTCATTCCATTTACTCCAGCAGCGCCGTGGCTAACAGAGAAACTGACTTGTGTTATGGCTTACATCGCATTGGGTTTCTTTGCGCTTAAGTTTGGTAAAAACAAGCTACTTAGAACATTTTCATTTTTCGGCGCGTTAGGTTGGTTGGCGATGGCAGGTAAGATTGCCATGACCAAGACACCAACATTTTTTGGCTAATAATCACCTTATTTCGGTAAGTTATCTTAGTATTTCGGTTAATTATCTATGTACGAATTTTTTGACGAAGACTTTGACCAGCTAGAGCTGGTGGAAGGTGCTTTGATCTTAAATAAAGCGGTAAACCCTGAGACTCAAGACAAGTGGGCAGAGCTAGAGCTGGCTCGACTGTTGGAAGATGCTGAGCAAGCATTGGTGCATGAGACGGACGAACAGCAAAAGTTTGAATCTTTCATCCGCTTATTCTTCTACGAGTGGGGTTTTGCTGGAGATAAAGATGCGTATTTCTCTTCAGATAATGCCTTTATTGATAAGGTGTTAGAGCGCAAAAAGGGCGTGCCAGTTAGCTTAGGTGCTATCTTTTTGTACCTAGGTCGTAAGTTAGGTTTCCCTGTTGATGGTGTCTCTTTCCCGACGCAGTTTCTACTCAAGGTGACTTGGTACGGCCAGACGCCAGTTTACATTAACCCATATAATGGCGAGTATGTTGGGCAACAAACCCTGCGTGCTTGGTTGATTGGCCATGATGGCCCGCTTGCTGAAGTGAAGAGCGAACATCTTGAAGTGGCTGATCACCCAACGATTATCGGCAAGTGGTTAGCGTTGTTGAAAAGCGCATTGCTGCGAGAAGAGCGCTATACTCTTGCACTGAAGTGTACCGATTTAGCTCTGACTTTCGTACCCGATGATCCGTACGAGATTCGCGATCGTGGCTTTATTTATCAGCAACTTGATTGCCACCAAATCGCTGCGACCGACTATCAGTATTTTATTGACCAATGCCCAGATGACCCTGCGTCTGAGTTACTTAAATCTCAAGTGAATGCGATGAACGAAAAAGTCGTTGTGGTTCACTAATTAATAATTATCTAGAGAGAATATGATGGAACAGAAAACAGTTCACATTGGCGATATGCCAATTGCAAACGACAAGCCATTTACGCTATTCGCGGGTATGAATGTTCTTGAGTCTCGCGATCTGGCGATGCAGATCTGTGAACACTACGTTAAAGTGACTGAGAAGCTAGGTATCCCTTACGTATTTAAGGCGTCTTTTGATAAAGCAAACCGCAGCTCTGTACACTCGTACCGTGGTCCTGGTATGGAAGAGGGTCTTAAGATTTTCCAAGAGCTGAAAGACACGTTCGGCGTGAAAATTATCACTGATGTTCATACTGAAGCGCAAGCACAGCCAGTAGCAGACGTAGTCGATGTGATTCAGCTTCCTGCTTTCCTAGCTCGTCAAACTGACCTTGTTGAAGCGATGGCTAAGACCGGCGCTGTAATCAACGTGAAAAAACCTCAGTTCATGAGCCCAGGCCAAGTTGGCAACATCGTTGATAAGTTTGCTGAGTGTGGCAACGACAACATCATCCTTTGTGAGCGTGGTTCGTGCATGGGTTACGACAACCTAGTTGTAGACATGCTTGGCTTTGGTGTAATGAAAAAAGCATCAAACGGCAGCCCAATCATTTTTGACGTAACTCACTCACTACAAATGCGTGACCCTTCAGGTGCGGCATCAGGTGGTCGTCGTGAGCAGACAGTAGAACTTGCAAAAGCGGGCCTTGCGACAGGTATTGCTGGTCTATTTATTGAGGCGCACCCGAATCCAGATCAAGCGCGCTGTGATGGCCCATCAGCACTTCCTTTGGATAAGCTAGAGCCGTTCTTGGCACAAATGAAAGCACTTGATGATTTGATTAAAGGCTTTGAACATATCGACATCAAATAGTCGTTATCGTTAAGTAATAAAGCTGGCATTAGGCCAGCTTTTTTTATGTCTGTTATTTGTATTTTTGCAGAGGCTAGAGCCACAGCTGATCATTATTAGGCGTACTTATAGATGTTATATTATAACAATAAGTAGTTGATAACCATTGTAAATTTGATTTTAAGTTACCTTTAATTGTTGATTGGTTAATCAATATCACAAATGGTCCGAAAACGCATGAAAACGTTTGCTTGTGATCACTTATTGACTGAAATGCAACTTTGTTTGTTTGTTACACAGTCGATAGCTGATTAAGGTGATCTATCCTACATAAATATGAAATCACTCTGTTAGGTTTACCTTCTTAATTTAAACTACTTCAAGTTTTACTATCCTTTAACGACGTTTGCCAAACAAGCGTCCGTTTAATCTGGATGATTTTAAAGCAGTGGATTCCCCTAAAAGTTCAAAGGTATGACAATGAAGCAACGCCTTATTCTAAAGACAGCACTAAGTGCTGCGATCCTAGCAACTCTTGCCGGTTGTGCATCTCAACCAGCTCAAGAGTGGGAAAACGATAAAACTTACAAGCTAACTGTTCTGCACACCAACGACCACCACGGTCGCTTCTGGCAGAATAAATACGGTGAGTACGGCATGGCCGCTCGTAAGACTCTGATCGACGAGCTTCGTGAAGAGATTCGTGCAGAAGGTGGTAGCGTGCTGCTTCTATCTGGTGGTGACATCAACACTGGTGTTCCAGAGTCAGACCTACAAGATGCTGAGCCAGATTTCAAAGGCATGAACAAGATCGGTTACGATGCAATGGCACTAGGTAACCACGAGTTTGATAACTCTCTAGATGTGCTAGCTAAGCAGATTGATTGGGCTAACTTCCCTATGCTATCTGCAAACATCTACGACAAAGCTACAGGTGAGCGCAAGTTCCAAGCTTACGAGATGTTTGAAAAACAAGGCATCAAGATTGCTGTTATCGGTCTAACAACAGAAGATACCGCTAAGATCGGTAACCCAGAGTTTATTGCTGGTATCGACTTCCGTGACCCTAAAGAAGAAGCGAAAGCACTTATCGCTGAACTGAAGGAAACAGAAAAGCCGGATCTTATCTTCGCAGTAACTCACATGGGTCACTACGAAAATGGTCAGCGCGGCGTTAACGCACCGGGTGACGTTGCACTAGCTCGCTACCTAAACGAAGGCGACCTAGACATGATCGTTGGTGGTCACTCTCAAGAGCCTGTATGTATGGAAGGCCCGAACGTGGCGAAGAAAAACTTCAAGCCAGGTGATGAGTGTAAGCCAGACGTACAAAACGGTACTTACATTGTTCAAGCTCACGAGTGGGGTAAATACGTAGGCCGTGCTGATTACGAATTCCGTAACGGCGAGCTAGAGATGGTAAGCTACGATCTAATCCCAGTTAACCTTAAGAAGAAGGTTAAGATCGACGGTAAGAAACAACGTGTTCTTATCCAAGATGAGATTGCTCAAGATCCAGAACTACTAGAGTTCCTACGTCCATTCCAAGAGCAGGGCCAAGCTCAGCTTGAAGTTAAGATTGCTGAAACAAATGGCAAGCTTGAAGGTGACCGTAACGTTGTTCGTTTCCAACAAACAAACCTTGGCCGTCTGATCGCAACCTCTCACATGGAGCGCGCTAAAGCTGACTTCGCTGTGATGAACTCTGGTGGTGTTCGTGATTCTATCGAAGCGGGTGAAGTAACGTACAAAGACGTACTAACGGTTCAACCATTTGCAAACATCCTAACTTACACTGACATGACAGGTGCTGAAGTACTGGATTACCTAAATGTTGTTGCAACGAAACCAATCGACTCTGGTGCTTACGCTCAATTCGCTGGTATCTCAATGACAGTAGAAAACGGCAAAGTGTCCAACGTATTCATTGGTGGTAAGCAGCTTCGTCTAGACGAAACGTACCGCTTCACTGTACCAAGCTTTAACGCGGCGGGCGGTGACGGTTACCCTAAACTAACGGGTCACCCAGGTTACGTAAACACTGGTTTTGTTGATGCTGAAGTACTAAAAGAGTACCTAGAAGCGAACAGCCCAGTAGACGTAAACGCATACGCACCATCTGGTGAAATGGTTTACAAATAATTAGGTAAATAGAGAGTTTAGATTGACTCTTAGAGCCTGATAACTTTAACTAAAGCGGTGCTTCTGCATCGCTTTTTGTTTATCTGATATTTGGAAAAACCATGACACCGGCCATCAACCTAGCAAAGAAGAAAAAAGTCACTCACACCATCCACCAATATGATCACGATCCAAGCCACGACAGTTATGGGTTAGAGGCGGTGGAAGCGTTGGGACAAGACCCGAAGAAAGTCTTTAAAACACTGCTTTTCTGTCTGAATGGTGTGGCGAAAGACCTGGCTGTTGCAGTGATCCCGGTGGACCAAAAGTTGAACCTGAAACTGGCAGCGAAAGCAGCAAAAGGCAAAAAAGCCGAGATGGCCAACCCGGATATTGCTCAGAAGACGACGGGGTATGTGGTTGGTGGTATTAGCCCTCTTGGTCAAAAAAAGGCGTTGCCGACCTTTATTCACTCTAGTGCTGAGCCGCAAGAAACCATCTGTGTCAGTGCGGGTAAACGAGGTTTGGAAATTGAGTTAGCCCCAAGCGACCTTGCCAAACTGACTCGGGCTCAATTTGTCGATTTGTGCCTCTAGTCTGTTCACTATATTCTCTTCGAATACAAAAATGCCCACTAGTTAGTGGGCATTTTTATTAATTCAGTATATTAAAAGCTACTTCTTGAGGCTTAATGTACCGCCAACACGTTTTTTTGGTGCTCGGTTTGAGTCTTGAGTACGAGCCGCTGTCGGTTTGCCATGAGGGCGAGAAGGTGCTTTGCCACGGTTGTCATTGCGCTTTTGGTTGTCTGAGCGCTGTTGATTGCTCGAGTGTTCTTGGCGATTCGTACGTTGACGCTCACCACGTTGCTGGTCGTCACCATTCGATGGACGTTTGCCGCGCTTAGAGTTTGGCGCATGACGGAACTCATCGGCATTGTTGCCTTTGAAGGTACGTGGACGGTTCTCTTTCTGATTACGGCGAGCTCTAGAGCCTTGGTTCTCTTCTCGGCTATCAAACAGTTTTGCATCGGTTGCTTTACGAATGCGTTGACCTTTAGCATTCAGCTTTGAGGCTTCTTCTGTGCTAACAGAACCTTCACACATTGCTAAGATTTCTGAGATCTCGTCATCACTTAGGTAACGCCATTTGCCATTTGGAATACCATCCAATGAGATGTTCATGATACGCACACGACGTAGCTTGAATACCTCATAACCTAATGCTTCACACATACGACGAATCTGGCGGTTCAAGCCTTGGGTTAAGGTGATACGAAAAGAGAATTTGGTCTCTTTTTCCACTTTACATGGCAGAGTAACAGTGTCTAGAATCGGCACGCCTGATGCCATTTTCTTCAAGAACTCGCCTGTGATTGGTTTATCAACGCGAACCACGTACTCTTTCTCGTGGTTGTTGCCTGCACGAAGGATCTTGTTGACGATATCGCCGTCGTTGGTCAGGAAAATCAAACCGTCTGAAGGTTTATCAAGGCGACCAATTGGGAAAATACGTTTATGGTGACCAACAAAGTCAACAATGTTCCCTGGAATATCGCGCTCGGTAGTACAAGTGATACCGGTTGGCTTATTTAGAGCGATATAGATAGGCTTCTCTTTCGAGCGAACAGGTTTGCCATCAATCTCTACGTCATCACCAGGGAGGACTTTTGTGCCCATTTCTGGTGTTTTACCATTAATGGTGACACGGCCAGCATCAATCAGCTTGTCAGCTTCACGACGAGAGCAGAAGCCAGTTTCACTGATGTATTTATTGAGACGTTTCGCTTGGGGTTCTTGTGACATGATTTTCTCTTAGCGTTTCACAACGGAATATAGGTAAACAAAAAGCAACTACCGAGTAGTTGCTTTCTGAGTATGTATCTTTAACTGCGCATAATTTTAGCATCTAGTGTGAGCTTGAGCACGAATTAAATTTCTTGTGCTAACTCATACGCTTCTGATGCCTTTCTCGGTTTTCGAGCTTTTTATCATCACTTTTTCTTAGCATCACATATACCGCGCCCGTACCGCCGTGGAACTGCTGCGCAGAATGGACACATTGAACATCGTTAATTTGTGATAGCCAGTTTGCGACGTAGCTTTTCATCATCGCTGGTGGGTTAGAGCGTTCGCCTTTACCATGGACAATAATCACAGTCCGAATATCCATACGTAGACACTGACGCAAGAAAGAGAGGATCTCGTTACGTGCATCTTTAAGCGTTTTTCGGTGCAGATCTAACTTGGCTTGAATTGGGTATTTCCCTAAGCGCAGCTTTTTATAAACGCCATCTTGCACGCCGTCTTTTTTGTACTCCACAATATCTTCAGGTTTCAGCATCGGAGAGTAGTCTAAAGATAGGTAATCCTTTTCATCGTCAGAGAGCCACATTGCCGCTTCGCGCTTAGCAAGATGGGATTCGGTGACTCGGTGAACTTTTTGATGCTCCGCGGTATCTTGGTCAATACGCTTAACGTCGCCCATCATTTGTTGGAATAGATCTAGGTCGTCATCATGAGACATAGTGGTTATCTCAAGTTGGAGAGGAATAACGAAAGTATACCTAAGTTATGGGGTGGTTCAAAAACGAAAAAACCGGAGCAGACAATATTAGTCAGCTCCGGTGCAAAGCATCTTTAAGTCCCAACTTAAACAGGTTGGTGATTAAGGCTTGGCGACTCTAGTGAGGAGATTTGTCGGTCATAACCTTGTAAATGAAGAAGCCTCCATAAAACATCATGAGACCAAGAGCCCCGAAGATTACTATCATTGAAGATAGTCCCACTGCATTACCAAATAGGAGATCTAGCCAAAAGTCCATGTGTATACCTCAAAGTTATGTGACACGTATAATTCTATTAATTGAACCTATCGATTTACTGATCTGGATCAAACCTGTTGCATAAGTTAAATCTTTGTTGGTAAGTGTGTGTATTTGGTCACATTCTCATCGTGCTTGGTTGTCTTTTGTTCGAACGGTATAATATTGAAGGAAATAATGAAAAAAGCGCTTGCGGATAAACTCAGATTCCGTATTATACGCTCCATCGACAGGCAGTGAGCCAGTTAGATATCTCGGTGAATAGCGCAGCTTGGTAGCGCATCTGGTTTGGGACCAGAGGGTCGGGGGTTCGAATCCCTCTTCACCGACCACATTAAAGAAAGCCGTAGCAGAAATGCTACGGCTTTTTTGCATTTGGGCTTTTTGTATTTGAGATCATATAGCTTTAAGCGCTCCGTCATTCCCTAGAGCGACGAAGGAGCGAGTAGGGAATCTTCTTCCACCACATAAAGAAAAGGGCTGACCCAGCGAGCCAACCCTTGAAATATCTTTTCTTCAATCATTCCCGCTATTTCACATCGCAAGTGATCGCTTTAATCGGTGTTTCTGATGTTTCAAAGCAAACATAAGCATCTACTGGGTTATTCGGACCAACACGAATATAACCTGCTTTAACCGCATCTTCGTCGAACGTGATGGAGTGGGAACTACTTGCCTGGTTATCAAAATAGGTCGCTTCAAAGCGGTTGCTCATCTGATCGGCAATACGGTTGCGGGTTGTTGAGGTAGTGAAGGTCACAGTAGCGCATCGCATTGGCGGCTTTTGAGTAATAAGAAACTGACCACTTTCTTTATCTATTAGACCACCACTGATGTCCGGTTGAATGTCGACTGGCTGAAACTGTTCAACGTGGCAAGTCTCTTTCGCTGATACGACCGAGGGTACAAAAATAAAAAGACTTAATGTGGTTTTTAAGAAAATGGATTTCATTGACGTTACGCCTTGTCTTGAACGAGCGCATTATAATAGCACCGCGATGGTGCTATTCATTGTGAGGATTGGGTCAATCAGGTAATGATTTTATAATGAAAAGGTCACCGTTAAGTGCATGGCTATGATAACCTTTACTCCACCTCACATTGTGCTTGTTGGCTGTTTGACAGTTGAATGACTTTAAAACCGCGCTTCTCCAATAGTTCAATAAGGTTCTGCTCGCCAATGAGGTGCATCGCGCCAACCACAACCAGATAGGTTGCCTCTTGTTCTAGCTTCCAACTATTACTACTGAGCTTTTTAGCCCAGTCGTGATTGCGATCAGTAAGGAAGGCGGCGGTTAACTCTGGCGACATTGCGGCCAACTCTGCAATGTGTTCTAGATTTTTCTTGTCTCCAGCTTTCCAGCTATCGATTAAACAGCGGGTTGCTTTGCCCGATTCATCGAACTCCTCAATAGAACTCAGCAGAAGGTCTTTGCCTCCTTCTTTACCTTGAGAAATCAAATCAATCTGAAATTGTAACGACTCTAAGGTAATGAGCGGTTTATCAAATTCCTCTGCGAGAGCTGCAATGTGTGCATCTACACCAAACTGCGGCAGATAACCTAACTGTTCGAACTGTTTCATCTGCACTGTCAGTGCTGTAGCCCAGGGGGGAGAGAGTAACATTTTCTGATGGGGCAAGTTGAGAGACTTAGTGATCTGTTTGAACTGAGCTTCTTGATTATCATTGAGTACTTCAGCGGTTGTTACTGTCGTTGAAGGGTACTTTAAGCTACCCGTCTGTTTGAGGTCTGCCTCTAAGATAAGCCCATCACTGCGCTTAAGCGCCTCAGTGACTGGTTTAGGAAGGGGGTACATAGATTTATCGCCGGCATGAACAGAACCGAAGATAATGAACTCAAGTTGACCTTTTTTAGCCTGCCATAAAAGAGGCTCTGCCATTGCCGTTGAGAACATTGTACAGAAGAGAACAATAAAGCTGAGTATTTGGCGCACATTGGCTCCTTAATTCATTGTAGTCGCTCGTTAAAATCCATTTTGACGTTGGTTTTTAACGTAATTTTATTAGAGGTTAATCACGTTATAGCGAGAAAAAATCCGCGCATTGATTTGACTTAAAAAATACCACAGTGAAATACGGTGAGTAATCTATCAATTTCGCCCCATAATCTGTGAAGTGATTCCCAATATTTACGTCAAAATCAAAATGACGGATTGTTCGTTTTTGATAACTGTATGATTTTAAAGTTTTTATATTTTTTATTTTCTGTTCGTGTTTGAAGTTGATCACTTTCTCGCTTTGATTTAATTCACGGCGAAAAATAACGTCATATAGTGAATTCATCTTTTGGAGGCGCTCTTATTTGCTTCCACTCAATTTTAACTTATGGGTGAATACGATGTTGAAGAGAAACTTACTATCAGTCGCAGTTTTGGCCGGTCTAACTGGGTGTGCTGTTACACAATCGACAGAGCAACAAGTCGTGAATACGTTGGCTGAGAATCTCGATGTTCAATATGAAGTGCTGACGAACCACGGTGCGAACGAAGGTCTAGCATGTCAGGACTTAGGCGCTGAATGGGCATCTTGTAACAAGGTAAACATGACGCTGGTTAACCAAGGAGAAGCCGTTGACTCTAAAGATTGGGCTATCTACTTCCACAGCATTCGTTTAATCCTAGATGTTGATAATGAGCAGTTCAAAATTACTCGTGTAACGGGTGACCTACATAAACTTGAGCCAACCGATAAATTCGATGGTTTTGCTGCTGGTGAAGAGATCTCGCTTCCTTTGATTGGGGAATACTGGCAGTTATTTGAGACCGACTTTATGCCGGGCGCTTTTGTTGCTGCGCCAAATGCAGAACCTAAGATGATCGCTTCTCTTAACACAGAAGACGTTGCTTCTTTTGTGACGGGATTAGAGGGTAACAACTTAAAACGTACTCCTGATGACAACAACGTTATGGCAACGGCAGTTACGCGCTTTGAAAAGAACGCGGATCTTGTTGCTCAAGATGTTTCAACAACGCTATTGCCTACACCGATGTCAGTGGAAGTTGGTGAAGGTAACGTTGATATCGCTAGTGGTATTGCTTTACCCAAAGATGCGTTTGATGCTGAACAATTTGCTGCACTAGAGGCACGTGCGGATGTGGTAAACCTAGACGTGAGTGGCGACCTTCCTGTAAGTGTTGCTGTTGTTCCTACTCAGTTTAAGGGTGATTTGGCGAGATCTGGTGCTTATGACTTAAGCATCTCGAAAGAGGGAATTGCAATTGCAGCATTCGACAAAGCGGGTGCCTTCTACGCAGTTCAGTCTATTTTTGGCCTAATAGACAGCCAGAACGTTGAATCTTTACCACTACTTTCTATTCAAGATGCACCGCGTTTTGATTACCGTGGTGTGATGGTGGATGTAGCTCGTAACTTCCACTCTAAAGAAGCAATCCTTGCGACGCTAGACCAAATGGCGGCGTACAAGATGAACAAACTGCACCTTCACCTAACGGATGATGAAGGTTGGCGTTTGGAAATCCCGGGTCTGCCTGAGCTGACAGAAGTGGGTGCTAATCGTTGTTTTGATTTGGAAGAGAAAAGCTGTTTACTGCCTCAGCTTGGATCTGGTTCAACGTCAGATAACTTTGGCTCTGGCTACTTCAGCAAAGCAGACTACGTGGACATTCTAACGTATGCAAAAGCTCGTAACATCGAAGTGATTCCTGAAATTGATATGCCAGCACACGCTCGTGCCGCAGTAGTATCAATGGAAGCGCGTTACGACCGCCTAATGGAAGAGGGTAAAGAAGCAGAAGCGAACGAGTACCGCCTGATGGACCCTCAAGATACATCGAACGTCACCACAGTTCAGTTTTACGACAAGCAAAGCTTCATCAATCCATGTATGGAATCTTCAACTCGCTTTGTTGATAAAGTGATTTCAGAAGTTGCAGCAATGCACCAAGAAGCGGGGACTCCACTAACCACATGGCACTTCGGTGGCGATGAAGCGAAGAACATCAAGCTTGGCGCGGGCCTGCAAGATATCAATGCTGAAGATAAAGTGGGTTGGAAGGGTAACATTGATTTGTCTAAACAAGACAAGCCATTTGCGCAGTCTCCACAGTGTCAGACTCTGATTGCTGACGGTACAGTGAGCGACTTTGGTCATCTGCCGAGCCATTTTGCAGAAGAAGTGTCGAAGATTGTTGCAGAGAAGGGCATTCCAAACTTCCAAGCTTGGCAAGATGGCTTGAAATACAGTGAGGGCGAGAAAGCCTTTGCGACTGAGAATACTCGCGTCAACTTCTGGGACGTTCTTTACTGGGGCGGCACATCATCAGTGTACGAGTGGTCTAAGAAAGGTTACGACGTAATCGTGTCTAACCCAGACTATGTCTACATGGACATGCCATATGAAGTGGATGCAAAAGAGCGTGGTTACTACTGGGCAACTCGCGCAACCGACACACGTAAAATGTTTGGTTTTGCACCTGAGAACATGCCTCAAAACGCAGAAACATCGCTCGACCGAGATGGCAACGGCTTCACAGGTAAAGGTGAAATCGACGCGAAGCCATTCTACGGTTTGTCAGCACAGCTTTGGTCTGAGACAGTACGTAACGATGAGCAATATGAATACATGGTGTTCCCTCGTGTATTAGCAGCTGCAGAGCGTGCATGGCACCGAGCTGATTGGGAGAACGACTACAAAGTGGGTGTTGAGTATTCTCAGAACTCTAACTTGGTAGACAAAGCAGCACTAAATCAAGATTACAACCGCTTTGCGAACGTACTTGGTCAGCGTGAATTGGCTAAGTTAGAAAAAGCAGGCATTGATTACCGCTTACCGGTACCAGGTGCCAAAGTTGAGTCTGGAAAACTGGCGATGAACGTTCAGTTCCCAGGGGTTGAGTTGCAATACTCAACGGATGGTAAAACATGGTCAACATACGATGACAGCCAGCGACCGAGCGTTGAAGGTGAAATTTATATCCGCTCTATCTCTGAAAGCGGTGAGCGAGCTAGCCGAGTGACTACGGTAAAGTAAAAGCATAACGCAATTCAATGACAAAGCTCCCTTCTCATAGGGAGCTTTTTTTGTTGTTGGATGATCGGGAGGCTTACCGTCGTATTGTAGAGTTCGATTATTCCTTAAACATTATGGTTTTACTCCGACTCATAACGATGGTGATGAAGATCTCATTATTTTCGATAAAAAATAAGTCCGTTATAAAAAAGTCTCAAAGCGGTGTGATTGAACGATTCAAAACCGAATTAAGATTTCGAATTTATGTGATCAAACACGGTTTTTATATTGTACACACAGTTTTTATCTATTTTTACTTTTTGTAAGTGATTGATATTAAGGTTAAAAATAACTTATTGTTTTTTGATGGTGAGGGAGATCACTGAGATGATTCTTTTATTTTGAAACGCAAATTAATTCGAGCAACATAGATTTCATGCCAGGGAGGCAACCAATTACTCAAGCGGTGAAGGTGAATGATATACCGAAGATATACCGCTAAAAATCAAACTAAGGCAGTTTACTATGAAAAAAATTATCGCTCTAAGTGCTCTTTCTCTTGCTTTCGCTTCTAGCGCTTTCGCTGGTTCTTCTTACGTAACAGGTAACATTCAGCTACATGATGACGGTCGTATTCATGGGTCAAAAATGACTTCAACTCTAGAAGCTGGCCACACGTTTGATAACTCTCTAGGTGGTTTAACGGTTTATACAGAGTTTGATGGTATTCAACTTGGTGATCTTGAAGGCTTAACTGCTGAAGAGAGCGGTACTACAGCGACTACAGGTCAAGCTAACGCGTTCATTACTGTAGGTGGTGAGCAGTCATTCAACATCACTGACAAACTATGGGTAGCTGCGGGTTACCAACACCTTTACTCTGCAGGTGACAGCATTCAATACCGTCCACTTGTAAAAATCGGCTACAACTTCGATAACGGTATCTCGATTAGCAACCGTACACGTGCTCACATTGATGCGACTTCTAACGATGACAAAACAGACTACCGCATGGATAACCGCATCGGTTACACAGTGAATGAAGACCTGTCAGTAAGCTACAACAACGTTTACATGATTGAGTCGGAAGCGATGGATCACGAGCTACGTGCAACTTGGACTCGTCAAGGTGTTCAGCCTTACTTTGAATTCCGTAGCCAAGCTAACGGTGTAGACTTCGCAAATGGCGATTCTAAAACGAACAATGCATTCGTATTCGGTGCTTCTTACGGCTTCTAATTGAATTGCAGCGGCAAGATTACTTTCTTGCCGCCTCTTCTACACAGCCGAACGTAGAGGAGAAAGTCAGGCATCAACAGCCCGGTTGATGCCATAAAAATTTGCTTTACTGTCCAAAGCAAAGAGCCTAGTTTGCACACCAAGTCTTGGGTATGCAGTTACTAGGCTCTATTTTTCGTTCTAGGTGTTGAGAGCTTACGTTAGCTCAAGGACAGATTAGTTTCCTTTGTAGTGGCGGTATTCGAACACCTGACCTTTCTCATTGAAAGCGTAAACTGAGTATTCATCTTTCTCGTCACCATACTCCATGCCTGGAGAGCCCATTGGCATTCCTGGAACCGCAAGGCCGACCGCATTACGTGGTGGATTTTCTAAGAAAGCCTTAATGTCATCTGCAGGGATATGACCTTCAAATACATAGCCGTCGATTTCCGCTGTATGGCAAGACGCTAGCTCAGGTGTCACGCCAAGCTTTTGTTTAACTGCATTCATGTTGTCGTGGAGCTTTTCTGTCACCGTAAATCCAGCTTCTTGCATATGAACTGTCCAGTCTGTGCAGCAACCACAGTATGGAGACTTGTGGTTAAGTACATTGGCAGCTAATGCTTGACCTGAGACAATAGTAAGCGCAGTGATAGTCAGAACTTTACGAATCATGGTGTACCTCATGAAGATAATTTTATTGGTCTTTATTATCTGTAGTTTTAAATAGTCGTAAGCGGTTTGCATTACTTACAACGGTTATGGAAGAGAGAGCCATAGCTGCTCCCGCCACCACTGGGCTCAACAAGAACCCGAATACTGGGTAAAGCACTCCCGCGGCAATTGGAATACCTAAGGAGTTGTAAACAAATGCCCCAAATAGGTTTTGTTTCATATTTTTGACCGTGGCCTGAGATAATTCAATGGCATTGCTCACCGAAACGGGTGATGAATTCAGTAGCGTCATTTGTGCGCTTTCAATGGCGACATCACTGCCACTACCCATTGCGATACCGACATCGGCTTGAGCCAATGCGGGCGCATCATTAATACCATCGCCGACCATAGCAACCTGATTATAGCGCTGTTGCAGTTTCACTATGTGTTCCGCTTTTTGATCCGGTAATACGTCAGAGATGACGTCATCAATTCCTAACTGGGTACCAATCGCTTGAGCGACCGCTTGATTATCGCCGGTCAGCAACACAGTATGAACACCACGGCTTTGTAACAATTGAATCGCTTGCTTGCTGTCAGGTTTCAACGAATCAGAGACGCCGATAATGCCTTTAAGTTGATTATTTTGCGAGACAAAAATAGGCGTCCACGCCGCTTTGTTACACTCTTCAATTGCGCTGTCCGCGATATCGAGCTGTACCCCAAGGTTTTGCATGAAACTCAGAGAGCCCACATGTACTCGTTGGCTATCAATATTGGCTTGGATACCTTGGCCGCGGAGGTTCTCAAATTCAGAAGTTGGCTGGATATCAAGGTCTAAAGATTGCGCATGGAGACAGATCGCTTTCGCTAGTGGATGCTCAGAGGCAACCTCTAGGGAGTAGGCGAGAGTCATCAAGTCGGCTTCACTGATGTCGTAGCTAAATACTTGTTGTACTTGAGGCTTGCCTTCGGTCAAGGTGCCTGTTTTATCGAACACTACCGCGTCGACCTTACTTGCAGACTGCAGAACATCGGCATCTTTAATGAGAATGCCAAGCTCTGCGGCCTTTCCTACACCTACGGTGACTGATAGAGGTGTTGCTAAACCCAGCGCACACGGGCAGGCGATGATCAGTACTGTAGTTGAAACGACCAACATGTAGCTGGCGCTTGGTTCTGGACCGAAAATAAACCACACGCCAGCAGCAATGGCGGCGATTGCGACAACAACAGGCACGAATACGGCTGAGATCGAGTCCGCCAATTTGGCAATAGCTGGCTTGGTACTCTGTGCTTGGCGAACCATCTGAATAATACGAGCAAGCATGGTGCTCGAGCCAGTACCTGTCGTTTCTATTACAAGGGTTCCATCACCATTTATGGTGCCCGCCGATACCTTGTCTTGTGTTTTCTTGATGTTCGGTAGAGGCTCGCCCGTAAGCATCGACTCATCGACATAAGATTCGCCCGAGATAACTACGCCATCGATCGGCATCTTTTCACCGGGCTTCACTCGAATCTGCATACCGACTTTAATGGCTTCCACAGCAATTGACTGTTCTTTGCCATCAACAATTACGGTTGCCTGTTGAGGTTGCAAGTTGATTAGTGCTTGCAATGATTGAGTCGTACGAGCTTTAGCCTTGGCCTCAATATAATGACCTAATGAGATAAGGCCTATGATCATTGCGCTGGCCTCAAAATAAACATGACGCGAAGCTTGAGGGAACCAATCCGGCGCGATCACAACCAGCATTGAGTACAACCACGCGGCACCAGTGCCTAATGCGACCAAGGTATCCATCGTCGCACGCTTGTGGAGTAGTGATTGGAAGGCGTTAATGAAGAATTGACGACCTGAGGTTGCCAATAACACCAAACAGATGATACCCATCAAGCCCCAACCAAGTTGATCGCCGGAACTTTCGATCATCATGCTACCCCCGAAGACACCCCACGCCATCATTGGCACGCCGAGAGCAAGTGCGGAGATCGAGTTGATCAGAAATGATCGCTGCAGTTTGGCATGTTGACGTTGCTGCTGTTCTTGCTGAGTCTGAGCCTCTTCTACAAATTCCGCCTGGTAACCAGCATCTTTCACTGCTTGCAGAAGTGGTTGCTCTATCTGCTCGCGTACACTTGAACTAAAGACTAAAGCTGTTTGTTCTGCGAGGTTGACTTGGACGCGTGCTATGTCAGGTACCGATTTGAGCGCCTTTTCAACAGAAGAGACGCAGCTTGCACAGGTCATTCCCTGTAAAACTAAGTGATAAGAGTGCGATTGCTCAGTTGAAGTATGAGCAAGACTAGGCTCAGTGCTTACCGGCTTTGGTTTTTCAACGGGTGATTCTAATGGTGTTGATGATTGTGGTTCGCTGTCACTGACTTCCGCACCTTTCGAATATGGGCGCGCTTGATAGCCAGCGTTTTCTACGAACTCGATAACCTCACTCTCAGAGAGTAGCGTGGTTATCGTCAGTTCGGTTTTGGAAGCCTCGAAAGCGCCAACTTGCGAGTTCTCTTTCAGAGCCGTGGTGAGTTTGTTGACGCATTTACCGCAGTTTAAGCCAGACAGAGAGAAGTGCCATTGATGACCAATAGAATATCCCAGCGTGCCGATTTGCTCAGAAATCTCGGCGTAACTTAAAGGTGTTTTCACATCGATATAAGTCGGAGAGAGCTCGTTGATGTTGGTATTTTCAACGTCACTGAGTAGGTTGCACACTTTTTTCGCGCAGCCCATGCAGTTTAAGCCGCTCAATGGGGCCATGTAGTGGTTCATAGTGATACTCCAATTCTCATCTATGGCTAAACATAAACCTTCCCGTAAGGGCAAGGTCAACATTATTTCTTAAAATGTTCCTGAGAAAGGCTAACTAACACGTCTAAGTGAGTAGCTATTGCTATAATCACTCAGCTTAGAGGTAAGGTTTCTATTAAGAACCGAGTATTTATCGCGCACTACTGATTGTAGAATTGGATGGGAGTGATAAAATAGCGCCCAAATTTTAGGACTGGTAAGTAGGGCACTGCCTACCAGACACTGAACTGATCACCTACACAATCAAGGTATTTAAATGACGGTTAAAACTCGTTTTGCTCCTAGCCCAACTGGCTATCTTCACGTTGGTGGTGCACGTACTGCACTTTACTCTTGGCTATTCGCTAAAAACCAAGGCGGTGAATTCGTTCTACGTATCGAAGACACAGACTTGGAGCGTAACTCTCAAGAAGCGGTTGATGCAATTCTAGAAGGCATGCAATGGATGGGTATGGAATGGGACGAAGGCCCTTACTACCAATCTAAGCGTTTTGATCGTTACAACGAGATGGTTGATAAGCTACTTGCTGAAGACAAAGCATACAAATGTTACGCGTCTAAAGAGCTGCTTGATGAAATTCGTGCAGAGCAAGAAGCAAACAAAGAGATGGCTCGCTACGATGCGAACCACCCTAAAATTGTTGCAGCTAATGAAGCAGCAAAAGAAGGCGATGCGTGTGTTATCCGTTTCCGCAACCCGAAAGAAGGCAGTGTAGTATTTGATGACCAAATCCGTGGTCGCATTGAAATTTCTAACAGCCAACTTGATGACCTAATCATTCGTCGTACAGACGGCGCTCCTACTTACAACTTCGTAGTAGTAGTGGATGACTGGGACATGGGTATCACACACGTTGTTCGTGGTGAAGACCACATCAACAACACACCTCGTCAAATCAACATCTACGAAGCACTAGGCGCGCCAGTTCCAACTTTCGCTCACTGTGCAATGATTCTGGGTGATGACGGTGCGAAACTGTCTAAGCGTCACGGCGCTGTATCAGTAATGCAATACCGCGACGAAGGTTACCTACCTAACGCACTAAACAACTACCTAGTTCGTTTAGGTTGGTCTCACGGTGACCAAGAGATCTTCTCTCAAGAAGAGATGATTGAATTCTTCAGCCTGAACGCAATCAGCAAGTCTGCATCTGCATTCAACACTGAAAAGCTACTTTGGTTGAACAACCACTACATCAAAACTTCAGAGCCTGAGTACGTTGCAAAATACCTGCAATGGCACCTGGATGCACAGAAGATCGATACAACAAACGGCCCAGCAATCACTGAAGTGATCAAGCTAGTTGGTGAGCGTTGTAACACACTTATCGAACTTGCTGAGCAGTCTCGCTACTTCTACGAAGACTTCTCTGAATTTGAAGCTGGCGCAGCGAAGAAGCACCTACGTGGTGTTGCTAAAGGCCCACTAGAGCTTGCTCTTGCTAAAGTTGAAGCACTTGAAGAATTCACAACTGCAAAGATCAAAGACGGTGTGATTGCAGCTGTATGTGAAGAGCTAGAGATCGGCATGGGTAAAATCGGCATGCCACTTCGCGTAGCAGTAACAGGTGGCGGTCAGTCTCCTTCTGTTGATGCAGTGATGGAGCTTGTTGGTAAAGAGCGCGTAATCGCTCGCATCAAGATGGCTCTTGAGTTTATCGCTGAGCGTGAAGCTAACGCTTAATTGAGCGATTGCTAGAATTAAAAAAGGGTCAGTAACTTAGTTACTGACCCTTTTTATTTGTTCGTATTTTTATCGTCTAGATTTTCTTAAAGATGATAGAGGTGTTAATGCCGCCAAAAGCAAAGTTGTTACTCATTAGGTAGTTAACGTTCAGTTCGCGGCCTTGGCCTGTGATGTAGTCAAGCTTACCGCACTGCTCATCAACATTTTCAAGGTTTAGGGTGGGGCTAAACCAACCGCTATGCATCATCTCAAGGCTGAGCCAAGCTTCAATCGCACCACATGCGCCTAGAGTATGACCAAAGTAACTCTTCAATGAACTGATTGGTACTTCACCAAAGATGTTTGCTGTCGCGTTGCTCTCGGCAATATCGCCTTTTTCGGTTGCGGTTCCGTGTGCTGAGACATAACCAATTTTGTCTGCAGCAAGGTCCGCATCTTTGAGGGCTTTTTCCATACAGATTTGCATGGTTTCCATTTGAGGCTGGGTCACATGGGCGGCATCGCAATTGCTCGCAAAACCGATGATTTCCGCGTAGATTTTAGCGCCACGTGCTACCGCATGCTCGTACTCTTCAAGGATCAGAGTACCTGCACCTTCACCAATCACAAGGCCATCGCGCTCACTGTCGTATGGGCTTGGTGATTTCTTTGGTGTGTCGTTTTTCAAACTGGTTGCAAAAAGGGTATCGAACACCGCTGATTCTGTTGGGCAAAGTTCTTCACCACCACCGGCAACCATTACTGTTTGGTAGCCGTGTTTGATCGCTTCATAAGCGTAACCGATAGCTTGGCTTCCTGATGTGCACGCACTGCTGGTGGGAATAACGCGACCGCGAAGGCCAAAGAACAGACCTACATTGACCGCGGCTGTGTGCGGCATCATTTGAACGTAAGTGGTTGCCGTAATCGCGCGCGTTGATTTCTCATTCAGCATCACGCCAAAGGCACCAACCGCATCAGTACTGCCGGTTGAAGAGCCATAAGCGATGCCGGTTTCACCGTTGGTTAATACGTCATGGCCAATTAAGCCAGCTTGCTCCAATGCATTTTCGGTCGCAACCGTTGCTAGACGCGAGACACGTCCCATACCACGTACTTGCTTGCGTTTGTAGTGCTTTGGCAGTTGGAAGTCGTCGATAGGCGCGGCAAGTTTGGTGTTGAGGCCGTCATACTGCTCAAAGCTTGGCATGTACTGAGTGGCGTTTTCGCACGCCTTTAACTTAGGTTCAATCTCTTGCCAGTTGTTGCCAAAAGCGGTTACACCTGACATCCCCGTTACTACTACACGGCGGGTCATACTAAACCTCCATTTACTGAGATCACTTGGCGAGTAACGTAGCCTGCAATATCAGACATTAGGTAGCTCACTAAACCCGCGACTTCTTCCGGTTCGCCCATTCGGCGCAATGGAACTTGTGGTAGCGCATGCTCTTTTACATGCTCGTCAACCATGCCTGTGTCAATTAAGCCTGGAGCCACACAGTTTACGGTGATTTTGCGTTTAGCGAGTTCTAGAGCAAGTGACTTGGTCGCGCCAATCACACCGGCTTTCGCTGCTGCGTAGTTAGTTTGACCGCGGTTACCCATGATGCCAGAGACTGAAGCCAGAGTAACAATACGACCGCCTTTGCGCTTTTGAACCATGGGCATCACACAAGGGTGGAGTACATTATAGAAGCTATCAAGGTTGGTATGGATCACGCCATCCCACTCTTCTTCCGTCATGGCAGGGAAAGCTGTATCGCGAGTAATTCCAGCATTGTTTACCACGCCATAGTAAGCGCCGTGTTCTGCAATATCAGCTTCAAGTGTTTCTCGACACTGTTCACGGTTACTGATATCAAATTGGGTCAAACGGCCTGAGCCTCCCTCTGATTCAATCTGCTCTAGCGTCTCTTGAGCGCCTTGCTTGTCACCCATGTAGTGAACAGCAATGTGGAAGCCATCTTTGGCAAGTTGAATAGCAATGGCCTTACCAATACCTTTGCTGGCACCGGTGACTAATACTTGGCGAGTCATGACTGGCTCCTCGTTTTCATTTCTTGTAATTTTTGTTCGGTTGGCACGTAGACATTAAGTTGGCATTGAGCGACCAACTCTCCTTGGTACTCCACTTTTGCTGTGAACACCGCCATACCGCTATCTTCCATCAGTTGTTCTGCATAGATATTTAAGGTTTGCCCCTTAGTAAAATGGTCGCAAAGCGATTTGTATCGACGCGAACCTAAAAGAAAACCGATGGGAGGTTGTTCGCCCTGATTCAATGCGTGGTATCCAGACCATGCGGCGACAGACTGCGCCATGAACTCAATGCCTACATACGCGGGCATGGTTTGAGATTCTGAATTGTAGAATAGATGATGTTCACCAATATCCACCTGACAATGGATAGCTTGTTCTTCAATCGTGATCGCTCTATCGATAAGAATCATAGGATCGTCGTGGGGAAGAAGTTGGTCTACCGAGGGAATATTAGTCATTTACTACACCAAAAATCAGGCTAATGTTGTTCCCACCAAAAGCAAACGAGTTGCTTAAGATGTTTTTTGATTTGAGCTTTTGGCAACAGTCTACCAAATCAATATCGATATCTTCAGCTTTATCCTGACATTTTTGTAAGGGAAGCGATAAATCGAAATTAAGGATATGCCATGCGATGGCTGCCTCTACCGCACTAGCTGCCCCGAGGGTATGACCCGTAAGCGGTTTGGTAGAACTCACTGGCACCTTGTTTGGAAAGACGCGAGAGATAGCTTTGCTTTCCATTGAATCATTGAGTGGCGTGGCTGTTCCATGCGCATTCACATAGCCAATTTGTTCTGGCTTTAGGTCGGCATTTGACAGCGCCTTCTGCATTGCTTGCTCTGCACCATTACCTTCTGGGTGCGGAGCTGAAATGTGGTGCGCGTCTGAGCTATCACCACAGCCTAGCAGTGCGACAGATGACCGCTTAGTTTTCTCTTTGCTCAGTAACATGAAGGCGGCGGCTTCACCAATATTAATGCCTTTACGTTGAGCGCTGAATGGTTGGCAATGCTCGGTAGATAGTGCTTCTAGGCCATGAAATCCGTTCAGAGTGAGTTTACATAGGGTATCGACACCACCAACAATCACTGCATCAACCATTCCTGAGTTAAGAAGGCGTTGAGCACTTAAGAATACACGGCCACTTGATGAGCAAGCGGTAGAAATTGCGTAGTTTGGGCCTTGCAGATCGTAATAGTGACTCACAAACTCACTGATGTTGCCGAGCTCTTGTTTGGAGTAGTGGAATGATGGTGGAAACTGTCCACTTTCAAGCTTTTCAGTAAAAGCGACTTCGCCATCTGAAATACCGGATGTACTCGTACCTATTACGACGGCAATACGTTCTTTGCCATATTTCGTTTTAGCTTGTTCGATCTCAAACTCGATTTGCGACAACGCAGACAAGGCAAGACGATTATTACGCGAGTTGTAAGCTTCAAAAGGTGCACGAATGCATGGTAACTCACCTTCAACTCGTCCCACGATCGTTGGCTGCCCATCATTTAATACATCGAGCGCTTCAACCATGTTTGAGCCGACACCGCTTTGTAGGCGTTCATGAATCTCACTGTGTTGTGATCCCAGAGCGGAATGAAAACCACAGGCATGAATGTAAATCGTCATAGTGTTTAGTTCTTCGTTTCTGGAGTAGTTAGGTTTGAGCTCAGGGTTTGGATATTGATTCGATAATCCTGAGTGAGGTGTTCGAACACAATATCTCCTTCTACTTTCTGTTGATTGTCCGCCGATGAATAGTGTATTTCAATGATTGGTGTATTGCTCTCATCATAGACGACACGTTGATTGTCGGTTTCAACAATGTACCAATCTATATCACTCATCGAGCGTTGCCATGCTTCAATCGGCCACAGAGTGAGCATGAGATTGAACAGCACTTGTTCTGGCGCTGGCAGGGCATTATCCAGCCCAGTTAAGACCTGAGTCTCGATTGTATCATCTTGATACTGAAGAGATAAAATTCGGGTGCCCCACGAGGAAAACCCTGCGAGCACCACCTTGTTTTCATTCACTTGAAGTTGAACAGGAAGCTGTTGTTGTGTATCACTCCAACTCGCTGTAATGAGCTGGCTAGCGGTTAAGCTGTAGCCTAATGTCTCAGGGCTTGGAAGCGCGACTTGTGTTGTCTCGTCAATGGTAACCATAGCTTGACGTGTGTTCTGCGGGCCAAGAGAGCACGCACTCAAGGTAGCGACAAGTATCAAGGCTGCCCCGAGTTTCATCGAATATCGCCATGTTTTCAGATGGGGTAGAATCATTATTGTTTCCTTCTTTTCGCGAGATTACCTTCAGTCCCTATCGCCATCGGGGAAAGTAACCACGCCACAAAGATACCCGTGAGCACAGTGACACCAAAGCTATGAATAGCGTGAGTCTGGCTAAGCGATAACAATCCAAAAGAGAGCAGGGTTGTGATGCCAGAAAGAGATATCGCGAGCAGGGTGCCGAGCGATTTTTTCTGTTCTGCAAAGAATAGGGTGTAATCGATACCGATGCCTAAGATTAGAATTAGACCCAGTAGATTGAAAAGATTAATACTTGAGCCAACTATGGCAGTGATGCCAAGTCCTGCGGCACCTGCAATGATGGATGGCAGCAGCATGATGATGGCTCTCTTCGGGCCGTAGCGCCAGCCTAAAACTAATCCAATACCGGCAAGTGCTACCAAAAGTAGCTCCAGAACTTTGACTCGATACTCTGAAAACAGTGAAGAGATCTCATCCGCTTTATTCAGATATTTGGTGCCTAGAAGTTGAGTCTCTTTACTGTTTAACCACGCATCAAATCGTGCAGGGTCATGAATATCTTGAAGCAGTACAATCGCGGCTTGTTGACCGTTGATTGGCTCAAGCCACAGCGCGCGCATCGGTTCTGAAACCGGTGAGCGTAAGAAGTCAGTTACAGAGATCTCACGATAGTCTGGGAGCTCTGGAAAGCTTGCCCAGCCTAATCCGTTTTGTAGGGATTGACTCTGGTTTCGGTATAGCTCGCTGACCAATTGATAATTGAGTTTCTGTTCGTTGGTTGTCGGTAGCAACTGATGGATGCTTCTATAGCCTGAAAGGGTGCCATTGTTGACCAGCAAATCTAGCTGATCGCCGACGCGTTGCAGAGATTTAAGCAGTGCTTGATTGTTACCAGCAGTCACTAACAGCATAGATTGGCTGCTGCCGATCCCTGATACAGAAGTGATGAGGTGTTCTTGCGCCTTTAAAGTGTCTGGCATCGCTTGCAGCTGACGAATGTCATCATCGTATTGAATCTGGGTTAACGCGATGATGCTGAATACGGAAATGAATATCGGCAAGGCGTAACGCAAGGTAGGTTTGTTCCAAAGCTGGAGCCATGCGTTCAATAGCGAGGCGAGCGGTAGCGGTCGGTCTTTACTTGGTCGTTTGGCGAGCAGCGGGTACCAGCAAACCACGGTTGCGTAAGCGGCAAATAGGCCAATAGACGAAAACATTGCTAATTGTTGTAGGCCAGGAAAGGGAGCGATGAGCAGCCCCAAGTAGCCGATTAAACTGGTGACTAAACCGAGGCTTATCGCCATTAAAATATGCTTGAGGCCCTTTACACTTTGCCAGCGAGAACCTGCAACCAGTCGATCTGTGAGGTAGTGGAAAGAGTAATCAATCGAGACACCAATTAAGCTGGCACCAAACACCAAACTGAATAGATGCACTTGGCCAAAAATCGCAACTGTGCTCGCCAGCGCAACCAATAGACCCGTACCAATAGAGATTAGCGATAGAGCGAGGGGAAGGGCACTGCGAAATGTCACCCAGATTAGAACAACGATTCCAGCTAAGGAGCCAAGACCAATAGTATTGATTTCAGATTTGGCACTTTTGGTTCCATAGTCGGCATAAAACACCACGCCCGTGTGTGCAATTTCGACATCGAATTCTTCTTTAATATCGCTCTCTATCGCTTCAACCTGAGGAAGCTTCTCTTGGGTTTTCAGGCTGTAAGGAGACCCGGCAAGAGTAGCGGTGATCAACACATGAGTTTTACCTGCAGACTGCGTTGTTAGGTAGTGCTCTTGAAGGGTGAAGTTACTGCTAGTCTTGCCGACTTCACTAATGTAATCGCGAAACAGTAAAAACGGATCGAGTGATAGCTCTGTTGCGGTTACGCCAGAGAAAGGGTTGTACAGCGATTGAATGACATATTGAACTTGGTTCTCTGGAGTATGTTCCAAGGTTTGTTTTTGCTGTTCAGTAAGGAGTTGAGCCCGATGTTGAAAGTAGAAATCACTCCACTGGCTTTGCATGTTGGCGCTAACTTTTCCCTGAACTTTGGAGAACAACGGAGAATCACTGGCAAACATTTCATGGTTTAGTTTGTTTTCAAAGCTTGTGGCAGCCGCAATAGCTTGCTTTGTCGATTCCGATGAAACGAGGAACAGTACCTGTTCGCTCATTGAATTGGAAAGTTGCTGGAATGCTTGCTCTGCCAACGGATCCTGTTGGTTCTCGGGCAGCAACTTCAGAATGTTGGTTTCAATCGGTGCTGCAGACGAAAAAGCGAATTGTTTGATTAACAATCCGCTAAAAAAAGTGACGAGGAGAAGCCAGGCTAGGGCAAATTTATAGTTGGAACTGCTGTGCTTCGTCATCCGTGAGTCTTTGTGGTTGGTGGTTGAAGTTGGAGAACTCGATCTGTGTACTATCGCCGCGGATCTCTTTGAGTTCTATTCGTTCAATATCGCGCTTTCCTTGCAATACAATGCGTTCAAAAACCGCATTCATTGGCGCGTGTTTAGGCGTTAGAGATAGAGTCCAATTTGCATCTATATCGCTTGGAGAGAAATCCAGCGAAAATTGCTCTGTCAGCTTCTGAGTATCTCCATGAAACACCGAAAGAAAAATATGGCTGAAGTAAAACGCCATTGGATTCTCTTTATCGGTGATCACTTGCGCAGGCTGCTCGCCAAAGCGTTGGCTCAATTTGTTATCAGTCAGAACTAGATTTACTGGGAATGGTGTGGTTTGGTTCCACAACAGGCCGTTTGCTTTATCAAGCAGAAAGGTTCCCTGCGACAATAGTGGCTGATCGAACATCTCCATCGTACGCGTTTGAGTAAAGTCACCACGAATAATGGCTTGGTGACTTAGTGTTGTCTGTAGCTCAGCAAGTGTCTTTACTTCAGTAGCAGTAGCAGTAGCAGTAGCAGTAGCAGTAGCAGTAGCAGTAGCAGCTGAGTCAGCCCAAGCATTAGTCGTTGTGACTAATAGGCTCAAAAAACAGCACAACAACACTCTGCTGCGTGTCACTAAAGAGGCAAGCAAACGAAAGTTAAGTGGATTCATGGCAAGCTTTCTCATTGGGGGCGGTGAACGGTTGCTCTTCACTCAAGCAGCCATATTGATGCCAGTGCTCGACTTTGTCTGTGAATGCACTTGGCGATGCAAAACACATCTCTTCCGTCTCAATCGCAACAGCTACCTGCATTGTGTGGGCACGAGTCATTCTTTGACCAGTCTTTGCATCGTGGATTTCATAGTCGACACGCAGGCGGTTCTCCCACTCAGTGAGACGTGCCGTCACTTTGATCTCATGATTAAATGGGATCGCTTTAACATACTTCACTCGAGTATCAATGATTGGCCACATGTAGCCTGAATCCTTCATCTCAATATAGTTGTACTTTAGCTTGTCCATCATGACGCGTCTTGCTTCTTCAAAAAAGCGAAAGTAGTTGCCATGATAGATAACGCCCATTGGATCGGCGTCTTGAAATGAGGTCACAATGGTAACCTCAGCGGCAAGTGGATGAAGGATGTCAGACATAGTTGGCTCTTTCGTCGATACAATTAGGTGGCTTAGTACAGTGTCCAGTGCTGCTGTTGAATACGCTGAATAAACAGACGCAGATCGCTTTCCAACGGTCGGTCTTCAACAACGAACTCAAATTCTTGCATCACTTGATCACGGATCTGTTTTAAGTTGTCACTCATGTGATGTTCGTCGAGTTCATTAGCGCGTTTACGCAGTTCTAGCGCTTGTGTCGCTGCCAGCAATGAAGCCGCAGCAACCTGCTCTGTTAGCTCTAGTACGCGCAGACAATCACGCGCAGCGATGGTGCCCATGCTGACTTTATCTTGGTTATGACACTCGGTTGAGCGTGAAAAAACGCTTGCTGGCATAGTGTGCTTGAGCGCTTCTGCTGTCCAAGCTGAGATTCCAATTTGTACTGCTTTAAAGCCGTGGTTGATTGGCTTACGCTCGCCTTGTGCGCCCGTCAGGTTAAATGGTAGGCCGTTGTTGAATTTATAGTCCATCAGCTGTGCCATTTGACGATCAAGCAGATCGGCAAGGTTTGCAATTGCAGTCTTCAATGTGTCCATAGCCATAGCGATGTGACCACCGTAGAAGTGACCACCATGCAGTACACGTTCATTATCACCATCAATGATTGGATTGTCGTTCGCGCTGTTTAGCTCGTTTTCAATCATTTGACGTAGCCACGGCAGTGAATCTTCAACCACACCAATTACGTGTGGTGCGCAGCGCAGTGAATAGCGATCTTGCAGACGGTCACTATTGCGTGGTGGACGATCCGCTTGCAGGTCATCACGTAACCAAGCCGCAACCTGTTGTTGGCCTGGGTGAGGCTTCACAGCAAACAGTGCTTCGTCGAAGTGGAAGTCATTGCCGTGCATACCTACAGACACCATGGCGGTGATCTTGGTCGAAAGTTGAGACAGATATTCAGCACGTTTGTAAGCAATACAAGCCAGCGCTGTCATCACCGATGTCCCGTTCATCAGCGCCAAGCCTTCTTTTGGCTTCAATTTGATTGGTGTGATACCAAGCTCATTGTATACATCACTGGTTGGGCGCACTTCTCCCTTGTACAGCACATCACGTTCGCCAATTAATGCTGCTGCTAGGTAAGAGAGCGGTGTTAAATCACCACTTGCTCCGACAGAACCTTCTTGAGGTATACGTGGAGCAATATCGTGGTTAATCAGAGTAACGATTTGGTTGAGCAGGTCATGAGTTACGCCAGATACGCCCTGAGACAGTGAGCACAGGCGAGTCGCCAATACAGCACGCGCTTGATCATGAGTAAGGGTTTCACCAAGGCCACAGCCGTGAAAGCGCGTCAGATGCAGAGGTAGCTCATCGACTAAGTTTGGCGGGATAGCAACGGTACATGAGTCACCATAGCCAGTCGTCACGCCGTAAATCACCCCTTCCTCTTTTAGCAGGCGTTCAAGAAAAGCCACGCCTCGGTCAATCTTAGACGTGAACGCTGGGTCGGTGTTCATGCTTGCTGATGCACCTTGAGAGATCGCGACAACGTCTTCGATCGTTAGGCGTTCTGCACCAAATGTGATGCTATTTTGATTCTTTGTCGTCATGGTGCTGATTGCTCAATGTCCAAAAGTTAAAAAAGTTATACCACTGAAGAGGTGCCTTCAATGTGTAGTGCTGAAGTCGGTCTGCGTATTGCTGAACGACTTGTTGCAATGTCTGTTCGCGAGTCTTTCTTGGTAAGACTATCTTGTCGCTAAAATGTTCAAAGTAGACATTAAAGTGAGGTTTTTTACTGCTATCGTCTCTTAATCCAAAGAGTAGAAATACGGGGGCTTTAAGCACAGAAGCTAACATAAATGGCCCTTGAGGGAATGGTGCTTCTTGTCCTAGAAACTCAGCCCATACCGAGCGACTCTCTTTGCTGGTGGAGGTGCGATCGCCAACAATCACAATCCACTCACCCTGTTCCAGTTTTTGCTGCAGCAAGATTGCTGTATCAGGGCCCATCGAACTCACTTGAATAAGGTTCAAGTCTGAGTTTGGATTGACTGCTTTCATTACCGAGTTAAAACGTTCCGCGTGTTCAGTGAAGACCAATGCATTGATCTTAATGTGCGAGTGTCTGCGGCCGAGTGCGCGACACAGCTCGATATTACCAAGGTGTGACCCAAGAATGACCACTCCCTGCTCATTCTCGACCATGCTCTCAAACTGGTCTTGTCCATGAATCGTTAGGTTATCAACGGAGAAATCTCCCTTCCACGCAGCAAGTTTGTCGAGCATGGTATGGCCAAACGAAAGTAGGTGGTGATAACTGTCGAGATTGTTTGGCAAATCGATGTTGTGTTGCTCTGCGTAGAGCTTCAATGTATGCAGATAATGCTCAGACGCCTCGCGCGCGCGTTTGCCAGTGAGATGATAGTAACGCATCACGCCTTTGAGGATGAGGTTAAATACACCGCGTCCGAGGAGTGTGTAGATCATTAACAGTAATTTGATCCCCAGTACGGTTCCGCGTTCTTGGGTGCGAGACCAGTGGGGTTGATTACTTGCGTCTGCTGGAGCTTGCGCCGACGTTGGTTTACTAAAGTGGCGAGCAATCAGCTTTGGAGCGCGTGGTAGCATGCCGAAAAAGAGGCGAGTATGCATCCAACTGATTTTTACGTTGTCCCATAAAGCATCAAAGTGCGAGATGCCACCCTCTGGATAGATAACGCGCGTGTCGATAAAATCAATGTCACAGCCTTCCCAGTAGAGACGAACAAGAACCTCGATATCGAAGTCCATGCGTGAGCCAACATCGTATTTGTCGAGCACCGCTTGGGTAATCGCAATCGGATAGGCACGAAAGCCGCACATACTGTCTTTAATTGAGAAAGAGAGAGTCTCAATCCATACCCAAATGTGTGTGGCATAGCGGCCATAGAGGCGCGCCTTAGGCACACTGTCATCATAGACAGGCTGACCAGAAATAAGATGGGTTGGAGAAGCTTGCGATTTTTCCAGAAGCTTGGGCAGAGCCTTTAAATCGTGTTGACCATCAGCATCAATTTGAATGGCATGACTGAAACCAAGCTGCTGAGCACGTTCAATTCCTGCTTTTACTGCACCGCCTTTACCTTGGTTTTCCACTAGAGTAACCAAGGTCACATCATCTAATTCGGCCAATGGTTGTAGGTGCTGTTTGGTTTCGTTGTTGCTTCCGTCATCCACTAAGATAACAGGCAGTGCATAGCTTTTGAGGGATTCTATAACCGCTGCCACTGTAGAGCCGTGGTTGTAGCAGGGGATTAAAAAACAGGCTTGGTAGCTTGAACTGTTTTCAATACTCGCTGCGTTATTCACCTTTTTCTCCCAGTTTCATTTTGCCAGAAGAGTGAGTGCAGTTACCGCCATCAGACGTGTAATTGAACGCCAATTTCTGTTTATCCGAGTCCCAACTTAATGCCAAGGTCACTGTGGCATCAGGCAAGATAGGCTCTTGGAATTTGATCACTTCCATTCCCTTGAACTGAGATGGAACGGCTAACTCTTGGACAGCATAAGCGAGCGCCCAATCAATCTGAGTGACGCCGGGCAGGATAGGAAAATCCTTAAAGTGTCCCTTAAAGTCGGTTAAATCGGCATCCACTTGAAGCGTTAGTGTCGACTTAGTTGCTTCAGTCTCAATCTGTAAAATGGTTGGCTTTCTTTTGTCCATAACACTGGCTTTACTTTATTGTTGTCATAATGTCGCTTAGGGCGAACTACTGCGCGTTTATAATCTGTTCTATTTGCGGAGTGAGGCGCTTTCCTTGGCTATTGAGTGGGATCTCTTCAACCACTCTAAAACGCCTTGGTACCGCAATCGGTTCAAGCCACTTTCTTAGCTCATTGCGTAATAGTAACCAAAACTTGCCTTTACCGACACTGCTTAGCATCTGTTTTCCTTCATCGGAAAGAACGATGACAGAAGCGAGAATCAAACGATTGGGCTCTTCAAATGGGATAACGGCACACTCTTTAGTCCACGCTAGCTGATCAAGACGCTTTTCAACTTCAACCAAAGAGATACGTTTCTCTTCAATCTTGATAATCCGATCGGTTCGGCCTTTAAGAATGAATTGGCTGTCAGACACCATTTCACATTCGTCTGCCGTCTGATACCACTGCTCTTTATCGATATAAGGCGAAAGTAATTTGATGCAATTCTCTTGATTGAGTTGAGCCTTAATACAAGAGAAGAGCTGCCAAGGGGTTTGAGCATCAAGCTGCTGGCGGTAGGCAATTCCGCCTGTTTCTGTGCTGCCAAACACCTCAATCGGTAGTTCACCAAAAAGAGTGCGAGCCTGCTGGGCAGCTTCTAGCGGTAGTGGACCGCCAGATGAGAAAACACCCACCAAAGGCTTTGCACTTTGCTCTTGCGAGAGGCGTTTTAAAAGAGCAGGGCTGCTTACCAATACCATTTGTGAGTCGGCGTGCGAAACGATTTGCTCTGGATACTCTAAATTGAAGCGCGAAAAAGGGACGGATGAACAGAGCGGCCACAAGATGCGAAATAGTAAACCATAGATATGTTGATGCGAGACTGTACTGTGGACATGGCTGCCTGTAAGCATGGACTGCCAGTTTTTGCTCAGTTCAGCAATCTCAATATCAAGCTGCTCTAACGTTTTATGAATCGCTTTCGGTGTACCACTTGAGCCAGAAGTGAATAGAACCAATCTTACCGCGCGAAGATCGATAGATTTACTGACCAGTTCGCTCACTTCAGCCTGAAAGAGTTGATTGGTTAAGAGTAGTACGTTGGTATTGCTTACCACCTCAATGCTCTCATCGACCAATAGCAGGTCATACTCACGGCTTAGTTCCGAAAGAGCCTCCGGCTGGTAATTCCCTGGCAAAACAATCTGTTTATTGGACAATGCGCAGGCAATAAATGCGACCGTAAAAAGGTAGCTGTCTTGAGTGCAGATAGCGGTACGTTGAGCTGGGGAGTCGGATAATAGGCGACAAAGCTTTGCTACATCACCTTGAAACTCTTGCCAGCTGATCTGTGACTTGTCATCAAAGCAGACAACGGAATCTAGAGGTCTGTTAGCTTGAAATAGCTGCGCGAGGGAAGTATAGCGGGAACTTTGGTTCATAATGTTAGCTTTGGCGTACACGTTGTCGGACGATCCACTCAATGGCAAATAAAAGACCAGCTAATAAATAACTGATTAAACCGTTGTAAAGAGTCCACAACTCAAGAGATTGGAAACAAGTATAGAGTGCAATAGTACCGTTAAGAGCGAAAAAGCCACACCATACTTTCGTAACGGTTCTTGTATAGTCGATGCCACTTTGCGGTAGCTCAGGCTCTTGCAATCGGGCAAGGCGCTCAATAATCGTTTGAGGTTGCGTGAGGCTCAGCGCGAACACAGTGAACATGCACACATTAACGATAACAGGGTAGTAGGTGAGCCAGCCGTGCTGTTTAAAGACCATGCCCAGCAGCAGCAATATCAGACCGGCTACGCCACTCACCCAAGCAAGGTGTTTAAGCTCTTTGATCTTCGCTTGACCACCGGTCATGATTCTTACCAGAAACACGGTGGCCAGCACTCCTCCTACAGCTTGAAGGCCAAATTTATTGAGCCCAAAATAGACCGCTATTGGATAAGAGAAAATGATCAGTGCCGACAGTAATGTCAGCAGAGGTCGCACTATGCGTCCTTTAGTAGTTCAACGACAGATTCAACCACATCATTTACGGTGCGTACTGTTTTGAACTCTTCAGGTCTGATCTTTTTACCTGTCACGTTTTGTAGGTGGACAACGAGATCCACAGCGTCAATGCTATCAAGGTCAAGATCTTGATAAAGGTGTGCTTCTGGCGTGATTTCTTCAGCATCTAGCTCGAATAGCTCGATAAGCGCATCTTTAACCTGATTAAATACTTCTTGTTGGTTTGCTTGTGTCATAAGGAAATCTTTCTAGTTATTCGTTTGAGATGTGATGTAGTTTGCTAAGTTAGCAACAGAAGCGAAGTGTTGACGTGTATTCGAATCATCGGCATCGATCACGATGTTGTACTTCTTCTTAATTGCTAGGCCAAGTTCGAGAGCATCAATCGAGTCCAGACCTAAACCATCACCAAACAATGGAGCTTCCGTTTCAATTTCATCAATGCTCATATCTTCAAGGTTTAGGGCATCAATGATCAGCTGTTTTAGTTCGTTATGTAATGTTTCCACTTTGGCCTACTTGTCATATGTTTACATGCGCGCAATGTGCGGCACTGCGAGTAAATGCAATCGCATAGAATGCCATTTACCCAAATCAAAAGGGTGTTGAGAGGCTTATTTTTCTTGCTCTGGAAAAATATTTTCCGCAAGGTGTCGATTTAAGCGCCTTGCTGCAGAAGTTAAATTATTTGAGCTCTCAATAAAGGGTGTCACTTCTATTTTACCTTTGACTGCGACATGAAAAAAGGGTTTAGTCGAAGGAACTTGGTACCACTTCTTCTCTTTGGTGAGAAATGAGGGGGTTGCCGTGATATGAATGACGCGTAAATCGGTCTCAGTTCGTGTGGCAATTTGAGCTGCCCCTCGCTGTAAAGATGGCGTGATGCCTGGCGTGGTGCGTGTTCCCTCAGGAAACACCAATAACACATTGCCACGAGCAAAACGCTCTTCACATCGCTCAAGAAGATCATCGGGCGCTTGGTTTGGAATATAGCCAGCCGCCTGGACAATGCGCTTCATAAACGGGTTTTCCCAAATAGCAGCCTTAACCAGACAGTCACATTGAGGTAATTGAGAGGCGATAAGGACGTAATCAATTAGGCTAGGGTGGTTGGCCACAATGATGCAGTTACGGTCTTGCTGTAGGGTTTCTATGCCATCAATGCGGTAATCAATTGCGCCAGTAAACTTCATGATTCGACAAAATGCATTGAACGTGAAACGGATTAAACGTTGTGCTTTGAGTTCGCGTTCAATGGTATTGGAAGTCGTGAGGGCAAAAAGGGGTAGGACGATAAAGCTGAGAACTAAACCACCTAAGCCAAAAATAGAGAAACAAAGCCCTGTAGCGAATACGCGCCAATATTGATTGAGTTTATTCACAATGCTTAACCCAAGACCATGTTTGACGTTTCCCACAAATTTGCCAAGCTGAGTCGTTCAGTAGGTAGTGTTGAAGGAACTGCAAACCTTGTGGAAGGCGTGTCTCTTGTGTCTCGATAGCCGAAGTTTCTCTGGTGAGAGAATAGTCATTTCCTTGGCTCAAAACGACCCCCATTGCGTAGTCAGAGTAATCTTGAGTTTCGTACTCTTTATAGAGTTCCGGCAGGGGCTGGTCGAAATCAATAACCATGACTTTATGCTCTGGATATTGAGTCAGATAAAGATAGGCTTCAATTAATGCGCTGTGAAATGTATCGACGCCAGATGCGATTGAACTCAAAGGAATCGGTGCTTTAGCAGCAATCGTTGTAAGCCCAGCTGCGGTATTATGAACGGATTGGGAAAAGGCCATTGGAGAGGCATCTTCACCCTCTAGAATGGATTGGATCAGAGTCGCTGTTCGGTGCAGTTCACCGTGGCGACTGGCAAACACAAGAAAATGGATGTCGTTGTCTTCAAGTAACGTTAGTGCGGTTTGCACGGCAAGCTTACTTTGCAAGCTCATACGACGGCGCATCATCGGAGGAATCGATTTGAATTGCGTCGCTTCGTCTTCTGGCCATTGCGTCGTTGTACTCCATGCCTCCCAATCCGGCTGAGTCATAAGCCCTGGCGAATTCGCACACCATTTTTCAATATTAAACGACATTAAATGAGATTGATTTGACATAGAGTATTGATTTGAATTGGGTCTAATTAAATACTATGCGAGATAAAGACAAATATAGGTAAGGAAATACAATGAAATTATTCAAAATTGCAGCTTCGATGTTATTCGTTTTGGTTCTCGCAGGTTGTGGTCGCGTACAGCCAGTTATGAACGTTGAGGATACTCCAGTTGCACTGAATCTTCAAAGTAAACAGGTAAAATCAGCAATTTATGAATCAGCTGTTGATCGTGGCTGGCTGGTTTCTGAAGTTAAACCTGGCCTTATTCGTGCCGAGCTTTATGTTCGCTCTCACCATGCGGTGGTTGAAATTCCTTACAGCGATAAGTTCTATTCGATTCTTTACGTAGAGTCAGAGAACCTAAAATATGACGATGGTGAGATTCACCGTAACTACAATCGTTGGGTAAATAACCTGAACGTTGATATTAAAAGAAAGCTAGCGCAAATGGCTGCTGAATAGTTTTAGAAAGAATAAGTTAGGTTTTTTGTGTCCGATTATAATTTAGATCCATTTAATGCGTTGCAGGCGAAAACAGAGGCTCAGAAGCTCTCTTTTGCTCCGATTGTATTTCACACTGCACGCACGTTGCGTGATTTAGGAATATTGAAAGCTCTCGATGAGGCTGGTGAACAAGGTTTAGACGCAAAAGATATCTCGGTGAAAACCGGTGTCTCTGAATACGGCGTTAAAGTTCTCCTTGATATGGCATTAAGTGCTCACATTGTACTGTGGGAAAAGCCAAATTATCGAATGGCCAATCTTGGCTTCTATTTACTGCATGATGGTATGACCGAAGCCAATATGGATTTTACAGCGGATGTTTGTTACGCCGCGATGATGCATCTAACCGAAGCGATTCAAAATGGCACGCCAGCGGGCCTGAAGGAGCTAGGTCAATGGGAGACGATCTATCAAGGCTTATCTCAGTTGCCTGAAAAAGCCAAAGAGAGTTGGTTTAATTTTGATCACTTTTACTCAGATCGCTCCTTTCCTATCTTGTTGGAAAAAGTCTTTCAGAAGCAGCCTAAATCGCTGGTGGATATTGGTGGCAATACCGGTAAATGGGCGCTGCAATGTTGTGGATACAATTCCGATGTTGAAATCACGATTGTTGATTTGCCACAGCAGCTTGAGATGGCAATGGCCAATGCGAAAGAACAGGGCTTTGAAGAGCGTATTAAGCCTTATCCCGCCAATATGTTGGATAAACAGCAATCGCTGCCAACGGGCGCAGATGTATGGTGGATGAGTCAGTTCTTAGATTGTTTTTCTCCCATGGAGATCTTGAGCATACTTAAGCGCGTGCGTTCGCACATGTCTGAACACGCCACTGTGTACATTCTGGAGCTTTTTTGGGATGCGCAAAAATACGATGCAGCCTCATACAGTCTTAATGCGACATCGCTTTATTTCACCTGTTTAGCCAACGGAAATAGCCGATTTTATCGCAGTGAAGACTTCTTAGAAATTGTTGCGGAAGCTGGGTTTGAAGTGGTAACGCGAACGGATGATATCGGTTTAGGCCATACGCTCCTTGAACTTAAAGCAGCTTAGCGCTTAATTGGGTGATGACAGTCATGAGAAAAATAAAGACTCAAGTTGTGGTTATCGGTGCAGGGCCATCAGGCTCTATTGCCGCTGCTTTGCTACATAAAAAAGGGGTAGACGTTCGTGTGATTGAGAAGAGCGTTTTCCCTCGATTTTCGATTGGCGAAAGTTTGCTGCCAGCTTGTATGGAAGTGATTGAACAAGCCGGTATGACGGAAGCTGTGATATCCGCTCAGTTCCAATACAAAGATGGAGCCGCGTTTCGAAAGCGTGGGGTGTATACCGCCTTCGACTTTCAAGACAAGTTCTCTAAAGGCCCAGGTACCACCTTTCAGGTTCAGCGAGGTACTTTTGATAAAGTGCTTGCCGATGAGGCGCAAAAGCAAGGCGTGCCTATCGATTACCAGCATGAGCTAATCGATATTCGTTTTACGGACCAGTACGCAATTTTGGATGTTCAACCGGAAGGGGATGAACCGTACCAGATTGAGGCTGATTATGTGTTGGACGGCAGTGGTTTTGGTCGTGTTCTGCCTAAAATGCTAAACCTTGAGGAGCCATCTTGTTTGCCTCCTCGCAAGGCGGTATTTACTCATATCCAAGATAACATTGAATCGGCGCAACATGGCTTAGAGTATGATAGGAATAAAATTCTTATTTCTGTCCATCCGACCAACCCAGACGTTTGGTATTGGTTGATCCCGTTTAGCAACGGCATCTCCTCGTTTGGGGTGGTCGGCGAACCAAGTTTCTTTGAAAACTATCCTGAAGATAAGATTGCGTTGCTCAAGCAGGTAGCCAGTGAAGAGCCAGGTTTGGAGCGTATTCTAAGCCAAGCAGAGTATTCGAATCCGGCAGGTGAAATTGGTGGTTACTCGGCTAACGTGAAACATTTAGCGACCGATAGATACGCTCTGTTGGGTAATGCTGGTGAGTTCTTAGATCCAGTATTCTCTTCTGGCGTTACCATTGCGATGAAGTCTGCCGAGTATGCGGTAGATTGCGTTGCCAAACATGTGAATGGCGAAGCGGTGGATTGGGACAAAGAATATGCACAGCCTTTAATGAAAGGGGTGAATACATTCCGCACTTATGTTGAGGGGTGGTATTCTGGCTCACTGCAAGATGTGATTTTCTATGAGAAACCCAATCCAAAAATTAAGCAGATGGTTTGTTCAATCTTAGCTGGTTACGCTTGGGATGAGTCTAATCCGTATGTGAAAGAGTCTCAGCGACGTCTATCGGCTCTGGCTGAGTTGTGCTAAGTGTCTTAGTGACTTGATACTCATCATTAGACAGCGACTTCGGTCGCTGTTTTTTTGTCACTCAAAAATTTTATGGTGTGGAGAAGCCGGGTTGGCGATAAAAACTCATGATTACTTGAGGTCAATGCTGTTAAGGCGCCCCATAAATACCAGTAGATCAATCACATCTTTATGCGCCTCCAACAGTGCGCGTTTGGTTTGGCTGTATGCAGCAAGCCTGCCATGCTTTCTGATGGAGCACACCTTAGTTCGATACTTGTACTCACCGTTTTCGGCATACACTCGCCATTTAGCGATATAACACTCGTCGCGATGCTCAGGATCGCTCTGAGTCGGATTAGGCTTGAAGACGATTTTCGGCTCTAGACTGTGTGGCAACCTAGTCATGAGGTACGGGTCTTTGAGCACTTTGCCCCAGAATTTCCCCCAAAGTTGTTTACCGAGTTCATCGCGGAGCTTAATGGTTTTCTTGAGAGCCTTCTCTTCTCCAAGACGCACGAACCCAACCGACCGATGCAAAACAGTATCGTCAGGCGTGTGGATATGGATTTTGTATGCAGTTTTGCCTTTTGAAATGAAGCGGTAACCGGTGGCTCCAATCAGGTTATTCTCACTCATAGCTTACTAATTGATGGTTATGTTATTAGTAAGATTACGCCAAATATCAGAAAAACAGAAACCAAATGGCCGGAAAAAATAAAGCCCTGAATTTTTGTTCAGGGCTTTGTTATATATCTTAATGGGTTACATGATCTTTTGCATCACATCGCCAATTTGGATGCTGCCGGCTAAGTTTGGCTGTTCAATGGTTAATTCCGCTTCATTCTCGTAGACACGAGTCACAGTAAGAGTGATGTCGCTTTTTGACACTTTGTTGCGAGGCAAGCCATTTTGGTCGATAAACGAGCCAGTGTGCCATAGCTGAAGTTTGTCACCCTGTTGAACGCCATGCAGTCGACCTAAGTCCATTGTCACAGTATTGCCAAACACGGCAGCCACTTCAGGTAGTGTGATTTTGCAAGACACTTCGGACTCTAAATCGAGCATGATATTGCGGCTTACTCGTAGCATCATACTGCCATAGGTAGATGCCCAAAAGCGTGCACTCTTGGTATCCACTTCACTGGTTTTTGGAAACGGCCATTTTGCCACTTCGCGGTAACTACGATTGTAAACTTGATGGCCAGTTTTGCCGTCATAGACTTGCATCTCTAAAGCAAACTGACGGTTAATGACATCGTCTTTCAATAACTTAGATTCGATGGTCGCGGTCAAATCAGTAATCGTACCGCCAATGACGTACTGCGCGCCGTGATCTTGCGCGATCATTTTCAGCGTCTCAGGCTGACGTCGGTCAATTTCATAATCGGTTGTGCCAACCGAAACGAAGCTGCGTGACTCTTGCGAAAGTTGTCGGTTGATCACGTGGCTAAAGTCATCACCGATGTTGTAGACACGTCCCATTACGGCTTGTTGAGGTGAAGCAAGATCTACATTGCCGACCAAGAAGGTCTTTTTGTATTGGCTCTCATGGCAACCATTTGCCGAAGGGTAAATATCAATACGAGCGGTAATCATAATGTTGCCGCTGCGCTTTCTCTCTTTATCGACGAGGATGTATCTCACTTCGTGGTTAGTGAATTGGTACTCTTTTTGTTCTGCCTGCAGGTAAGGCGTTAGGTTCGCGATACTGCCAATATCTCCCCCTGAAAACTGCATAGCCTTGTATAGGGCATCTTCAAGCGCATGAACTCTTGCCGCATCTTCAGACGCGACAATTGCTGCAGTACCGGTAACCTCAAACCAAGATGCATGAGCATTAAAGGTCATACTGAGCAGTGAACCTATTGAAAATAGTGTGGAAAATATTTTTTTCATCTATTCGTTACCAGTTGGGTATAAATATTGCTTAACAAATTATCAGAAGCGAATTGCTGATTTGAGTGCCGCTTTTATTAATGTGAACAATTAATCAAAAGCAAGGACTGTTCCAACATTGTAATCCATTGAAGGAAAGAATGGTGAGAATCGATTGCACAGTCTGGTACTAAAACATCTGGAGATAACACAATGAAAAAATGGCTTGTGGTAATCAGTGTAATGCTAATTACATCATGTGCTTATTCGCCTATCTATAACGGTAAAACTGAGTATTCAGGTAGCCAATTTATGTTAATGGATAGCCCACGTCATACAATGGACTACTTTGTTGAAAGTATGACCGAAGATCTGATTCTGTCTAACACCAGCGTATCGGCTCGTACACCCATTGCCGTAACGTCGTTTGTAGACTTGCAACATATGGATTCGACCAACTGGTTAGGTAATTCAGTATCTGAAGGCTTTATCCACCAGTTTCAGCGTCGTGGCTTCAAAGTCGTCGACTTTAAAACGACAGGCTCGATTCAAGTGACACAACAGGGTGATTTTGCTTTGAGTCGAGATTGGAAAGATCTTGCTCAAGAGCAGGACGTTCAATATGTTCTAACGGGCACTATGCTTAGACAAGAAGGTGGTGTGTTAGTAAACGCTCGTGTTGTGGGCATGCAAACACGCATCGTTGTCGCTTCAGCTCAAGGGTTTTTGCCAGCTGACCGTATTGGTCGTGACTTAGACACATTGAATAGCATCCGTACTCAAGATGGCGTGATCATTCGTTCAGACCCAACCATTAAGCAGCCGTATACGGTTATTCTTCGCCCATAGGAGCCTGTCATGAAGAAGGTGATATTTTTAATCGCAGCACTATTACTTGTTGGCTGCCAACCATTGCAAAGTATGCGACCTGATGATTTCTTGGTGGCGGTTGGCTACGCAAGTATTAGTGAGCAAAAAGGGCGTAATGACGAAGAGAAACGCATTCGAGCAATGCGTGCTTCAAAGATTGATGCGTACCGTGAACTGGCAGAACAAGTCTACGGCATGCGAGTGAGCGGTCGTGCTGAGCTTGAAGATCAACGCCTAGGTACAGAGCTGACTTCAGGTGCTGTTGATGGTGTGATTCGCGGTGCAGAAGTGGTGCGCAGTTACCCAGTGGGTGACAGTTACGTGACCGAGTTGCAGCTTGATATCAAGAAGATGGACAAACTGCGTGATTACGGCGAAGTTCAAGCTGTGCCAGAGAAGAGACAACAGACACTTTTCTAATGATGTTTAGCTGATAGTCACTCTGCTGCTGGCTTTCCAGATGGCAAGCGGCAGATAAAAACAGTAATAGTGAAGCAAAAAGCGGCAAGTATTGGATACTTGCCGCTTTTTTATGTTCGCGATTTACAACATTTGTGCTTTTACAGTATTGTTCGTTTACAACAAGAGCGAGTAGTCGTGTGGAAGAATAGGGCTATGCTTTTACGTTGGTTCCTAACGTAGAGATGGTATGCGTTTGTCCACCGGCATTGTATGTCATGCCTATTTTTCCGTGGCTTTGCTGCATCATATTGCTGAGCTTGTTGAAGCTAAGGTGTGCACGGCTGAGTGCTTCGCCGTTAACAAGATTTGCTTGTTGGCAGTCGTGAATAATAGAGCGAATTTTAGCAACGAGATCGATGAGCTCTGGCTTTTCGTTTAGCTCTGCTACATTGGTGTGAGCTGCTATTCTCTGATCGGTGCTTTTTAATTGCTCAACCAGAACAACTTTTTCTTTAGCGATACGTTCAATTTCACTCGATTTTCTACTGGTAATGGCACTCTTTTCCGAACTCAGCAGTTCAGAGAGAGCTTGGGCGCTTTGAAGTTGAAAATTAACTAAATCTGCGAGTGCCGCCATACAAAAACCTAATCGAGCTTATAGTCAGTTGAACGATAAACGAACTTATAGGCCTTTAAGCTCGTTTTCGAATTTGATCATGTTGTCAGCCAGTTTCTCTGGATCGACAGTGTACGAGCCGTTTGCGATGGCTTCTTTAATCGCTGCGACTTTAACTTGGTCAAAACTTGGTTGCGCGGCCATGTCTTGGTGCATTTGACCAATCGCTTTGCTTTGTTGGCTTAGTGATACCGCATCTTTACTTGCGGGCTTTGCCGATACATCAGAGCTCGACGCTTGCGAACTGCTAGTATCAGTGCGCGCTGTAGAGCGGTTAGTTGTCGTTAGGGTTTGGCCTGAACGAATATTATCAATGCCTGCCATAGTTGAGCCTTTATCTACGAATATGGGAACCTGTACTGTCACTATCGACCGTTGGTTCAATTACTTTAGAGATTTTTAACTCGATTGTTGAAATCGCTAACAGAGTACCATTTTGGCAGGATAACATGTTAACAAAGAAACAAATCTCTTATGTCGAATTATGTTGCAATCTATTAATTAAGAGTGCTGACAGCTCATCTGTTAAAAATGAACGGTCACTTCCGACATATCAGTAACGATTCCCTCAATTATACGCTGTGATTTATCATTTTTCACTCTTACTTGGTCACCGGTTGAACCGTCTGTTAAGGCAGTGCCTTTTGTGGTAATGGTCATGCCACCTTTAACAGCTTGTATGATAACCTTCTCATTACGACAAACGACGCAAATATCACCTCTCTCAATAACATCACCAGGGCGCAGGTTCTTTTTTACTTTGGCTCCGATGACTTGTTCAGGAAGGGTGTAACCTTGTCGGCGAAATTTGTTAAGTGAAATCATGGTGGTCGTGACATCATATTGACCGATTATCTCGCCTCGCGCGATGGTTCGTGTTGCAGTGACTAGAGGTGCAGATATAGAGAGTCGAACTGGGACGTATACACGCCATTCATCAGGAACGCATTGCACTAGCACGGTAATGCTACTGCGAGTATTGGTAGCTGTAGAGGCACTGGTTTCTAAGGGTATAGGGCAATCTGTTGCCTTGATCCTTGAGTCTACATTGGCAGATTGAACCAAGAGTTCACCACCCATTGGCTGCTCAACCGTGTCGAGAATATGTTGCTCAGCCGCGGTTTGAATCGCCTCAATTTGTTCTGATGTCGCACCTTGTGCAAAAAAACTAAACAATATTGATATAATGCCGATAAACTTAGCGACAATTTTAAAAAAAGCTCTACATGTTGTTATGGAAAATGGTTGCAGATTTGAGTTATGATACGTCATTCTGTTTCTCTGATGGTTCGTAGCCTGTAGTAGATTAACACTTTTTAATCAAAAAAGTTTGATATGGAGATGCGCTCATGACGGGTATTCTGGATTCAGTGAATCAGCGTACGCAACTCGTCGGTCAAAACCGATTAGAATTACTAACCTTTCGCCTAATGGGGCGTCAGCGCTATGGTATTAACGTATTTAAGGTTAAAGAAGTACTACAGTGTCCTAAGCTGACTTCTATGCCGAACTTAAACCCGCTGGTTAAGGGTGTTGCGCACATTCGTGGTCAAACCATCTCGGTTATCGACTTAAGCCTTGCTATTGGCGGTCGCCCAACAACAGACGTAGAAAAGTGTTTTGTTGTAATTTCTGAGTTTAACCGTACTATTCAAGGCTTCCTGGTGAGTTCTGTTGAGCGTATTATCAACATGCACTGGGAATCTATCTTGCCGCCACCTGATGGTGCGGGTAAAGCGAACTACCTGACGGCAGTGACAAACATCGATAATGAACTCGTTGAAATTCTCGATGTAGAAAAAATTCTTGCAGAGATCTCTCCTGTTGATGAAACAATGGACAGCAAAATCGCTGAAGAGATCGCTGAAGTTGAACAAGAGAAACCGTTAGTTCGACGCATTCTGATTGCTGATGACTCAACCGTAGCTCGTAAACAAGTTCAGCGAGCTATTGAATCAATCGGCTTCGAAGTTATTGCAGTTAAAGACGGCAAAGAAGCTTACGAGAAGCTGATTCAAATGTCGGCAGAAGGCAGTATTTACGACCAGATCTCTCTCGTTATCTCAGATATCGAGATGCCAGAGATGGATGGCTATACACTGACTGCAGAAATCCGCCGTCATGCAGAGCTAAAAGACTTATATGTAATTTTACACTCATCTTTGAGTGGCGTATTTAACCAAGCCATGGTTGAGCGTGTGGGGGCTAACTCATTCATCGCTAAATTCAACCCAGATGAACTTGGTTCAGCGGTTAAGTCCGCATTAACTAAATAGAAAAGAGACATTAATGACTGCTATAACAATTAGTGATCAAGAGTATCGTGATTTTAGCCGCTTTTTGGAATCTCAATGTGGCATTGTACTCGGTGATAGCAAGCAATATCTTGTACGCAGTCGCCTTAGTCCTTTAGTTGCAAAATTTAAACTGGCATCACTGTCGGATTTATTGAGAGATGTTGTAACGGGTAGAAACCGCGAGTTGCGCGTGGCGGCAGTAGATGCCATGACGACCAACGAGACACTTTGGTTCCGAGATACTTACCCGTTTGCCGTGCTAGCGGATAAACTTCTTCCGGAAATAGCGGCAAACAAGCGTCCAATTAAGATTTGGTCTGCGGCAAGCTCTTCTGGCCAAGAACCATACTCAATGGCAATGACTGTGCTTGAAACTCAAGCTCGCAAGCCGGGTATGCTGCCAAATGTTTCGATCACAGCAACGGACATCTCTGCGAGTATGCTCGATATGTGTCGTGCTGGTGTGTATGACAATCTAGCACTAGGTCGTGGTTTATCGCCTGAACGTCGCCGTACTTTCTTTGAAGATGCGGGTGATGGTCGTATGAAAGTAAAAGATAATGTGAAGCGTATGGTTAACTTCCGTCCGCAAAACCTGATGGATAGCTACGCGCTGTTAGGTAAATTCGACATTATCTTCTGCCGTAACGTACTGATTTACTTCTCGCCAGACATGAAGTCTAAAGTGTTGAACCAGATGGCTAACAGTCTTAACCCTGGTGGTTACTTACTGTTAGGTGCGTCAGAGTCTTTGACGGGGCTGACTGACCGTTTTGAGATGGTGCGCTGTAATCCAGGTATCATTTACAAGCTCAAGCCATAACAACCGTTAAGACATTCCAGTTTTTCTTATCAAACCCAGCCATTGTGCTGGGTTTTCTTTTTTGTCGCTCTCGGTATATCTTTAAATCAGAGTGACATTCCAATTTACTCTATTCTTGGCTTGTATATTGCAAGTTTAACAGCGAGTGACCGATAAAAAGCATTCATTGTTCTATTGGCTTTAAAAGTTGGTATACATATTGCTTTGGTTATTTCATAACAGTCAGTTCTTGAGTTGAGGTTTACATGGCTATTTCTTTTGACAACGCATTAGGCATTCACCAGCACACAGTTGGTGTACGTGAGCGCAACGCTGAGGTGCTTTCCACCAATATCGCGCAAGCAAACACGCCTGGCTATAAAGCAAAAGGATTAGACTTTAAAAAATCACTGCAGGCGGCAAGTTCTGGGGCAAGCATTGGTCTTAGCCGCACGGACGGTCGGCATATTTCTGCCTCAACGACGGTGAATGGGGAAACAAAATATCGTATTCCTACTCAGCCTGATGCAGGAGATGGCAACACGGTGGATTTGGATTTGGAACGAAATCTGTTCATGCAAAACCAAATTAGGCATCAAGCCTCTCTAGACTTCTTAGGAAGTAAATTCAAGAACTTAACTAAAGCGATTAAAGGGGAATAATTAGATGAGCTTATTTAATGTATTCAATGTGACTGGTTCTGCGATGAGTGCTGAATCTGTTCGTCTAAACACGACCTCAAGTAACCTGGCTAACGCGGACAGTGTAAGTAGCTCAGCTGATGAGACTTACAAGGCGCGCCACGCTGTGTTCGGCGCTGAGTTAAGTAAGGCACGCAATAGCGGTCATACCGTGCCGGTGAAAGTATTAGGTATCGTAGAAAGCGATAAGCCGCTTAGCGCGGAATACAACCCTGATCACCCATTAGCAAACGACGAAGGCTACATCTACAAGCCAAACGTTAATGTTATGGAAGAGATGGCAAACATGATTTCAGCTTCACGTGCGTACCAAACAAACGTACAGGTTGCTGACTCAAGTAAACAAATGCTGCTGCGTACGCTGCAGATGGGTCAATAAGGATAAGGAGGTAGCATATGGCCGGAATCAATAATGTTGGTCAAAGCGGCTTGTCCTATGTTGATCAGCTTAAAAATCTTCAAGACAGCAAAAAGCCTGATGAAACAACAGGTAAGCAAGATCTTAAACAAGAAGACTTCTTATCGTTATTGACCAAGCAGCTTGCTCAGCAAGACCCTTTTAAGCCGGTCAGCAATGACCAGATGATTGCGCAAATGGCTTCATTTGCGACCGTAGATGGCATTGGCAAAATGAATACACAGTTTGAAAGCTTGAATTCATCAATGACATCTAACCAAGCACTTCAGGCTTCCTCTTTAGTTGGGCGTGATGTGTTGGTTCCTGGTGCGGCAGGTGTGAAACCCGGTGATGGCGGCATGGCGGCAATGGTAAAACTTCCTCAAGCGATGGATAACTTAATGATCCGTGTTGAGAACGAAGTGGGCCAATTGGTTCGTACCTTTGATGTCGGCTCTAAGCCTGCAGGTGACACACGTGTTGAATGGGACGGAAAAGACGAAGACGGCAACCCATTGCCTGCTGGTAAATACAACGTGAAAGCGGCTGGTTTACTGGATGGCGAGAGCGCAGAGTTCGAAGTATCAACGTATGCGAACGTGAACAGTGTGCTTCTTGGCAAAGGTGATGGCAACGTACTACTCAATCTGGCTGGTTTCACATCGCCAGTACGACTTGCTGAAGTACTAGAAGTTGGCAAAGCGTAGCTCTAGATAGAGTGAATATGCTAGCTAGATAGATTAGGAGAATATTGGAATGTCATATGTAGCTTTAAGCGGTCTATCCGCAGCTCAATTAGATCTGAACACAACAAGTAACAACATTGCGAACGCAAACACATTTGGCTTTAAAGAGTCGCGTGCTGAGTTTGGTGATGTTTACTCAAGCTCTCTATTTACGAACGGCAAAACCACTCCAGGTGGCGGTGCTCAAGCAAATAAAGTCGCTCAGCAGTTCCACGAAGGTTCAAGTATTTATACCAACAACCCAATGGATTTACGTGTAAGTGGCACAGGCTTTTTCGCTGTGGCAAAAGACCGTATGGTTCCTGAGATTAACGAACTAACACGAAATGGTGCATTTCACCTAAACAAAGACAACTACATGGTTACTTCTAACGATGAGTTTCTTCTAGGTTACGATGTTGATCCAAACTCGGGTGAAGTTCTTTCTTACGCGCCGAAGCCACTGTCTATTCCAGCTGAATTTGGTAAGCCAAAACAGACTGAAAACATTGAAGTAGGTGTAAACCTGCCTGCAAACGGTGACCTAAAAGATCCGGCTGCATTTAACTTCGATGATGCGGATACCTATAACCGTGCGACCTCTTCAACGGTCTACGACTCTATGGGTCAGTCTTACAAGCTAACCACTTACTACCTAAAAGACCAAACCCAGCCAAATACATGGCAGACTTACTACACTATGACTGATAGTGAAGGTGAGAAGCCATTGAACATTGCTGGTGGTGATGCGACTAATGCGACGGGTCATGTGGGTCACACTATGCGCTTTAACAACGACGGCACACTGGCGAGCCTAAACAATGGCCAACCAATTGTATCGGAAGCGTTAGGTGCGGGTGCGGTACCAATGAACCTAAATGGCGCGGACGTTACTCAAACGCTGAACTTTGGTCTAGACTCTTCGACGCAATTTGCGGCACCGTTTGAATTGACGAAATTCGATGAAGATGGCGCAACAACAGGCTTCCTAACCAAGGTTGACTTCGATGAGTACGGTAGTGTTCTAGGTACATACTCAAATGGTGAAAACGTAATGCTAGGTCGTGTAGGTCTAGTGCGTGTTCCTAATGAGCAAGGCCTAGATAAGAAGGGCGGCACTCAGTGGGATTCTACTAACTACTCAGGTGATAAAATCTGGGGTGAATCGAACAAAGGTTCATTTGGTGGCATCAACAATGGCTCACTTGAGCAGTCGAACATCGATATGACCCAAGAGCTAGTAGACCTGATTTCTGCTCAACGTAACTTCCAAGCGAACTCACGTTCTCTAGAAGTTCACAACCAACTACAGCAAAATATTCTTCAGATTCGTTAATACCTTCTTGGTTTGAATCATCTGCGAATACCCAATTCAATCCGTTTGAATTGGGTATTGTTGCTTGCCTATCTATTTGCCGCCTCAATTGCCGCGCGGTAAAGTTTGTTCTTGCCACCCCCTGGCAGAAAGGATAGCTTTGATCTTTGTAATTCCTTTTTTTGAATTAACCCTCTGATTATAAACACTATTTTATAGTTGGCATAGTGATTGCTTTATTGGCTCTAGATAATGATTTTTTGGAGCAAAATTATGGATCGCGCACTGTTTTTAGCTATGAGCGGCGCAAAGCAAAATATGCAAGCTTTGCAGTTACGTGCCAACAACCTCGCAAACGTAAGTACAACTGGCTTTCGTGCTGATTTAGCACAAGCTCGTTCAATGCAAGCGTATGGTGAAGGTATGCCAACACGTGTATTCAGCATGACAGAACGCCCTGGCCATAACTTTGCACAAGGCAGCGTTGTAACGACCGGTCGTGATCTAGACGTAACCATTCAAGGTGATGGCTGGATTTCGGTTATGGACAATTCAGGTCGTGAAGGCTTAACCCGTAACGGTAACCTCAAGATTGATCAGAATGGCCTACTGACTAACGGAAGTGGTCACCTTGTTCTCGGTGAAAACGACGCTCCCATTACCCTACCAATCCCATTAAGCAAAGTAGAAATTGGTACAGACGGTACGATTTCGGTGATTCCTCAAGGCGCTCCAGCTGAAGAACTTGCCGTTGTTGATCGTATTAAAATGGTTCGCCCAGATAATCAAACCCTATTTAAAGATACGAATGGTCTTTTCCGTTCGAAAAACCCAGATCAGGCATACGAAGCTGATGCAGCCGTTACGCTGCTGACTGGTGCTATCGAAGGCAGTAACGTCAATGCCGTCGGTGAAATGACAAGCTTGATTGACCTACAGCGTCAATTTGAAATGCAAGTCAAAATGATGAGCACAGCAGAAGAGATGGACAAGTCGTCTGACTCACTGCTTCGTATGAGCTAATAGAATTTAAAGGAAATTACTATGCATCCAGCATTATGGGTAAGTAAAACTGGTTTAGACGCCCAACAAACCAACATCTCAACAATCTCGAACAACCTTGCTAACGCATCAACCGTTGGCTTTAAAAAGAGTCGTGCCGTATTTGAAGACTTGTTCTATCAGAACATCAACCAACCGGGTGGCCAATCGTCTCAGAACACAGAACTACCGAGTGGTTTGATGCTAGGTGCAGGTTCTAAAGTTGTCGCAACGCAAAAAGTGCATACTCACGGTAACGCGCAAACGACCACCAACAGCCTAGATATGATGATCGAAGGTGATGGTTTCTTCCAAGTTGAAATGCCAGATGGTGAGACAGGTTACAGCCGCAATGGTCAGTTTACATTGAATGGCGACGGCGCAATCGTAACTTCGGGTCAGGGTTACCCGCTACAACCAGAAATTGTTATTCCTGAAGATGCAATTTCGATTACGGTCGGTAACGATGGTGAAGTTTCAGTACGTATTCGTGGTGAGCAGAACAACGTTGTGGTCGGTCAGATTACGATCACTGACTTTGTAAACCCTGGTGGTCTTGAGCCAGTTGGTCAAAACCTTTACCTACCAACGGGCGCAAGTGGTGACCCGCAAGAGGGCGTACCGGGTTTTGATGGCCTAGGTAACATTCGCCAATCAATGTTGGAAACTTCTAACGTAAACGTAACCGAAGAGCTGGTAAACATGATTGAAGCTCAGCGTGTGTACGAAATGAACTCAAAAGTGATCTCATCAGTAGACAAGATGATGAGCTTTGTTAACCAACAACTTTAATCGTTAGATTAAGTAACGTGTAATTGTCCCTACTGCTGACTAAGAGAGTATCACCATGAAACGTATTTTTTGTTTAGCCCTGTTAGCTTCGATGACTGGCTGTACCATGTTAGATCCTATCGAAACGCCAGAACAAGAAAACGCAACAACCGTGGTTGATGCGGTAGAGGGTGATAAGTCGAGCGATGAGAGTTCTGGCATCGTGGACACGTTACGTGGTCGTACCGACCCAGTGGCGGGCGATCCTGCTTGGGCACCGATTCACCCTAAGCAAAAGCCGGAACACTACGCAGCAGCAACCGGTTCTCTATTTAACGTGAACCACATTGGCAGCATGTACGATGATTCTAAACCACGCGGTATTGGCGACATTATTACCGTGGCACTGGATGAGAACACGCGTGCGACTAAAAAAGCTAACGCAGATATGTCTAAGTCGAATGACTCTTCAATGGAGCCACTATCTGTAGGCGGGCAAGAGCTGACTATCGACAAATACAATTTCTCTTACGACCTAAGCAACACCAACACCTTTGCCGGTGATGCGTCGGCTAACCAAAGTAACAGCATCAGCGGTTACATTACCGTTGAAGTGATTGAGGTGCTGGCTAACGGTAACTTAGTAGTACGTGGTGAGAAATGGATGACGCTGAACACTGGCGATGAGTACATTCGTCTAAGCGGCACAATCCGTCCAGACGATATTGGCTTTGATAACACCATCGCGTCGAACCGTGTTTCTAATGCTCGAATTCAATATTCTGGTACCGGCGTACAACAAGATATGCAAGAGCCTGGATTCTTGGCACGATTTTTTAATGTAGCTCTATAGCGATAATCACGGTGACGTTTGTTTGACCATCAACAAACGGTACTGGATTTAGAAGAAACTTAATTTAAATCAGAGCAATAGAGACAGGTTACTCCTATGAAAAAGCTAGCACTTGTACTTTTCGGCATGTTATTTCTTGCCACCACTGCTCATGCCGCGCGCATTAAAGACGTGGCAAAAGTTGCAGGTGTTCGTAGTAACCAATTGGTAGGCTATGGTTTAGTAACGGGTTTGCCGGGTACTGGCGAAACAACCCCCTTTACAGATCAAACGTTTAACGCGATGCTGCAAAACTTTGGCATCCAATTGCCACCCGGCACTAAGCCAAAAACAAAAAATGTAGCGGCAGTTATTGTTACTGCTGAGCTTCCAGCTTTCTCTAAGCAAGGTCAAACTGTTGACGTTACTGTCTCTTCCATCGGCTCAGCAAAAAGCCTACGTGGTGGTACGCTACTGCAAACCTTCCTGAAAGGTCTTGATGGGCAAGTGTATGCCGTCGCGCAAGGTAACCTAGTGGTGAGTGGTTTCAGCGCACAAGGTAACGATGGCTCTAAGATTGTAGGTAACAACCCGAACGTCGGTATCATTTCAAGCGGTGCAACAGTAGAACAAGAGATCCCGACACCATTTGGTCGCGGCGACTACATCACCTTTAACTTAATTGAATCTGATTTCACCACTGCACAACGCATGGCAGATGCGGTAAACAACTTCCTTGGTCCACAGATGGCGTCTGCTGTAGACGCGACTTCAGTTCGAGTTCGTGCACCACGTGAGATTAGCCAACGTGTTGCTTTCCTATCTGCGATTGAAAATGTCGAGTTCGACCCAGCAGAAGGCTCTGCAAAGATCATTGTTAACTCTCGTACTGGCACCATTGTTGTTGGTAAGCACGTACGCCTACGCTCTGCGGCTGTGACGCACGGTGGCATGACCGTAGCAATCAAAGAGAATTTAAATGTGAGTCAGCCAAATGGCTTCTCTGGCGGACAAACTGTTGTTGTTCCAGACTCAGACATTGAAATCACGGAAGGTGACGGCAAGATGTTTAAGTTTGAACCAGGCCTGACTTTGGACGACCTTGTACGAGCGGTCAACGAAGTGGGTGCGGCACCTTCTGATTTAATGGCAATTCTTCAAGCTCTGAAACAAGCGGGTGCGATTGAAGGCCAATTGATCATTATCTAAGGAGCGGGTCATGATTAAGAATAACAACGACATCGGCTTTATTCACGACATTGGCAGTCTAGACCGACTTCGTCAGCAAGCAGTGAATGGCGAAGAGGGCAGTGAGCAAGAAGCACTTAAAGCAGCAGCAAAACAGTTTGAGTCTATTTTTACTTCTATGCTGTTTAAGTCGATGCGTGATGCCAACTCAAGCTTCAAGTCAGACATGCTTAATAGTCAGAATGAACAGTTTTACCGTCAGATGCTTGATGATCAGATGTCGAGTGAACTGAGTGCATCGGGTTCGCTGGGCCTAGCGGACATGATCGTTGCGCAGCTTAGCGCAGGCCAAGGTTCTGACCAACAGGAATCAAAAGTACGTCAAGAAGGGTTTGACCCAGCACTTGAGCGTCCCAAGTATTCTAAGAAAGTGGATAGAGCAGATCGCCAAGAGAGTGTGGCAAAAGTTGCGGCGCAACCAGTTTCGTTCGACTCTCCAGAATCCTTCGTCGCTTCAATGAGTCCATATGCCGAAAAAGCAGCGCGAGCATTGGGTGTTGACTCGTCACTTCTTCTTGCTCAAGCCGCTCTGGAAACAGGCTGGGGCTCTAAGATGGTGAAGAACTCTTTGGGTAACAGTAACAACCTATTCAACATCAAAGCTGACCGTAGTTGGAAAGGTGATAAGGTCGCGACTCAAACCTTAGAGTTCCACGGAAAAACTGCGGTGAAAGAACAAGCTTCATTCCGTTCTTACGCTAACTTTGAAGAGAGCTTTAATGACTACGTGAAATTCCTAAATGAGAACCCACGTTACCAAACCGCACTTCAGCATCAAGGCAGCTCAGAAAACTTTATTAAAGGCATTCATAGCGCAGGTTACGCAACGGACCCGAACTACGCTGATAAGGTATTAAGAGTCAAAGCTAAGATCGACCAGATGAACTAATCTAATTCGTTACAAAGAGCTCGCCAAATGGTGGGCTCTTATTCTATTCATCCCTTCTTTTTCGCATCCATTTTCCTCTGTTGAATCCCCTACTTATTAGCTTGGCACGCAAATTGCTTTTTAGACGTAAGGGTAATCAGTTTTTGCTGATTTTATTAGGTTTTTTGGGGGCATTATGGCGTCAGATCTGTTGAATGTAGGTACACAAAGTGTGCTTACTGCTCAAAGACAGTTAAACACCACAGGTCATAACATTTCTAACGCGAATACAGAGGGTTATAGCCGACAATCTGTGATTCAAGGTGTTAATGATCCGCGCCAATATGGTGGCCAAACCTATGGCATGGGCGTGCACGTGGAAAATGTTCGCCGCTCTTGGGATCAGTTTGCCGTTAATGAGCTAAATCTATCGACAACCAATGCCGCTAATAAGAATGACACCCAAAGCAACATCGACATGCTCTCGGGCATGTTGTCGTCTACCGCCTCTAAAAAAATTCCAGAGAATATGAACGAGTGGTTTGATTCGATCAAAACACTGTCTGATACGCCGAACGATATCGGTGCGCGTAAAGTGGTTCTGGAAAAAGCGGGGATCATTTCTCAAACACTTAATGAGTTCCATGAAACGATTCGCCAGCAATCGGATGTTGCCAACAAAAAATTAGACATGGGTATCGAGCGCGTTAACCAACTTGCAATCGAGATTCGTGATGTTCAACGCCTGATGATGCGTACTCCAGGTCCACATAATGACCTGCGCGATCAACATGAAAAACTGATCAATGAGCTGTCTGGTTACACTAAAGTAACGGTGACACCACGCTCAAATGCAGAAGGTTTCAACGTCCACATTGGTAACGGTCATACCTTAGTTTCAGGTAGTGAGGCGAGCCAATTGAAATTGGTTGATGGCCTACCGGATGCTCACCAACGACGCCTTGCTATTGTTGAAGGCAAGGCAATTAAGCCGATCACTAGCGCGGATATCGACGGCAAGATTGGTTCAATGCTGGACATGCGTGATGAACATATTCCTGAGGTGATGGACGAGTTAGGTCGCATGGCCACAGCACTCTCTTATCATGTCAACGAACTACAAAGCCAAGGCTTAGATCTCAATGGCAATGTTGGCCGCAATTTATTTACCGATGTGAACTCGGAACTGGTTGCGAAATCTCGCGTAGTAACCAGTGGTCAATCTCAAGCTGACGTTGCTGTGTTCATTGATAATACCAACGCGCTTAAAGGCGGTGAGTACGGCTTAAAATACGACGGTAGTGACTATGTGGTCACTAAGCCGAGCGGTGAAACGGTGAAAGTCAGCACCGACTCTAGCGGCAATGCTTTCTACCTAGACGGCATGCGTGTCGAGATCCGTAATCCGCCAGAGCTTGGCGAAAAGGTTCTTCTGCGACCAACGCGTAGCTTTGCCGCCCAGATGCAGATTGAAAGCAATGATCCTAAAGATATTGCTGCGCAGAGCTATGAAGCCTCGACCACTTTTGCACAAGGTGATGCGGAATTTAAAATCCTTGCCGCTGGGCAACTTCGTGAATTTGAAGTGATCGTCTCGCCACGTGGTGAGCAATTTGCGGTGACGGATACCAAAGGTAACGTATTAATGCAGCCTCAGCCGTATCCGCCTTCTGGTCCGGTAACCGTAATGGGGACGACTTTCGAATTGACGCCTGGTGCGATCGCCAACGATAAATTTACCGCTAACCTTGTTCCATCTGAAGGTGACAACGGCAACCTGCGAAAAATGCAGGATATTCAGACCAATAAGTCGCTAGATGAAGGTGAATCGACGCTGCTTGATACTTACCATAACCTGAACACCAACACAGGTTTAAAGGCATCGACGGCTAACCGTCTTAGTGAAATCGCGACTTTAGAAAAACAGTCAGCGCAAGAACGTATCGCTTCTATTTCTGGAGTGAACCTTGATGAAGAAGCGGCAAACATGATGAAGTTTCAGCAAGCCTATATGGCATCGTCGCGCATTATGCAGGCGGCCAATGAAACCTTCGATACCATCTTGGCGCTAAGGTAGTAGGAGAAAGTCATGTTAACTCGTATCTCCAGTTTCCATAATTACCAGTCGGTTCAGAACGATCTGCGTCGTCAAGAGAACAAGGTTCATCATAACCAAGCGCAATTGGCGTCGGGTAAAAAATTGCAGTCGCCTAGTGATGATCCACTCGCGACTCACTACTTGCAGAATATTGGACAGCAGTCTGAACAGCTTAAGCAGTATGTAGATGCCATCACTTTGGTTAGAAACCGTTTGGAACACCACGAAGTGCTGATCTCAAACTCTGAAGGTTTTGCTGACGAAGCGAAGCGTACAGTAATGGAGATGATCAACGGTGCGTTGTCTCCGGAAGATCGCTTGGCAAAACAGCGTGAGCTGCAAGAGATTGCCAACAACTTTTTATACATGGCGAACTCGCAAGATGAATCGGGCAACTACACCTTTGCCGGAACTAAGCTGAAGAATCAGCCTTTCTTCCGTGACAATGAAGGTAACGTTATTTATGGCGGTGATGACTATCAACGCAAGATGCGCGTCGCCAGTAGTTTTGAAATGCCAATGAACGATCCGGGCAGCAAGCTGTTCATGGAGATCGACAACCCATTTGGTGATTACAAGCCTACTTATGAGCTGCAATCTGCATCTGAACTGCTTCTAGAGCGTGCAACAAACAGTGAATTTCAGGATCCCGCGACCTACAAAGTCACTTTTGTTGATATGCAGAACGGCAAGTACGCCTATCAACTAGAGAAAGATGGCAGCGTTGTTGCGGCAAAAGATTTTGATCCAACCGAAGGGATTAAATACGAGGGCTTACACATTGAGCTACGCGGTCAGATCACCAAGGGTGATTCGATAATTCTTGAGCCAAGAGAAAGCTTTTCAATATTTGATACCTTTCGTGATGCTGCGGCATTAGCAGAGTCGTCGGTTTCTGATTCATCTGCAACAGCGCAGCTGCATCAGGCAACGGAAGAGTTTCACGCTGCTTTTATCCATTTAACTAAGGCTCGCACAGATGTAGGTGCGCGTTTAAACACATTGGATATTCAAGAGCAGCAACATGAGGACTTCAAGTTGTCACTGGCGAAAGCCAAAAGTAACTTTGAAGATTTGGACTATTCAAAGGCAATCATTGAGTTCAATGAGAACTCTCGTGCACTGCAGGCTTCTCAGCAAGCCTTTGGTAAAACGAAAGATTTGACCCTGTTTAATTACATCTAACGTTTGGTCGGATGAATTGAGCCCTGCTTTATGCCTTATGTGCAATGCCTTAAGTGCGAGAGGGTTCTAAAAATTGCCGCTTTCTTACCCGTTTTTAAATGTAAGCAATGTAAGCGGCAAAAAGCGGCAACACACAGGTTAGAGAGATTACATAGTCATTATCTATAGATAGAGTAGGCGATTGGCTTGTTTTTAAGTGATTGTTTTTGAATAAAATAATTTTATTTTTCGTCAATTTAAAAATTGGCACACAACTTGTATCTATGTAAGTCAGAAATGATTTATACAGGTCTTAAACCCTAACTTAGGGTTTAGCAAGTAATATACGGTCAGTGCTTATCCATATGAGAGTAAAGCTGGCCGCTTCGCAGAAAGCTTGCGAACTCATAAGGAGAGCAAAATGGCAGTTAATGTAAGTACTAACGTTTCCGCAATGACAGCGCAGCGTTATTTGAATAAAGCGTCTAATGACCTCGCAACTTCAATGGAGCGTTTGTCATCAGGCCACAAAATCAACAGCGCAAAAGATGATGCGGCAGGTCTGCAAATCTCTAACCGCTTAACAGCACAGTCGCGTGGCCTAGATGTGGCAATGCGAAATGCTAATGACGGTATCTCGATTGCTCAAACGGCTGAAGGTGCAATGAACGAGTCGACCAACGTACTACAACGTATGCGTGACTTGGCAATTCAATCTTCAAACGGTACTAACACGGCTGCTGAACGTACGGCACTGAACGAAGAGTCGATGGCACTTCAAGACGAGCTGAACCGTATCGCTGAAACAACTTCATTCGGTGGTCGTCGACTACTGAACGGCTCGTTCGGCGAAGCTTCTTTCCAGATTGGTTCTAACTCTGGTGAAGCGATGATCATGGCGCTGACCAGTATCCGTGCTGACGATTTCCGCATGGGTGGTACAACGTTTGATTCAGAGAACGGCAAAGACAAAAACTGGGAAGTACCAGCAGACGCTCGTGACCTTAAGCTTGAGTTTGTGACCAAATCTGGTGAAGAAGTGAAGCTTGAGTTGATGACCAAATCAGGTGATGACATCGAAGAACTGGCGACCTACATCAATGGTCAGTCTGACATGATCAACGCATCGGTAACCGATGATGGTCGTCTACAAGTGTTTGTCGCAGAACCGGATCTACAACAGGGTTCTATGTCTATCTCTGGTGGTCTTGCTTCTGAGCTAGGTCTTAAGAGTGAAGGTCGTCAAACGACGGTACAGGACATCGACCTAATGACGGTTGCTGGTTCTCAGAACGCAATCAGCATCATCGACTCAGCTTTGACTTACGTTGATTCACAGCGTTCAGATCTGGGTGCGAAGCAAAACCGTCTAAGCCACAGTATTAATAACTTGGCGAATGTACAAGAAAACGTGGATGCGTCTAACAGCCGTATCAAAGATACCGACTTTGCGAAAGAGACAACGCAAATGACGAAATCTCAAATTCTGCAACAAGCAGGTACTTCAATACTTGCTCAAGCAAAACAGTTGCCTAACTCTGCAATGTCACTATTGCAATAGTTATTGGTTGACCTTGCTGTTCGTGTCCAGACGTGGGCCATACAGCAAGGAAAACTGGCAAGCATACTTACTATTGAGTGTTTAGCTCTCTCATCTCTCACCTGCTTCACATTTTTACGGTAAGGATGCAACGGTAAGTCAGAATGTGTTCATTTCTCGATGATCTCCACACAGGCTCTGGCCACCACCCAGCCCCAGTTCTCTCAAAGGAAAAGGGGCTTTTTCCTTTTTAGCGTTCCTGTTTTCTCAAATTTCTACTCATTTCTTTCTGAATTTCACTGAAAAATCAGACTCTGTCAAAACTTGCTTTGATTGAAAATTAACCAGTCATTAAACACCTCTTTTCTTAAATTTGCCCCAAAACTACCTTTGAAGTGCTCAATAGTTGAGCTTTTCTAATTTTCAAACGTGAGCCTTAGATCTTTGATGAACAAAAATTCCTTTCTTATGTGTTTGTTTTAATTCGATTTATTAATTTAATTATTTTTTTTTGAAGTTTTTTCTAAAGCTCTAGAAATTCGCGCCGTTATTAAAAGTAACTTTGAGAGAACTACTTGGTTTTCCGAGACGTCGGAAACCGCAACACCGGAAAATCAATTGGAGAAATCACCATGGCAGTGAATGTAAATACCAACGTTTCAGCGATGACTGCGCAACGTTACCTAAACAACGCAAACAGCGCTCAACAGACTTCTATGGAGCGTCTAGCTTCTGGCTCTAAAATCAACAGCGCAAAAGATGATGCTGCGGGCCTACAAATCTCTAACCGTTTGAACGTACAAAGCCGCGGCCTAGACGTAGCAGTACGTAACGCGAACGACGGTATCTCGATTGCACAAACTGCTGAAGGTGCAATGAACGAGACAACAAACATCCTGCAACGTATGCGTGACCTTTCTCTACAATCTGCAAACGGTTCAAACTCTAAGTCTGAGCGTGTAGCGATTCAAGAAGAAGTAACAGCACTGAACGACGAACTAAACCGTATCGCAGAAACAACCTCTTTTGGTGGTAACAAGCTTCTGAACGGTACACACGGTACTAAGTCTTTCCAAATCGGTGCAGACAACGGCGAAGCGGTAATGCTTGAGCTGAAAGACATGCGTTCTGACAACGCTCAAATGGGTGGTAAGAGCTACCAAACTGAGAGTGCAAAAGACAAGAACTGGAACGTTCAAGCTGGCTCTAACGACCTGAAAATGACGTTTACAGATAACTTTGGTCAAGCGCAAGAAATCGATATCAACGCTAAAGCAGGCGATGACATCGAAGAGCTAGCGACTTACATCAACGGTCAACAAGACTCTGTAAAAGCGTCTGTAACTGAAGACGGCAAGCTACAAATGTTCGCAGGTAACAACAAAGTAGACGGCAACGTAGACTTCTCTGGTGGCCTAGCGGGTGAGCTTGGTATCCAAGGCGGTAAAGAAGTAACGGTTGATACTATCGACGTAACATCGGTAGGTGGCGCACAAGAATCTGTCGCTATCATCGATGCTGCACTGAAGTACGTAGATAGCCACCGTGCAGAGCTGGGTGCATTCCAGAACCGCTTCGACCACGCTATCAACAACTTAGATAACATCAACGAAAACGTGAATGCATCTAAGAGCCGTATTAAAGACACAGACTTCGCGAAAGAAACGACTCAAATGACTAAGTCGCAAATTCTTTCTCAAGCGTCTAGCTCGATTCTTGCTCAAGCGAAGCAAGCACCGAACTCAGCACTTAGCCTACTAGGTTAATCAAATAAAAGTGGCATTGCGTTTGTCAGTGCCTCTTCCACAAATTAGCTCGTGGTGAGAGATGAGCGCTAAACAAACCCAGCTTCGGCTGGGTTTTCGCGTTTTTGGTGTTTGGTAAAGCGTATTGGGGAGCTCCTAATTGTGGATAGCAAGAGATTCCCTATCACGGTCGTCCCTCTCTGTAGGGAATGACGATAAATGGGCAATTTGCAACTCACGCTCAATGTCCTAAACAGTCATCCCAGAACCGAGTAGAGCGAGGTATCAGGGGGCTCGCTCTTAATGACGTAATCACAAAGGGTTGAAATTGTTTTTGGTAGAGGGAGGTTTAGTTCAAGGTACTTATTACCGTTCCCGTATCAGTAGTAGCCCAAAGCGATAGTTTCAGGGCAAATTAATAAGTAACCATGTGCTTATAAATTCATCAATAGTTGATTCTTTAGCGAATATCGCCCGATTAATTGAACTGCGATCACACTTTCTCTTGTTATTGAAAATAAAACCAAAAAAATCGATTTTTTTGTTAAAGCTTCTAATCAAAGCGCCGTTAAAGGGATTGAGAGAAATGAGATGTACCAATGTGAGGTGAGAGACGCAGCGGTACATCAGACAATATTGATGTGTGCTTTATGTGAGGTGAGAGTCACTGGCGTGCATCAGAAATGCCTAAAGGAGATCAACTATGGCAATTAATGTAAACACTAACGTGTCTGCAATGACGGCTCAGCGCTACCTAAATGGCGCGGCTGAAGGTACTCAAAAATCAATGGAGCGTTTGTCTTCTGGCTATAAAATCAATAGCGCAAAAGATGATGCTGCAGGCCTACAAATCTCAAACCGCTTAACGTCTCAAAGCCGCGGCCTAGACATGGCTGTGAAGAATGCGAACGACGGTATTTCTATTGCACAAACAGCTGAAGGTGCAATGAATGAGTCTACAAACATTCTGCAACGTATGCGTGACCTTTCTCTACAATCTGCAAACGGCTCAAACAGCAAAGCTGAACGTGTTGCAATTCAAGAAGAAGTAACGGCACTTAACGACGAGCTAAACCGTATCGCTGAAACAACCTCTTTCGGTGGTAATAAGCTTCTAAACGGTACTTACGGTAGCCAATCTTTCCAAATCGGTGCGGACTCTGGTGAAGCTGTAATGCTATCTATGGGTAACATGCGTACTGACACTCAAGACATGGGTGGTAAGAGCTACACAGTTGAAGAAGGCAAAGACTCTTCTTGGACTGTAGCGGCAGGTTCTGACCTAACGATGAAGTACAAAGACAAGTTTGGTGAAGAACAAGAAGTGAATATCTCTGCGAAAGCAGGTAACGATATTGAAGAACTTGCGACTTACATTAACGGTCAAAGTGAAGACGTTAAAGCTTCTGTTGGTGAAGGCGGCAAACTACAACTGTTCGCTTCAAGCCAAAAAGTACAAGGTGATGTTGAGTTCGGCGGCAGCCTAGCTGGCGACCTAGGTATTGGTAGCGGCAAAGAAGTAACAGTTAACGATATCGACGTGACTTCTGTAGCTGGCGCTAACGAAGCGGTTTCTATCATTGATGGTGCGCTTAAGTCTGTAGACAGTCAACGTGCTTCTCTGGGTGCTTTCCAAAACCGTTTTGATCACGCAATCAGCAACTTAGATAACATCAACGAAAACGTTAATGCATCTAAGAGCCGTATCAAAGATACTGATTACGCGAAAGAAACGACAGCTATGACTAAGTCTCAAATCCTACAACAGGCGAGTACTTCAATCCTAGCTCAAGCGAAGCAATCGCCATCAGCAGCTCTAAGCTTATTGGGCTAAGCTTACTAAGTAGGCGGCAATAGAGGTCTACCTTGGTAGGGCTCTTATGCCATGGCTCATTTAAGGTCGGAAGGAGAGTGTTATGGAAATATCATCCAGCGCATCGAACGTCCAGCCTTATGGCTCACCTAATGGCATTAAATTTGCATTCGATGAAGGTAGCAGTGCGCCAAGTATTTCTAAACCATTAGAAGTTGCACCCAAAGAAAAGGTAGAGAAATCGCAAGAGGATGCTACCGAAGCTGCGATTCAATTAGCTCAAGATCGACAAGAGCTAAATAAAGAAGAGCGCGTTAAAATGGTAGAGAAGATGAATGAGTTCATCTCTTCTATCAACAAGGGTGTTGCCTTTAAAGTGGATGAAGAGTCGGGTAGAGATGTGGTGACGATATACGAAGCCACAACAGGCGATATTATTCGCCAAATACCTGATGAAGAGATGCTTGAGATTTTAAGGCGCCTAGCGGCCCAAACCTCAAATAGCGGGCTATTGGAGGCGAAGGTTTAAGTCGTATTATTGAGGTGATTTGATGAGTTTAGGCCCACTTGGGATGTCGTCTGGCATGGATATCAACTCCATGGTCAGCAAAATTGTAGATGCGGAGCGTGTGCCTAAGCAGCAACGTATCGACAATGAAAGAACGCGAATCGATTCCAGCATTAGTGCCTATGGAAGACTCAGAGAATCGCTTGATTCGATGAAAAACTTAATGACGAACTTTCGTCAGGAAAAAGCTTTTGCTGTGAGAACAGTAGAAAGTACCGATGACGGAGTTGTCTCTGCAACCGCTACTACGGATGCAATTGCAGGCAAATATGCCATCGATGTGTTGCAGCTTGCCCAAAGCCATAAAGTGGCTTCCGATGTATTGTCGGAAGACATGAAATTTGGCCCAGGTAAGCTGCAGGTTTCGCTTGGTGAGAAGAGCTTTGATGTACAAGTCGGTGAGCGCTCGAAACTTATCGACGTTGTACGTGGCATCAATGGCGCAAGTAATAACCCAGGTGTTCGTGCCTCGGTAATCAATGACGTTGAGGGTCCTCGCCTTATCGTCGCGTCAAACCTATCTGGCGCTGATCAACAGATCAGTATCAATGTCGATGCGCAATCGGATAACCCCCTTAAAAAACTTGAATACAAAACTCTTGAAGAGCGCGTAAAAGCTTTAGAGTCGGCACGTCTTGCTGCTCAAGAGATCCTTTCAGAGCCTGCTCCAGGGCAAGAAACTGCCCCTATCGAAGCGGCAACCGAGACTCCACAAGAATTAGACGCGGATGGCAACCCTGTGCCACAAGAGGCGTCTGATTCGGAAAACCTACCGCTTGATCCAGAAGTAGATCAAGACCCAAGTAGCATGACTTACGGTGAGGCGGCAGCCGCTGCCGGACAAGCAGCGTTAGATGCAGCGAAGGCATCGGCTTCTGTTATGCCGGAAGACAACATCCCAGGCTGGACAGAAACCGCATCTGGAACCTTGTTAGATTCTTACTACACACCTGAATTGGAATTGGACGAGAAAGCGATAGAGAAGGCGCCAGATGTACCGGGCTGGACTAACGCAGCTTCGGGTACACTGACGGATTCTTACGTTACACCTAAAGAAGCTCAGCAAAAGCTTGAGGCTGAACAAGCTCGTATAGAAGAGAAAACCGCGGAAGAAAAAGCGGCATTGGCTGAGCGTGTAGCAAAGGGCGAGATTACTGAACAGCAAGCTAAAGATATTGAACGTTCAAAACTTCCTCAAGAAGAGCGAGAGCACCTAGAGAAAATCGATAAAGCTCAAGCTGATCTAGAGAGAGCACAGCAGTCGTTTGATACTTACAGCGGTATGACAGAGGTACAAGCAGGTCAAGATTCCATGGTTGTACTTGATGGTGTCGCTCAGCTTTCGAGTAACAACAATGTGATTGAAGATGCCATTGAAGGTATTGATATCACAGTAAAAGGTAAAACACCGAAAGATAAAGCCCCAGCGGAAATTGGTGTTGAGTACGACCGTGGCAGCGTACGTCAAGATATTGAGGCTTTTGTTGCCTCATACAATCAGTTCTACCAAGTTTCGCAGAGTCTGTCTGGTGTCGATCCTACTACTGGTCAAAAAGGACCGTTGGCGGGTGATAGTACCGTGAGAAATGCGGACTCCCGCTTGAAGAGTGTATTTTCAACCAGTATTAAAGACGCGCCGCCAGACATCAGATCGCTGACTGAATTTGGTATTACTACAACGCGCCAAGGTACACTTGAAATCAATTACGATATGCTGGATCGCCAACTGAACAACAACTTTGATAAGTTGGGTGAGTTCTTTGGTGGCAATAATGGTTTTGCTAAGAAAGTAGAAGATGCTATCCAAGGTATTACTGGTGTCACTGGCTCAATTCGAACCCGCGAGCGAAGTTTGGTTGAACAGAATTACCGACTAGTGGATGATCAAGCGGCACTGGATCGCCGCATGGAAGGGTTAGAAAGCCGCACCCATTCTCGCTTTACTGCAATGCAAGAAGCGACCGGTAAAATGCAGTCCCAGTTGGGCAGTATGATGAATGCGTTGGGTTAGTAGATGAAGGACGAACTTCAGAAGCTTTGTGAACTAGATCAACAAATTATGGCTAAGTTCGAAATAAGTGAAATTAATACTGAAGAAATAATGGCGCTTGTCGATAACAGAGAACAGTTGTTGCAAAACGTGCTTCATTTACTGGATTCACACCCCGACGTTAAGCAAAGTTCGGAATGGTATGACGCCATTACGAGAACAAGAAAATTGGTTGAATTGATGCAAACGGAAACGACACGAGTCGGCAAAGACTTACAGAAGTACCGTCACGGAAACAAATCAGTTCAACAGTATAAAAAGTTTTTATAAAAGAGGTTTACTATGCGCGGTTCTTTACAGGCATATAAAAAGGTATCAGTGGATAGTCAGCTTACTGCTGCCTCACCCCATAAAATTGTTCAAATGTTGATGGCAGGCGCTATCGAGCGTCTTATTCAAGGCAAGGCGGCGATGCAAGCAGGCAACATTCCTGTGAAGGGTGAGCGTCTGGGTAAGGCGTTGGACATCATTATTAGCCTTCGTAGCTGTCTATCAATGGACGATGGCGGTGACATCGCGAAAAACCTAGATCAACTTTATGAATTTATGATCACTCAAATTTCTGCGGCGAATCACAAAAATGATCCTCAACCGATTGATGACGTGATTGATATCATTCGCGAGATTAAGAGCGCTTGGGACCAGATCCCGAATGAATATCACAATTTAACCTCTGCAGAAGTGGGTATTTAGAGCAAATTCAAAGTTCTAACCAACGTCACATGAGTTAATTGGTTGGTTGCCTTATTTTTTTAATCAAATAAAATAGAAGCCATTAGATAGCCTAATGGCTTTTTTTCGTTGCTGATTTTCATAATTTGTCTATCGTTAATCTTATCAATGATACTTTTTTCTGTTTTATAGATTACGTTGCTTAATGTTTTCCGCATCACACCAATAATAAAGGCAATACATCCTACTTATGCAAGGTTTGTCAAAACTGCTTGTCGTAGACGATAATGCTCAAGAGCGTCACAATTTAAGCACAATATTAGAGTTTGTAGGAGAGGGCTGCGAAGTTGTCAGCTCTGAACAAGCACACAAGGTCGACTGGTCTCAACAGTGGGCTGGGTGCATTATTGGCTCTATTAAGGGCAACGGCTTCACTTCTTTACTCAATGAACAGCTGATCAACGCTAACCATATTCCCCTGTTAGTGATGGGCAAGCACAACTATTCTGTGGACGAGTTAACCAACTATGTTGGTGAGCTTGAGCTGCCACTCAATTACCCACAACTCAGTGATGCATTAAGGCATTGCAAAGACTTCTTAGGCCGTAAGGGCGTTAACGTCGTCTCATCAGCACGTAAAAATACTCTGTTTCGTAGCCTAGTAGGACAAAGCTCTGGTATTCAGGAGGTACGTCACCTCATCGAGCAGGTCTCTTCAACTGAAGCAAATGTACTGATTTTAGGTGAGTCTGGTACGGGTAAAGAGGTTGTGGCACGTAATATCCACTACCACTCAAAACGTCGCAGTGGGCCTTTCGTTCCTGTGAACTGTGGTGCCATTCCGCCAGACTTGCTAGAGAGTGAGCTCTTTGGTCACGAGAAAGGGGCATTCACTGGGGCAATTACTGCACGTAAAGGCCGTTTTGAACTCGCCGAAGGCGGTACTCTATTTCTTGATGAAGTTGGCGATATGCCAATGGCGATGCAGGTAAAATTGCTGCGCGTATTGCAAGAGCGCTGTTTTGAACGTGTAGGTGGCAACGCGACACTTCAAGCCAATGTGCGTGTTATTGCGGCGACACACCGTAATCTTGAAAGCATGATCGATGACGAAGCGTTCCGTGAGGATCTCTACTATCGATTGAATGTGTTCCCAATTGAGATGCCAGCACTTCAAGAACGCAAAGAAGATATCCCACTGCTGTTACAAGAGCTGATGACACGCATGGAAGCGGAAGGCAGCATGCCGATCTGCTTTACTCCGCGTGCTGTTAACTCTTTGATGGAGCATGACTGGCCGGGTAACGTTCGCGAGTTGGCGAATCTTGTTGAGCGCATGGTTATTCTGTATCCAAACAGCTTGGTCGATGTCAATCATCTGCCTACTAAGTATCGCTACAGTGACATTCCTGAATTCCAACCAGAGTTTAATAGCTTTGTATCGGAAGAAGAGCAAGAGCGTGATGCATTAGCGGATCTATTCTCTGAAGATTTCAGTTTTGATCAACAAGATGACCTAAATGACAACGCCAATGCTCCTCAAGAGTTGCCGCCAGAAGGCGTAAACTTGAAAGAGCTGCTTGCTGATTTGGAAGTTAATATGATCAATCAAGCGCTAGAAGCACAAGGTGGCGTGGTTGCTCGTGCCGCAGACATGTTGGGTATGCGACGTACAACCCTTGTTGAGAAAATGCGCAAATACAATCTGCAGCGATAAATCTTCCTGATTAGGGTAGAACAGAGTGAACCCTGATCTACCTTTTAATCAGAGATAGCCGAGTTGTTGACGGCTTAACTATGTGATAAATATAGCGAATAGCCTGATGTGTGTGGTGCATGTCAGGCTATTCTAGTATTTGAGGCCAATTTTTTATATGCACGTATCTGACGAACCAGAAAACCAATCACACCTAGACTCTGTTGAGCAGCAAGTTGAGCGATACAAGCAAGTACTCGATGTGATGCCTGCTGGCGTAATCTTGTTGGATACTCATGGTGAGGTAAGAGAGGCGAACCCTGAGGCGCATCGCATCTTAGGTGTTGAGCTGGTGGGGGAGAAGTGGTTCTCTGTTATCCAGAGTGCGTTTGATCCTAAAGATGACGATGGTCATGAAATCTCGCTAAAAAATGGCCGTAAGGTTCGTTTGGCGATCTCAGCATCAGCGACTGGTCAGCTTATTTTAATTACCGATCTGACAGAAACACGACTACTTCAAGCTCGTGTCAGTGATCTTCAAAGACTCTCTTCATTGGGCAGAATGGTGGCCTCTTTGGCACACCAAGTGCGCACGCCATTGTCCAGTGCGATGCTCTATGCTTCTAATTTAGCCGCGCCAAACTTGCCACCTGCCACAAAAACGCGCTTTCAAACTAAGCTTATGGATAGACTGCATGACCTAGAGAAGCAGGTTAATGATATGCTGTTGTTCGCTAAAGGTGGTGATAATAAAGTCGTGAAGCCGTTTACTGTTTCAGAATTGATCGCTGAATATCAGCCGATGGTCGAGACAGCGCTCAAGACCAACAACATCGACTATTTCCAAGAAGTCGAAGGTGAAGAGACGCAAATGTTTGGCAATGCCAACGCCATCGCTTCTGCTTTAAGTAATCTGGTTCTCAATGCTGTACAGATTGCCGGTAAAGAGTCACAAATCGATGTGTTTTTCCGACCAGTAAATGGTGAGCTTAAGATCTCGGTTCAAGATAGTGGGCCGGGTGTACCGAAAGAGCTACAAGGAAAAATCATGGAGCCGTTTTTCACCACGCGCTCACAAGGCACAGGGCTTGGTTTAGCGGTGGTACAGATGGTGTGCCGCGCTCACGAAGGGCGATTAGAATTAATATCAGAAGAGGGCGATGGCGCATGCTTTACGATGTGTTTACCATTAGAACGCGCCTCTACTGCTGAAAGTATTTAAGTTTTAACTGAATTTACACTGGAGAATCACATGGCTCAAAGCAAAGTGTTAATCGTAGAAGACGATGAAGGCCTACGTGAAGCCTTAGTCGATACACTCGCGCTCGCTGGCTACGAATGGCTAGAAGCGGATTGCGCGGAAGATGCTCTGGTCAAGTTAAAGTCTAACTCTGTTGACATCGTGGTGTCCGACGTTCAAATGGCGGGAATGGGCGGTTTGGCACTGCTTAGAAACATCAAACAGAACTGGCCAAATCTACCAGTACTACTGATGACTGCTTACGCAAACATTGAAGATGCCGTTGCCGCGATGAAAGAAGGCGCGATTGATTACATGGCTAAGCCATTCGCACCAGAAGTTCTGTTGAACATGGTGAGCCGCTATGCGCCTGTTAAGTCAGATGATAACGGTGATGCAGTCGTTGCTGATGAAAAGAGCCTGAAGCTACTGATGCTGGCCGACAAGGTGGCAAAAACTGATGCCAATGTGATGGTTTTAGGACCAAGTGGTTCGGGCAAAGAGGTGATGTCGCGCTACATCCACAATGCGTCAAACCGTAAAGATGGCCCGTTCGTTGCCATCAACTGTGCTGCGATTCCAGATAACATGCTAGAAGCGACACTGTTTGGCTATGAAAAAGGCGCGTTCACCGGTGCGATTCAAGCATGTCCAGGTAAGTTTGAACAAGCGCAGGGCGGTACGATTTTGCTGGATGAGATCAGTGAGATGGATCTTAACCTTCAGGCGAAGCTGTTACGCGTGCTGCAAGAGCGTGAGGTTGAACGCCTTGGTAGCCGTAAGAGCATCAAGCTAGATGTACGAGTGTTGGCGACCAGTAACCGCGATTTAAAACAGTATGTCTCGGAAGGTAACTTCCGTGAAGACTTGTATTACCGTCTCAATGTGTTCCCAATTTCTTGGCCACCACTGTGTGAACGAAAGGGAGATATTGAGCCACTGGCTAAGCATCTTATTGAGCGTCACTGCACTAAGTTGGGCATGCCGGTACCGACCATTTCTGCCGAAGCTATCAGTAAACTGGTGAGCTACCCGTGGCCAGGAAATGTACGAGAATTAGACAATGTGGTACAGCGTGCGCTAATATTGAGCGAGCAAGCTAACATCTCTGGCGAGCATATTTTGCTTGAAGGCGTAGATTGGCAAGATGCTAGTAGCTTACAACAGATCGTTGAAGGCAACGATGTGGCGACACCAGAAGTTAAACCGATTGCCGAAGCCAACCCAGTGACTAAAGTCTCTTCGGCCGGCGAGGGATTGGGCAATGAGCTGCGTGATCAAGAGTACGCAATTATTCTTGAGACATTGATTGCCTGTAATGGCCGCCGTAAAGATATGGCCGAAAAATTGGGCATTAGCCCACGTACTCTGCGCTACAAACTGGCGAAAATGCGTGATGCTGGGATAGATATCCCAAACTAGGAAGCGATTAATTCTGCATTCAATGCAGACATAGAGTACGATATTTAATCACCCTGCCACTGCCTTTTTATAGACAGTGGCACATTAATTGCTCTATCAATAGTACAGCAACAAAGAAAGTCATAATTTTGACTCTGAGGTAGTAAATGAGAATAGATGGTTTACAAGGTGAGATGCAGGCAATGATGGTGGAAGCTGCAAACACGCGTCCGGCTGCGACTGGACAAACGGTGGGTGCAGATTTCGGCAATATGTTGACGCAAGCCATCAACAACGTGAACTCGTTACAGAAAACCTCAGGGGATCTTCAAACCCGTTTTGATAGCGGTGACGAGAGTGTTTCGCTCTCCGACGTAATGATTGCTCGAAATAAATCTAGTGTGGCTTTTGAAGCGACGATTCAGATCAGAAACAAACTGGTTGAGTCGTATAAAGAGCTTATGAATATGCCGGTATAGTGTTAGGTAGTAGATAGTGGCAGAAAATAGTCAAACAACAGATTTAGCCGTTAGTGATGCGAATGACCATGCACTCGTTGCAGGGGCAGACGTGGACAACGAAGGGCAAAATCCTGATCTAGGCGAGCGCAGCTCATCAAAGTTCGACATGGCGGTGGGTGATCTTGATCTCCTGCGTCAAGTCGTACTCGTTCTCTCGATCTCTATTTGTGTAGCGCTCATTGTGATGCTGTTTTTCTGGGTGAAAGAGCCTGAAATGCGTCCATTAGGTGCTTACGAGACCGAAGAATTGATCCCTGTGCTGGATTATTTGGATCAGCAAAAAATTCAATACTCATTAGAGGGCAACACCATCTCGGTTCCGGCCAGTGAATACAACTCACTGAAGCTGGACATGGTGCGTGCTGGCTTAAACCAAGAGAAGAACGCAGGCGACGATATCCTAATGCAGGATATGGGCTTTGGTGTTTCTCAACGTCTTGAACAAGAGCGCTTAAAGTTAAGTCGTGAGCGTCAGCTGGCGAAAGCGATTGAGCAGATGAAACAAGTGCGTAAGGCGCAAGTACTGTTAGCGCTACCAAAACAGAGCGTATTTGTTCGTCATAATCAAGAAGCATCGGCGTCGGTATTTTTGACGCTTAAAACGGGCACGAACCTCAAGCAGCAAGAAGTGGATTCTGTTGTGGACATGGTAGCGAGCGCCGTACCTGGAATGAAAACGTCACGCATTACTGTGACCGATCAACATGGTCGCTTGCTGAGTTCAGGCTCTCAAGACCCAGCCTCAGCGGCTCGCCGTAAAGAGCATGAGTTGGAGCGAAACCAAGAGCAGGCTCTACGTGAAAAGATTGATTCAGTACTGATCCCGATTCTTGGTTTTGGTAACTACACAGCGCAAGTAGATATTCAGCTTGATTTCAGCGCTGTGGAGCAGACTCGCAAGCGTTTTGATCCGAATACTCCGGCTACACGCAGTGAGTACACGCTAGAAGATTACAACAACGGTAGTACCGTAGCAGGTGTTCCGGGTGCGTTAAGCAATCAACCGCCAGCGGATGCATCGATTCCACAAGATGTGGCGCAAATGAAAGATGGCTCTTTAATGGGGCAAGGTTCAGTTCATAAAGAGGCAACGCGCAACTTTGAACTGGATACCACCATCAGTCATGAGCGCAAACAGAGCGGCACGGTGAATCGTCAAACAGTGTCGGTTGCGATTAAAAACCGTCAATCTGTGAATCCAGATACTGGAGAGGTGGTTCATACACCACTGAGCGAATCAGAAATTAATGCCATTAGACAAGTGCTCATCGGTACGGTTGGCTTTGACGAAGGTCGTGGTGACTTATTGAACGTATTGAGTGTTCAATTCGCACCGCAGGTTACTGATGTTATGCCAGATGTACCGATTTGGGATCACCCGAACTTCAACGATTGGGTTCGTTGGTTTGCAAGTGCACTCGTGATCATTGTTGTCGTTCTTGTACTGGTTCGCCCAGCGATGAAGAAACTGCTTAACCCAGCAGAAGACGAAGATGACCAAGCATACGGCCCTGATGGATTACCAATTGGCGCTGATGGCGAAACGAGCCTGATTGGCAGCGATATTGAAGGTGGTGAACTGTTTGAGTTTGGCTCAAGCATTGACCTACCAAACCTTCATAAAGATGAAGATGTATTGAAAGCAGTACGTGCTCTGGTAGCGAATGAACCAGAGCTAGCGGCTCAAGTAGTTAAGAATTGGATGGCAGATGGCTAACGAAATTGTTCCACAAGGTGAAGGTGGAGAAGTAGCAGAAGTTGCGAACATTGATATCGCATCGATTTCTGGTGACGAGCGCGCGGCGATCTTGTTGTTAAGTCTTAACGAAGAAGATGCCGCAGGTATTATTCGCCACCTAGAACCTAAACAGGTTCAGCGTGTGGGTAGTGCTATGGCGCGTGCCGCAGACCTTTCTCAAGAGAAAGTAGGCGCAGTGCACCGCGCTTTCCTGGATGACATTCAGAAGTACACCAACATTGGTATGGGCAGCGAAGACTTTATGCGTAATGCGCTGGTGGCTGCTCTGGGTGAAGACAAAGCGAATAACCTTGTTGATCAAATCCTTCTGGGTACAGGGTCGAAAGGTCTCGATTCATTGAAGTGGATGGATCCTCGTCAGGTAGCGAGCATCATTATCAATGAGCACCCGCAGATCCAGACGATTGTACTTTCGTACTTGGAAGCGGATCAGTCTGCAGAAATTTTGTCTCAGTTCCCTGAGCGTGTTCGCCTAGACTTGATGATGCGTATTGCGAACCTTGAAGAAGTTCAACCTTCAGCACTGGCTGAGTTGAACGAAATCATGGAGAAACAGTTTGCGGGTCAAGCAGGTGCGCAAGCGGCCAAGATTGGCGGCCTGAAGGCAGCTGCAGAGATCATGAACTACATGGACAACAACGTCGAGGGCGTGTTGATGGATCAAATCCGCGACCAAGACGAAGACATGGCAACTCAGATTCAAGACCTTATGTTCGTCTTCGAGAACCTTATCGAAGTCGACGACCAAGGTGTTCAGAAGTTGCTGCGTGATGTACCACAAGACGTTCTACAGAAAGCCCTTAAAGGTGCTGATGAAGGTCTGCGTGAGAAGATCTTCAAGAACATGTCTAAACGTGCTGCCGATATGATGAGAGACGATATTGAGGCGATGCCGCCAGTGAAAGTTTCGGATGTTGAAGCAGCTCAGAAAGAGATCTTGGGCATTGCGAGGAAAATGGCCGACAGTGGCGAGATTATGCTGTCTGGTGGTGCCGACGAGTTCCTATAAGTTAGAAACGACTAAGCCCCACACTGATGGGGCTTTTCTTTATCGAATTCATTGTTATTTTTCGTTTGCATAAACAGTGCGCAAGAACGGTTTCTTCTTGCCGGCTTCTCAATGGCTCATCAAGTTCTAAACTCTATGAGTTGAAGTATGATTATGTGGACTATTGGTCTATTTGATAGGTATTTAATATGTCAGGTGATAGAAAGCGCGGCTTTTTTCGTCCCGATGAGGACAACACGGTAGCGGAACCTCAGAAATGGGGGCTGCCTGATTACACGTCTGATACGCACCAGCAAGCGAAAGAGACGGCTTTCAACTACGACCCAAGTTGGATGCCAACGGTTGAAGAAGCGATTGAAGATGAAGAGCTTGTGTTGACCGAAGAGCAGATCGAGCTGATTAAGCAGGGTGCTTATCAAGAAGGTCTGCATCAAGGTCAGGAAGCGGGCTTCAAGCAGGGTTATGAAAAAGGCAAAGAAGAAGGTTTTGCTGCAGGTCATGCGGAAGGTACTGAAGCGGGTAAGCTTGAGGGTGTGACGGCTGGCCAAGAGTACATCCAACAACAAGTTGCTATTTTCATGGGTCTTGCCAATCAGTTTGCTCAACCACTGGAGCTGATGAATGCTCAAGTCGAAAAGCAGTTAGTCGATATGGTACTGACTATGGTTAAAGAGGTTGTGCATGTTGAAGTGCAGACCAACCCTCAGATCATTCTTGATACGGTTAAAGAGTCGGTCGAGTCGCTGCCTATTTCAGGTCATGCGATAACGCTGAAGTTGCATCCTGAAGATGTGACCATCATTCGCTCCGCCTATGGCGAAACAGAATTAGACTGCCGTAATTGGACGCTAGTTGCCGAGCCGGCACTGAATCGTGGCGATGTACAGATCGAAGCGGGTGAATCGAGCGTGAACTATCGAATGGAAGATCGCGTGCGTCAGGTTATCCAAAATTTTTGTGGCGTGAATCGTCATCAAGGTAACGAATAGTGTTAGCGCTTGCAGAACGTCTTGGTCAATACAAGGTAGAAGGCCTGAAATCTCGACCAATCGCGTCGGGTAAACTCGTTCGTGTGGTTGGATTAACCTTGGAAGCTACGGGATGTAAAGCGCCGATTGGTAGTTTATGCCTAGTTGAAACCATGTCTGGTCATATGGAAGCTGAGGTAGTGGGCTTTTCAGGCGATAATCTTTTCTTAATGCCGAGTGAACAGATTACCGGCATCTTACCTGGAGCTCGCGTTACACCAATGACCAGTGAGAGTGGCATTCCTGTCGGGATGGAACTGCTTGGTCGAGTGATTGACGGTGTAGGCAATCCGCTAGATGGACTTGGACCACTTTATACTGAAAACCGCGCTTCATTTAACGCCGAACCTATTAATCCGTTGGCTCGTAAGCCGATTTCAGAACCACTGGATGTTGGCTTAAAAGCAATCAACGGCCTTCTTACCGTGGGTAAAGGTCAACGTATTGGTCTGTTTGCGGGTTCAGGTGTGGGTAAATCGGTGACGCTTGGAATGATGACCAGAGGTACGACTGCTCAAGTCGTCGTTGTGGGTTTGATTGGTGAGCGTGGACGAGAAGTTAAAGAGTTTATTGAAGAGATTCTAGGTGAGGATGGCCGCAAGCGTTCTGTTGTCGTAGCTGCACCTGCCGATGCTTCACCTTTGATGCGTCTTAAAGGCTGTCAAACAGCGCTTACAGTGGCTGAATACTTCCGCGACCAAGGTCTAGATGTCCTGCTATTAATGGATTCACTCACGCGTTTTGCGCAAGCTCAGCGTGAGATTGCCCTGTCTGTAGGTGAACCGCCAGCAACCAAAGGTTATCCGCCATCGGTGTTTGCTAAGCTGCCAGCTTTGGTAGAACGTGCGGGTAATGGCAGTGATGAGCAAGGCTCGATTACCGCTTTCTTTACCGTCTTAACCGAAGGTGATGATCTTCAAGACCCAATTGCCGATGCGTCACGAGCCATTCTTGATGGTCACGTTGTTCTGTCCCGTGAAATGGCTGATGCCGGTCACTATCCTGCGATTGATGTAGAGAAGTCAGTGAGTCGTGTTATGCCACAGATCACGTCAGAAGAGCATGTCTTGATGTCGAAAGCGGTAAGACAGGTACTGTCGATTTGTCGTAAGAACCAAGATTTGGTCTCTATTGGTGCTTATAAACCGGGTACCGATCCAGCGATTGATAGTGCCTTTACCCTTAAGCCTAAACTTGATGAATATCTACAGCAGAAAATGAAAGAGACCGTCCCTTACGATATGTGTGTCAACATGTTGAAACACGTGTTGGGGGGCTAAGAGCATGGCTACGTATGATAAACAGGCTGGCTGCTGATGGATAACGCACTTGAGTTCTTGCTAGAGCAAGCAAAAGAGAAAGAGAATCAAGCGGTGTTGGCACTCAACAAAGCCAACGCAGAGCTGCAAGGCTATTACGAACAAGTCGCGCAGATCGAGAAGTACCGTTTGGACTACTGCCAGCAGTTAGTGGATCGTGGCAAAGCGGGGCTAACGGCTAGCCAATACGGCCACTTGAATCGATTCTTGACTCAGCTTGACGATACATTATCCAAACAGAAAGAGGCAGAAGGACACTTTAAAAGCCAAGTCGATAACTGCCAAGAGTATTGGATGGAATTGCGTAAACAACGCAAGTCGTACGAATGGTTAATGGAAAAGAAGCAAAAAGAAAAAGCGAAGCTGCAAGACCAACGCGAGCAGAAACAGATGGATGAGTTTTCAACTCTGCTATATAGCCGCCAACGTCGCTAATTTTTCCCTCAATCTCACACTTTATTGACCTTTCTCACAGTATTGTTTTCTCAGGCATGTTTTTTGCTTCATTAGTTCTGTTATTACGCTCTTGAGCCTATAGGGCTCGGAGCTTCACTTTCTTTTTGCCGTCCCATAGCTTTTGCCGGTCATTGCTTTTGGCGTCAAAGCGAGTAGATAGAGCTTGTATATATGAATGTTAGTCCTTCTTCAAATTCAGTCACTAGCAAAGCCACGTCACTGCTGGAGCCAAGCGGTTCTTCAGCGCAAGCGAGTGAAGGTGTTGAATCTAAAGGTTTCTTCGCGTCCCTCAAAGATGCGCTCGGTCTTGGCGAAGAAGTAAAAGCCGAGACAGGTAAAGCGAGCAAAAACAGTGACTCAGTTGAGGCGGAGAAAAGCGTTTCAGACTCCGGTGATGCAGCGAAGTCTGATAAATCAGCCGATACAGCGAAGAAGGTAGATAGCGAGGAGCAGTCTTATGGCTCAACGCCTGTGTCACAGAGCGAAGATGCGATTTTAGAAAGCGAGAGCGAAAAAAGCACGACAGCTGATGATAAGCAGGTAAAAGAGAGCCAAACTGCTTCTAACAATGCTACAGCCACTGAGCGTGGCGCCCAGAAAGCACCCGTAGATGGTGAGGCTACATCAGCTAAAGCACAAGTGCCTGCTGAGAAGAAGCCGGTAGAAGAAGGGGTTAAGCCCCAATCAAAAGCTTTAGCGAACACCCCTGACTCACAGCCGTCAGACCCTAAAGCGGCTGATGCTACTAAGGCATCTGCAGCAATGAGCGAAGGCAATAAACTGCTTGGTCAATTGGATGAGGCAAATAAAACCTTACAAGCACCGCCAAACGGCAAAGCTTTGCCTCAAGATGCAGCGACACCTGTGACAGGCTTCAACGCACAGTCTTCACAAGCAATTAAGGCCGACTTGGCATCTAATACGAACCCTTTGAATGGGCAAGTGACTCAATCTGTATCGACTGATGCGTCCATTGACTCCCTGCAACCTCAGGATATGGCAATGATCAATGCGGGTGTCTCGGCCGGTGTAGCTAGCAACGAATTGGCGGTGGCGTCCGATGTTGTGTCCAAAGCGAATGCAACGGAAGTTCAAGCTTCCCAGCAGTTGGCGGCACTAGAACAAAAAGTGGCAATGATGACTAATGGTGTTCCTGTCTCTCAATTAGATCAAGCTCAAGTTCAGCAGTTGATGCAGCAAGGTGTGACGCCACAACAGATCGAACAGTTGGTAATAGCAGAGCAAAAGTCTGCAAGCTCTACTCAACCACAAACGCTAACGCAGGCTGAATTAGAATTGGCGGCGGAAGTAGAAATGCATACTCAAGCCATCAACCAATTAAACACTCAAATTGAAGCGACCGAAGTGGTGGTCAGTGAGCTAGAGAGCAAGCAACTGCGTGGCGAAACGCTCTCTGATAGTGAAAAAGAAACGTTAGCGAAAGCATCGTCTGAATTAGTCGTGTTGCAACAACAGCGTACACAATTGACCGAACAGGCGACTCAGCTTTATAGCCAAGCACCAGCAACGATTAATTGGGATGCGCCATTGGAGTCGTCAGAAATGACGTCTGATGGAGTTGAGGAGTGGGCAGCTACGGCCGCGGTGGCAGCAGGAGCGACTCAACATGCGATGCAACAGAATGTGGCAGCAGATAAAGCTCAAGCAGCACTCGCTCAGTCAAACCAAGCTCAATCGGTTCAGATGCAACAGGCTCAACAAGCTGCAGCCCAACAAGCGTCCAATGCGTCAACGGCGCAGGCTTCAGCTCAAGCATCATCTTCAGATATTAACCTTGCAGCTGCACAAAATGTCGCTGCTAATCCAATGGGTACGGAGATGCTTGCTGCGAAGGCTGGTTCTAAGGACGCCATTCTAAAAGCTGGTGCGGGAGCAGCCGCGCTGGCTGGATTAGGGCGAACGACGGGTAAAGAAGAAAATAAAGAGAGCAGTTTTGCACAGCAGATAGCTTCTGCAGCAGGCGCGCAAGGCACCACACCAGTAAGTTCGGCTCCGACGCGAGCAGAAATTCAAGCTGCGCAGCAAGCGCCGCTTCAGTTGACCAAAGAGCTTGCCAATGAGCAAGTGGCCGAAAAAGTTCAAATGATGATGTCCAAGAACTTGAAGAATTTGGATATCCGATTGGATCCACCAGAGCTTGGTCAGCTAAAAATCCGCATGACAATGAATAATGACATCGCGAATGTTCACTTTACCGTGACCAACCAGCAAGCGCGAGACGTGATTGAACAGACGTTGCCAAGATTGCGTGAGATGCTCGCTCAGCAAGGAATGCAGCTGGCGGGTTCATCTGTACAACAACAAAGTACAGGGCAGGGACAAGATCGCTACAACAGTGGTGAAGGTGGCGGACAATCAGGCTCAGGAAGTGCAAATGATGGGCAAGGTGACGAAAACCTTGATAACAGCAGCAATCTTGAATTGAATGTCGCGTCAAAGCGTGATGGAATTAGTTATTACGCCTAATATTAGGTGCACATCAGACAGCTAGATGTTTTTAACGAAGAATTAGAGATAAGCATGGCAGAAGAACAAGAAGCACCCAAAGGCAAAAGTAAATTACTGATCATTATTATTGCAGTTGTCGTGTTGCTACTGGGTGGTGGTGGCGCAGCATTTTTCTTAATGGGCTCGGATGACAGCGCCGCTGAATCTGAAGCTCAAGCGCAGGCACCAGTGACTGCTGCCGAGCCAGTTGCTTATGTCAATATTCCCCAGCCGTTCCTATTTAATGTCTCAGGAGACAAAAAGGATCGCCTGGTACAGATCAAAGCACAGCTGATGGTCCGTGGTACTAAGAATGAAGAGTTGGCACGTTACCACTCTCCGTTAGTGGAAAGCACCCTGTTGGCAACGTTTGCTTCAGCTACGGTAGATCAACTGCGCTCTCCAACAGGACGCATTGAGCTACGAGATAAAGCGACAGAAGACATCAAGGCGAGCCTAACTCAGGCCGTTGGGCAACCTGTTATTGAAAAAGTGTTATTCACTGACTTTGTAATTCAGTAGGTAATCTGTGACCGATTTATTAAGCCAAGACGAAATTGATGCGCTGTTACACGGCGTAGATGATGTTGAAGAGGTAGAAGAAGTCTTAGAGACGGAGTCGGACAATGCCGTCAACTTCGACTTCTCCTCTCAAGATCGAATCGTCCGTGGTCGAATGCCGACCCTTGAACTTATTAACGAGCGTTTTGCGCGCCACATGCGTATCAGCTTGTTTAATATGTTGAGGAAAACGGCAGAAGTCTCGATTAACGGCGTACAAATGATGAAGTTTGGTGAATACCAAAATACGTTGTACGTACCAACCAGTCTTAACATGGTGCGCTTTAGACCGTTAAAAGGTACAGCGCTTATCACCATGGAAGCACGTTTAGTGTTTATTCTGGTAGAGAACTTCTTTGGTGGTGATGGTCGATTCCACGCCAAGATTGAAGGTCGTGAATTTACCCCGACTGAGCGTCGAATTATCCAGCTTCTTCTCAAGATCGTGTTTGAGGACTACAAAGAAGCCTGGTCGCCAGTGATGGGTGTTGAGTTTGAATATCTAGACTCAGAAGTAAACCCAAGCATGGCAAACATCGTGAGCCCGACAGAGGTGATCGTAGTAAGCTCATTCCATATTGAAGTGGACGGCGGTGGCGGTGACTTCCACGTTGTGATGCCATACTCCATGGTAGAGCCAATCCGTGAATTGCTCGATGCCGGTGTTCAATCCGATAAGATGGAAACCGACGTTCGTTGGAGCACGGCTCTGCGTGATGAAATCATGGATGTACCAGTGAACTTCCGCGTAAACCTTCTAGAGCAAGATATCTCTTTACGCGACCTCATGGAGCTGCGTCCAGGTGATGTTATCCCAATGGACATGCCAGAGCATGCGACTATGTTTGTTGAAGAACTCCCAACATATCGCGTGAAAATGGGGCGCTCTGGAGAGAAGCTAGCGGTTCAAATCTCTGAGAAGATTGAACGACCACACGTGGTTAAAACAGACCTTGCATTCTTAGGTAAAGACTTGATGTCTGAGCTTGAGAATGATGAAGACAACGAATAATAAGTACGAAAATAGGATTTGGTAATGGAACCTAGTGAAGATCAAAAGTTGGCAGACGAATGGGCTGCCGCACTTGGTGAAGATCCGTCGGCACCTTCGATTGATGTGGATGACGTGTTAGCGGCGCCATTGGATGAACTGACAGATTCATCCTCTCCAATCTCAGAAGATGAGCGTCGTAAGCTCGACACCATCATGGACATTCCGGTCACTATTTCTATGGAAGTAGGCCGTTCGCAGATCAGTATCCGTAACCTGCTGCAATTAAACCAAGGTTCAGTTGTAGAGCTAGACCGCATCGCAGGTGAGTCTTTAGACGTGATGGTTAACGGGACTTTAATTGCTCACGGCGAGGTTGTTGTGGTCAATGATAAGTTTGGTATTCGTTTAACCGACGTTATCAGCCAGACAGAACGCATTAAGAAGCTGCGTTAATGGCAGGGCGGACTCAAGCGCTGGTTGTGATGGGGTTAATGATGACCCCTTCTTATGCATTCGCTGCCGCGCCAGACCTCGATTTAGCGACCACATTTGGGTCGCTAATTTTGGTTATAGGCTTCATTTTATTTCTTGCTTGGCTGCTAAAGCGAATGCAAGTTCCTGCAATGACGAATCAGCAAGGGTTGTCGATCATTCGTCAAATTCCAGTAGGGACGAAAGAGCGTATCGCAATTGTTCAAGCGGGAGAAGAGCAGTTCTTAGTCGGTATTACCAGTCAATCGATTCAGCTAATTTCAAAGCTGGAAGAGCCTTTATCCAAAGAGATGTTGGAAAAAAATACTTTTTCAAATCAACTCTCTCAGTTAATGAAGAAAGATGCCAATAAGTAACGGATTTACTCACTCGACGAGTCAAAATTTCATCTCAGTTCTCACATCGGCATGTGCCACGCTCATGCTGGTGATGTCGCTATTTTTGAGCCAATCTGTTATGGCGCAAGCTGAAGATGGGACGATTCCTGCCAACATCGCGGGGTCGGAGTCTGTTACGGTCAGCACGATGCAACAAGACCAAGCATCAGCTCAAACCATTACTACAGGAAGCCTAACGGGTAACGGTGGAGGGATTCCAGCCTTTACCATGACCACCAATGCTGAAGGTGGCGAAGACTACTCGATAAACCTACAGATTTTGGCCTTGATGACCATGCTTGGCTTCTTGCCAGCTATGGTTATCTTGATGACGTCGTTTACCCGTATTGTGGTGGTGATGTCGATCTTGCGTCAGGCGATGGGTCTACAGCAGACGCCGTCTAACCAAGTGATCATTGGTATCGCAATCTTTTTGACCTTCTTTATCATGTCGCCAGTGATCAATCAGGTGAATGAACAAGCCGTTCAACCCTACTTGAATGAACAGATCAGTGCTCGACAGGCGTTTGATGTGGCTCAGGAGCCGATCAAAGCCTTCATGTTGAAGCAGACTCGAATCAAAGATTTAGAAACCTTTGTTCAAATTTCTGGAGCGGAAGTACAAAACCCAGAAGACGTATCGATGGCGATCTTGATTCCTGCGTTCATTACTTCAGAACTCAAAACCGCCTTCCAGATTGGCTTTATGCTGTTCTTACCATTTTTGATCATCGACCTTGTCGTTGCTTCGGTGTTGATGGCAATGGGTATGATGATGCTTTCACCAATGATCGTATCGCTACCATTCAAACTGATGTTGTTTGTATTGGTTGATGGCTGGAACTTAATACTCTCCACCCTCGCCGGCAGTTTTGCCTTGTAGCTGGGGGAAGCATGAATCCAGAGATATTTGTCGAGTTATTTAGGGATGCACTTTGGATGGTACTCATCATGGTGTGTGCCATTATTATCCCAAGTTTGTTGATTGGTCTGGTGGTGGCAATCTTCCAAGCCGCAACCTCGATTAACGAACAAACCCTAAGTTTCTTGCCCCGCTTGATCGTGACGCTTTTAGCCTTGATGCTATTTGCGCACTGGATGACGCAGATGATGATGGAGTTCTTTTTCGAACTCATTGAGCGTCTGCCACAAGTCTTGTACTAACGCCTATGGAATACCCGGCGTCCGTTGTTCTCGATTGGTTAGCAAACTATTTTTGGCCTTATACTCGTATCTCATCAATGCTGATGGTGATGACGGTAACCGGGGCACGCTTTGTTTCGCCTCGAATTCGCCTCTATCTTGGCCTTGCGATTACTTTTGCGGTGATGCCGGCTATTCCTGCGGTACCGCAAGACATTGAATTGCTCTCTTTTAAAGGCTTTTTGACCTTGTTTGAGCAAGTTTTGATTGGTATTGCGATGGGCATTGTGACCCAATTTATGATTCAGACATTCGTAATGCTGGGTCAGATTCTCGGTATGCAGTCGAGCTTAGGCTTTGCTTCAATGGTCGACCCTGCTAACGGGCAAAATACTCCGGTTCTTGGTCAGTTGTTCATGTTCCTAGCGACGATGTTCTTCTTGGTGACTGATGGTCATTTGAAGATGTTGCAGCTGGTTGTGTTTAGCTTTAAAACGTTGCCAATTGGCAGTGGCTCATTGACTGCGGTCGATTTTAGAGAGTTAGCTCTGTGGCTCGGGATTATGTTCAAAACGGCGCTCGCGATGTCATTATCTGGCATTATTGCACTACTCACGATTAACCTGTCGTTTGGTGTAATGACGCGTGCTGCACCACAACTTAATATCTTCTCGCTCGGTTTCGCGTTTGCGTTGTTGGTCGGTTTATTATTATGTTGGTATATCTTGGGCGGCCTATACGGTCACTATGAACTATTCTGGATGCAAGGCGAACAGCAAATATGTCGCTTGATCCGGTTGGATTGTTAGGTCGATAGACCCTAGTTAATAGTAGGAGGCTGAATTGGCAGAGTCAGACGGTCAAGAACGCACAGAAGAAGCCACGCCCAGACGCTTGCAACAGGCCAAAGAGAAAGGGCAGGTTGCAAGGTCAAAAGAGCTCGCGTCAGCGTCAGTATTAATTATCGGAGCCGTTGCTTTGATGTGGTTTGGTGAATCTATGGCCAAAGCACTTTTTGAAGCGATGCAGCGTCTGTTTACTCTTAGCCGTGAAGAGATTTTTGACACCACTAAACTGCTGGAAATAGCGGGTGGTGCAGTCGTGAATCTGCTGTTTCCGTTACTCCTAATCTTGGTCACTCTGTTCGTTGCCGCGGTGATTGGTGCTGCAGGGGTTGGCGGTATCAACTTCTCAATGCAGGCCGCGATGCCGAAGGCGTCTAAGCTCAACCCGCTTAGTGGTATTAAGCGGATGTTTGGTATGCAGAGCTGGGTAGAGTTGATTAAGTCGATCCTCAAAGTCGCTCTGGTATCGGGTATGGCTATCTATCTGATTCAGGCGTCTCAAGGCGACTTGATGCAGCTCAGCATGGATGTCTATCCACAAAACATTTTTCATGCTCTCGATATTCTGCTCAATTTCATTTTGTTGATCAGCTGTTCGCTGTTGATCGTTGTGGCTATTGATATCCCATTTCAGATTTGGCAACACGCTGACCAATTGAAGATGACCAAGCAAGAGGTTAAAGACGAATACAAGGATACGGAAGGTAAGCCGGAAGTGAAGGGGCGTATTCGTATGCTTCAGCGCGAAGCGGCTCAGCGTCGTATGATGGCGGACGTTCCACAGGCCGATGTTATTGTTACCAACCCAGAGCACTTCTCGGTAGCACTTCGTTATAAGCAAGACCAAGATAAAGCGCCGGTTGTTGTTGCGAAGGGTGTTGACCATATGGCGATGAAGATCCGTGAAGTCGCGCGTGAGCATGATATCTACATCGTGCCAGCACCGTCTCTTGCACGTGCCCTGTATCATACAACTGAGCTTGAACAACAAATTCCTGACGGCTTGTTTACGGCAGTCGCGCAAGTGCTTGCGTATGTTTTCCAGCTCAAGCAGTATCGTAAACGTGGCGGAGAGCGCCCGAAATTACAGCAATCTAATATGCCGATCCCACCTGAGTTACGTCATTAGATCAAATACTTGAGCTAAGTCGAGTGAATGCGGATAATGAGGGTTTACGAAATCAATGTCGTCATGAAGCAGTGTCGATAAATTGACGACTCGACACTGGTATGGTGTTTGCTATACCAATGCTGATTTGATAACCCTGATGTCGCCGCAATATGCAGCGGCATCAAAGATAGCGATGCAGTCCTGATTTATGAAATTCTCCCTACCTTTCTCGGATAAGCTACCCAAGCTACCAAACCGCGCGATGCCAGCTGTAGGTGCGCCAGTCATGGTCTTGGCGACGCTCGCTATGGTGATCTTACCGATCCCGGCTTTTCTACTGGATATGTTTTTCACCTTTAACATCGCGTTGGCCATGGTGGTGTTACTGGTAACGGTTTATACCCGTCGCCCGCTCGACTTCGCCGCTTTCCCAACTGTGCTTCTTATCGCAACGTTGTTAAGACTTGCGTTGAACGTGGCGTCTACGCGTGTGGTTCTTCTATATGGTCATGAAGGTGGCGACGCGGCCGGTAACGTTATCGAGGCATTTGGTAACGTAGTAATTGGTGGTAACTACGCCGTCGGTCTAGTGGTCTTCCTAATCTTGATGATCATTAACTTCATGGTTGTAACCAAAGGTGCGGGTCGTATCTCAGAAGTAAGCGCCCGTTTTACCTTGGATGCATTACCGGGTAAGCAGATGGCGATTGATGCGGACTTGAATGCGGGTTTGATTGACCAAGAGCAAGCGCGTACGCGTCGTTTTGAAGTGACCAAAGAAGCGGACTTCTATGGTTCGATGGATGGTGCGTCGAAATTCGTTAAAGGTGATGCCATTGCCGGTATCTTGATTCTGTTCATCAACATTATCGGTGGTTTAAGCATCGGTATGGCGCAATTCGGCTTAGGCTTTGGTGAAGCGATCGAGATCTACACTTTGCTGACCATTGGTGATGGTTTGGTAGCACAAATTCCGTCGCTATTGCTTTCGATTGCTGCTGCAATGATGGTGACTCGTCAGAACACCGATGAAGACATGGGGCAACAGCTGGTCTTCCAGATGTTCGACAACCCGAAGGCTCTGATGATCACAGCAGCAATTCTTGGTGTGATGGGTATTGTGCCGGGCATGCCTCATTTTGCGTTCTTGACTCTAGCGATTGCAGCAGGGGCAGGCGCGTACCTCATTGATAAAAAGCAGAAGCAAAAGGCCAAAGAACCAAAATTGCCAGCGGCGATGGAGCCAGGTGGCGAAGCGCCAGCCCAAAAAGAGCTGTCATGGGATGATGTTCAGCCTGTAGATACGATTGGGCTAGAAGTGGGTTATCGCTTGATTCCTTTGGTGGACAAAGATCAAGGTGGCGAGTTACTTGAGCGTGTTAAAGGGGTGCGCAAAAAGCTATCTCAAGACTTTGGTTTCCTAATTCCTGCGGTTCATATTCGCGACAACCTTGAGTTAACGCCAAATAGCTACCGAATCACATTAATGGGTGTGGCGGTGGGTGAAGCCGAGATTAAACCGGACATGGAGCTGGCGATTAACCCAGGACAAGTCTACGGCATGATTGATGGTGAGCCCACTATTGACCCAGCCTTTGGCCTAGAAGCAGTTTGGATCCGTGAAGAGCAGCGTGAACACGCACAAGCCCTTGGTTACACCGTAGTCGATTCCTCTACGGTATTGGCGACGCACTTGAGTCAGTTGTTAACTAACAATGCATCACAGCTACTTGGTCACGAAGAAGTACAAAACCTATTGGAGATGCTTAGCCGTTCTGCACCTAAGCTGGTGGAAGGCTTTGTACCTGACCAACTGCAATTGGGTGTGGTGGTTAAAGTGCTTCAGAACCTGCTTAATGAGGCGATCCCTATTCGAGACGTTCGAACGATTGTACAAACATTGGCGGAGTATTCTGGAAAGAGTCAAGAACCCGACATTCTTACCGCTGCAGTTCGTATCTCTCTGAAACGACTAATTGTGCAGGAAATCAATGGTATAGAGCCAGAATTGCCTGTAATAACGCTCATTCCTGAACTGGAACAAATCTTGCATCAAACCATGCAGGCATCCGGTGGTGAATCTGCAGGAATTGAACCTGGTTTGGCCGAGCGTCTTCAGACCTCGCTAAGTCAGGCAACCCAAGAGCAAGAGCTTAAAGGAGAACCAGCGGTACTGCTTACCTCTGGTGTATTGCGATCAACATTAGCCAAGTTTGTTAAGAACACGATCCCGAGCTTACGAGTCCTCTCTTATCAAGAGATTCCAGACGAAAAGCAGATCCGAATTGTACAAGCTGTTGGAAACTAATCCGCGTAATTAGAACGGACTATTGAATTGAAAATTAAACGATTTTTTGCAAAAGATATGCGAACAGCGTTGCTCCAAGTTAAAGAAGAACTTGGTTCCGATGCTGTGATCATGTCTAACAAAAAGGTCGCAGGTGGCGTTGAGATCGTTGCAGCTATTGATGGTGAGTCCAATCAACCAGCAGCGGCGCCACGACTTAACAAGCCTCAGCCTACGCAGAGTCAGTATACGCAAATGGCCGCACCGAAATCGGGTCAGCGTCAGCTTGATGACGACCGAGTGAGCATTGGTGGTTCAGGCTCAGAGAGCGGCCGTTCAATGACCAAGCGCTTTGCGAACATGCTTAAGCAATACAGTCACGGTGCAGAGGAAGAGCCTCAACATCGTGCTGAAAATGAAGATTCGTTATCTGCATTGCTGAACCGACAAGCGGGCAGCAAACACAATGTTGATTCAGCGTTCTCTTCTCATGAGTCTGGTCTTGCTAAGTTAATTGCAGAAGATCGCCGTGTTGAGCGTCCACCACATCGTTTGGATCCAACTCGATACGATCGCGGGCGAGAGCCAGAATCTTCACGTAACTCTGATTCCGAAATGGAGACGATGCGTGAAGAGATGACCTCGATTCGTCGTCTGCTTGAACATCAAGTCTCTGGGCTTATGTGGCAAGAGGTAGAGCGCCGTGAGCCGCTGCGAGCGATGTTGATCAAGCGTCTTGAGCGTATGGGCGTTTCTCCTGAGCTTGCTGACCAAATGGCTTGTTACATCCCAGAAGACACTAAACCAGCGCGCGCGTGGAAAGCTCTGTTAGCGCTGGTGGCTGATCAGATCTCAGTCACCCAGAAAGATATTCTTAAGCGTGGTGGTGTTGTCGCTCTGTTAGGGCCAACGGGTGTCGGAAAAACCACAACCGTTGCGAAGCTCGCTGCTCGAGCGGCAATGGAATACGGTGCAGACAATGTCGCACTGGTTACAACCGACACTTATCGAATTGGTGCACATGAGCAACTCTCCATATATGGAAGAATTATGGGTTGTCCCGTAAGAGTTGCTAAAGATTCTAAAGAATTGGCCGATGTTATATATCAACTGCGTAACCGTCGCCTAATTCTGGTTGATACTGCAGGCATGGGGCAACGAGATGTTCGCCTGTCTGAGCAGTTAGATACACTGATGCAAGAGAGTGGTTCCGTGATTCACAGTTACTTGGTGTTGCCAGCAACAGCGCAGCGCAAAGTTCTGCAAGAGACGATTGAACACTTTAGAAGAATCCCGCTGTCGGGATGCATCCTGACTAAGCTCGATGAGTCGCTAAGTTTGGGTGAATTCATCAGTGTAGTAATACAAAATGCATTGCCAGTTGCGTACATCGCAAATGGTCAACGAGTTCCTGAAGATATCGTTATCGCTCAACCGAAGTACATGATTGCTAAGGCGAACGAGCTACTCGAGAAATCGACAGAGAATGAACCTCATTACTGGAATAGCGATTCTGAAGGACTCTAGGCGGCGGATAAATATGACTGAAAATATGATACATGACCAAGCTAGCGGCCTCCGTCGCTTAACCAAGCCTTCTTTGACCAAAGTTATTGCGGTAACCGGTGGTAAAGGTGGTGTGGGTAAATCTAACGTCACTCTTGGACTGGCAATCTGTATGGCTCGCCAGGGCAAGAAGGTAATGGTACTGGATGCCGATTTAGGTCTGGCGAACGTGGATATCATGCTGGGTATTCGTTCAAAACGAAACCTAGGCCACGTATTGGCGGGCGAGTGCGAACTTAAAGACGCGATTGTGGAAGGTCCACACGGCATTAAGATTATCCCTGCGACATCGGGTACTCAAAGTATGACTGAGCTGTCGCACGCACAACACGCTGGTCTGATTCGAGCGTTTGGTACGCTTGAAGACGAAATGGATGTCTTGCTAATCGATACGGCAGCTGGTATATCTGACATGGTTGTGAGCTTCTCAAGAGCAGCACAAGACGTCGTTGTTGTCGTTTGTGATGAACCAACGTCGATCACTGATGCATATGCCTTGATTAAGCTTTTGAGTCGTGAACATCAGGTTCAACGATTCAAAGTTGTCGCAAATATGGTCAGAAGTTACCGTGAAGGCCGAGAATTATTTGCAAAATTGACGCTTGTCACAGAGCGTTTCTTGAATGTGAGCCTTGAACTCGTAGCATGTATACCTCTAGATGATAAAGTACGTCAATCAGTCAAGAGACAGAAAATCGTAGTGGATGCGTTCCCACGCTCTCCAGCTGCGTTAGCAATTAGCTCATTGGCGAATAAAGCGTTAACTTGGCCGATTCCGAAAACACCAAGTGGTCACTTGGAGTTTTTCGTGGAGCGTCTGTTAAATCGCAGTACATATGCAGAGGAACCATTTGGTGAATAAAGCGCTTACCTACAACCAACGCGGAAACCTCGATGGGCAGCAAGCCTTTTTCGAGAAGTATTCTGTGCTGGTTAAACGTATCGCTCATCACTTGTTGGGGCGATTGCCGCCTAATGTATTGGTGGATGACTTGATTCAAGCTGGTATGATCGGCTTGATTGAAGCACAGCAGAACTACGATGGTTCAAAAGGTGCGAGTTTTGAAACTTACGCTGGTATTCGAATTCGTGGTGCAATGCTGGATGATATCCGACGAGGCGACTGGGTGCCGAGATCGGTTCATAAGAACAACCGCGAAATCAGCAATGCGATTGCTGAACTTGAAGCGACTTTGAACCGAGATCCAAGCGATTCTGAAGTCGCGAAGCACATGGGACTGACTTTAGAGCAGTATCACAGCGCTTTAACGGATATAAATTGTTCAAAGTTGGTTGGAATCGAAGATTTAGGCGTCTCAGATGATGTAATATCTCCGAATGAAGACTCTCAAGATAACTTACCTTTTCAGGGAGTTGCTGATGAGTCGTTTCGACAAGCTTTGATCGATTCAATAAAACAACTTCCAGAAAGAGAAGGGTTAGTCCTATCTCTTTACTATGACGAAGAACTCAATTTAAAAGAGATTGGGGAAGTATTAGGTGTCAGCGAATCTCGTGTCAGCCAGATATTGAGCCAATCTATGCAGCGTCTGCGCACTAAATTAAGTGCTTGGACACAGAACGACTAACAACACTGATTTTTATTCAGTGGAGGCTAATTTGAACAAAAACATGAAAATTCTCATTGTTGATGATTTTTCAACGATGCGCCGTATTGTTAAAAACCTACTTCGTGATTTAGGTTTCAACAACACTCAAGAAGCAGATGACGGTCTAACCGCACTTCCTATGCTGAAAAAAGGCGAATTTGATTTCGTGGTAACTGACTGGAACATGCCTGGAATGCAAGGTATCGACTTGCTGAAACACATCCGTGCTGATGCTGAGCTGAAGCACTTGCCTGTACTTATGATCACAGCAGAAGCGAAACGCGAACAGATCATTGAAGCAGCGCAAGCGGGTGTAAATGGTTACATTGTTAAGCCTTTCACTGCTGCAACGCTAAAAGAAAAACTAGATAAGATTTTTGAGCGTTTATAAGCCTCAAGAAGAAAGATTTAGGCGCTTCTAGGGAAGCAATAACTTTTTGGTTTCCCGTTTTTCCCATAGATGATTGAAGCGTCGTAGTATATGCGGAGTAAGGCCGAACTCAGGATGATTTCATTAGAACAAGCAAAAAAATTAGTAGAGCTGCTTGAAAACGATGAGCAGCAACAAGCTGATTCTCTTGTTAGAAGCATGTATGAAGAGAATGTTAGTCTTCAAGACAACCCAATGCTTCAAGAAATAGGTTCTCTGACCCGCGATCTCCATGACTCTTTGACACAATTCAATTTCGATGAGCGCATTAGCGTTATCGCAAATGATGAAATCCCAGATGCTCGGGATCGCCTTCAATATGTCATTGATAAAACGGAAGTCGCTGCAAATAAAACGATGGACGCAGTCGATCGTTGTATGCCAATCGCAGACAACCTACACGAGTGTTTACTTCAAGTAAGGCCTCAATGGAATGAACTGATGCATGGCCGCATTGAGCTGGCACAATTTAAAGCTTTATGTCACCGCATTGATGGATTACTTGTTCAGGTAGAAGGTGATAGCACCGAACTGCGCGGACAACTGACTGAAATCTTGATGGCTCAAGACTTCCAAGATCTAACTGGCCAAATCATTGGTAAAGTTATCACTCTTGTAAATGAAGTCGAAGGCCGTTTAGTAGAGATCCTAACCGCATTTGGAGCGGATCAAACTAGCCAAAATAAAGAGACCGATAAGAAAGCGGCAACCGCACCTGAAGGGCCAATCATGAACCCTGAAGAGCGAGAAGACGCAGTGGCATCTCAAGATGAAGTCGATGACTTGTTATCCAGTCTTGGATTTTAAAGGTAACGTATGAGCTACGAATTAGACGAAGACATTCTTCAGGACTTTTTAGTCGAAGCGGGTGAGATTCTTGAACTACTTTCTGAACAGTTAGTAGAGCTTGAGAATAACCCTGATGATAAAGATCTACTAAATGCTATTTTCCGAGGTTTCCATACCGTGAAGGGTGGTGCAGGCTTCCTTGCACTTACTGAACTGGTAGACACCTGTCATGGCGCCGAGAATGTGTTCGACATTCTAAGAAATGGCCAACGTAGCGTAACGGCAGGCTTGATGGATACTATGCTTCAAGCTCTGGACACCGTTAACGTGCAGTTCCAAGCTGTTCAAGATCGAGAGCCTCTAGAGCCTGCAGATCAATCTCTGCTGGATGAGTTGCATCGTCTATGTAAGCCAGAATCAGAGGACGAGGTGGTTGCTGCTCCTGCACCTGCAGTTGAAGCGCCAGCACCCGTTGTTGAGCCTGTTGTGACTCCTGAACCGGCTGCGCCAGTTGAAACTAACATCAATGCATCATCAGTAGATGAAATCTCTCAAGATGAATTCGAAAGATTATTGGATGAACTGCATGGTAAAGGTGGTTCACCAACAGCGGCAACAGTAGAGGCGACACCGCCTCCAGCTCCTGCTGCTCCAACACCAGTAGCGGATAGCGGCGATATCACTGACGATGAGTTTGAAAAGCTGCTCGACGAGCTGCACGGTGCAGGCAAAAGCCCATCTAATGCGAGCGCGCCACCACCACCTCCGCCAGCCGCGCCGGTTGCCCCTGTTTCTGCAAGTGCAGATGGTGACGATCTGATGACGGACGAAGAGTTTGAAAAGCTGCTCGATCAACTGCACGGCTCTGGTAATGGACCATCAGCAGAAGAGTTAGATGCCGCGACCAAACCAGCGGAAGTTAAACCAGCTCCGACCCCAGTAGCGACAGCGCCTCAGCCTGTTGCAGCACCGGCAGCGGTACAAACACCTGAACCAGTTGCGCCAGCGCCTGTTAAATCAGAAGCAAAAGCGCCAGCAGCGAAGAAACAACAAGCTGAAGCGACTGTGCGTGTTGATACCTCAACACTTGATACCATCATGAACATGGTTGGTGAGCTAGTGTTGGTACGTAACCGCCTAGTGAGCTTAGGTTTAAACAGTAATGACGAAGAAATGTCGAAGGCTGTTTCAAACCTAGACGTTGTTACTGCAGACCTACAAGGTGCAGTAATGAAAACGCGTATGCAGCCAATCAAGAAAGTGTTTGGCCGTTTCCCGCGCGTTGTACGTGACTTGGCTCGTAGCCTTAAGAAAGACATTGTACTTGAGATGCGTGGTGAAGAGACCGATCTCGATAAGAACCTAGTAGAGGCTCTTGCGGATCCATTGATTCACTTGGTTCGTAACTCAGTTGACCATGGTATTGAGATGCCAGAAGCACGTGTTGCTGCTGGAAAGTCTCGTACTGGTAAAGTGATTCTATCTGCTTCTCAAGAGGGTGATCATATCGAACTGGCTATCGTTGATGATGGCGGCGGTATGGATCCAGATAAGCTTCGTGCAATTGCGGTGAAACGTGGTTTGATGGATGAAGATGCAGCATCTCGTCTAACAGACAAAGAGTGTTTCAACCTGATCTTTGCACCGGGCTTCTCAAGTAAAGAACAAATTTCAGATATCTCTGGCCGTGGTGTAGGTATGGACGTAGTAAAAACTGCGATCAACACGCTGAATGGTTCAATCGATATCGACTCAGAAATGGGTAAGGGAACGAAGATCACCATCAAGGTTCCACTGACACTAGCGATCCTACCGACACTAATGGTTGGTGTTGCTGGTCACCCATTCGCACTGCCATTGGCATCAGTAAACGAGATCTTCCACTTAGATCTAAGCCGTACCAACGTGGTTGATGGTCAGTTGACTATCATCGTTCGTGAAAAATCGATCCCGCTGTTCTATCTACAGAACTGGTTAGCGCCAAAAGCAGGTATCGTCGAGCTACGTAAAGGTCATGGTCATGTCGTTATTGTACAGCTAGGAAGCCAACGAGTTGGTTTTGTGGTTGATACTTTGATCGGTCAAGAAGAAGTGGTTATTAAGCCTCTAGATAATTTGCTACAAGGCACGCCAGGTATGGCGGGAGCGACGATCACGAGTGATGGTCATATCGCTCTTATCTTAGATGTACCAGATCTACTGAAGCAGTACGCAGCAGCGTCTAGAATTTAATTTAAGGATAAATATGGCGATTAAAGTATTAGTCGTTGATGATTCGAGCTTTTTCCGTCGTCGAGTAAGTGAGATCATCAATTCAGAGGCGCGCCTAGAAGTCATTGATGTTGCCGTAAACGGCAAGGAAGCGGTCGAAAAAGCCAAAAGGCTAAGACCAGATGTCATCACAATGGATATTGAGATGCCAGTTATGGACGGTATTACAGCCGTCCGTGAAATCATGGCGGCAACACCGACGCCTATCCTAATGTTCTCTTCGCTGACTCATGATGGCGCGAAGGCAACGCTGGATGCGTTGGATGCTGGCGCATTAGATTTCTTACCGAAAAAGTTCGAAGATATTGCTCGTAACCGTGACGATGCAGTTTCATTGCTACAGCAGCGAGTGATTGAGATTGCATCAAAGCGTGCACTACTAAGACGCACAGCTTCGATTTCACGCCCAGTGACTCCAGTTGCGTCAACAGTGACACCAGCGACTTCGTCATTGCGTCAACCGGCTGCTCCAGCTAAACCTGCCGCAGCTAAGTTCCGCGCATCGGGTAAAAAGTATCAATTGACTGCAATTGGTACTTCGACCGGCGGTCCAGTAGCACTACAGAAAATTTTGACGCGCATCCCTGCGAATTACCCACACCCTATTGTGTTAATTCAACATATGCCGGCGACATTTACGGCAGCCTTTGCAAGCCGTCTGAACACCTTGTGTAAGATTGAAGTACGCGAAGCCCAAGATGGCGACATCTTGAAGCCAGGCGTTGCTTACCTCGCACCAGGTGGCAAACAGATGATGATTGATGGTCGCCCAGGTTCTGCTCGACTGCGTATCATTGATGGCGGCGACCGCATGAACTACAAACCTTGTGTGGATGTGACTTTCGGTTCTGCAGCCAAGATCTACGCTGACAAAGTACTGTCTATGGTACTGACAGGCATGGGAGCTGATGGCCGTGAAGGTGCGCGCATGCTGAAATCTGCGGGCTCAACTATCTGGGCTCAAGATGAAGACAGCTGTGTGGTGTATGGCATGCCTCAAGCGGTTGCTAAAGCGGGCATTTCAACTGAAGACCTTCCTCTTGAGCGTATTGCTGAGAGAATGTTGGTCGAAGTTGGTTTAGCTTAGGTAGCACATCATGATTGTTTGGAGTGTTGCAAACCAAAAAGGTGGTGTTGGTAAAACCACAACAACCGTAACCTTAGCTGGGCTTTTGAGTCAAAAAGGTCATCGTGTTTTGTTGGTAGATACCGACCCACATGCATCACTGACAACGTATCTGGGTTACGACTCAGATACGGTTGAATCCAGTTTGTTTGATCTGTTTCAGTTGCGTGAGTTTACGCCTGAGACAGTCACCCCTCTGACTTTGCAAACCGAAGTTGAGGGTATTGATATCATTCCTGCACATATGTCTTTGGCTACCTTAGACAGAGTGATGGGAAACCGCAGTGGTATGGGCTTAATTTTGAAGCGCGCACTGGCGGCGGTAAAAGATGAATATGATTACGTGTTGATCGACTGTCCACCGATCCTTGGTGTGATGATGGTGAACGCGTTAGCGGCAAGCGATCGCATCTTGATCCCGGTACAGACAGAGTTCTTGGCAATGAAAGGCCTAGAGCGAATGATTCGTACCCTGACAATCATGCAGAAATCACGCAAAGCACCATTTAAGGTGACGATTGTTCCTACTATGTACGACAAGCGCACCAAGGCGTCGCTGCAAACATTGACGCAATTGAAGCATGACTACCCGAATCAAGTGTGGACATCAGCCGTACCGATTGACACTAAGTTTAGAGATGCGAGTTTGAAGCGTTTGCCTGCGTCTCACTTTGCATCCGGTAGCCGTGGCGTATTTGCTTATAAGCAGTTGCTTATCTATCTCGAGAGGCTGGGTATTAATGAGCTCCAGTAAAGATTCAGTCATCGAGCAAGCCAGTTTATCGAGTGAACAAGCACTCGATGATTATTTCACGGCGTTACTTGACGAAAGCTTTGAAACTGAAGAGATTTCGGTTGACGCTGAAGTCGACGAACAACAAGCTAAAGAGCCAGAGCCAGAGCCAGAGCCAGAGCCAGAGCCAGAGCCAGAGCCAGAGCCAGAGCCAGAGCCAGAGCCAGAGCCAGAGCCAGAGCCAGAGCCAGAGCCAGAGCCAGAGCCAGAGCCAGAGCCAGAGCGAAAATTGGCTGAATATTCGAGTTACTCTGAGATTCGCTCAGCTGAGTTTGAAGTCCCAAATTTGGAGGACGTTCAAAAGCTACTGAGCCAACTAGAGTCGACAAATATCGTTGAAGAGTTAAATCTCGACGACTTGATGGATCAGAACACACAACAAATTGCGCTCCATTCGACGACCACTGTCGATGTGGCGACTGAAACGGAATTGGCACCAAAGATGGAAATGGCTTCGCCATCTCTTGAAATTGAAACGCCAGAGCCGCCTGTTGCCGAGCTGCAAGTTGAAGAAGAGATTCAAAGTTGGGACATCGAAGAGCCCGTTTTTGAAAATGTAGCTGAACCAGAGCCTCAAGTGTTCACTGAACCGGTATATCAGCCAAGTGTTGAAGCCGTTGAAGAGACGGTGACTGTTCAGGAAGATTTGGAAACTGTTAAGCAAGAAACTGAGCTAGAAACTCAAGCGGGTGGAGCCAGTAGCTTCACGTCGTGGGAGAGCACGGTTCGTAGCGAAGATTTCCAAGTACTCTACTTTGATGTGAATGGTGTGACATTTGCTGTTCCATTGGATGAACTTGGTGGCATACACCGTTTAGAAGAGCTGAGCCATCTAATTGGTCGCCCAGCTTGGTATTTAGGCCTTCAATCTAATAGAGATAGTCAATTAGATGTGGTCGATACCGCAAAATGGGTGATGTCTGAGAAGTTAACCAGTGACGAATACAAAGAAAACTATCAATATATAGTGATGCTTGGTGAGAGCATGTGGGGACTGGCGAGCACAGAGCTCAAAGGTACCGAGCTCTTAAATACAGATAAAGTACGCTGGCGAGAAATGGCGGGTAAACGTCCATGGCTCGCGGGTATGGTTAAAGAAAAAATGTGTGCTTTGATTCATGTTGAAGCATTGATCGCCATGCTAAATGCAGGGTTAGATGTAAAAGCATTAGATTAATAATAGTGAGCCGGTAACGGCGGCAAGAGGATTGAATATGTCTCAATTGAGTGAAGTTGAAGTAAGAAAAGATCAAATCAATGATGAAGTACTTCAATGGGTGACATTCCAACTTGAAGAAGAAACTTACGGCATCAACGTAATGCAGGTGCGTGAAGTTCTTCGTTATAGTGAGATTGCTCCAGTACCAGGTGCTCCGGACTACGTACTAGGTATTATTAACCTACGTGGTAACGTTGTAACAGTTATCGATACGCGTTCACGTTTTGGCCTAATGCAAGGCGAGATCACTGACAACACTCGTATCATCGTTATCGAATCTGAGCGCCAAGTAATTGGTATCCTAGTTGATAGTGTGGCAGAGGTTGTTTACCTTCGTTCTTCTGAAATCGATACTACGCCAAGCGTTGGTACTGATGAAAGTGCTAAGTTCATCCAAGGTGTAAGCAACCGTGACGGTAAGCTTCTGATCCTTGTCGATTTGAACAAGCTACTAAGCGAAGACGAATGGGATGAGATGGCTCACCTGTAATGTTTGAAGCGCTGCCTTTAAGCCCAGCCGCACTGATTATTGGGGTTGGGTGTTTTACGCTATTTATTGTTGTGCTGCTGGGCAAAGTGAAAAGTGTCCTACAAAAGCAGCTCGACCACTCTCGCGCGCAAGTTCGTAGCTTGGAAAAAGAACTCCAAAAATCGAGCAAGCAGTTGCTAGAGGTGCGCTCTGTTGTGGTTGGCCTTGGCCAAAAAGTGACAGAGCAAGAAGATGTTATTAAGCATCTAAATGAGCGTATTGTTGAGTTAGAGCATGCCGACACTGACGGAAGACTCTATACTCGTGCGACTAAAATGGTTCAGCTTGGTGCTGGAATTAACGAGCTGATCGAAGAGTGTGAACTGCCAAAAGCGGAAGCTGAGCTAATGATGTCTCTACAGAACAAATTAGCGGGCAAAGAAAAAATCCCATCTCTTCGTAGTAATCCATCATCTTATGATGAGCAGCCTAAGTCTTACGACCGCCGCAAGCCGCCACGTCGCTAAAATAAGTTAAGCGCGAAATCGCGAATCTAAAAAAGAAGCTCAGGCTTCTTTTTTTGTATTTGATGTTTATGCATTGTGAAATCTTACTTATAGAACGCTGTGTCTAAGTGTTTGTATCTTTGAGATATTATGCTTTAAACATAAAATGTGTAAATTTTGACACAGCGTTAACAGTTTCTTACTGAGTTTGTTCTTTCGCAAAGACCTATTCCTGTTTTGTCACCATAATGGTGTGCTACTATACCCCTCTTATTATTGGACCTATATTTCCTATGTTAGAAGTCTCAAATTTAACCGCTATTCGTGACGAAAGAGTTCTCTTTGAATCTTTGTCTTTTCAACTCAAAGCTGGCGAACTCGTTCAGGTTGAGGGAAGAAATGGTACCGGCAAGACGACACTACTTAGGATCATCACCGGATTAGGCGATCGAGACGAAGGCACCATTTCATGGGATGGCCAGTCAATTGAGTCCAATCGCGATGCTTATCATCAAAATCTTCTGTTTCTTGGACACCAAACCGGTGTTAAACGAGAGCTAAGTGCTTATGAGAACTTGAGCTTTTACCAATCCATTCATAGTGGTAAGGCGAGTAAAGAAGAACTTTACAGTGCATTGGCGCAAGTGGGTTTAGCTGGTCGAGAAGATGTACCCGCGGGGCAGTTGTCTGCTGGTCAGCAACGACGTGTAGCATTAGCTCGCCTGTGGTTAAGTAAGCAGATGCTGTGGATTTTAGATGAGCCGTTAACGGCAATCGACAAGCAAGGTGTGAAAGTTCTCGAGAATTTATTTTCACAGCATGCAGATAACGGCGGAATTGTGCTACTAACAACGCACCAAGATATGTTCGCTGATAGCCCGAAACTAAGAAAAATAAAGCTGGGTGAATAATATGATCGCTTCAATGACAATGATTATCCGACGTGAACTACTTATAGCGTTTCGTCGTCAGGCCGATATTTTCAACCCTTTGTGGTTTTTTATTATCGTTATCACCTTGTTTCCATTGAGTATTGGTCCAGAGCCTAATCTTCTAGCTCGCATCTCTGCGGGTATTGTTTGGGTCGCAGCTCTGCTATCGGCACTGCTCTCATTAGAGCGACTATTTCGAGACGATTTTCAGGATGGGGCACTAGAACAGATGATGCTCATGCCCATCCCGTTGCAGTTGGTAGTATTGTCCAAGGTCATAGCACACTGGTTATTGACTGGTTTACCATTAATTTTAATTAGTCCGCTTTTGGCCGTTCTGCTATCGCTGGATTTCGATACATGGCTCTCGGTTGTGTTGACCTTAATGATAGGGACGCCCGCGTTGAGTTTTATTGGTGCTATCGGTGTTGCACTGACGGTTGGGCTGCAAAAAGGGGGCGTGCTACTGAGCTTGCTTATCCTGCCGCTTTACATCCCAATTTTGATCTTTGCGACCTCTGCGATTGATGCCGCAGCACTGGGTGTTGCGTATAACGGTCAATTGGCTGTGTTAGGCGCGATGCTGATGGGTGCGATGACGTTAACACCATTTGCTATCAGTGCCGCCTTACGTGTGAGCGTGAACTAACTAAATAGATTTTGGTGTGAACTAATTAACACCATTGGACTCCTAGAGTCGCCATACGGAAAGCAACCGTAGATAAATTATAATAACTATAGCTTTAACAGCTGTAAGTAATATGAAGTAAGAGTGAGATTACAACATGTGGAAATGGCTCCATCCCTACGCCAAAGCGGAAACCTCTTATCAGCTTGCTGGTAAGCTTCTGCCATGGTTCTCAGTTCTAGCACTAGTGTGTCTATCCGTTGGTACCGTTTGGGGGCTTGCATTTGCGCCTTCTGATTACCAGCAAGGTGATAGCTTTAGAATTATCTACATTCACGTTCCATCAGCAATTTGGTCGATGGGTGTGTACATGTCTATGGCGATTGCTGCGTTTATTGGCCTAGTGTGGCAAGTGAGATTGTCTGACATGGCTTCACTGGCAATGGCTCCGATTGGTGCCGTGTTTACCTTTATTGCGCTATTGACTGGTGCGGTTTGGGGTAAGCCAATGTGGGGTGCTTGGTGGGTTTGGGACGCACGTTTAACTTCAGAACTGATCTTACTATTTTTGTACTTGGGCGTTATCGCTCTGCACCACGCTTTTGATGATCAGAAAACAGCGGCAAAAGCAGCAGGCATTCTTGCTATTGTCGGTGTGATTAACCTACCTATTATTCACTTCTCAGTAGAGTGGTGGAATACACTGCACCAAGGTGCAACGATCACTAAGTTCGATAAGCCATCGATCTCAAGCGATATGTTGTGGCCACTGCTTCTTAATATTTTCGGTTTTGCATTCTTCTTCGGCGCCGTCACTATGGTTCGTTTCCGTAACGAAATCATCAGCAAAGAAGGTCATCGTCCGTGGGTCCGCAAACTAGCGGCAGAAAAAGCGTAATCGGGTAGGTAACTATGTATTTTGAATCTCTAAGTGATTTCTTTGCGATGGGCGGTTACGCCTCTTACGTTTGGAGTGCATTCGGAATCACTTTTCTTGCGATGATCATCTTGCTGGTAGTCAGCGTTCGTCGTGGTAAGCAATTGCTCAATGAAGTACAAGCTAAAGTTGATCGCCAAGCGCGAATCGACGCAGCGAAAAAAATGGAGAACACTCTATGAACCCAAGGCGTAAAAAGAGACTGGGTATTGTCCTAGCTATTTTTATTGGTATTAGTGCAACTGTCGGCCTGATGGTTTATGCATTGAATCAAAACATGGATCTGTTCTACACACCAACGGAATTGGTAAACGGTAAAGACGGCCACAAGCCAGAAGTAGGTCAACGCCTACGTATTGGTGGCATGGTTGTTGTTGGCTCTGTGAAGCGTGATAACGAATCTTTGCGCGTGAGCTTCGATTTAGCGGATGTTGGCCCTAAGGTGACCATTCTTTACGATGGTATTCTTCCTGATCTTTTCCGTGAGGGGCAAGGTATTGTCGCTCAAGGCGTATTAAAAGATGCAACAACCATCGAAGCGTTTGAAGTTCTAGCTAAGCACGATGAAGAGTACATGCCTTCTGAAGTGGCTGAAGCGATGAAAAAGACACACGAGCCTTTGCAATACTCGACTGAACAAAAAGAAGGAAGTGCTCAATGATAGCCGAGATCGGCCACTTTGCCATGATCCTATCGCTAGGATTGGCATTGTTGCTGAGTGTGCTCCCACTCTACGGAGCTGCTCGCAATAACACTTTGCTGATGAACAGTGCTCGCCCACTTTCTTGGGGCATGTTCATCTTCCTAGCGATTTCGTTTTTTATTCTATGTTACGCATTTTATACCAACGATTTTACGTTGCAGTATGTTGCAAGTAACTCTAACAGCCAGCTTCCTTGGTACTACCGTATAACGGCGGTATGGGGTGCGCACGAAGGCTCACTACTACTTTGGGTACTTATCCAAGCTGGTTGGACTGTTGCGGTAGCGGTGTTTAGCCGTGGTATGCCACAAGAGTCGGTAGCACGTGTTCTGGCGATCATGGGTCTTATCACTGTCGGCTTCTTGCTGTTCATCATTGTGACCTCAAACCCGTTCTTACGTACCTTGCCATTCTTCCCTGTTGACGGTCGTGACCTTAACCCGCTTCTTCAAGATCCTGGTTTGATCATTCACCCGCCAATGCTTTACATGGGTTATGTAGGCTTCTCGGTTGCGTTCTCGTTTGCTATCGCATCACTCATGAGTGGTCGTTTAGATACAGCGTGGGCACGTTGGTCACGTCCTTGGACTATCGCAGCTTGGTTATTCCTAACTCTAGGTATCGCACTAGGTTCATGGTGGGCTTACTACGAACTAGGCTGGGGCGGCTGGTGGTTCTGGGATCCAGTAGAAAATGCGTCATTCATGCCTTGGCTCGCAGGTACTGCACTCATGCACTCTCTAGCAGTGACAGAGAAGCGCGGTACATTTAAAGCATGGACAGTACTATTGGCAATCTCAGCATTCTCGTTGAGCTTACTAGGTACCTTCTTAGTTCGTTCAGGTATCTTGGTATCGGTTCACGCCTTTGCTTCGGACCCTGCTCGCGGTATGTTCATCTTAGGCTTCTTGGTCTTTGTCATTGGTGGTTCTCTACTTCTGTTTGCAGTGAAAGGTGCAGCAGTACGAGTTCGTGGTAACTTCGATCTTGTGTCTCGTGAGAACTCACTGCTTGCTAATAACGTTCTACTAATCGCAGCACTTGTGGTTGTGCTTGTCGGTACGCTATTACCACTTGTACACAAACAGATTGGCCTTGGTTCAGTATCTATCGGTGCACCGTTCTTCGATATGTTGTTCTTCTGGTTGATGATTCCATTCTCGTTCCTACTTGGTATCGGTCCACTGATCCGTTGGAAACGTGACAACCTGTCTAAGCTTGTTAAGCCAATGGTTGTATCTGGTGTGCTATCAATCGGTCTAAGTTGGCTGATGGTAAGCGTACTAGCTGAGTACTTCAGTGGAACAGCGTTTGCTGGTTGGGTAATGGCATTCTGGATCATCTTCATGCACGGCTTTGAACTGCATGAACGTGCCACACACCGTCACAGCTTCTGGACTGGTGTGACTAAGATTCAACGTAGCCACTGGGCGATGATGCTGGGTCACCTTGGTCTTGCAGTTACTGTTATCGGTATTGCAATGGTTCAAAACTACAGCATTGAACGCGATGTGCGTTTGGCTCCAGGTGAGTACTACCAGCTTGAAGAGTACGATTTCTACTTCGCAGGTGTTCGCGACAAAGATGGTCCGAACTACGATGGCTACATCGCTGATTTTGAGATCACTAAAGATGGCAAGTACATCAATACGCTACATGCAGAGAAACGTTTCTACACCACAGCTAAGTCTATGATGACAGAAGCTGCGATTGATCGTGGCATCACTCGTGACCTATACATCGCAATGGGTGAGCGTCTTGATGACAACAAATCGTGGGCTGTACGTGTTTATTACAAACCGTTTGTTCGTTGGATCTGGGCTGGTTCTTTGATCATGTCACTCGGTGGTGCCATTGCGATCAGTGACCGTCGTTACCGTTTCCGCAAGCCAGCGAAAAAGACAGCCGAGAAGCAGGAGGCTTAATGAATAAGAAGATACTTTTCATTCCATTGATTGCTTTTATGGCATTGGCTGTCATTTTTGCAACTCAGCTTGTACGCAATCAGTCGGGCGATGACCCGACTAAGCTAGAGTCAGTATTGATCGGTAAAGAAGTTCCTGAGTTCCGTCTAGAAGATCTAGCGGAGCCGGGCAAGCTTTACGACCAAGCGGTATTCAAAGGCGAGCCTCTGCTTCTAAACGTTTGGGCAACTTGGTGTCCAACGTGTTACGCAGAGCACTCATACTTGAATAAACTGGCGGCGCAGGGCGTTAAGATCATCGGTTTGAACTACAAAGATGATCGTAACAAAGCAGTTGGCTGGTTGAATGAGCTTGGTAACCCTTACCTAATCAGCTTATTTGATGGCAATGGTATGCTGGGCTTAGACCTAGGCGTATACGGTGCTCCAGAAACGTTTCTGATTGATGCAAACGGCATTGTTCGTTACCGCCATGTGGGTGATGTAAACCCAACAAACTGGGCATCAACGCTTGAGCCTATGTATCAAGAGTTGTTGGAGGAAGCAAAATGATGAAACACGCACTGATTGCGCTGTTAGCAACGTTTGCTATTTCACTGACAGCAACTGCAGCGATTGAAATTCATGAGTTTGATAACTTGCAGCAAGAGCAGCAATTCAAAAACTTGAGTAACACCCTGCGTTGTCCAAAATGTCAAAACAACACCATTGGTGATTCGAATGCAGAACTGGCAGTCGACCTTCGCCAAAAAGTGTATGAGATGACAAAAGAGGGCAAGTCTGAGCAGGAGATCATTGACTACATGATCGCTCGCTATGGCAACTTTGTAACCTACAATCCGCCACTTACGTTAGCAACATCAATCCTATGGGTTGGTCCGCTTGCCGTTGTGGTATTTGGTTTCGCGCTTATCGTACTACGAAGCAGAAAATCAAAAGCGAAAGTCGTAGAGTCAAACGACGACTGGGATGCAGATAAAGAAGCACGTTTAAAAGCGTTACTCGATGAAGAGAACGACGGAGACAAGAAGTAATGACTCTATTTTGGATTTCTACAATTATCCTTTCATTAGCTGCTGTCGTGTTGATTGTTTTGCCATTTGTGAACAAGAAAGCCAACAACGATGAAGCACTTCGTGATGAATTGAATAAGGCTTTCTATAAAGATCGTCTAGATGAGTTAGAAGTTGAAGCGGAAGAAGGGTTAGTTGATAACCAACAAGAGCTGATCGCTGATCTTAAGCAGTCTCTTCTTGATGATATTCCAGCAGAAAAGGCGACTAAGAAGACTCAGATTTCAACGGCTGTTGTCGTTGTACCATCCGTAATCATGGTGCTAGCAATTAGCTACGGCATGTACTTCCAGTTTGGTGCAATGGACAAGGTTCAGCACTGGCAGCAAGTAAGTGCAAATCTACCGGCTCTATCTAAGAAGCTGATGTCTGCAGAAGGCAGTGCACTGACTGATGATGAGCTGGAAGATCTAACACTGGCACTTCGCACACGTCTGCATTACCAGCCTCAAGATTCGACAGGTTGGTTATTGCTAGGTCGTATTGCTCTAGCAAACCGTGATGCGCAAACCGCTATTGATGCAATGGAGCGCGCTTACAAGCTAGAGCCAAACAATGAAGATGTTCAACTTGGTTTTGCACAAGCACTGATGCTGTCTCCTGATGAAGCGGAACAGAATCAAGCTCGTCTGCTACTAAGCCGCTTGGTACAGAAAGACTACGTGGACTTGCGTGTATTCTCACTACTAGCGTTTGATGCATTCGAGCGTCAAGACTACCCATCAGCAGTGAAGTACTGGAGCATTATGCAACAGATGATCGGTCCACAAGACAGCCGTTATGAAATGCTATCACGCAGTATCGAAAGTGCTCAGAAGAAAATGGGCAATCTAATGGGTGTAGCGGAAGGCAAGAGTGTGGCTGTAACGCTAAACCTAGGTGAGCAAGTGAATGCCGACCCTGATTCTGTACTTATCGTATCGGTACACAGAGCAGACGGTTCTCCTATGCCAGTTGCTGCAGCTCGCTACCCATTGGGCTCTTTCCCTCGTACCGTTGTACTGGATGATGGCAATAGCATGATGGAAGGGATCAAACTGTCTAGCCTTGAATCTCTGATGGTTCGCGCTAGGCTTGATACAGATGGCAACGTTGCGACTCGCGAAGGCGATTGGTACGGTGAAAGTGAAGTGGTAGAGCTAGGTTCTCCAGTAACACTGAGTATTGATCAGCAGTATTAATCAGCGAATTGCACAAGCGTGGCTATTCCGATTTCTTTAGAAACGTTATAGACTTACGCAAACAATTGAGGCCAGCGATTGCTGGCCTTTTTATTATTCCTTATGGAAAAGGTGTTATGTCTATAAGTACGTTAAGGCTTTCAGGTTTACTCCTTGCTGCAAGCATGACGGTCGGGTGTTCAAGTGTGCCCGATGAAGAGGTCGCACACTCAGATAGCCAAGTGACGACGGAATATGAAGCTGAACCGCATCCTAATGACCCTTTTGAAGGCTTCAACCGTGCTATGTGGGATATCAACTACGAGTATCTCGATCCTTATTTAGTGCGCCCTGTGTCTCTGGCTTACGTGAATTACACGCCCGTTCCTGTACGTACTGGTATCTCTAATTTTCTAGCGAACTTGGATGAACCTGCCAGCATGGTTAATAACCTGATCATGGGTAATGGTGAAAAGGCGTTGGACCACTTTAACCGTTTTTGGATTAACACCACCTTTGGTCTAGTGGGCTTGATTGATATTGCGAGTGAAGCAGGTATCACTAAGTATGACGATAAGTCTTTCTCAGATGCCATCGGTCACTATGGAGTAGGCAATGGTCCGTACTTCATGGTTCCGGGTTATGGCCCTGTGACCACACGTGAAGTGACTGAGCAGGTTGATGGTCTTTACTTGCCACTCTCGTTACTGAACTTTTGGGCAGGTCTAGGTAAGTGGGCGTTAGAAGGTATGGAATCTCGTGCTCAACTCGTGTCTCAAGAAGCACTGCTTGAAGATTCTCCAGATCCATATGCATTGACACGTGATATCTATATTCAGCGTCGCGACTTTAAGGCAGAAATCGAGCCTGAAGAAGTCGACTTAGAAGAAGAAGATTTGATTGACGACTATTTGGAAGATTTCTAACTAGGCCTTAAGTTTAAATCAGATATAAAAAAGCTCGGTATGTACCGAGCTTTTTTGATCTTGCTTTGTATTTGAAAAGCTTAGAAGCGGTAGTTCGCTTGAACACCCACTAGCCAAATGCTACCAGATGTTTCACCAACAAATTTACCACCAACCTTTTCTGCATCGTCATCTGACTCATAGCCACGAGACTCTGTGATTGGAGCATCTTTAGCTAGAATATATGTAAATCCAGCATCCAGAGTTAGTTGCTCAGACCATTGGTAGCCTGCACCAATACTTAGCCAAGTACGGTCTGTCTCAGGGATAGTGATTGTACGGTTTTTATCACTAACTGCTGATGTGTCGTAAGCAATACCTGAACGAATAGTTAGTTTTTGGTTTAACTGGTAAGTACCACCTAACGCTAAACGGTAGTTGTCTTCCCAGTTTTCAACTTTTACAGTATGGCTACCATTGGCGTCCAATTCAGCTTGAAGTTTTTCGAAAGAACTCCAGTCTGTCCAGTTAAAGCTGGCATGAATAGCCAGTTTGTCTGAAAGTTGGTGGTAAGTTGCTAGTTCTGCTGTAGCAGGAAGAGCAAGATTCATGTAACCAGTATCTCGTTGACCACCGGCTAAACCAAAACCTAGGCCTTCTGCATGCCCTTCTAGTTTAAGGTCAACTTCAGATTTGTAAGAGAAGCCAATACGGTGTGCTTCGTTGATTTGCCAAGCAGTACCAACTTGCCAGCCCCATGCAGTATCGTCACCTTCCATGTACTTTAGTGTGGTACCTGCTGGTACAGAAATAGGCATTCCTGTGTTAGGATCAACGCCAACTGCATTCTTTTCAGGCGCTGTAGCACCAAAGCTGCCTTCACCCATTACGTAGCGTACCCCGCCACCAATACTTACAGCTTCGTTAAGTTGGTAAGCAAAGTTCACATTTGCTTCTTTAGTTATAACGCTTGCTTCATTACCAAAGTGAGAGGCTGCAAAATCCTTACCTAGATCTGTCTCCATACCGTAGTTGGTGCCAAAAGCTAAACCTACTGCAAATTTTTCGTTATAGCGATGGGAAAGGTAGAAGTTAGGAATCACTGCGTCGTTCGCGAAGTCATTTGAAGATGCGTTAGTTGACCCTAGTGCTGGGTGTGCATGTGTTACTTCACCGCTTACATCAATATTTGGATCAACATAGATTGCGCCAACAGACACCTGAGTGCCTTCTAGGTATGTCAGCATTGCAGGGTTACGCCATTGTGCGCCAGCGTTGTCAGCCATTGCGGCTTCACCTGCATATGCACGACCAAGGCCAGTTGCAGAGTATTCTGCTAACTGGAAGCCTGCAGCATGAGTAACGCTTGATGTAGAAAGTAAACCAACTGCCACTGCAGCAGATAGGAGAGTCTTATTCATTTTCATTATTATGTTCGCTGAATCATAAGTATTAAGGTCAGTGATTTTACTTTTAGAGCTATTACTTTAAAAACGAAATTCGAATAAAACACTGTTTTAGGTATTAAATTATTAAAAAGAACCTAATTGCAGCTAAAAAAACTGAATGTTTCGATGGTGTTACGAATTTTGAGCGTACACTTGTAGTGATATAAAGGCGTTAGAGAATACAGGTGTAAGCTTAATTGGGAGATGATTGAGTTGTTCGAACAACAAAAAAGGGTCGCATATAGCGACCCTTTGGGATGTTGTTGAGCTTTATTAGAAGCTGCGGCTGTATTGTAGACCCATTAGGATCGCATCAGCACGTGTGGTACCAGAGATTGAAGATAGGTACTGAGGTTGTCCTGGTGCACCAAAGAACGGATTCTCAGTTTTTTCTTCAACATCAACATCGTCTCCCATTAAGTATGTAAAGCCGAAGTCAATGTTAGATTTTTCATCTAGGTGGTATGTAAAGCCTGCTGAGAACCATTGACGGTCAGAATCAGGCACAGAGATTGAAGTGATTTCATCTTGAGCACTTGTGTCATACATGTAACCAGCACGTAGTGTCCAATCTCGGTTCAAGTAGTACGTACCACCGATTGAGTAGTGCATGCCATTTTGCCATTCGTAGTCATTTAGAACACCAGCGTTTTTGGCTTCTAGCTTGTCGAACGAGCTCCAACCAATCCATTGAACAGAGTAGTGTACAGCGTACTTAGTATCTTTGATTCTGTGGTAGCCTGAAAATTCAAGAAGGTCTGGTAGAGGCATGTATAGAGTGTCATCTTTGTATTCTACGCCTGTATATGTGATGTCACCTTTTGCTTCCAGTTCTGGAGAGTAATGGTAAGCCAAACCAAAGCGGTTGTTCTCATCTAACTCGTATACAGTACCAACGTTGAAGCCTAGAGCCCAGCCGTCCGCTTCTGCATCTAGAGCCGTTGAAGAGCCTAATTGTCCAGCAAGAACTGGGTGCAGATCACGTTTTAGAGTACCTTTACCATATATTAGGTCTAAGCCAGCACCAAAGCTCCATTGATCGTTTAGTCGGTATGAACCTGCTAAACCAAAGTTGACACTCTTAACATCAGTTAAACCGCCGTACTCATGTCCAGCATAGCTGTCTGAGAATTCGGTTTTTGTGCCGAAATTTGAGTACGCGTTAAAACCTACAGCAAACTTTTCATCAATTGGTATGATTAGATGAATATTTGGAGCGATTGAGGTATCACCTGCATCATCGAAGTTTGCATCAGTACCTGGGCCAGCATCAAATAGCTTATATTTTGCGTCTTTAACTTCAATTTTAGAAGTGATGCTTTCAAAACCAAGAGAAAGAGATGTTTCATCAAACAGCGCCATTGCTGCTGGGTTACGAGCCATTACAGAAGCGTTATCTGCGATTACTGCGTCACCAGCGAATGCACGGCCGATACCTGTCGCAGATTGTGCGTTAAGTTGGAAACCTGCTGCCATTGCTTGTGAAGAGGCGAGTGTAATTGTCGTAATTGTCACTGCTAAAAGAGACTTTTTAAACAGACGCGTGTTGTTTGTCATTTATCAATTCCTTTATTGTATCCGCCTCTACAGGGCGATTTATTTGAGCTTTTGCTCAATGGGGGCTGATCCTAAGCGTTAGTATAGAGTATACAAATCCGACCATTGGAAAATTTGAGCATAAAATTACGGAAATGACGCCTATCTGACACGAAAATGGCAGGAAACGCTGTTTTTTAGAGTTTTAACTCTAGCGTTATATTTTTTGTGAATGGTTTGAGTGTTTTCTATAAAACAAAGCCCAGCAATATCAGTGATATAGTGCTGGGCCTAGTATTTGCGGGCGTTGAGTGAGCAGATTAACTCATCGGTTTGATCATTTTAGACAGTTTTTCTGCAATTTTGTCGACATCTTCACCTTCCATGCCAACCAGTATCAAACTGCTGTTATCGATAGGTGTAATCGAACCTGACATGCCATCTTCTTCGAAGTTCTGGCTCTTGTCTGACGGTATGCTGGTTAAAAACAGCGTAACCTTGCCTTTTTCACCCTGAAACACCATGTGCATTGCATTGGATTTACCAAAACCACAGTGATTCAAGTAATAAACATGATATGGAAAGTTATCGTCAAATTGAAAAGCAAACGGGTTCATTTTTGTATTGATCTGATCGGACGATACATTCTCATCCAAGACCTCTACAAACGGCTTTTCAGTCACAACGTGTTTCATTGCTGTGTCAGCTAAACTCGCATGGGCAGGAGAAACAAATGCGTTACCCCAATTAACTTGCCCAACAAGTAGGCCGGCAACAAAAGCCACTGATGCAGCCATCGCCATGGCACGACGAGCAAACGTTGGTTTAACCACTTTACTCTCTTCATAAGATGTTTGATTGAACAAGATGCGATCGGCAAGATCGTCGGGCACATCCACATTCATGGCTGAATGAATTTGCTTATCAAGAGCAAGAACATCATCCAAGAATTTGCTATTTGCCTCGCTATTCGCTGTGGCATCAATGATGTCTTGATTTCTCTGTTTCGGTTCCGACAATATACGACGACGGAATTCTAAATCATCCATTATGTTGCCCCCTTTCTGCCTCTTCTGAATCCAGCATCTCTTTCAGCTGGTTTCGCGCCCTAAATAATCGTGTCATTACCGTATTTTTATTTAGCTCTAAGACCTCTGCGATCTCTTCACCACTAAACCCTCCAATCACTTGAAGAAAGAGTGGTTCACGGTAATCGACGTCTAATTTCATGATCTGGGCTTGTAACCATTCGTGTTGGTGATGCGGGTCGTCGCTGACTTTAGCATCATTACCGTGGTCATCAATATCAACCAGATCAAATTGTTTGCGTTCAAAACGTCTAGCATTCTCGCGGCGTAAAATCGTGATTAACCAAGATTTTGCTGCTTTCTCATCTTGCAAACTATCAAGTGACTTCCATGCTCTTAAGCATGTCTCTTGCACTAAATCCTCAGCAATGCTCTTGTCTTTGCATAACCAGTAGGCATAGCGGAATAGGTCGCGATGATAAGCACGCACGAGCGCTTCGTATTTTCTTTGTTTGTCCATATCAGAGTTGACCGGACGCTTGGCAGTTTTCTTTCCAAACATTTTTATTATCGACACATGAGCCTCCATATTTGCTCTGTGGATAGAGTGTCTTTGTTCGTTGTGCTTTGTTTTCTATGTTGTAATCGATTGGAAATCGTAAAATCACATTAAAATTGATCTACTTCAAAATCTGAGACTTCGAACAGGCTATAGTACATCTTGTCGTCTAGTTAGTCATTGTGACTGACATGTTGAGCAAGACGACACTTCCTTTTGAAGGCTGACTTTACTTTCTCCTAATCAGGAAACTGATTATTTCAATTGGCGTAACGTTAATTGCTTTAAAACATTCCAACCACACAGTTCTGTGTGGTTTTTTTTTGCTCTAAGAATCCAATAAGCAACTTGGCTCTTATGTTTTGCAAATGATTGTTCTTGCTTTTAGTTTAGCGTTTATTTGAGCCTTAATAATCCGAAAGGTTCGATTCAATATCACACTTCTTATCAATGTGCGCTTTCTACCCGTGTCACGTTTATTTAAACGGCTGTTTGATTAAATTAACAACTTCTTTACAATGCATCAGGTCAGACCTCTTAAACTTAAGGAGAAACCATGGGCAAACAGGAAGTCAAAACTCGTTCGGGAGAGCGTGTTGCCGTTGTCGCTGGATTACGAACCCCATTCGCTCGCCAAAGTACAGAATTTAGTCAAGTGCCTGCGGTGGATCTAGGAAAAATGGTCGTGAGCGAAATGCTTGCGAGAACCGATATTGACCCTGCGTTAATCGAGCAAGTGGTATTCGGGCAAGTCGTTCAAATGCCTGAAGCGCCAAACATTGCGCGTGAAATCGTATTGGGAACGGGCATGAACATTCACACCGATGCTTACAGTGTGACTCGTGCTTGTGCGACGAGTTTTCAGGCTGCTGCAAACGTAGCAGAAAGCATCATGGCAGGGACCATTGATGTGGGTATTGCGGGTGGTGCAGACTCTTCATCGGTTCTTCCGATTGGTGTATCGAAGAAGCTCGCGGCTAACCTTCTTGCTTTGAGTAAAACCAAAACACTAGGCCAAAAACTAAAGATTCTAAAGAGCCTATCTATGAAAGACCTTATGCCTGTGCCACCGGCAGTAGCGGAATACTCTACTGGCTTGTCGATGGGACAAACCGCAGAGCAAATGGCTAAAACACACGGTATTACACGTGAAGAACAAGACGCGCTTGCTCATCGTTCGCATTCTCTTGCTTCTCAAGCTTGGAAAGATGGCAAGATTCAAGATGAAGTCATGACGGCTTTCCCTGCGCCTTATAAGAAGTACATCTCTGAAGATAACAACATTCGCCATGAATCGACTCTAGAGGGCTACGCTAAATTGCGTCCAGCTTTCGATCGCAAATATGGCAGCGTGACAGCGGCTAACGCGACACCTCTAACGGATGGCGCTGCAGCAGTAATGTTGATGCGTGAGGGTAAAGCGAAAGAGCTCGGCTTAGAAGTGATGGGCTATATTCGCGGTTTCGCTTTCTCAGCCATTGGTGTTGAAACCGACATGCTCATGGGGCCAACTTACGCGACTTCAAAAGTGTTGGAAAATACAGGACTAGAGTTATCAGATCTTACCCTAATCGACATGCACGAAGCATTTGCCGCACAAGCTTTAGCGAACGTGAAAATGTTTGCAAGTGACGAGTTTGCTCAGCAGAACCTCGGTCGTGGTAAAGCGATTGGTGAAATCGATATGGATAAGTTTAATGTTCTTGGTGGTTCTATTGCTTACGGTCACCCATTTGCCGCAACCGGTGCTCGTATGATGACGCAGACATTGCGTGAACTGAAACGTCGTGGTGGTGGTTTAGCGTTGAACACAGCGTGTGCCGCTGGTGGTCTAGGTGCAGCAATGATCTTGGAGGTGGAGTAATGTCTAATAATGCTGAAGTGAACACAGAAAACGAAGTCGCTATCAATAACGATTCGGCTCCAGCTGCAGAGAGAGCATTCTCTCTGAATATCGATGACCAAAACATTGCTTGGTTGGCAATTGACGTTCCAAACGAAAAAATGAACACGCTCCAAGCGGCCTTTGCTGATGAGATGAAAAGCATCTTTGAACAGCTAAAAGAGAAGCAGAGCAGTGTTAAGGGTTTGATTGTTCACTCATTAAAGCCTGATAACTTCATTGCGGGTGCGGATGTTCGAATGCTCGATGCATGCACCAGTGCTAGCGAAGCTGAATCTCTGGCAAGACAAGGGCAGGAGATGTTCCAAGCGCTGTCTGACCTACCTTATCCGGTTGTTGCAGCGATTCATGGCCCGTGTTTAGGCGGTGGCTTAGAGCTGGCTCTTGCATGTGATTACCGTGTATGTACAGATTCGGATAAAACACGTTTAGGTCTACCAGAAGTACAGCTTGGTCTATTGCCAGGTTCTGGTGGTACTCAGCGTTTGCCTCGCCTTATCGGCTTGCTTCCGTCGCTCGATCTTATCCTAACGGGTAAGCAGTTGCGTGCGAAAAAAGCGAAGAAGTTGGGCGTTGTTGATGCATGTGTGCCTGAAACTATTCTTCTAAAAGTCGCGAAAGATCTTGTTGAGAAAAACTCGGGCAGCAAGAAAGGTAAACGACTCGCGTCTAATAGCCAAGCTTCAACTAAAGAGAAGTTAATTTCGCGCAATGGCTTGGGCCGTAAGGTTATCTTTGAGCAAGCTGCTAAGAAAACGAATCAGAAAACACGCGGCAACTATCCAGCAGCGGATGCGATTCTCGACGTGATTCGTCATGGCCTCGAAAACGGCTTTGACAAAGGATTGAAGTACGAGGCGCAACGTTTCTCTGAGCTCGTTATGAGCGATGAATCGAAAGCGCTGCGCTCTATTTTCTTCGCAACGACTGAGATGAAGAAAGAGCATGGTACGGATGCTGAACCGAATCGCGTTAACCGAGTTGGCGTACTAGGCGGTGGCCTTATGGGCGCTGGTATTAGCCATGTGAGTGTTGCAAAAGCTAAAGTTCCTGTTCGTATTAAAGATGTCTCGAATGATGGTGTTCTGAACGCGTTGAATTACAACTACAAGCTGTTCAACAAGCAGAAGAAGCGCCGTATTCTGAGCCGTGCAGGTTTAGAAAGTAAAATGCTACAGTTATCGGGTGGTATCGACTTTACTAGCTTCAACCATATTGATGTAGTCATCGAAGCCGTGTTTGAAGATCTGGATCTTAAGCAGAAGATGGTCGCGGATATCGAAGAAAACGCGAAGCCAGAAACGATCTTTGCAACTAATACTTCGTCTCTGCCAATCCACAAGATTGCTGAGAAAGCAGCACGCCCAGAGAATGTTGTTGGTCTTCACTACTTCAGCCCAGCAGAAAAAATGCCACTGGTTGAGGTAATTCCTCATGAAGGGACATCAGATCAAACTATCTCAACGGTTGTTGCTCTGGCGAAGAAGCAAGGCAAAACGCCTATCGTTGTAAAAGACAAAGCGGGCTTCTATGTAAACCGTATTCTTGCTCCGTACATGAACGAGGCGGCTCATCTTCTATTAGCTAATGAGCCTATCGAAAAGCTCGACAGTGCTCTGCTTGATTTCGGCTTCCCAGTTGGGCCAATCACGCTGCTAGACGAAGTAGGTGTGGATATTGGCGCGAAGATCATGCCGATTCTAGTTAATGAGCTGGGTGACCGCTTCCAAGGTCCTGACGTGTTCGATGTGCTATTGAACGACAACCGTAAAGGGCGTAAGAGTGGTAAAGGTTTCTACACCTACAAAGGTAAGAAGAAAGAAGTTGATAAGTCAGTCTACAAACTTCTGAAACTTCAGCCAGATCCTAAGTTGAGTGATAACGACATCGCGATGCGTTGTGTGCTACCAATGCTAAACGAGGCGGTACGTTGTCTAGATGAGGGCATCATTCGCAGCCCGCGTGACGGTGATATCGGCGCAATCTTCGGTATTGGCTTCCCTCCATTCTTAGGTGGTCCGTTCCGTTACATGGATCAAATTGGCGTGAAGTCGCTGGTTGAGATGATGAATGACTTTGCAGTGAAGTACGGCGACCGTTTCGCACCGTGTGATGGTCTACTGACTCGTGCAGGTCTGAATGAGCCGTTCTACAAGTAGAGTGAAATAATTCTATGACAAAGCCCGTATTTCGTTGAGATGCGGGCTTTTTTGTCGGAATGAAAAAGTAAGAGATTCCCGACTCAGTCGTTCCTCCTTCTCGGGAATGACGAGAGCGGTAGTCGTCGATGGTAGAAAATAGGCCTTAAGGAGATTTCCTACTCAGCCGTTCCGCCTTCTCGGGAATGACGGAAACGGTAGTCGCCTGTGTTAGCGAATAAGCCTTAAGGAGATTCCCGACTCAGTTGTTCCTCCTTCTCGAGAATGACGGGAGCAGTAGTCGCTGGTGGGAATACACAAGCTCAAAGGGAGAATATCGACATAACCTTGCCGTCATCTCCTAGAGCGACGAAGGAGCGTAATAGGAGATCTGCTTTTAGCGCGAGCCAGATAAAACAGAGGTTGATGCGCTAACATCAACCTCATGACTCTCGGACTAAGAATTATCAACCCAGCTCAGTATCTTTCGGCCGCAGTTGAAACTCTTCAATAGAACCAATCTCAACGCCCATAGAGAGCGATGGTTCGTCTTGGTGAGCATTACCCTGCGCGTGCATAACCAAGCGGTTAGCAGTGCGTGGCTTGAGCTGATTGACCACGAAGCGAATCATGTCGCTGCGTGATAACTCTTTAAGCTCTTCCAACACGCGTTCACGTTGGTTAAATTCAGTATCTTTGTTGCCAATCGCGACCCACAAGCGCTGCGCGCGACCACGTAGTGTCGTGTCCGGCGTAGAAATCTGATTCAAAAGTCCACGCTTACTGCTGTGCCACTGATAGTCGTTGAGCTCTAGTAGCACCATGTAGAAGGCGTTAAGGAACTCATCTATCGATGCAATCAAATCGACAGGTGCAGCATTTGGAGATTGTACATAGAGCACAATACCTGGGTGACGATTGAGCGGCATATTGCCAGTGCCGACCATATACCCTAGCTGCTGCTTGGTGCGGATTTCATGGAAGAAGGTTGCCGACATTAAGTGATTAGCCAGAGAGTACAGTGCGATACTCTGAGGTGAGATATCTGGACATTGATAGTAAACCACAATCGCAGAGTCATCTTGATTACACACCACTTCACGTTGGAAGCTACCATTCTCGCCGAGCATAACCAGTGGTCGTAATGACTCTTCATACGCTTGATCTTGGACGCGTAATGCATCTTTGAGCGACTCAGCCATTTGTAGCGCATCGTCTTGACGCCAATCACCGTAGACGAACATCTCTACGTGTAGCTCCGCTAAGATAGCTTGAACAAATGATGAAAGCTCATCCACTTCAATGGTTTCTAGGGCTTCGATTAACACCGAGTAGGGTGGGTTATTTGGTTGTAATAGCCCCGTCATCGCGTTGAATAACTGGGAAACAGGGCGGTCTTGTGAGGCGTTGCTCCAACTTCTTAGCAGTTGGCTCTTTATCGTATCAAAACGAGCTGGGCTGAATTGTCTTGAAGCAAAACGCTCTAAGATCATGTTCAATAACTGTGGCTGCTTACGGCTAAAGCCTGAGATCGTCAGTGTTACGCCGCCTTGATGGGTATACATGTTGTATCCCATTCCGGCAATTTCAGCTTGATATGTCTCTTTTTCGAGTGAATCTAAGAACATTTCGACGCACAAACGTGTCTTGACGATGTTTCTTGGGCTGGCGACAGAGTGAGGGCTATCGATTGCCACGTACACCACACCTTTGGGAACACGAAACTCAGTGTCTTGTAGGTGCCATAATTTGAAGCCATCCAGTTCTTGCAAAAGCGTCGGGTGAGTTTTTGGTTCTTCAAGCTCTGCAGGATCTAGGTCATAGCAGATGAACGGGTTTTTCCCTGGTAATTCAAATTCCCACCCAGGATTGATGCATTGGAAAGACTGTTTCTGCTCCTTGGTAAAAGGGGCAACCGAATAAGGCGTGAAATACCATTGCGCTTTGCGATCATACTCTAATCCATGAGTAATAAGGGTTGAACGCATGTTGTCCACGGTGAAATAGTCGAGCAGAGAACGTTGCAGTTCTTCATCGTAGCGTTCCATTTTGTAGTCGCCGTAAATCACATCATGCTCTGGATAGTTCTGCATATTCATGACGAGATGACTGACCACATCCATTGGACGTGCGGGCTCTTGGAAACGGAACGCAGATTCAAGCACAGCGCGTTTTTCAAGGTAGCGCCACTCTTGCATGCCTTCTTTTTCAATTAACTTGATGTATTGAAATACCGCTTGTGTGATTTCATCAACTTTAGTCAGGCCCTCGACAGAGAGTGAACAGCTCACCGTGAAATCACGATAGTTGCTGCCACTTGCGCCACCCCCAGCAGAGAGTGAGGTGATCCAACCTTTCTCCTTCAGTTGCATCATTAGGCTGCCTTCGCCTTCATAACCTAGCAAATGTGCAAAGAAGGAGAGGGGTTTAATGCTGTAGTGCTCGTCCATACTCGGCATAGGAAAAGTCAGTATGAGCTTGCGAATCTCTTTTATCGGTTCAACAAACACCTGAACGCCGGTACTTTCTGGACCGACTATTGAAACGTCGACTTTCTTGCCTTGTCGCTGGTGATTGACGATGCTGCTGAACTTCTGTTCAACCCACGTTTGCATTTGGTCGAGCGCTTGATTGCCTGACAAGGTCAGCGTCATTAAATCGGCCGAATATTGTTGCTGGTGGAAGTCGAGAATCTCTTGGCGAATGGTTTGGCCATTTCTATCACCGAGAGTCTCAATGTTTCCAACGGAAAACTTAGCGAAAGGGTGCTCTGGGTTGACCAACTCTTTGGTTACTTGGTAGAGGCGTCGCGAGTCATCGTTGAGCTTCATTTTATATTCGGAATCAACCGCTTGACGTTCTTTTTCTAGAGCTTCTTCATTGAACAGTGGAGCGGTAAAAAACTGGCTAAAGCGGTCGAGTGCATTTTCAAACGCATCTAGCTCGACGTCAAAAAAGAAACAGGTGTGCTCTGTCCCTGTCCAAGCATTGTTACTGCCACCATGCTGACTGATAAAACTTTGGAACTCTCCGACCTTTGGATACTTTTCAGTTCCCAAAAAAAGCATATGCTCTAGGTAATGAGCCAAACCTTCTCGATCACTTGGATCATCGAAGTGCCCAACATTGACCGCTAATGCTGCGGCGGCTTTCTGAGCGTGCTGGTCATGAACGAGCAACACTCTTAAGCCATTATCAAGCGTTAAGTAGCGGTATTGGTGTTCGTCGTTTGGGCTTAGATGCACACGCGTGTCTCCAGAGAAGGTAGTGTTTAAATTATGTACCCGATGTAAATCGGTGCAAACCTTGTAATCCTATTTTGGGATATGAAGAGCTTTTTGCTGGTTCTGGAATCGATTTTATCGATTTTTATCAGTGATTTATTTTCTTTTAATAAGATTGTTAAGAAAGTTGAACTCTTTGGCAAGTGACTTGGTATAATTATTTATAACGAACAAAGTTTCTATAACTTTAGAGTCACCCCTAAGTAGCGTTCAGGCAACCAATGGGTTGCTTAGCTTTAACGTCTACATAGACAGGATAGAACATGAAAATATTCATAATGCGTCACGGTGAAGCAGAGCATTTTGCAAACTCAGATGCAGAACGCGCGCTCACTAAGCGTGGTAAGAAGTTATCGCTTGCAGTGGCTCAAGCTGCCGCTGAGCAAGGCGTAAACCGTTTTGATAAGGTGTTGGTCAGCCCCTATTTAAGAGCGCAAGAAACTTGGTTAGAAATCTCGGAAGTGTTTTCTGGTAACAAAGTAGAAACTAGTGAAGACATCACGCCTTACGGTGTGTCTGATCAAGTCTTTGATTACACAATTGCCATGGCTGAGGTTGAAAATCTAGAGAGCGTACTGTTTGTGTCGCACTTGCCACTAGTGGGTTACTTGACGGCAGAGTTTGCCACTGGCATGACACCGCCAATGTTCCCGACCTCGGGTTTGGTGTGCATCGATTTCGATTTAGAGACCAAAAAAGGTGAGCTAGCTTGGAATATTAACCCTTAAGCGGATTCCACCAAACTGAGTTATTCGCCAAAAGTCGAATAGCGAAAGGCACATCTTCGTGATGTGCCTTTTGTGCATTTTAGGACGAGACATTAAGCGTTTGGCAGGGTTTCTGTAGTACACAAACGCTGTTATAGGCATTACTTCTCTGGGATAGAAAGTAGAACCAATAATGCACCGTTGCCGCCGAACTCCAAAGGCGCTTGGTGAAAGGCAAGAACATCCGGGTGCTGAGCAAGCCACAGTGGCACTTTCTCTTTTAGAATGTGCTTACCAATACCGTGCTGTACCGAGGCACACGAGACACCTTCTTTTACACAGTGAGCAATCATCGCGCCGAGTTCACGTTTGGCTTCTTGCTGACTCATTCCGTGCATATCGAGATAGACATCTGGCACGTAGACGCCGCGACGTAATCTTTTGACTTCGTATTTAGACACATCATCACGTGCGTAGCGAGTTGGGCCATCTTCACTTAGGTGTGGGATAAACTCGTCCGAAAAGTAAAACTCGCTGTCGCTGGCTTGTCTGGCTGTGCGCGTAATTTCTTTTTGTTTGGTATTTCTTTTTGGTTGCTGGATTATGGTATCCTGTTGCAACTTTTTAACGCCCTTTACTGCTTCACTGAACAGGGCGAAATCGTCATCGAGATCGGTGTCTTTTTTGCTCATCAGGTTATAAGTTCTAAATTGAAACGTAATTAGCAGTATTGTAGCGCTTTTCGGAGATGATTTTGGATAAGATTTTTGTAGAAGAAGCGGTATCAGAACTACACACGCTTCAAGATGTGATTCGTTGGACTGTTAGCCGCTTTAATGCAGCGGGCCTATTTTATGGTCACGGCACAGATAATGCGTGGGATGAGGCGGTACAACTTATTTTACCAACCCTTTATCTGCCGATTGACGTTCCTTCACACGTACTGAACTCTCGCCTAACCAGCAGTGAGCGTTTACGTATTGTTGAGCGCGTTATTAAACGAATCAATGAGCGCACACCAACTGCATACCTAACCAACAAAGCATGGTTCTGTGGCCTTGAGTTCTTCGTTGATGAGCGCGTGCTAGTGCCTCGTTCTCCAATCGGTGAGCTTATCGAAGCGCAATTCCAACCTTGGTTGACTGAAGAGCCGACTCGCATCATGGATCTATGTACGGGCAGCGGCTGTATTGCTATCGCTTGTGCACATGCTTTCCCTGAAGCTGAGGTAGACGCGATTGATATCTCAACTGACGCGCTACAAGTTGCTGAACAGAACGTTCAAGACCACGGTATGGAGCAGCAAGTGTTCCCAATCCGTTCGGATCTTTTCCGCGACCTGCCAAAAGAGAAGTACAACCTGATCGTATCTAACCCACCATATGTGGATGAAGAAGATATGAACAGCCTACCAGACGAGTTCACTCATGAGCCTGAACTGGGCTTAGCTGCAGGTACTGATGGTCTGAAATTGGTTCGTCGTATTCTTGCGAATGCACCAGATTACCTAACAGATGAAGGTATCCTTATCTGTGAAGTGGGCAACTCTATGGTTCACATGATGGAGCAATACCCGCATATTCCATTTACTTGGATTGAGTTCGAAAATGGTGGCCATGGCGTATTCATGATCACACGCGCTCAGATGCTTGAGCACGCTGATGAGTTCTCTATTTACAAAGATTAATTTGTAGAACCATTTAATCGAAAGCCGCGCTGAACAGTGCGGCTTTTTTGTTTTTGGCGAGTCATGCTTGGTTTGGCTCTATCTTTGAACAAAGACTTTACAGTTTGTTTTGGCGTTAGAAGATTTGCCTATTTGAGTATTGCTTTCACAAAGTGAAGTCCCGTTCTGCCACGTACAAAGCAATGTGATGAAGTTGATCAAGTTGCACATCTGATTCATATTGGAGCTCAAAATTTATAGTTTCTAGTGAGTTATGGAGGATTCACGATGAGTTTCGATATTTGGGTTTACTACTTTCTCGCCGTATTGGTGTTAACGGCATCACCTGGACCAAGCTCTTTGCTATGTATGACTAAGGCTGTGCAGTCGGGTTTTAGGCTGTCTGTTTTTACCGCTCTTGGCAGCTTAACAGCGATCACCTCAATTTTGACACTGTCCTTTACTGGCCTTGGCGTGATTATCGCTTCATCAGAGGTCGTGTTTAACATTATCAAATGGACAGGTGCTGCTTACCTAATTTACTTGGGTTGGAAATCTCTACGTTCTAACCAACAGAGTTACCAGCTTGATGAGCAGGAGCAAAAAGGGAGTAAACAAAACAGTGGCACTTACCTACAGCACTACCTAAGCGGGTTTATTGTAGGAGCGAGTAATCCTAAAGCGATCTTGTTCTTTACGGCTCTTTTCCCACAGTTTATTGACCCAACAGCCGCACTCTTTCCACAGTTTGTCGTATTTGCGACGACCTTCGCGGTGATGGAGTTATCTTGGCTACTTATGTACGCCTACCTTGGGGCTAAATCTTCTAACTGGTTGTTCGCTAAAGGGAGAGCTAAGATGTTTAACCGAGTGACGGGTGGTGTATTTATCGGTGCGGGTGCACTTTTATCAACGACGACTCGTGCGTAAAAGCGTAAAAATTTCAATTGTTACGTAAATTTCTTGATGCTGTAATAAAAAGTTAATATTAATGTGCTTGCCGGTTTTGGCTGCTTGTCGATATATTGTATATACACGGTATATATAGTTAAGGAGCGCATTTATGCAGCATCAAGAAATGATTCAACACTCTCATTTTGGCGTTATCGGTCGTACTTGGCTTTTCGCATCGGTTTCTCTAGTCGCTATTCTAGCTCTAATCTAATTAGGTTTACGCAACTCGAAAATTGTTATGAATAACTATTTTTCACGATCTTATCGCTCAATCTTATCTCAACATTGATCGTGGCTTCCTACCTTAGCAACCAAACCGCCAAGACCCAGTAGTTAGCCACTCAACCTTTCCAGAAGTTGTTACTAAACTGTGATAATCTGACACTATTATTTGATTAAAGTGTGTCGCTATGTCTATCTGGGACCATCTCTCTTTTAACAATCGATTCGTCGAACTGCCGCAAACCTTTTACTCTCGCGTTGACCCAACACCGCTATTGAATCCGCGTTGGCTCGCGTGGAATAACAGCCTGGCGACGGAACTTGGCTTTCCTGCTGTGGACGGAACTCAGAGCCTCGATGATGATCTGTTGAACTCTCTGTCTGGCTTAGTTGATAACGAGCATTTCGATCCCATTGCAATGAAGTATGCGGGACACCAATTTGGTGCCTATAACCCTGATCTTGGTGATGGGCGAGGGTTATTATTATCTCAAGTTGTCGCGAAAAGTGGCGAAACGTTCGACTTACACCTAAAAGGTGCAGGTAAAACACCGTATTCACGTATGGGCGATGGGCGCGCGGTGATTCGTTCCACAGTTCGAGAGTATCTGTGCAGTGAAGCGATGGCTGGGCTGAATATTCCAACCACTCGTGCGCTAGCCATGATGATAAGTGATACGCTGGTATATCGAGAAAAGCAGGAGAAGGGTGCGCTGCTACTGCGTGTCTCTGAATCTCATATTCGTTTTGGCCATTTTGAATATCTGTTTTACACCAATCAACTTGCAGAACAAAAATTGCTGGCTGATAAGGTGATTGAGTGGCATTTTCCTGAATGTCTAAATGAAGAGAAACCTTACGCTGCGATGTTCAATCAAATCGTCGACCGTACTGCAGAGATGATCGCTCTATGGCAGGCGAATGGCTTTGCCCACGGTGTGATGAATACCGATAACATGTCGATCATTGGACAGACTTTTGATTATGGCCCGTTTGCGTTTATGGATGAGTATAACTCTCGTCTTATTTGCAATCATTCGGACTACCAAGGACGTTATGCCTTTAATCAACAACCCCGTATTGGCATGTGGAATTTATCGGCATTGGCGCACGCCTTATCTCCTCTGATTGAGCGAGCTGATTTAGAAGCGGCACTTGAGATGTACGAGCCTCAGATGAATGGCTACTTTAGTCAGCTTATGCGCAGAAAACTTGGACTGCTGTCGAAGCAAGAGGGTGATAGCCGATTGTTTGAATCTATGTTCGAATTGATGTCGCAAAACCGAGTCGACTATCCTCGCTTCTTTAGAGCTCTTTCAGATCTCGATACTCAATCGGAGCAAGAGGTGATTGATCTGGTCATTGACCGCGAAGCCGCCAAGCTTTGGGTTGATAGTTACCTTAAACGCTGTGAATTGGAACAGGAAAGCACAGAAGAGCGCTGCCAAAAGATGCGTGCAATCAACCCCAAATATGTATTGCGTAACTATCTGGCGCAGTTAGCGATAGATAAGGCTGAAGAGGGCGATAGCAATGTGGTAGATGCCTTGATGGTGGTACTCGCTGACCCGTATTCAGAACACCCTGATTACGAATATTTGGCCGCTCTGCCTCCTGAGTGGGGTAAAGAGATGGAGATCAGCTGTTCGTCATAAACCGGCTTCTCATTTCAATATCCACAGTTAGAGGTCGCTTAGTTGTGATCTCTATCTGCTTGTTCTTCTAATTTTATCAACATATCAATAATCAAATACTCGACCTGCCTATACACTATGTGAATAAGTTGTAAATTTTATAGGTTTGGGCGATGCCAACAAATACTCGAATTCTCGTGGTGGATGATGATCAAGAAATCCGCGAGTTACTGGAAGAGTACCTTTCAAAATCAGGCTTCGATGTCTCCTCGGTTGGAGATGGCGTCGAACTAGATGTTCACCTTCAAAATCAAGGATACCCAGATCTGATCTTGCTTGATGTGATGCTCCCCGGTGACGATGGATTTACCTTGTGTCAGCGCGTCCGTAAAAACTCCAATGTGCCTATCATTATGCTGACTGCAGTATCGGATGAAACCGATCAGATCATTGGCTTAGAAATTGGTGCAGATGACTACATCGCCAAGCCGTTTAGTCCTCGTCAATTAATGGCGCGCATCAAAGCTCTGTTACGCCGAGTTCAAGTGGTGGAGGATAAGCCGAGTGATGCACTGCCGAAACAGATCATCTTTGGTGATTGGACGCTTGATACACTCGCTCATAGAATTTCAAATAATGAGAGTGCAGAAGAGATGGATTTATCGGGCAGTGATTTCTCGCTGTTAATGCTGTTTCTAACTCGTCCTAATGAAGTGCTAGACCGAGATACCATCTCTTTTGCGACTAGAGGACGTGAAGCACTGCCTTTTGAGCGTGGCATTGATGTTCAATTGAGTCGTTTGAGAAGTCGACTAGGTGATAGCGCTAAATACCCACACTACATCAAAACCATGCGTGGTAACGGCTACATATTGGCTGTACCTGTGCATTATGAGCACTGAGTAAGAAGCCCTTATGAAGTGGTTGAGAAGTTTAAAGCCAAATTCCTTGGTTGCTCGAACCTTGCTTTTGACCTTGCTAGCTGTCGTCATCGCGCAAGGCATCGCAACCTCTATTTGGTATAGCGAATCCAAACAAAAAGAGTTAGAGGGTATTCGTTCCGCCTCGTCGAGCATGGCTAACATGTTCGCCTCAACAGTGACTTTCTTCCAGTCTTTGCCCGTCAAGTATCGACATATCGTGTTAGACCAAATCCGTAATATGGGCGGGACGCGCTTTTTTGTTTCTTTCAATAAAGAGGCACTGATTGTCGAGCCTATTCCCGATACTCGCTTAAAGACCGCATCGATTGAAGCGATAGAGAGTGTCTTGAGTAGCAAGCTCAATAAGGTGGAGTCGGTGCGCGTCGATTTCTCTCGCCCAGAACATCTTCGCTTACTTAAAAATGACATCTACTTGAGCGATCTCCCGCGATCGTGGGCGCACCATACCTTAACCTTAGAGCCTCTCAATCCGCCGATTCTGGTTGTTCAGATTGAGCTAGCCAGCCATGAATGGGTATACATTGCGGCACTGTTGCCTGCACCCTATGTAAAACTGGATGACACTATTCTCGGTCGCGAGCAGGTGATCTTCTTACTCTCTTCAACGTTGATTTTGCTGGTGTTGACCTACTTAATGATTCGCCGTCAAGTGCGCCCGCTTAAAAAACTCGCAAGGGCCGCTAACGAGATGAGTATGGATATTCAACAGCCGCCACTGAACGAAGAGGGGGCAACTGAACTGGTTACCGCAACTCGGGCGTTTAATCGTATGCAGCAGCGCATTCGTCGCTATGTGGCCGATAGAGAGCACCTTTTCTCTGCTATCTCTCATGATTTAAAAACACCGATAACTCGACTGAGACTGAGAGCTGAGCTGTTGGAGAGTGAAGTCAAGAAAGACAGATTCAACAAGGATTTGGATGAACTGGAGATGATGGTGAAGGGCGCACTGCAAGCGGTAAGAGATACAGACCTTCACGAAAACAACGCCATTATCGACCTTAATGACATGGTTGCTTCGGTTATTGAATCGCATAACCAGCATCAAACCTTAGTAGAGTTTGAACCCATTGTGGTTGAGCCGTTAGTCGCGAAGCCATTAGCGATTAAACGTGTGCTGACCAATCTTATCGATAATGCGGTGAAATACGGCACATCCGCTCAGGTCGATATCAGTAGCGATTCTGTGTGGGTTATTGTGACGATTCAGGACCACGGTAAAGGCATCCCAGAAGACAAACTTGAATTGGTGTTTGAACCCTACTTTAGGCTCGCCAACGATGACCAAGGACACGGTTTAGGGCTTGGGATCTGTCGAAATATCCTGCACGGACACGGCGGAGATCTCATTATTCGCAACTCTCCTCAAGGTGGCTTAGAGGCCAAAGTCTATATCCCACGCGGCCTAGAAGTGTAATGTAACAATTGTGTTACATTGGGCTTACCTTTTGTTTCAATCTTATAAATCAGAATAAGTAGACTCTTTATTGAACCGGGCGTCGAGTCCGCTAAACATGGAAGATTATAATGAAAATCAATAAAACCCTACTTACTCTATCTCTTCTTGCTGCCTCAACATTTTCTCAAGCTGGTGAAGTGGAAGTGCTTCACTGGTGGACTGCTGGTGGTGAAGCTAAATCCGCTGCAGTACTTAAAGAGATGATTGAAGAACAAGGTCATACTTGGAAAGATTTCGCTGTTGCTGGTGGCGGCGGTGAAAGTGCGATGACTGTTTTAAAAACTCGAGCAGTATCTGGTAATCCGCCATCTGCCGCGCAGATCAAAGGTCATGACATTCAGGAGTGGGGTGGTTTAGGTTTTCTAACGTCTCTCGATGCAACCGCGAAACAAGAAAAGTGGGATGATTTACTACCCGCTGTTGTTACCAAAGTGATGAAGTGGGACGGCGAATACGTAGCGGTTCCTGTGAACGTTCACCGCGTTAACTGGCTTTGGGCAAACCCAGAAGTACTCGAAAAATCGGGTGTGACGGTTCCAACCACATTAGATGAGTTCTTTGTCGCTGCAGACAAGATCAAAGCAGCAGGCTTCATCCCTCTGGCGCATGGCGGTCAACCTTGGCAAGACGCGACAGTCTTCGAGGCGGTGGCACTGGATGTACTTGGTAGTGAAGATTACAACAAGGCATTCGTTGATTTAGATATGGACGTTCTATCTGGCGACAAAATGGTTGAAGTGTTCACCAAGTTCAAAAAGATGCGTGACTACATCGACAGCAACTCTCCGGGCCGTGATTGGAACGTAGCAACCTCAATGGTTATCAATGGTGAAGCGGCAATGCAAATCATGGGTGACTGGGCGAAGGGTGAGTTTACCGCAGCGGGCAAAGTGCCGGGCAAAGACTACATCTGTGCACCAGCTCCGGGTACCGACGGCCAATTTACTTTCAATATCGATAGCTTTGCCTTCTTTGAGCTAGGTGACAAAGAGAATCAAAAAGCGCAACAAGATCTTGCGAAAACCATTCTTACTAAAGACTTCCAAGAGGTTTTCAACCTAAACAAAGGCTCGATTCCAGTTCGTCTCGACATGGATATGTCTAAGTTCGACCAATGTGCGTTGGACTCAATGGCAACCTTCAAAGCGAGTGCGGAATCTGGTGACCTTGTACCGAGTATGGCTCACGGCCTATCTACAACCAGCTACGCTCAAGGTGCCATCTATGACGTTGTGACTAACTTCTTCAACGAAAAAGATGCTGATCCTAAAGAGGCAGCAGCTAAGTTAGCGAAAGCGGTAAAAGCGGCTATCTAACCTAGTTTGATAAGCAACACGAACAGAACACGAGTTACTGAGTATGTTGCTTATCCCTAACCCCCAGGGTGGGTAGGTTCGTAGGGAGCCTATCCGCTCTTCACCTCAATTCTGATATGCGTGATGCTGATGTGGTGCCGAGAGGTAAGCCATTGGCTCAATTGTGCAACAAGGAAAAGTTATGGAGCATGTTTTGACTGAGTCGACTCCAAAACCGACAAGGAGCCAGCCTGCACCAAAGCCCAGTTTTGCTGATAGGTTACAACATTGGTTACCTAAGATTGTGCTGGCACCGACCGCGTTGGTGACCGTGGTATGTATCTACGGCTATATATTCTGGACGGCAGCGCTGTCGTTTACTAATTCTCGATTTCTACCGAGCTTCAATTTTGTTGGCTTTGCTCAATATGAAAAGCTGATGGAAAACGATCGCTGGATCACCTCAATCACCAACCTCGGTGTGTTCGGGATCCTATTCATGGTGATTGCTATCGTCTTGGGTGTAGGTTTAGCAATTTTGCTTGACCAGAACATCCGACAAGAAGGCGCGATTCGTACCATCTACCTCTACCCAATGGCATTGTCATTCATCGTGACGGGTACCGCTTGGAAGTGGATTCTTAATCCGGGTCTAGGTATTGAAAAGTTGATGCAAGATTGGGGCTTTACCGATTTTAAATTTGACTGGTTGGTCGACTCTGAAATGGCGGTCTACACCTTAGTGATTGCCGCGCTTTGGCAGTCGTCAGGCTTTGTGATGGCGATGTTCTTAGCTGGCCTGCGTGGTATCGACTCTTCGATCATAAAGGCGGCGCAAATTGACGGTGCAAGCTTACCCACTATCTATCTCAAAATCATTTTACCTTGCTTGCGACCTGTGGTTTTCAGCGCGGTGATCATCACTTCTCACATTGCGATTAAGAGCTTCGACCTTGTGACAGCAATGACCGCAGGTGGCCCGGGTTATTCATCGGATCTTCCGGCGTTATTCATGTATGCACACTCATTTACACGCGGACAAATCGGACTAGGCGCTGCCAGTGCCATGATGATGTTAGCCGGTATTCTAGCGATTCTGGTGCCTTATCTTTACTCTGAGCTTAGGGAGAAAAAGTCATGATGAACAACATCAACTTTGCTCGAATGTTTATCTATTCGGCGCTGCTTTTCTTCTGCTTGGTTTACTTAATGCCGCTGTTCGTGATGGTACTGACCTCATTCAAAACCTTGCCTGATATTAAGGCGGGTAACTTGATGAGTTTACCCAAAGAGTGGGTGTTCGATGCTTGGTATAAAGCGTGGGACAGCGCTTGTACTGGCGTGAAGTGTGAAGGGGTTAAAGGCTATTTCTGGAACTCGTTCCAAATGGTGATTCCTGCGGTGGCTATCTCAACACTACTGGGCGCATTCAATGGCTATGTGGTCACTAAGTGGCAGTTCCGTGGCTCAAACTTGTTCTTTAGCTTGCTGTTGTTCGGTTGCTTCATTCCATTCCAAGTGGTGCTGTTACCTATGGCGAGCGTGCTGGGAAAAATGGGTCTAGCAAACACCACAGTTGGTCTGGTACTTGTGCACGTTATCTATGGCATGGCGTTTACCACACTGTTCTTTCGCAACTTCTACATCTCGATTCCAGACGAATTGATTAAAGCGGCGAAACTGGATGGTGCAGGCTTCTTTACCATCTTCTTTAAGATCTTATTGCCTATCTCGACTCCTATCATCATGGTGACGGTGATCTGGCAGTTTACCGCTATCTGGAACGATTTCTTGTTCGGGGTGGTTTATTCAGGCTCAGAGACTCAGCCAATCACCGTAGCATTAAACAACTTAGTCAACACCAGCACGGGCGTTAAAGAGTACAACGTTGATATGGCTGCTGCGATCATCGCCGCACTGCCAACGCTGTTGGTGTATGTCTTCGCAGGAAAATATTTTGTTCGTGGCCTAACGGCGGGATCAGTAAAAGGATAATTACCCATGGCAACATTAGATTTAAAACAGATCCGCAAAACCTATCGCAACGCGGACAACGAAACGTTAAAGGGCATCGACATTAGTATCGATTCGGGGGAATTCTTGATACTTGTCGGCCCTTCGGGGTGTGGAAAATCCACCCTAATGAATACCATTGCTGGGCTAGAAAACATTAGCTCGGGTGAAATCGTGATTGATGGTGTCGATGTCGCTCAGGTTGAACCTAAAGACCGCGACATCGCGATGGTGTTCCAATCCTATGCGTTATATCCAAACATGACGGTACGCGGCAACATCGCCTTCGGCTTGAAGATCCGTAAGATGCCGCAGGATGAGATCGATGCTGAAGTGAATCGCGTCGCTGAAATGCTGCAAATTGAGCAACTGCTTGATCGTAAACCATCACAGCTATCTGGTGGTCAGCGTCAACGTGTGGCAATGGGTCGTGCACTGGCGCGTCGCCCTAAGCTGTATCTGTTTGATGAGCCACTTTCTAACTTAGATGCCAAGCTACGTGTGGAAATGCGCCATCAGATTAAGCGCTTACATCAAAAACTCAACACCACCATTGTCTATGTAACCCATGACCAAATTGAAGCCATGACGCTTGCTGACCGTATTGCAGTAATGAAAGATGGCGAATTGCAACAGTTGGGCACACCGCAAGAGATCTACACTAAGCCAAGCAATATGTTTGTGGCAGGCTTTATGGGTTCACCATCAATGAACTTCATCAAGACTATGGTGGATCTCGACGAAGAGCAGAACCCTATCATCAAGGTTATTGGTACCGCGGATCAGGAGCACCATATTCGTCTGCCACAAAGCATGCGTGAGCAAGATGGCAAAGAAGTGGTGATTGGCCTGCGCCCAGAGCACATTACTGAGCAGCAAGGTGATGACTTGTCGGCAACCACAAAACTGGACTTACAACTGGAAGTGTTAGAGCCGACTGGTCCAGATACGATTGCGATGGTGAAGGTGAACGACCAAGAAGTGGCGTGTCGATTATCACCGGAATTTGAAGTCTCGGTGGGGCAGATGGCACCATTGCATTTCGACCTGTCGAAAGCGGTATTCTTTGATGCACAGACTGAAAGAAGAATCGATTTCTAGAATCTTGCAATTTAACCTCACCACCAAACACCCCGTCATTTGATGGGGTGTTTTTGTATCGATATACATCGAATGCATTACTGATAGAATCATCATTAAGGTCTATGCTTTACTGGATATTAAAATTGTAAAAGGTGACGGAAATGAGAGTTCAAATACTAGCAGGGGCTATGTCAGCTGCTCTTCTGTCTTTTCCTGTATGGGCGGTGGTAAATCAGGATCTGCGAGATAGTTATATTGTCGTTCTTAAAGAAAGCACATCTGTATCTCGTGCTAATGATATCGCTCGTGAAGTGGCGAATGGAAAAGGCGTGGTTGGTCATCAATATAGTCATGCATTGAAAGGTTTTTCAGTCAAAATCCCTCAGCAAGCACTTAAGGGGCTTCAAAATAGGTTCCCAGAAATCGAATATGTAGAAGCAGATATCGTAATGCATGCTTTGCCACGAGGGGGCAAACCGGGCAGAGGAGGAGGGGACGTTGAACGAGCTCCTCAACAAACGCCTTGGGGAGTAACACGGGTGAGCGGTGGTACCGTTGATATGAGCAACGCCGATGTTGTTGCGTGGGTAATTGACTCCGGTATTGATAGCGGCCATCCGGATCTTAATGTTAACGAGTCACGAGGGGCAAACTTTACTCGTGGTAAGAAAAGCAATACTAATGACGGCAATGGCCACGGCACACATGTCGCTGGAACGATAGGGGCCTATGATGATGGCTTTGATGTTATTGGTGTTGCCCCTGGCGTTGAAGTTATTCCGGTGAAGGTCTTAGATAATAGTGGCAGTGGTTCAATGTCAGGCGTGATAGCTGGTGTTGATCATGTTGCTCAGTATGGTGCCTCTGGTGACTGCGCCAACATGAGTCTAGGTGGATCGGGGTACTCTCAGGCTCTAGATAGTGCAATCCGAACAGCTGCTTCACAAGGGATCTATTTCTCGCTGGCGGCAGGCAACTCTGGTCAAGACGCCAGTGGTTTTACGCCTGCGAGCACTAACGGACCGAATATCTATACGATTTCTGCATTTGAGCAGAGTGGAGATAACTTTGCCTATTTCTCAAACTATGGCGCTGATGTAGATTACGCCCAACCGGGAATGGATGTCTTATCAACCAAAGCTGGTGGAGGCACTGTTTCTTACAATGGCACTTCAATGGCTGCGCCTCATTTTTGCGGAGTTTTGTTAGTAACAGGGGGCTCTTTCGTTATAGATGGAACAGTCAACAATGATCCAGATGGTGTGCCAGATCCTATTGCGGTTAGTCATTGATAATTGAATATCACGGGTATTTCTATTTATAGAGAATGAGAAATGCAGATTAAAAGCGATCGTTATGGTCGCTTTTTACTTTCTATATCTAATTTAGAGCCTTGGTAAAGCGCAATTCATCATTTAAACAGTGGTCAACTCTCACCCATTTACAAATATTCCATGTGTCATTTTCCACCCATTACTTATACGCCCGGTTTACTTCGGGTTCATCCAATTATCCGCGAAGCCTTGTGGTTAAAGGGTTGTTAAATAATTGTAGCTAGTTGGCGCGCTAATTGCCTTAGTGATGACATGCAGTTCCCATTGATGGGCTGCTTTGTTTACTAAGGAGAATAATAATGTTTAAGCCTCTTACCCTGCTATCTGTATCTGCGCTTGCGCTCACAAGTTTTAATGCTGCTGCGAACTGTGATCCTGGTGAAATTGTTATCAAGTTCAGCCACGTAACAAATACCGATAAGCACCCGAAAGGCATTGCTGCTTCTTTACTGGAAGAGCGAGTAAACACGGAAATGAATGGTAAAGCTTGTATGCAAGTTTTCCCTAACTCAACGCTATACGATGACAACAAGGTACTGGAAGCCCTGTTAAACGGTGATGTTCAAATGGCGGCACCTTCGCTGTCTAAATTTGAAAAATTCACTAAGAAATACCGCATTTTTGACCTTCCGTTCCTATTCGAAGATGTTGACGCTGTTGACCGTTTCCAAAACTCAGAATCTGGTGAAAAGCTGAAGAATGCAATGAAGCGTCGTGGCCTACAAGGTCTAGCGTTCTGGCATAACGGCATGAAGCAGATGTCGGCAAACAAACCGCTTATTAGCCCTGCTGATGCCGAAGGTTTGAAGTTCCGTGTACAAGCGTCTGATGTATTGGTGGCACAGTTTGAGCAGTTAGGTGCTAACCCACAGAAAATGTCATTCAAAGAAGTGTACGGCGGTCTACAAACTAAGGTTATCGACGGTCAAGAGAACACTTGGTCTAACATCTACGGTAAGAAATTCTTCGAAGTACAAGACGGCGTAACAGAAACTAACCACGGTATTCTTGATTACCTAGTTGTAACGTCAAACGACTTCTGGAAAGGCCTACCTAAAGACGTACGTGAACAGCTAAACACGATTGTTAAAGAAGTTTCTGAGACACGTAACGCTGAGTCTTCGAAAGTGAACCTAGCTAACAAAAACAACATCATCGAAGCGGGTGGTGAAGTTCGTACGCTGACACCTGAACAGCGTCAAGCTTGGGTAACTGCACTTCAACCAGTATGGAAGAAGTTTGAGAAAGACATCGGTTCTGATCTAATCGAAGCTGCGCTGGCTTCTAACCAGTAATACCGCTATTGGGTGGCGGCTCCCTACCGCCGCCCTTTATTAAAACAATTATAAGCGGAGCATTTTATGGAACAGTCTCAAATGGAACAGTCTTTATTTTCCAAAGTCGGAAGAGTCACCGATTTAATTGAAGAGTCTTTAATAGCCTTCTTCCTGGGTGCAATGACCCTACTAACTTTTGCGAACGTGGTATTTCGATACGCGTTCAACGACAACATTTTATGGGCATTAGAACTCACCGTATTCATGTTTGCATGGATGGTGCTAGTGGGCGCGTCTTACGGCGTTAAAAAGCACTTTCATATTGGGGTTGATGTGGTTATCAACCTTGCACCAGAGAAGCTGAGAAAAGTGTATGCCTTGATTGCTGTCACTTGTTGTCTTGCATTCTCTATCCTTCTTTTGATTGGTTCTTGGAACTATTGGTACCCGTTCGCGACTGATCGCGCATGGTACGAAACAGACGATATTCCAATGCCAGAGATGTTGCAATTTTTAGCAGATTGGCTCAATGAGGGCGAGCGCTACGAAAAGCTGCCTCGATTTATCCCTTACATGGCACTACCGATTGGTATGGCACTGCTAACTTTCCGATTTGCGCAGGTCGCTTATCAAGTCGCAACAGGCAAGATTGACCGCATGATTGCAGGCCATGAAGCGGAAGAAGATCTTGATGCACTGAAAGCTCAAGTTGAAGCGGGAAGTGATGAAGACGCCACTGCGATTTTGGATTCGCAAAACTCCGTGAAAGCGGAAGATTCAAAGCCATCTAATCAACAATCGAAAAGCAAGGACGACTAATCATGGCGATGTTATTTCTATTCTTGATGGTAATCGCTTTCATGCTGGTGGGCGTGCCGATTGCTATCTCGCTGGGTTTATCCAGTATTCTATTTTTGTTGATGCACTCAGATGCGTCACTCGCTTCAGTCGCACAAACTCTATTTAACGCCTTCGCAGGGCACTATACGCTACTCGCTATTCCTTTCTTCATTCTAGCGTCTAGTTTCATGTCTACTGGCGGTGTGGCAAAGCGTATTATCCGTTTTGCAATCGCGATGGTCGGCTGGTTCCGAGGCGGTTTAGCAATGGCGTCGGTTGTGGCGTGTATGATGTTTGCGGCTCTTTCTGGTTCGTCGCCTGCGACTGTAGTTGCTATCGGTAGTATCGTTATTGCGGGTATGATCAAGAACGGTTACTCGAAAGAGTTTGCGGCTGGTGTTATCTGTAACGCAGGTACCTTGGGTATCCTTATTCCGCCATCGATTGTAATGGTAGTTTACGCTGCAGCAACCGACGTATCTGTTGGCCGTATGTTCCTGGGTGGTGTTATTCCAGGGCTACTGGCGGGTGTGATGCTGATGATTGCTATCTACATTGCAGCACGTATCAAAAAAATCCCAGCACAACCGTTTGTTGGTTGGGGTGAGATGTTTGATGCTGCGAAAGACGCGAGCTGGGGCTTACTGCTTATCGTCATCATCCTTGGTGGTATCTACGGCGGTATCTTTACACCAACAGAAGCGGCGGCGGTTGCGGCAGTATACGCCTTCTTTATCGCGAACTTTGTCTATAAGGACATGGGACCATTCGCAGACAAAGAAAACAAAAAGCCGATGCTAGTGAAAGCTCTGCAAACCTTCGTCCACAAAGATACTAAAGATACTCTGTACGATGCCGGTAAGCTGACCATTATGCTGCTGTTCATCATTGCGAATGCATTGATTCTTAAGCACGTACTGACAGAAGAGCGCATTCCACAAATGATCACGGAGTCGATGCTATCGGCCGGTCTTGGTCCTATTACCTTCTTGATTGTAGTGAACTTGCTGCTATTGATTGGTGGTCAATTCATGGAGCCATCTGGTCTTCTGATTATCGTTGCGCCGCTGGTTTTCCCAATCGCGATTGCTCTGGGTATTGACCCAATTCATTTGGGCATCATGATGGTAGTGAACATGGAGATAGGGATGATAACGCCACCGGTGGGGCTCAACCTCTTTGTAACCGCAGGGGTAGCGAAGATGTCGATGATGAACGTGGTGAAAGCCGCACTGCCGTGGGTTGGGGTAATGTTCTTGTTCTTGATAATCGTTACTTACGTGCCTTGGGTATCAACTTGGCTACCAACTACCTTGATGGGGCCGGAAATCATTACTAAGTAATACGATTAATTGTAACTTTGTCCTTAACGAATAGATGAAGAGTTAAACCTCTTCATCTATTTTTTTGCTTGGGACTCGTCGGGAGGCCGTGTTTCTTCTGTCATAACCTTTCCAACGAGTATGGCTTTTACGTCGTTCTCGGCCTGAACGCTTCTCTTCTTCGTAATGCCCGTCTATCAAAACGGTATCGGATATGGCAGGTACGGTTGTTTTCTCGTTCATGATTTTATTGTTTTAAACTCTGGTGCTCAAAGTATGGATGAGCACGTGGATCTCTGCCAATTTAAAGCCTAAATTGGCAGAGGTATTTTACTTAAAATCGTCTTTATCGATTTGGTAACGCTGCATTTTGTCGTAGAGCGTCTTCCTTGGCACGTTAAGCAGTTCCATGGTTAGCTTTATACTGCCTTCGTTATCGATCAAAGCCTGTTCGATCACTGATTTCTCAAAGCTGGCAACTTGGTCGGCCAAACTCGAACATGCCTCTTGTTCAACCACATCTCCCAGCTGTGCTAGCTTTCCAAGTAAGATAAAGCGTTCAGCCGTGTTTCTTAGCTCACGTACATTACCGGGCCAGTCATGCGCCATTAATTTGTGCAGGTCACTGCTAGGTAGCGCTTGCGCAGTTTTACCGTAGCGTGCGGCAGCCACTAACAAGAAGTGGTGGAAGAGGGCGGCGATGTCCTCTTTTCGACTGCGTAGAGGTGGTAAGTCGAGCGTGACGACATTAAGTCGGTAATAGAGGTCTTGTCTAAATGTGCCTTCTGCAGCCGCTTTTTTGAGATCGACCTTGGTGGCGGCGATGACGCGAATATCAAGAGGTTGAAGCTGGTTAGAACCGATGCGCTCAATAACACGCTCTTGTAGTACTCGCAGTAGACGAATTTGCGCCTGCATTGGCATAGATTCGATCTCATCTAGGAACAGGGTTCCGCCTTGGGCATGCTCAAATTTACCGATCCTCTTGGTCTCTGCTCCGGTAAAGGCGCCTTTTTCGTGGCCGTAGAGTTCGCTCTCAATCAAGTTCTCAGGTACAGCGCCACAGTTAACCGCGACGAAATTCTGCTCTCTTCGGCTGCTCTGTTCATGGAGTGAGCGAGCGACCAGCTCTTTACCTGTACCGGTTTCGCCAAACAGCAAGATGTCGGCACTGGTGTCAGCAACATGAGTGATGGTTGAGCGTAATTCTTGGATCACGGGTGTCTCGCCAATGATACGAGGTCCTAAGGTTTGGCTGGCTTTTAATGACTGTTTTAGTTCACGGTTTTCAAGGATCAGTTGACGCTTTTCTATGGCACGTTTCGTTGTCTCAATTAGCCTCTCGTTGGCAAAGGGCTTCTCAATAAAATCGTAAGCGCCATCGTGAATGGATTTCACCGCCATTGAGATGTCGCCGTGTCCGGTAATCATGATCACCGGTAGCTCTTTGTCTTTATGGATGACGGTATTTAATAGGTCATGGCCAGAGAGTCCTGGAAGGCAGATATCAGTGATGATGACATGTGGCAGCCCATGCTCTTGGATTGCAATCAGCGCTGATTCTGCATCAGGGAAAAATTGAGCATCAATATCGGCCAATTCAAAACTTTGTTCACTGGCTAGCCGAAGATCTGGTTCATCATCAATGAAATAGACATGGCACATAATGGTTCCTTTAATCGTTATTGTTATTTTGTTGTTCTGTAATTAACGGCAGACAGATAGTAAATCTCGCTCCGCCTAGTGGGCTTTTGGCGTGGGTGAGTTCGCCGTTAATGCCTCGAATAATTTGTTGTGAGATTGATAAGCCAAGGCCTAAACCATTCTTCTTAGTGGTATGGAATGGTTCAAAGAACTGCTGTGGCGTGTCATGGGCAAAGCCTGGGCCGTTATCATCAATGTGTAGCTGAATAAAACGCTCTGAGTTGGTATTCATGTGATGCTCGAACTCGAGGTTCAACTGTTTACTCTCTTGTCCTTCCATGGCCTGTATACCATTAGTAATCAGATTAATGATCACCTGTTCAAGCTGGATCGCATTGGCCTGAATGAGAGCATCCAATTTGTCGGGAAGGGGGGACATCGCGACTCTTTCTGCTTTCAATTGAGGTTTCATGAGCTCTATCGACGAGTGCAGTAGAGGAAGCAATTGCAGTTGCGATAGGTCTTCGGCATTAGACTTTTTGGCAAATGATCGAAGTTGATGGCTGATCTTGGCCATGCGATCAGTGAGCGATGAGATGCGTGAAAGATTGTCGTCCACACGTTCAAATTTTTCTTTTGCCAAAAACAGACGACCGTTATCGGCATAGCTTCGAATTGCGGCAAGTGGGTTGTTTAATTCATGACTGATGCTCGCAGACATCTGCCCCAAAACAGCCAGCTTTGCTGCTTGGATCAACTCATCTTGAGTCTGCCTTAACGCCTTCTCTGTTTCGGTGCGTTGCAGTACTTCTGCGTGCAACTCGGATGTTCGTTCCAACACCAAAAATTCGAGTTTCTGCTTCGCTTCAGACTGTAGCCTGTCTATCTGTACTCGACGATGGATACGGTTTAGGTTGAGCTGTAAAGCGAGGTAAATGATCGCAAAAACCAAGCTCAGTACCACCAAATAAGAGATTAAATCCCACCAAACTAAATGAGTAGGAGAGAGTACTCGAACCGTTAATTTGGGTTGCTCGATAAAGCGTGATGAAGCAAAAAACTGTTCATGAACTAAAGGGTGCAAAGACTGAATCGTGCTGGTGGAAGAACCAAGATCACCGTTGAAGTTTAAGCTCTCTATCGTGGTATCAAGGAACTGTCTTCCTTCCTGGATTTGGCGCTTACGTTCATCGTCCAAGGGCTGTAAGCTTTTAAAAAGCCAGTCAGGGTTACTCGACATAAACACCACGTTGTCTTTGTCGTCGGCAACAAAGTAACTCTGTTTTCCCTTCCAGCTTGCCTCAATCAATGACAGATCCATTTTAACGACAATGACGCCGATGATTTCAGCAGCGTAAGAGACAGGGTAAGAGTAGTAATAGCCACGTTTTCCTGAAGTAGAACCAAGCGCGAAATACTGATTCTCTTTACCGCTAAAGGCGTGCTGAAAATAGGGGCGAAAAGCGAAATTTCGACCGACAAATGAGTGTGCTTGATTCCAGTTACTCGCAGCGATGGTGGTACCAATATGGTCGAGTAAGTAGGTGTCTGAGGCCTGTATTACTTGATTAACGTGCGCTAGGTAGCGATTAGTCAGCTCGATTTGCGCAGAGTTATCTGGTGCATGGAGCGCATCAATCAACTCTTTGTCCTTCGAGAGTAGCTCAGGGATGTGTGCGAACTTATCCAGTTGACTGGCGATATGTACCGAGAAGCGGTCGAGTTTTGATTGATGATCTTCAAGCAAGCTTTGATGACTGATATTCCATACCCAGTGACCGCCGAGAATCATCAGCAACCCATAAGTGATGAGTAGCAAAATAGGCAGGCGGGAAGGTTGAAACATAGGAGTTCTCGCTGTGAATTACGGTCTAGAAAAGCGTGTCAGGTGTCTGCAACACTCAAAGTGCCATAAATTGTTCAAAAAATGAGAGTCGACAGACAGTTATAGGTTAAGGCTTTGTAACGGAGATTGTTGAAAAAGTTATCGACTCTGAGGGGTAAAACAAGAGCAAGATCTCTTTTTAAGCTTTTTCGGAAAAAAAGCCCTCGATTCCCTTGAAAAAGCCGCTATTGTCCCCATTTCCGATGTGTCGAGTGGTGTTTTGATTGAATATGACCCTCTCAGGCGGACGAATTTAGAGCATTCATCATCAAGCTGAGGTGATTGGCTCGACAGAGATTAAACAGATCGCTAGAATGTCGCGTCTAAAATTTCTGTCCTGAGGCTAATCGGAGATACCTTTCCTTGTTGTAAAACAGGCTATGAGCTTCATTGAAGTACATAGAAAAAAGATATCGCTGATTAGTCTGGTGTTTGAATGAATGATCACTCAGGCATCAATGCTCAATTTTAAATTAGGTGTTCGGATAGAGCACTACACAAGGATGCAGCCAACAACACGCGTTCCTAAGGAATGCACGTTACGGCTCATATGCTCAGATTATCTGAGCCAGTTTTGAGGTTTTATATAATGCAAGTTACTGTTGAAACGCTAGAAGGCCTAGAGCGCCGTCTTAATATTACTGTTCCTGCTGCTAACATCGAAGATGCAGTTACAGCTGAACTACGCAACATCGCGAAAAACCGTCGTTTCGATGGTTTCCGTAAAGGCAAAGTGCCAATGAAGATGGTTGCTAAAATGTACGGCAAAGCAGTACGTCAAGACGTGATGGGCGAAGTAATGCAACGCCACTTCATCGAAGCGATCGTTAAAGAGAAGATCAACCCAGCTGGCGCACCAACTTTCGCACCAGTAGAAAACAAAGAAGGCGAAGACCTAGTATTCAACGCAACTTTTGAAGTTTACCCAGAAGTTGAACTGAAAGGTCTAGAAAACATCACTGTTGAGAAGCCAGCAGTAGAAGTTAAAGAAGCTGACGTTGAAGAGATGATCGAAACTCTACGTAAGCAACAAGCAACTTGGACTGAAGTTGATGCAGCTGCTGAAGAAGGTTCTCGCGCAACTATCGATTTCGTTGGTTCTATCGACGGTGAAGAGTTCGAAGGCGGTAAAGCTGAGAACTTCCCACTAGAGATGGGTGCTGGTCGCATGATCCCTGGTTTTGAAGACGGTATCGTTGGCAAAACTAAAGGCATGGAATTCGAAATCGACGTAAACTTCCCAGAAGATTACCACGCTGAAAACCTAAAAGGTAAAGCAGCTAAGTTTGCAATCAAAGTAAACAAAGTTGAAGCTCGTGAACTTCCAGAACTAAACGAAGAATTCGTTGCTAAGTTCGGTGCTACTGACGGTGTTGAAGGTCTTAAAGCTGAAGTTCGTAAGAACATGGAGCGTGAGCTTAAGCAAGCTGTTAAGAACCGCATCAAAGAGCAAGCTATCGACGGTCTAGTTAAAGAAAACGACATCGACGTTCCAGCTGCACTTATCGACCAAGAGATCGGTACTCTACGTCAACAAGCTGCTCAACGTTTCGGTGGCAACACTGAAGCTGCTGACCAACTTCCACGTGAGCTGTTCGAAGAGCAAGCTAAACGTCGCGTAGTTGTTGGCCTTCTACTTGGTGAAGTAATCAAGTCTGAAGAGCTAAAAGCTGACGATGAGAAAGTAAAAGCAATCATCGAAGAGATGGCTACTGCATACGAAGATCCATCTGAAGTTATTGCTTACTACGAGCAAAACGAGCAAATGATGAACAACATGCGCAACGTTGCTCTAGAAGAGCAAGCTATTGATGCAATCATCGCTAAAGCTCAAGTTTCTGAGAAAGAAGTTAGCTTCAACGAGCTAATGAATCAGCAACCTGCTTAATATAGTAATATCTGACGTAGAAGGTTGACGTACGGTCGACAATTCTGCTAACAATGGTCCGTATGATTTAATCATTCGGGCCATTTATTTTAGGGACATAAGAATATGAGCTACCAAGAAAAAAATACAATGCCATCGATTATGGACGCACTAGTTCCAATGGTGGTTGAACAAACTTCCCGTGGTGAACGTTCTTACGATATCTATTCTCGTCTGTTAAAAGAACGAATCATTTTCTTAACCGGTCAAGTGGAAGACCACATGGCAAACCTTGTCGTGGCTCAACTGCTTTTCTTGGAATCAGAAAACCCAGACAAAGATATCTATCTTTACATCAACTCACCTGGTGGCAGCGTAACTGCAGGTATGTCTATCTACGACACAATGCAGTTCATTAAGCCAAACGTGAGCACTGTATGTATGGGTCAAGCTTGCTCGATGGGTGCATTCTTACTTGCTGGTGGTGAGCCAGGTAAGCGTCACGTACTTCCAAATTCTCGTGTAATGATTCACCAGCCACTTGGCGGTTTCCAAGGCCAAGCGTCTGATATTCAAATCCACGCGCAAGAGATCCTAACGATCAAACAGAAGCTAAACAAACTATTGGCAGAGCACACAGGTCAGCCTCTAGAAGTTGTTGAGCGTGACACTGATCGTGACAACTTCATGTCTGCAGAACAAGCTGTAGAGTACGGTTTGGTGGATTCAGTTCTGAATCATCGCGGTCAATAATTGCTCAGCAATTGTTTAACGCAAATTGATGCAAATTGATATACACTCAAATCATAGAGAGTAAAGGCTAAGAGGTTAGCGAATGACAGATAAAAGCAAAGAGGGTGGTAGCGGTAAACTGCTTTACTGCTCTTTCTGTGGCAAAAGCCAGCACGAAGTTCGCAAGTTAATCGCAGGCCCTTCTGTTTACATTTGTGACGAATGTGTCGACCTTTGTAACGACATTATTCGTGAAGAAATCAAAGATGTTCTTCCAAAGAAAGAATCTGAAGCGTTACCAACGCCTCGTGAGATTCGAGAGCACCTTGATGACTATGTAATCGGTCAAGAGTACGCGAAGAAAGTGCTAGCAGTTGCAGTATATAACCACTACAAGCGTTTACGTAATGGTGATACAACAGCTGAAGGCGTAGAGCTAGGTAAGAGTAACATCTTGCTTATCGGCCCTACTGGTAGTGGTAAAACACTACTCGCTGAAACATTGGCTCGTTTCCTAGACGTTCCATTTACTATGGCAGATGCAACCACACTAACCGAAGCGGGTTATGTGGGTGAAGATGTAGAAAACATCATTCAGAAACTGCTTCAGAAGTGTGATTACGACGTAGCGAAAGCGGAACGCGGCATTGTTTACATCGATGAAATCGATAAGATTTCTCGTAAAGCTGAAAACCCATCTATCACTCGTGATGTATCGGGTGAAGGTGTTCAGCAAGCACTTCTAAAACTTGTAGAAGGCACAGTAGCTTCAGTACCGCCTCAAGGTGGTCGTAAGCATCCACAGCAAGAGTTCTTGCAAGTGGATACATCTAAGATCCTGTTTATCTGTGGCGGTGCATTTGCCGGCCTAGATAAAGTGATTGAACAACGTGTAGAAACAGGTTCTGGTATCGGTTTTGGCGCAGAAGTGCGTTCAAAAGATGAAACCAAAACAATCGGTGAGCTATTCACTCAAGTTGAACCTGAAGATCTAGTGAAGTACGGTCTGATTCCTGAATTCATTGGTCGTCTACCGGTGACAACCACACTGACAGAACTAGACGAAGAAGCGCTAATTCAAATTCTATGTGAGCCGAAGAACGCACTAACGAAACAGTACGCTGCGCTATTCGAGCTTGAAGATACAGAACTTGAATTCCGTGAAGATGCACTACGTGCCATTGCTAAGAAAGCAATGAGCCGTAAAACAGGTGCTCGTGGTCTGCGTTCAATCTTAGAAGGTGTGCTGCTAGAAACGATGTACGAACTGCCATCATCAACTGATGTGAGTAAGGTTGTTATTGATGAGTCTGTGATTAACGGAGAGTCAGAACCTCTTCTGATTTACAGCAATTCAGAGAACCAAGCAGCAGTAGCAGAGTAGGTCTTTTTTAGACTAGTGACTCAAATTCCAAAAGGAGGTAAGCAATTACCTCCTTTTTTTTATTCTTCCATTGAATCCAGTCGTTTAAGCCCCATATACTGCTTTATAAGTTAAAGCGGAAGAGAGAAATATATGAACTTGGAACGTTCCGAGCGTATCGAGATCCCCGTACTGCCTCTACGTGATGTAGTGGTTTACCCACACATGGTTATCCCACTGTTTGTTGGTCGTGAAAAATCGATCACTTGCCTTGAATCGGCAATGGAAGCTAACAAACAAGTGCTACTAGTGGCGCAAAAAGAAGCGGATACCGATGAGCCTTCAATCGACGACCTATTCGAAGTAGGTACCGTTGCTACGATTCTTCAGCTTTTAAAGCTACCTGACGGCACTGTGAAAGTGCTTGTTGAAGGTCAGCAGCGTGCAAAAATTCACCAATTCAAAGAAAGTGAATTCTTCCTTGCAGATGCAGAATACGTTGTCACCTCAGAACTTGACGAAAAAGAACAAGAAGTGGTTGTTCGCAGCGCGATCAATCAATTCGAAGGCTTTATTAAGCTAAATAAAAAGATTCCACCAGAGGTACTAACTTCTCTGAATGGGATTGATGAAGCCGCTCGTCTAGCGGATACCATCGCAGCACACATGCCACTTAAGCTGGTAGACAAACAGCACGTACTAGAGATTCTAGATGTGACTGAGCGTCTAGAGTTCCTGATGGGCCAAATGGAATCAGAGATTGATATCCTGCAGGTAGAAAAACGCATCCGTGGTCGTGTTAAGAAGCAGATGGAAAAATCTCAGCGTGAGTACTACCTGAATGAGCAGATGAAAGCGATTCAGAAAGAACTTGGCGAGATGGACGATGCTCCTGACGAATTCGAGACTCTTAAGAAGAAGATCGAAGAGTCAAAAATGCCGCAAGAAGCGCGTGAAAAAACCGAGCAAGAGCTGCAAAAACTGAAGATGATGTCGCCAATGTCGGCAGAAGCAACAGTGGTTCGTAGCTACATTGATTGGATGGTCGGCGTACCTTGGGCGAAGCGTTCGAAAGTTAAGAAGAATCTAGCGAAAGCAGAAGAGATCTTAAACGAAGACCACTACGGTCTTGAGCGTGTTAAAGAACGTATTCTTGAGTACTTGGCGGTGCAAAACCGTATCAACAAGCTGAAAGGTCCAATCCTTTGTCTTGTTGGTCCTCCTGGTGTGGGTAAAACCTCTCTAGGTCGCTCTATCGCAGCTGCTACCGGTCGTAAGTACACTCGTATGGCGCTAGGCGGCGTACGTGATGAAGCAGAGATTCGTGGTCACCGTCGAACTTACATTGGCTCTCTTCCGGGTAAGCTAATCCAGAAAATGTCAAAAGTTGGCGTTAAGAACCCACTGTTCCTATTGGATGAGATCGATAAGATGTCTTCTGATATGCGTGGCGACCCGTCTTCAGCACTGCTTGAAGTTCTAGACCCAGAACAGAACAACGCGTTTAACGATCACTACCTAGAAGTTGATTACGATCTGTCTGACGTAATGTTCGTTGCAACGTCTAACTCGATGGATATTCCTGGCCCGCTACTGGACCGTATGGAAGTGATTCGCCTATCGGGCTACACAGAAGACGAGAAGCTGAACATTGCTAAGCGTCACCTTGTTGATAAGCAAGTAAAACGCAACGGTCTTAAGGCAAACGAAATCACTATCGAAGATTCTGCAATCATCGGCATTATCCGTTACTACACGCGTGAAGCGGGTGTACGTAGCCTAGAGCGTGAGATTTCGAAGATCTGTCGTAAAGCGGTTAAGAACATCTTGCTAGACAGCGATCTTAAGTCAGTGACAGTGACAATGGACAATCTAAAAGAGTACCTAGGTGTTCAGCGTCATGACTTCGGTAAAGCAGACGAGAGTAACCGTATTGGCCAAGTAACTGGCCTAGCGTGGACTCAAGTTGGCGGCGATCTGTTAACGATTGAAACTGAAGCAATGCCAGGTAAAGGTAAGCTAACGCAAACCGGTTCTCTTGGTGATGTGATGAAAGAGTCGATTCAAGCGGCGATGACAGTGGTTCGCTCTCGTGCTGAGAAGCTGGGTATCAACTCAGATTTCTACGAGAAGCGTGATATCCACGTTCACGTACCTGAAGGCGCAACACCAAAAGATGGCCCAAGTGCGGGTATCGCAATGTGTACTGCGCTTGTTTCTAGCCTAACGGGTAACCCTGTGAAAGCGGAAGTGGGTATGACGGGTGAAATCACTCTTCGTGGTGAAGTTCTACCTATCGGTGGCTTGAAAGAAAAACTGCTTGCTGCACACCGTGGTGGCATTAAAACAGTACTGATTCCAAAAGATAATGAGCGTGATTTGGAAGAGATTCCAGACAATGTAATCGCTGATTTGGAAGTCATTCCTGTTCAGTGGATCGATGAAGTATTGAAAGTTGCACTAGAACGAGATCCGTCAGGGGTCGAGTTTGTCGCTAAAAAATAGTGATGCGCAGCAAAAATAAGTAAAGAATTACGCTGATGAGTCTAAAAAGGCTTGTCAGCGTTTTTTTTGGGCGCTAAGTTAATTGACTAAAGCCGCAAGCCCTTTTGCAATAAGGCTTTTGGCTAAATTAAAACCAAAATGGAACGTACCGTCATCCTAAATTAGTCGCAGATGACAAAGAGGGGAAACACAGTGAATAAAACACAACTAGTAGAATCAATCGCAGAAAACGCAGATATCTCTAAAGCTTCAGCTGGCCGCGCTCTAGACGCATTCATCGAAGCAGTTGGCACAACACTTCAATCAGGTGACCAAGTAGCACTTGTTGGTTTTGGTACATTCAGTGTTCGTACTCGTGCAGCACGCACAGGTCGTAACCCTAAGACTGGTGAAGAAATCCAAATTGCAGAAGCAAAAGTACCAGGCTTTAAAGCGGGTAAAGCACTAAAAGACGCATGTAACTAATATTGCATTACCTAGGCTTTTGTTAAGCCAAGGTCGCAAGATGCGTTAGCTGTTTGAAAAATGATGTTTCATTCTTAAACAGTTATTGTGCAAAGCACATTGAACTAATTTAAATTATGCGCATCCTACTGATGCGCATTTCTTTTTCTGATAATATCGCGTGAATAAGATTTTTATATTGAAGCCCATGCTTCATATCCGGAGAGCACTTAAATTATGATGGATCGATTACGCGAAGGCGTGAATAGCATCGCGGTAAAAATTATCCTTGGGTTGATTATCCTGTCATTCGTATTCGCAGGTGTAGGCAGCTACATCACAGGTGGCGGTAATAACGCTGCAGCGAAAGTTGGCAATACCGAAATCGGTCGTGGTGAGTTTGAACAGGCTTACCAAAACGAACGTAACCGTATGCAATCACAACTTGGCGACTACTTTTCTCAAATGCTTGCAGACCCTGCTTACGTAGAGTCTTTCCGTAAATCAGTACTTGATCGCATGATTAATGATGTACTGCTTGAGCAGCAAGCTGAGTCTCTAGGCCTACGTATTAGCGATTCACAAATCCGCACTATGATTCTAGAGATGCCTCAGTTCCAAACTGCGGGTCAATTTGATCAAGAGGTTTATCAAGCGGCACTTCGTCGTGCAGGCTTTAGCCCAGAGAGCTTCGCTGAATACATGCGTCGCGACCTAATGCGCAACCAGTTGGTAACGGCATTACAGGGTAGTGAGTTTGTTCTTCAAGGTGAGATCGATACTCAAAGCAAACTGATCGCTCAAACTCGTGATATTCGCACGGTAACACTTTCTGTTGCTGAGCTTGCGAAAAGCGTTGAGCTAACAGAAGAAGAGATTGCAGAGTACTACCAGCAAAACCCTCTAGCTTACACTCGTCCAGAGCAAGCAAAAGTATCTTACATTGAGCTTTCTGCAGAAGCACTTAAAGGTCAGATTGAAGTGTCTGATGAGCAAGCTGAGCAGTACTACCAAGAGCACCTAGATAAGTACTCAACGGAAGAGCAACGCAAAGTAAGCCATATCCTTGTTCAAGGCGATGACGAAGCGAAAGCACAAGCGATTCTTGATGAGCTAAATGCAGGTGCTGACTTTGCTGCGCTAGCAGAAGAGAAATCTGATGACTTCGGCAGTGCTGATCTGGGCGGTGACCTAGGTTGGATTGAGCGTGACGTAATGGACCCGGCATTCGAAGATGCGGCTTTCGCTCTTGAGAATGTAGGCGACACAACAGGTCTAGTTAAGTCTGAATTCGGCTACCACATCATCAAGCTAGATGAACTGCAAGCTTCTAAAGCTCAACCATTCTCTGAAGTAGCGGCGGAAATCAAGCAAGAGCTACTGGATCAAGAAGCAGTAGACCAGTTCTACGAGCTACAAACTGAGCTAGAGAAGGTTGCGTTTGAGTACCCAGATTCACTGGACGACTCAGCAGAGGCGATCAACGCTAAGATTCAGACAACTGACTTCGTTTCTCAAATCGACGCTCCTGAGCTACTGAAGACGCCTGCTGTTATGCAAGCGATTCTAAGCCCAGAAGTGAAAGAAGACGGCCTAAACTCAGAAGTTATCGAAGTGGCGCCTGAACACGTTATTGTAGTTCGCGTTGAAGAAACTCGTGACGAAACTGTTCTTCCGCTAGAAGAAGTGCAAGACCAAGTTGTTGCTGCGCTGTCTGCTGTAAAAGCGGAACAACAAGCAATTGAGTTAGGTGTATCTCTTGTAAACGAACTGAAAGCAGGTAACGAAGCAGTATTGGCTGAGAACAACCTGACGTTTAGCGAACTGGAAACGATTGACCGTAGCTCTCCACTAGCAAGCTCTGTGTTTGCTTTTGCGAAGCCTGAAGCGGATCAGTCAGTATTTGGTCAAGCAAAAGACCAGAACGGTAACATCGTAGTTGTAGAGCTTTCTAAAGTGACTGCAGACATCAACCCAGCTTACAGCACTCAAATCGGTGCGCAATTAGAGCGAGTTGGTAATCAGCAAGACCTGACTAACGTTCTAAATGTACTTCGTAAGAATGCAGATGTTGAATACTACATTGTAGGTCAAGGTCAGTAACAGATTGATTGAAGAGTAGGTTTGCGAGTCAGCCTACACGACAATGAAAATCAGTTGTAACTTAAAGCGGGTCACTTAGGTGACCCGCTTTATTTTTGCCTCAATAAACTACAGCAGGTGCATTTCAAAGCGTAACGTTCAGTTTTCTCATCATGGAACGGAGCGAAAAATGAAACCCCTATATACTCTTTTAATGTCTCTTATGATTGTCTTTAGTTGTTCGGTTTGGGCAGATAGTCCGTCGAAAGCTGAGCTCTATGAGGGTATTGAAGTGACGGTAAATATAAATACAGCAACAGCAGAAGAGCTATCTGCCTTGTTGGTAGGAATCGGTAATAAGAAAGCGCAAGAAATCGTGCAATATCGTGACCAACATGGCGCGTTTGAAAAGCCAGAAGACCTCGCCAATGTAAAGGGCATCGGCTCGGCCACGGTCGAGAAGAATCGAAAAAGAATCGAGCTTTAATACTATTTAGATATGACGGAGAATAAGCGGGATATGAAGGGCGAACTTACCCTTCATATCCTTCGTTTTACTTTAACCCATGCCAGTAAGAGCCCACCGATTGCGCCGATAAGGTGAGCCTCGATTGCAACACGTGCGTTAATTAACGCTCCTGTTGTAGCAGAAGGCCCCATAAGCTGCTCCCAAGCGATTTTCGCGACTAGTCCACCAACCAACAACCAACTTGAACGGCGACCTGTCAGAGCTTCTGTCAGCGCGAACGCGCCAAACAATCCGTGTAGTGTCCCCGATAAGCCGACATAACTTTGCATGTCGGTCAGCAAGAGTCCCGCTCCGGTAAACACGCTGATTAAAAATAGATAGGCAAGGATTCGAATTCGGCTTGGTTGAAATACAAAGCAGATCACCCACAATCCAGCGAGGTTCATTGCTAAGTGCGAAAGGTTGGTATGGGAAAAGTTTCCTGTTACGATTCGCCACCATTGTCCATTGGCGATCGCAGTTTGATCCCAAACGACCCAAGTTTGAATCGGGTCGAATTGGAATAGTACACATATCAGTGAAATAAAAACTAAAGCAGGGTACACCGTAAATCCATGTCTCGTTATTGCCCACAATGCCGAAAGGCTATGAAAGCGTGTATTTGTCAGTGGATCACTCCACTAGAATCTGACGTTGAGCTTATCATTCTTCAACATCCATCAGAAGAGCATAGGCCAATGGGTACTGCACGTATTTTGTCTTTGTCGTTGTCAAATAGCGTGACTTTCATCGGTGAAGATTTTTCTGAACATGAGGATCTGAATCGCTTGTTAGGCGACAGTGAGTACCGGCATGCGATTTTATACCCGGGTGAGACTTCGGTATCGGTTGAACAGTTATCGACTTCTGGCTTAGGTAACTCTACCGAGAGCAAGCTAAGGGTCATCTTACTGGATGGAACCTGGAAGAAAGCTTTCAAGATGTGGCAAGTCTCGAGTAATTTACAGCAGCTAGATACCGTTCATTTACCAAAAGATCTGAAAGGGAACTATCGGATTCGCAAAGCGCCGAGTGAAAATAGCCTTTCTACCGTGGAAGCGGGCTACCATTTGCTGGCTCTATTGCAACCTCATCGCGAGTTTGCTCCTTTACTTGCAGCATTTGACCGAATGATTCAGTTTCAAATCGACCAAATGCCGCCGGGTGTGTTTGAGAAAAACTACTTGAGTTAGGCGCTCCTCAGTGAAGCTCTGCCTGTTAGAACTCAGTATGAGCCGAAAATAGTTGTTGATGCATTTTCTGAGCGAGGTCATCGGTCATCGATGAGATGTAATCGGCAATAACCCTCATCTTACGGCACTCTTGAGTGTGTCTTTGCCATTGCTTTTTAACCGCCAGTGGTAACAAGCGTTCTGGGTCGGCACTGAAGGCTTCAAACATATCCATGATGATCTGCTGTCCTTTATATTCAATCACTTGGACTTCCGGCACCTGAATAACAAACTCGCTTACAAAGTGCTTAAGCTTATCTAGGGTTAAATCCATACTCTGTTCGAGATAAGCATTGTGTGAGAGTAGAGGGTTTTCAAAACTCGCCTCCACAGGCTTGATTGATATGCTTGTGAGCAACGCGTTAACAATGCCGCCAATCGCATCTTTACGACGGTACTGCTCCCCAGAGAACAGCATTTCAGTAATCGAGTCGAGGTGGCGTGTAATCCAAGGATCGTCAGCTTCTAATAGCTGCGGGTAGGCAGATTCCATCCACTGTGCTTTGGTTACCGAGCCCAACACAATCGCGTCTTCCAAGTCATGCACACCGTAGGCGATATCGTCTGCCAGCTCCATGATCGAGCAGTCCAAGGATTTGAATTTGGTTTTGTTGTGTTCAAATGGCTCAACGCTCGATTTTCTTGGTTGTTGAATAAGAGCTTGGTCACTTTCAGATAAGGGAGCAAGCACCCAATCAAACAACGCTTTATCGTGGTCGTAAATGCCTTTGGCTGGCATCCAGTCTTTAGCTCGTAGTTGCCGTTGGTGTTTTACAGGCGCTGGCATTGAGGCGGCTTTCACTTTGCTAATCAGCGACGGGTATTTGATTAAACCAAGAAGGGTACGCCTTGATAGGTTCATGCCGTGGTGTTCAGTATATGGCTCCAACTGAGTCACAATACGGAAAGTTTGAGCATTACCTTCAAAGCCACCGTGATCGCGCATCATGTAGTTGAGTGCAACTTCACCTCCGTGCCCATAAGGTGGGTGACCGATATCGTGAGCTAAACACAAGGAATCAATCAGGCTATCTGAAGGGAGCAATTCACGAAACTCGGGCTGCTTCTTTTTAAGTTGAGCGACGATTCCAGTCCCTAACTGTGCTGCCTCTAGAGAGTGGGTGAGGCGAGTGCGGTGAAAGTCATTGACTGCAGTACCATGAACTTGAGTTTTCGCTTGGAGTCGGCGAAACGCCGCTGAGTGAAGGACTCGAGCTCGGTCTCTTTGGTATGGGCTTCTGTGGTCATCTCTACGGATTTTGTGTTCGTCGTCATTACGTGCTTGCCATTGCTCGGCAAGCGTTAGAGTCGTTGAGTTTGAAACCGTCAAGTGGGCACCTATGAGTTAAGGTTGATAGTCACAACTTAACCTTAGCTAACTTATCTCGTCTAGTGATAATTCAAAGCTGGGCGCGAAAGTCGTTAAAAAGTAATCCATTTCTGGGCTGGCTCGCTGTGAAAGCGTCTCTTCTAAGCGTCGTTTGGCTTGTTCAAACTCATGATTGCCTGCGCTGAGCTCCTCCAAACATTTGAGATAAGCACAGATGGTATCTGCTTGTTTGACGATGGTTTGCTCATCTTTGTTCGCGCTTCCGGAAATCAAAAACGGCGCAAAGTCTTCTCGAAACTCTTCAGGGAGCATCGACAACAAACGTTGCTCGGCAGCTGCTTCAATCTTTTTGTATTCGCTGGCGATGTCGGGGTTGTAGTATTTCACTGGGGTTGGAAGATCCCCCGTCAATACTTCACTGGTGTCGTGGTACATCCCAAGTAGAGCGATGTGTTCAGGGTTTAGGTTACCCCCAAACTTTTTGTTTTTAATCACTGCTAATGCGTGGGCGACAAACGCCACCTGTAATGAATGCTCAGAGATGTTTTCGGTTGAAACTGAGCGCATCAGAGGCCAACGTTGAATCAGCTTCATGCGAGCAAGGTGTGCAAAGAAATGGCTTTGAGTCATACGCTTCCTTCCTTAATGACAAAAGGCTCCAACAGGAGCCTTTTAAGAATAGAAGCGATTCAAGCGAATTTAAAGCCTTGTAATCTAAGATTATTCTTGGCTATAGGTCGATAAGAAGCGCTCAAGGCGACCGATAGCAGTTTCCAAGTCTTCAATGTGCGGCAGGGTCACGATTCGGAAGTGATCCGGTTTTGGCCAGTTAAAGCCCGTGCCTTGTACTAACAGAACTTTCTCTTGCTTAAGAAAATCGAGCACAAACTTTTGGTCGTCTTTGATGTTGTACATCTCAGTGTCGATTTTCGGGAACAGGTACATTGCGCCTTTTGGTTTCACACAAGAGACACCCGGAATCTTGTTGATCAGTTCCCAAGCTCGGTCACGCTGCTCTAGTAAGCGACCACCCGGCAAGATAAGCTCGTTGATACTCTGATAGCCGCCTAATGCAGTTTGGATAGCGTGCTGCATTGGTACGTTGGCACACAAACGCATTGAAGCCAGCATTTCGAGACCTTCAACATAGCCCTTGGCTAAATGTTTAGGGCCCGTTAGGAACATCCAACCACCACGGAAACCACATACACGGTACGCTTTTGATAGACCGTTAAAGGTCACCATCAGTACATCTTCCGCAAGCGTTGCGATTGAAGTGTGTACGGCACCGTCGTAAAGCACCTTGTCGTAGATCTCATCGGCGAAGATCATCAATTTGTGCTCACGGGCAATCTCGACCACTTTCAGCAAAAAGTCGCGACTATACACCGCACCTGTTGGGTTGTTCGGGTTGATAAGAACAAGGCCGCGAGTTTTCGGTGTGATCTTCGAGACCATATCATCAAGGTTTGGGTACCAGTCGTTCTCTTCATCGCACATGTAGTGAACGGCTTTACCACCTGAAAGCGCAACTGACGCTGTCCACAGTGGGTAGTCAGGAGCGGGAACTAAGATTTCATCGCCATTATTTAGCAGAGCTTGCATCGACATTACGATAAGCTCAGAAGCGCCGTTACCGATGTAGACATCTTCTACATCAAGATTGCGCAGTCCTTTCTTTTGGTAGTGCTGTACAACGGCTTTACGGGCAGAGTAGATCCCTTTTGAATCGCAGTAACCTTGAGATGTCGGAAGGTTACGAATTACGTCAACAAGGATTTCGTCTGGGGCGTCAAAACCAAATGGGGCGGGATTACCAATATTTAGCTTTAGGATTTTATGTCCTTCTTCTTCCATGCGTTTAGCATGTTTTAGTACTGGTCCCCTGATCTCATAGCATACACTGTTGAGTTTTGACGACATCCCGATATTTTGCATTGCCGATTTCCTAAAAATTATTTAATTACTTTATTAAAGTACCTTAAATTGGCGTTTGATAGAATAAAAATCTGAACAATCGGTTAATTCCGAATAACCTTTAGCCAGTGAGTGTTCAGGAGGGATGGCGAGGGATTTCGTAAACTCGGTCTGAGTAGGGATAAGCCGAGGGGCGAAACGCTTAAAATCACAGGAATACCGAAAAGATTTTATACATTCTTGATCTAAGTAGGTGCTACCCATAAAGTATCAAACTAATATAATAATAAATTAGATGTGAACGAGGTCGATTTGTCACATTTCCAACAAACCATCTCCGCTTTGATTGAGCGAGTTCAAAATGCCCAAGCTGGCGAAGTTCGTTGTGTTGAAGTTTTAAAGCAAAAACCACCGTTTGCATTTATTGATTGGCTTCATGCTCAACCGCTGTTCCCAAAATTCTACTGGCAGTCTCGCGACACTCGAGAAGAGGTGGTTGCGCTAGGACAACTTCATACCTTTTCCGATCCTGCTCCTGCTTACGCCATTCTTGGTGAAGATCAACGCATCTGGGGTGGTCGCTCCTTTGACGGGCACACTGAAAAGAATCGACGCTGTATGGAGTCGTTTTTCTTCCTGCCACAAATCGAACTGATTCGCTTTGATGAGCAATGGTCTTTGGCGGTTAACTTAACCCCTGATCGCGTTGCTTCCGTCAGTGCGCTTAAGAAGTTGTCGGTTGACGCTGCAATACTGGCCCCGTTAACTACTCATATAGAACACATTAGTCATATTCCAGAGCAACCGGAGTGGAGCAGCTTAGTCGAGAAGGTGCTCACTGGCATCAAAAATGACGATTTCAAAAAAGTGGTACTGGCTCGTAAAACCACAGCACAGCTTGATGAGCCAATTTGTGCCGCTCAGTTATTGAAAGCCAGCTATCAAAAAAACCACAATAGCTTTCACTTCATGTTAGTGTTGGACTCTAAACACAGCTTTATTGGCTCAACACCAGAAAGGCTCTACAGTCGCCACGGTACTGAGCTTGATACTGAAGCGCTAGCTGGCACTATAGGTCGGGGCAAGAATGCGTCGTCGGACATGGAACTCGCTAACTGGCTGACGCAAGATCAGAAAAACCTCAATGAAAACCAATATGTTGTAGACGACATTGTTGATCGCTTAACGCCGCATTCTCACTCTGTGAGTGTTGAAAAAGAGGCGCGTTTAGTGCGTTTACGTAAGGTTCAACATCTTAAGCGTCATATTCACGCCCAACTGCACAATGGTGTGAATGGGGTTCAGTTATTGGGCACGCTACAACCTACGGCTGCAGTGGCGGGTTTGCCACGCAAAGAGTCCATGGACTTTATTGCGAAACACGAACCCTTTGCTCGTGGCTGGTATGCAGGTTCAGTCGGCTACATTAGCCACCAACGAGCAGAGTTTTGTGTCGCGATTCGCAGTGCCTTGATCGTCAATGATCAAGTGCAGCTCTTCGCAGGCGCTGGGATCGTGCCTGGATCCGTGGCCGAACATGAGTGGCAAGAGCTGAACAAGAAGATGTCGACTCTTTTAAGTCTTATCTCTGAACACCCACCACTGGGTGTGGCGTCATGAGTTCATCATCGTTGAAGCATGACCAAGCAGTATTAAATCGAGTCTGGTCATCGACGCTGCTTGAAGAGTTAGCGCGCAGTGGTGTTGAGCATATCTGTATTGCTCCAGGCTCGCGTTCAACGCCTTTGACTCTTGAGGCACAAGCCAATAAAAAACTCACCATCCATACTCACTTTGATGAGCGCGGCTTAGGCTTTTTCGCATTAGGTTTAGCGAAAGCGACGAAAAGCAAAGTGGCGGTTATTGTGACTTCCGGCACAGCGGTTGCCAACCTCTTGCCTGCTGTAGCTGAGGCTGGTCTAACTCGCGAGTCTCTGATTCTTTTGACCTCAGATCGTCCTATCGAGTTAGTTAATTGTGGTGCGAACCAAGCCATACAACAACTGGGTATTTTTTCTCAACATGTTGAAGGGACACTGAATCTTCCAAGTCCAAGTACTCAGGTGTCTTTGAACTGGTTGTTATGTTCATTGGATGATTTGTTGGCGCAGCAAAGTGCCAAGGGTGGACCTATCCATATTAACTGCCCTTATCCAGAACCACTTTACTCCAATGAGAGTTCAGATATTTATTACGACTATCTGTCTTCAATTTCTGCATGGAAAGTGAGTGACAAGCCATACACCTCTAAGCCATATCGCTTATGCGAGACTAGCCCAAATATCTCATCGAGTGATTATAATCAGCGCCGTGGGGTGGTTGTGATTGGTTCTGTGGCGTTGGAACAAGCTCAGGCAGCAATGCAGTTTGCGCAGTCATTAGGCTGGCCTGTGTTTTGTGACGCCCAATCTGGCGTGGCTAGTGATTGGCAACACTACGATCTTTGGCTTCAAATCCCAGAGCTTGCTCAGCAATTAGGTGAGTGTGACTGTATCGTACAATTTGGTGAGCGGGTTGTGTCTAAGCGTTTGAATCATTGGATCAAACAACAGGCTAAAGACTTCTCGCCAGAGCAGTATCTTGTGATATCGCCAGACAGCCACTGTATCAACCAAGATCATTTACCTCAAACTCATATCATTGCTCAGCCAAGTATGTGGCTAAACAGTCAGTCGCTGCCAAGTTTGCATGCTCATCATGCTGGTTGGGCTGATGGCCTTAAGTTTGTTTCACAAAGTGTCTCTCAATTGTCTGGCGCTCAGTTAATGAATGATGATCAGCTCACCGAGCTCAGTGTTGCCGTTGATTTGTCAGCTAGACTTAAAGAACGAGAGTTGTTTGTTGGAAACAGCCTAATGGTGAGACTAGTCGATATGTTGTCAGCCGTGCCAAGCCGCTCTGTTTATAGTAATCGAGGCGCGTCAGGTATTGATGGGTTGATCGCGACAGCTGCGGGGGTACTCAAGGCCAATCAACAGCCGATGATGATGCTGATTGGTGATACCTCTCTGCTTTACGATTTGAACTCGTTGGCTCTGCTGAGTGAGTCGCAGACGCCTATGGTGATCGTGGTGACGAATAACGATGGCGGTGCGATTTTCGATTTGCTGCCGGTTCCTCAACAACAGAAACAATCTCTCTATCAGATGCCTCATGGCTATGATTTTGAACACGCTGCGGCACAGTTTCGATTGCAATATGCAGCCCCTGAAACTCTAACTCAGTATCAGAATGTGATTGAGTCACACTTTGAGCAGGGCGAGGGCGTAATACTGGTTGAAGTAAAAACACCTCCAGAACAAGCCTCTCACTTGTTGAAGCAGTTCAATTCAATGTTAAAAGAGGCGTTAGCCTAAGGAGTCGACATGCTTTTCTCCACTTACTATCCCGCTAAGCAAACCTCGTCAGAGAAACCTTTGCTTGTGTTCCTGCATGGTCTACTTGGAAGCGGTGAGGATTGGAGTGCATGTCACTCATACCTGTCTGAATATCCGCGACTGTGTATCGATCTGCCGGGACACGGTAAAAGTTGTTTTGTCGACCCGATAGGTTTTGACCACTGCTGTGAGAAAATTGTCCAAAATGTCCAATTTCAGCTTCAGCAATATCAACTCCCTGATGATTATCCTATTGTTTTGATTGGTTACTCTCTTGGTGGCCGCTTGGCGATGTATGGTGTGACCAACGGTAAATTTGACGAGTTGAACTTGGTGAAAGTTGTCGTAGAAGGAGGCAACTTCGGGCTCGACTGTGACGACGCAAGAGCACAGCGTCTGGTGCACGATACCCAGTGGGCAGTACGCTTTGCACAGCAATCAATTGAAGATGTTTTAGACGATTGGTATCAACAAAGCGTCTTTTCTTCACTAAATCATGAGCAAAGACAAACTTTGGTCATAAAGCGTAGTGGTAACCTTGGAGTATCCGTAGCAAATATGTTGTTATCTACATCACTGGCTAAGCAACCGGATTTACGTGCCACATTGAAATCTTGTGAGCATCAACTGCATTATATTTGTGGTAAAAAAGATCGTAAATTCATTGAATTGGCTGAGAGTAGCGGCTTCGAATGCAGCCAGGTTGATCATGCTGGGCACAATGTCCATTTTGAACAGCCTGAACTATTTTCGAATTTGATCATCCAATGCATTAACAAGCATGATTGAACCAGTCGCAAACGCATTACGTAAAAACGCTTGATGTAGATAGCACTCAGTATAAATAACACTTTACATAAGTAGAGCGTGACACCACCGGATAAAGGTTGTGCTCACGAATATAACAATGGGAACCACCATGGCGAAAACAGTAGGCATCACCGAAGAAGAACTATACGCAGCAGTAAACTGGAGCGATGTAGGCAGTCAATATGAAGACATTCAATACCATAAGTCAGACGACGGTATTGCGAAGATCACGATTGCTCGTCCTCAAGTTCACAACGCGTTTCGTCCACAAACCGTAAAAGAGATGATCAACGCACTGGCTGACGCTCGCTATGACGAGAAAGTAGGCGTAATCATTCTGACTGGCTTAGGTGAGAAAGCATTCTGTTCTGGTGGTGACCAGAGTATCCGTGGTGACTACGGCGGTTACCAAGATGATTCAGGTACGCACCACCTAAACGTTCTCGATTTCCAACGCCAAATTCGTACTTGTCCTAAGCCTGTGATTGCAGCCGTGTCTGGTTGGGCTGTTGGTGGTGGTCACGTGCTGCACATGATGTGTGACTTAACGATTGCTGCTGAAAATGCACAGTTTGGTCAAACGGGTCCGAAAGTAGGTTCATTTGATGGTGGCTGGGGCGCATCTTACATGGCTCGTATCGTGGGTCAGAAGAAAGCGCGTGAGATCTGGTTCCTATGTCGTTTCTACGATGCACAAGAAGCCGTTGATATGGGCTTAGTGAACACAGTTGTGCCTGTAGAAGATTTAGAAAAAGAGACCGTACGTTGGTGTCGTGAGGTACTACAACATAGCCCGATGGCACTACGATGCCTAAAAGCAGCGCTGAACGCCGATTGTGATGGTCAGGCTGGTCTGCAAGAACTAGCGGGTAATGCGACCATGATGTTCTACATGACAGAAGAAGGCCAAGAAGGTCGTAACGCATTTAACGAGAAACGTCGCCCCGATTTCGACAAGTTCCCGCGTAACCCATAATCGAATCTACTACCACACTGAGTCGCACAATGCGGCTCTTTGTGTTTTTGATGCTTTGTTCACTAGGAAGACTTATGAACACAATGAATTCAACACGTACAGCTAAACTCTATCGTTATCAATTACCTATGGATAGCGGTGTGGTTCTACGTGACAACAAGCTAATTCAACGTACTGGCTACGTTATTGAGCTTGAGCATGATGGTAAGCGAGCGCTGGGTGAGGTTTCTCCTCTGCCTGGGTTCAGCTTAGAAGACACAGATCAAGCGGGTATTCAACTTCAAGAACAGTTGGAGTTATGGAGCCACAACAAACCTCTGACTCCTTATGAGGATCTTTACCCTTCGGTTGCGTTTGGCCTATCGATGGCAATGATGGAACTTGAAGGCAAGCTAGGATCTGAAGGGAATTACCGTGCTGCACCACTGTGCACCGGCGATCCAGACGAACTGATTCCAGTACTTAACGAAATGGAAGGTGAGAAAGTCGCGAAAGTGAAGGTTGGCCTCTATGAGGCGATTCGCGATGGCATGTTGGTAAGCCTTTTCCTTGAGTCGATACCAGACTTGAGTTTACGACTCGATGCTAACCGAGCTTGGAAACCAGAGAAAGCGAAGCAATTCATTAAGTACATTTCTCCGTCTTTGCGCCAGCGTATCAGCTTTATTGAAGAGCCGTGTCAGCAGCCAGAAGACAGCTTGGCGTTTGCGATTGATAACGGTGTTGCAATTGCATGGGATGAAACCCTGCAAGACGCAGTTAAGCGACCAGACTTTAATCTCAGTGACCTGACAGGCGCTAAAGCGGTGGTGATCAAGCCGACGTTGATTGGTTCGGTTGAACGCTGTATCGCGATTATTGAGCGTGCAAAACAACTTGGTATCAAGCCGGTGCTCAGTTCAAGCATTGAGACCAGTCTTGGGCTTACTCAAATTGCCCGTTTGGCCCATCAGTACTTACCTGACGAAGTTCCGGGTTTAGATACTATTGGTCTGTTTCAGTCTCAACTCGAAGTGGCATGGCCAAATAGTGACTTGCCATTAGCGACGTTAGAAAGTCAGCAGTTGATCTGGCAGTCGTAATCGATTTGAATCATCCACATACATACAGCTCATCACACCTTGATGAGCTGAACTCTTTTTCATCAAGTACGCCCGTGAATTCTAATCACTCCTTATGGCAACGCTGGGTAGACTCAACGCCAGACAGTTGCGCATTAATCACGCCTTCACAAACCTTTAATTGGCGCCAGCTTAATTCGTTGGTAGAAGGTTATAGCAGTTACTTACGTGCTCAAGGTCTCTCTAAAGGTGACGTCTTAACCGTCGTTGGCAAGAACAGAAGTGAGTTAGTGGTCGCTTATCTTGCCTCCCTTAATCTTGGTATTTTGGTTGCTATGACCATGCCTCAGCCAATAAACAAGCTCAATCAAAAGCTGACAACTCTTTATGCTGATGACCAGCGCCGTTTTGTGGCTTTTACTGATACTGATATAAGCGAAACTATTCAGGAGATTGATGCAGAGCTGATAGCGTTACCCAGCCTAGATGATCTCGTGGGCTTTACATCGTCTGATACTGTTGAAGAACAGGGGTTTCAAACTGAACTCGCCTCGATAGTATTCACCTCGGGCTCAACAGGTAACCCGAAAGCGGTGGCTCACACTACAGAGCAGCATATTGCATCGGCCTCTGGACTGCTGGAGCAGTTCAAATTTAGTATTGGCGATACCTGGTTATTAAGCCTGCCAATGTACCATGTGTCTGGGCTAGCGATTGTGTACCGTTGGCTGGTGGCCGGTGCAACATTGAAAATCGGTGATCAAGGTTTAGACAAAGATATAGAAAAATGTACACACGCCTCTTTGGTAGCGACTCAGCTGCGTCGGTTACTAGAAAGTAAGTGCCCACTTGCTTTGAGCCATGTCTTGTTGGGAGGAAGCCATATTCCCAATTCACTTGCACTTGAAGCGAACCGACGTGGGATCACCACATGGCTTGGATATGGGATGACGGAAGCGGCATCAACGGTGACCGCTAAGTCTATAGATGAGCATGACACTGCTGGAGCTGTACTGGCACATCGAACGTTGAAGATTGTTAAGCAGCGCATCTATATTGGCGGTAAAACTTTGGCTTCAGGTTATTACTATCAAAGGAACCTGACGCCTCTTGTTGATGCCGATGGCTGGTTTGATAGCAAAGATCTGGGTGAATGGGTAGGCGACCAAATTTCAATTATCGGTAGGGCGGATAACCAGTTTATTTCGGGTGGTGAAAACATTCATTGCGAAGAGATTGAACAAGCGTTGAATCAGTTGTCGGCGGTTAAAATGGCGGTGATTATTCCAGTTGAAGATAACGAATTCGGTTTTCGTCCCGTTGCGATTATTGATTGTGAAGAGCTGCCATCTAAAGATGAATTTGAACATCAATTGCAAGGTAAACTAGAACGCTTCAAATTTCCTGTTGCTTACTATCGTATGCCGTCAATTGAGCAGTCAGGGATTAAGGTTTCTCGTGCGCAGCTGGCAGCGTGGCTTAACACTGAACTCACCAAATAAAACGAAGCGCAATACACGGTGACTAGTCGTAATTGCGCTTCAGGGGGTTGTGATGGCGGTGAAACCATCACAAATTCTTTATTTGGAGGTTGTGATTACGCGAGTGCCTTCTTCATTTGATCTGCGACTTTATCGACTTTACCTAAGCCGATGATAACCTGCAGTCCACCCTTACCTACCGGGACCACACCTGCAGCACCAAGCTTCTTCAAGGCTTCGCTATCAGCTGCTGACGAATCTTTCACAGTCAGACGCAGGCGAGTGATGCAGTTGTCGACTTCAAGAATATTATCTGCGCCGCCAATTGCTTCAATGTAGTTGTGGGTTAGGTTAACCAAGGCTTCTGGAGATTCATTTTCACCCTCGGTTTCCATCTCTTCACCGCGACCCGGCGTACGTAGGTTGAACTTGATGATGGCGAAGCGGAAGATGCCGTAGTACAGCGCGAAGAATACGACACCTTGAACCAGTAGCATGTACCATTTCACCGCAAGTGGGTTTTGGCTTGATAATACAAGGTCAACGAAACCGGCAGAGAATCCAAATCCAGCGATCCACTCCATGCTCGCCGCAATATAGAGCGACAACCCCGTCAGTACTGCGTGGATTAAGAAGAGTACTGGCGCTAGGAACATAAAGCTAAATTCTAAAGGTTCTGTAATACCCGTGAAGAATGACGCCATACCAGCAGCTAGCATAATGGCAAAGACTTGGTTCTTATTTTTTGCATCAGCGCAGTGGTACATCGCTAATGCTGCCGCAGGTAAACCAAACATCATGATTGGGAAGAATCCAGCTTGATACATGCCCGTTTTACCCGGAATACCCGTACCGTTTGCTATTGATTGTGCGCCGCCTAGGAAATTCGGAATATCATTAATTCCCACAACGTCAAACCAGAACACGGGATAAAGAGCGTGGTGCATGCCTACGGACAGGAACAAGCGGTTGAAGAAGCCGAACAGACCAGCGCCAATTGCACCCATACTTTCAAGTTTTATACCTAGAATGATCAGTGCATCATACACAGCAGGCCAGATATAAAGCAGAGCGAACGAGAGCACCATACCAGCCAGTGAGGTTAGGATTGGTACAAGACGTTTACCACTAAAGAAAGCGAGCGCTTGTGGTAGCTCAACGGTTGAGAAGCGATTGTAGATTTCGGCAGAAATAATCCCGATGACGATGCCGACGAATTGGTTGCTGATCTTGTTAAACGCAGCTGGGACGTCACTCATTTCGACGTTAAGCAGCTGGGCAATTGAGCCCGGTGCGAGTAAGGTTGTCACAACAAGGAACATTACGAAGCCAGAGAGCGCAGCTGCACCGCTTTTATCACGACTCAATCCAAACGCTACACCCACCGCGAATAGTACTGCCATGTTATCGATGATGGCACCGCCAGATTTGATCAAGAATGCCGCTAAGATGTTTTCGGAACCCCAGCCAACAGGGTCGAGCCAATAGCCAATCCCCATAAGAATGGCAGCGGCAGGCAGTGTCGCAACGGGAACCATTAGCGCCTTACCAACTTTTTGCATGTATCCGAGTATATTCATATAAACCCCTAATAGGTATTAATCATTTTAATGCACTAGTGATTGAGTACTTTTTGAAGAAAGGTTGATATCACTAGCAATTTAAGAATCTTTGAATATTAGAAACTTATTTAGCGATGCAAACAAACGAAACGAGTAGTATCATGGATTAAATTTTTTAATGGGTGATGACGATGGCAAACCAACAGTTACTGCTTAGAAACCTGCACACATTTAACCTTGTTGCGAAGACAATGAGCTTTACGTTGGCAGCACAAGAGTTGCACCTTACCCAAGGGGCGGTAAGCCATCGAATTAAGGTGTTGGAACAGGAGCTTGGTTTTAGTTTGTTTGTAAGGGGAACGCGAAAGCTCGAGTTGACCAGCGAAGGCTATCGCTTTCAGTCCACGCTTTCTAAATCTCTTCGCAATATCTTCTCTGAGATTGATGAGATCAATGCCACTGAAATGGAAGGGGAACTCAACATTGCCACGTCGAGTGGCTTTGCCAGCGGTTGGTTAGTTCCTCGATTAGCTGATTTCAAAGCCAAATATCCCAAGTTCAATGTCAACTTGTTTGCCCATGAAGAGCAGCAGGATTTTGAGCATAATGACGTTGAAGTCGCAATTTATTTTGATTCAAAAGAGCGAACCAATGTATATCGCAAACGTCTTTTGGGTGAGAAATATATCCCGATATGCTCACCAAAATACGCCAAACAGCACAACCTCTACCAAGGTGGTTTAGAGTCACTCAAGCACATTAATTTCATTCACGCCAAAGGGTCAAACTCATGGCAACGTTGGATGGACTATATGAACTTAGATATTGATATCTATAAGCAGTACTACGGTGTTAGCCACCGAGAGATGGGATTTCTTGCGGCCGAGAACCATTTAGGAGTCGCGATGGGACGCTATCATTTTGTGAAAGATGCGATTGAATCTGGCGTTTTGGTTACACCATACCCAAGTTTGGAAACTTCCTCTGGCTATGATCTTTTATGTCCAATCGGCACCGAGAATCGACCTAAAATTCGAACCTTCATTAATTGGGTAGAGGGAGAGCTGAGCTAGGTTAGTTGATTTAGAGATAAAATAGTTCAAAACAGAATTTATTATCTTTATAACTATCTATCATAATGAAGCCTAATTCTAAGGGACTATTGAATAAGGCTTCAGACATGAAAATTGCGCTTATCTTTGCGGTACTGCTGCAAATAGGACAGGCACTTATTTCTCACGGGCTGACTCGCTCTCTTGCTGAGCTGACAGCGTTTGTGTTGGTAGTGGTGTTAGTGATGATGCAGAGAAAGGAAAAACAGCCTAAAGCGACACTCACGCAGCAATAGCCAAGATACTATTTATACGGCAAGCACCCTGAAAATCTCTACAGCAAGAGCCCTGAAAAGAGAACCCTCACCATTGTGGTAATAATGGTGAGGGTTTTTCGTTCTTGATCCACCTGTCTTTGAGCTTGGCGTTTTTAGGTTAAGCGAACAGTAACCAACTTAACGATCCAACAGAGATTAACACCCACATAGTGATGCCAAACATAAGTGGTTTAGGCCCTGCAGCCTTAAGCTTTTCAACCGAGATGCCACAGCCAATCAAGAATAGGCAGACAACCAATGCACGCTTCGAAATATCAAAGATTCCCTGATATACGACCTCGAATTGAGGCAATAGATCGCTTATCGCAATCGCGGCACAGTAAAAGAAAATGAAGTAGGGAATGGTGATCTTCTTTTGATCGCTCTTAAAGATCATGGCACTCACTAAAGCAATTGGAATGATCCACAGTGCACGAGCCAGCTTCAATGTCGTTGCTGTTGTTAGCGCTTCTTCGCCATAAGCGGATGCTGCGCCCACTACAGAAGAGGTGTCGTGAATAGCGATTGCTGCCCATGTGCCGAAGGTATGTTGGCTCAGCTCTAAGGCGTGACCAATCATCGGGAATAGGAATAGGGCAATAGAGTTGAGTACAAATACTGTTGCTAGGGCCAAGCCAATTTGCTCGTCATCCGCTTTGATCGCGGGAGCAACGGCGGCAATGGCGCTACCGCCACAGATAGCGGTACCGGAAGAGATAAGATAGCCGGTTGTGCGATCAAGCCCCATGCGCTTTGCTAAGAACCAACCGATGACGAGAGTGCCAATAATGGTTGTGACAATAAGGCCAATACCGTCACCGGTCACGGCTAGCGCTTTCTCGAATTGAATCCCAAATCCCAATCCGACAATGGAATAAGCAAGTAACTTCTTAGTAATCTTGCCCACTTCAAGATTGCTAGGAACGAAGCCCAAACTCGCCAATAGAAAGCCGATAACAAGCGCGGTAGGAGAACTCACCCAAGGTGTGAGGCAGAAAAAGGCTGCAAGATAAAAAGGAATGCTTTTGTTGAAGCTCATAGTGGTGTCAGTATTTATTATTAGATTGAGTTAGAGAGCACTATACGTTTAAATTTTCGATAAGTAAGTCTAAATGAACTGAACAAACGTTTAGAAAAACTGAACGTTTGTTTTTGGCTCTACTATGACGGCTATATTGTGTCTGTGTTAGCGAAAATCGCCGCGAATCTCGATAACTTTTTGGCGTAACACTTCACAAGAGGCTTGCTTGGGATCGATAGCATCACCTGCTTCAATCTCCAATTTAGTCCAAAATCGAGTTGGCAGCCCTTTGCAAGCCCGGCCTTTGAATCGGCTGAAGTAACTGCCCCACAGGCCCTTTAATGCCATAGGAATCACTGGAACGGGTGAGCGCTTTATAATAAGTTCCATACCTCGCATAAACTCACCAATCTCTCCATCAGATGTCAGGCGCCCCTCAGGGAAGATACAGACGATGTGGCCATCATGTAGAGCTTGTTCGACTTCATTAAATGCGTTGCGAATAGAGCGGCGATTTGTTGCTGAAATCGGAATTACTCCAGCACGTTTCAAGAATCGACGGATAGGTGGAAGCTTGGCGTAATCCTCTTCCATCACAAATCGAATCAAACGAGGACAAACGGCACTCAGTAATAGCGCGTCCATATAGCTTACGTGGTTACAAATAATCAACGCACCGCCCTTTTCTGGCAAGTGATGTAGATTTTTATGTTTCACGCGATACATAGTATGAGTAACAACCCAAGTGAAAAACCTGAATGCGTAGATAGGCACTTGATAGACGAGGTACAGCACCACTAGCGTGTTCATTGCGGCTAATAAGATGAATAGCTCGACAATGTTCAGTTCCAATAAGCTTAAGCAGACAATGCCAAGTACTGCACTACCCACCATAAATAGCGAGTTGTAGATATTTAGCCCTGCGATAACCTGTGCTCGTTCGTTCGGTTCCGCTCTAAACTGCATCAGGGCATAGAGAGGTACAATGAAAATACCGCCGGATATACCAAGAAGCAGCAAATACGCGAACAATGGCCATAACTCTGAATGACCAACAAATTGATTGAACGACTCGAACTGAGGCAGGTTTTCAGGAACGGCTAGTGCCATTAGAAGACCAAACAACGAAATACCGAAGCTCCCCATTGGTACGATGCCAATCTCGATACGGTGATTCGAAAGTTTGTCACACGCTAATGAACCGATAGCAATGCCCACCGAGAACAGCGCTAGCAAGAAAGCAACGGCACTCTCAGTACCATTTAGGTGAATCTTAGTAAAATTTGGGAACTGGGTGAGGTAAGCCGCACCCAAAAACCAGAACCAACTGATCGCCATTAATGCTTGGAAGGTTGGTCGATCTTTTTTCGCGATCTTTAAGGTTTGGCGAGTAAGTGCAATTGGTCGCCATTTGATCTTCATGTCTGGAGCATTACTTGGTGCATTAGGGATAAAACAGCTCGCGCCGTATCCCATCACAGCAAACAGCACAATACAGACAGCGGCAACGATCTTTGCACTTTCATGTGAGGCGATAAGCCCCGCGCCTAATGTACCGATTAGGATAGCTAGGAAGGTTCCGGTTTCAACTAAGGCGTTGCCAGACACTAATTCTTTTGGTTCGAGTTGCTGGGGAAGCAGTGCGTATTTTACTGGGCCAAAGAAGGCACTTTGCGTCCCCATAAGGAACAGAAGAAGCAGTAAGATACCGTAGCTTTCGTAAATAAAGCCAATCGCACCCAGGGACATGATGAGAATTTCGAGCAGCTTTACCTTACGAATAAACCATGACTTTTCGTATTTATCTGCGAGCACCCCCGCGAGGGCGGAAAATAGGAAAAATGGCAGTATAAACAGACCAGCGGCAAGGTTTATGAAGAGGTTACTTGAAATCGGCAATGTGTCGACGCTTGCGAATGCAACAAAGAGTAGCAACACATTTTTGAAGATATTGTCGTTGAAGGCCCCTAAAAACTGGGTAATAAAATAGGGTAGGAACCTTTGTTGTGTTAACAGCGAAGACTGGCTGCTGCTCTTCATGTGCGAACCTTGTTCATGTGCGACCTTATTCATTTGCCACTTTAATGGCTTACCAATTGGTTAAGTAATTTGATAATAAGTTATTAATCAGGTCTTTACCATCAATTGGCTCGGAAGCGAAGAACTTGTCATCGACGCTAAGCAGTGTAATGCCATGTACGCCAGACCATAGCACTCGGCTCGCTTTTAATACTTCGTTTTCGGTGTGATGAGGCGCAATAGCCAGCAATAATTGCTCTAACATGCCTGTCATCTTATCGATGCGGCTTGATTGCCATTGAGGTAGGTTTTCACCGTTCATGTTGTGCTCGAACACGAGCTGCCAACGATTTGGATGCTTAAGAGCAAAATCGTGATAGCAGTATGCCAGATTAAATAGCGCATCTTGAGGGTTGCTTGATTGCTCGACGGCAACGCCAGCTTCAGCTGAAAGTTCATCTAGTGTTTTCGCAACCACATGCAAAAGCAGCAGATTGTAGTTACCAAATACATTCACGAGCGTGCTCGGCACATATCCGATCATGTTTGCGATTTTGCGTAGGCTTAACTCATGATATGAGTGTTCCTCTAAAAATTGAGTCACAGTGTCTAATGTGAGTTGAACTAACTGTTCGCGAGTATGATCGTTTCTTCTGGCCATGATGTATTTCTATTAATGAACAACGTTCAATATTTTAGTCTCCGCCTCTAGTAGGCGTCAATGCTATTGCTCAATAGTGGCTAAATTAATCTCAGCAATATTATGATACATGTGTAGCGGCTGTGAATATTTCATTGTTCATTGTTAACGAGTATGATTAAAGAGTCGAAAGATAAAGAAACCTATAAAGGATAACAATGAAACGATTTTTCTCACTAATCGCGATTATGATGGTATCAGTCGCGGTGACACCAATCGCAGAAGCGAAAAAGTTTGGTGGTGGTAAGTCATTTGGTAAGAGTTTCAAAACGGCTCCCGCTCCTAAACAACAACAGCAAAACACAAATTCGATTAAGCAAGACCAAGCTGGCAAGACAAATACAGCAGGCTCAAGCAAGAAAGGCTTGATGGGTGGTATCCTAGGCGGGTTACTGGCTGGTGGCCTTTTAGCAGCGTTCTTCGGTGGCGCTTTTGAAGGTATCCAGTTTATGGATATCTTGATCATGGGCTTGATTGCGTTCCTAGCATTCAAATTCCTACGTGGCATGTTGGGTGCAAAACAGGGCTCAATGAACCAGCAACGCGGCCAACAGCCAGCGTTTGGTGGTATGGGTCAAAACAAATTTGAGCAACCACAACAGCAGCCAAACGTTCATAACTTTGAACAAGCACAACCTCAATCACAAGGTACAGCAGGTGGCTTTGGTTTTGGTGCACAAAGCGATGTTCCTCATAACTACCCACCGGGCTTTGACCAAGCGGCATTCATTAATGGTTCTCGTGAGCACTACCGTACCCTACAAGGTGCTTGGAACCACAATGAACTGAATACGATTGAAGAGTACGTATCGCCAAGCCTGTTTGAAGATCTAAAAGCAGAGCGTAGCAAGCTTGAAGGCGAGCAACACACAGACGTGATGTATGTAGACGCAGAAATCGTTCGCGCTGACCATGATGGCAGCAAAGCGCAATTGAGCCTTCAATTTAGCGGTCGCTACCGTGATTCAGTTGAAGGTATCGAAGAAGATATTACTGATATCTGGCACTTAGAGCGTGACCTTACTGCTCCAAATGCACCTTGGCTGATCGTTGGTATCCAAGGTTAATTAATCCAATTTTGTGATTATATTGAGAGCCCTTGCTGTTATGGCAAGGGCTCTTTTTTGGTAGGAAATCATCTTTGAAGCTAGGGAATATAGTTCAGAGTATGGTTGTGCAGACTTCCCCAATCATAGATCTCAAATTGCAGCTGATTGTCGGTACTTTTCTTGAGAGTAATGATCTCTTCAACGCCACTGGTACCATCGTAGTAACTACCCCAAGGTCCATCAGAAAATTGGTCGCGCAGCGTTTCGGATTGAACACTGAGCTTAAGCGATATTGAATCTGAGGGTTCTCCATCACTAATGAACTTATAACCACCCGTCTTGACGGATTCGGTCTTAAACACGTTCTTCCCATTAACACCACAATCGCCATTCTGGTAGGTTACTTTGGTTAAGGTGTAGCTTTGTTTTGATAAAGTAAGTTGATAACGAGCGTCATCTGTTGGAGCTGGTGAACAGGTGTTGGCGGTTTCTTGCCAAGTACCATAAAAGGCATCAATACCAAAAGCACTGTGTAAGTCTTTCCAAGGGCTTTGCTCATCAATCTCAATAGTTGCGGGAAGTGTTGCTGTGACCTCACCATCTTGGTCTCTAAATTGGTTGAAGCCATCGAGTGAGAGCTCTGTTGGGGTCGTGACAGACGCGCTGGTATCTTTGATCTTGATGATACCAATGCTCGGTGTAAACCAAAGTTCTTGCCTTAATGGAATTTGGTTCAGATCAATCGCTCCGTATGTTGGCGAGTAAACCGTCACATCAAACCCTAAGGTAAACTCAATATGTATTGCTTCATAAGAACCATGCTGAGTAACAAGGGTCTCAATACCGTGGTTTTTCCAGCTTGATAACACGGTGGTATATGCTGGACCTGGGTTCGGTGTAATTGTTGTGGTGACGTCGCTGTAGCCTGCATCTGTTCTTTCTCCCAACTCGGCATAAGGTGGGAGTAAAAGAAAGGGAGCAGTAGAGAGATCAAATTGAGCACTATAAAGGGTGCCATTAACCATAACTTGGTTGAAGGTTAACCCGTCGAGGTACAGTCTTTGATCTTTATATTCAAAGAATTGCTTGAATCCGCTATGTGGCCAGTTCAGCGAAAATGTTTCACTGCCATCTGTATGAACCGTGACTGGAGAGCTTGTGACTTGATAGCTTTGTCCGGTGCTATCGTCGCTGTATGTCCAAGTCGCTCCATTTTGTGCAGGTAGGTATTCATTGGTAGAAATAGCAGACGATACCGGGGTAGAAGGAGAACTGGATCCTCCGCCACCGCATGCTGTTAATCCGATAAGACACAGACTCATCATTATCCAATGGGGATTACTCATGGTTTCTTTCCTTGCTTAGCCTAAGTGATATTGTTCGTTTAATTAGTATTTGCAAGGGAACTCTATGCTCATTGTTTTATAAAATATTGATATGTATCAATGGATTAATAAGGTCTTTGCACGCTAGGGGATGTGTGATGAGAAGTCTTAAATGCGTCAAATTTTGTAGGTCTACAAAACTTGAACCAAATCTATGTTTGAATTGAGATAGATAGAGCGGATGTAGATACAAAAAAAGCCAACTCAATGAGTTGGCTTTTCGATCTCTTAAGAGAATATGGTGGAGGGGGACGGATTCGAACCATCGAAGGCGGAGCCGGCAGATTTACAGTCTGCTCCCTTTGGCCACTCGGGAACCCCTCCAGGGTGTTTTCCCCAGTCTTTAAAAGCTAAAAGCAATTAAAACATAGGCTCAATTGAAGTTTTCCCAACGATTCAATCGAGGTTTTCTTATCTCTAAAGAGCTAAGAAGAATATGGTGGAGGGGGACGGATTCGAACCATCGAAGGCGGAGCCGGCAGATTTACAGTCTGCTCCCTTTGGCCACTCGGGAACCCCTCCAGGGTGTTTTCCCCAGTCTTTAAAAGCTAAAAGCAATTAAAACATAGGCTCAATTGAAGTTTTCCCAACGATTCAATCGAGGTTTTCTTATCTCTAAAGAGCTAAGAAGAATATGGTGGAGGGGGACGGATTCGAACCATCGAAGGCGGAGCCGGCAGATTTACAGTCTGCTCCCTTTGGCCACTCGGGAACCCCTCCAGGGTGTTTTCCCCAGTCTTTAAAAGCTAAAAGCAATTAAAACATAGGCTCAATTGAAGTTTTCCCAACGATTCAATCGAGGTTTTCTTATCTCTAAAGAGCTAAGAAGAATATGGTGGAGGGGGACGGATTCGAACCATCGAAGGCGGAGCCGGCAGATTTACAGTCTGCTCCCTTTGGCCACTCGGGAACCCCTCCAGGGTGTTTTCCCCAGTCTTTAAAAGCTAAAAGCAATTAAAACATAGGCTCAATTGAAGTTTTCCCAACGATTCAATCGAGGTTTTCTTATCTCTTAAAGAGTTAAGAAGAATATGGTGGAGGGGGACGGATTCGAACCATCGAAGGCGGAGCCGGCAGATTTACAGTCTGCTCCCTTTGGCCACTCGGGAACCCCTCCAGGGTGTTTTCCCCAGTCTTTAAAAGCTAAAAGCAATTAAAACATAGGCTCAATTGAAGTTTTCCCAACGATTCAATTGAGGTTTTCTTATCTCAAAAGAGTTAAGAAGAATATGGTGGAGGGGGACGGATTCGAACCATCGAAGGCGGAGCCGGCAGATTTACAGTCTGCTCCCTTTGGCCACTCGGGAACCCCTCCAGGGTGTTTCCTATCTAAAATAGGCTCAATTGAAGTTTTCCCAACGATTCAATTGAGGTTTTCTTATCTCTTAAAGAGCTAAGAAGAAATATGGTGGAGGGGGACGGATTCGAACCATCGAAGGCGGAGCCGGCAGATTTACAGTCTGCTCCCTTTGGCCACTCGGGAACCCCTCCAGGGGTGTTTTCCTATCTCTCAGTGGATAGGCTTAAGAAATGTTTTTCCCAACGCATCTCTCAAGTGCGGAGCGCATCATAGCAAACACGTTTAACCTGTAAAGAGTTTTTCTTATGGTTTTGTGTTGAATGCTGCCTTTTTGGGCAAAGATAGCGAAAAGTGCGCGTTTTGCTCGGTAAGTGAACATATGTTCTGGCTGTACCGTATTGCCATCCTAAATTATCAAGCCCGTAATCGACGTTACAAGAACAGATAATTGAGGCTTCCTGACATTTAATCAGGGAACTCACTAAGAGAAAACCGTGAATGTCAGCGCAATTTAGCGACATTTACACTTCTTGACGTTACTCGTTGCAATCAGTTGATAGAATACGGTTAATTACTTTATAGAGATCTTGAATCTAACTTACAGACTATCGTTATGAAACATAAATCCATTTTATCTCTACTTAGCTTATCTATCATCTTGGCGTCTCCAGCCGTAGTGGCTAAGCGCATGGGACCGAGCGCGGTTACGGTTGTAACGGAGCAGGTCGATATTCATCAAGTCAATCAGTCACTTTCACTCGTCGGTAAGCTAGAAGCGGAACAGTCGGTGATCATCTCTTCAGAGATTTCAGGCAAAGTGGACTCTATTCACGTCAAAGCTAACCAAGATGTTAAAAAGGACCAGCTGTTAGTTCAATTAGACGATGACAAGGCGAAAGCTGCGGTTGCAGAAGCAAAAGCATATCTAAAAGATGAGCGTCGTAAATTGGCGGAATTTGAACGCTTAGTAAAAAGAAACGCGATTACACAAACCGAAATTGATGCGCAGAAAACCAGTGTAGAGATTGCACTGGCAAGACTGGCAGCAGCAAACGCTAATCTAAAAGACCTTCATATCTCAGCCCCTTTTTCTGGCACCGTTGGTTTTATCGACTTTAGCCGAGGAAAACTCGTCAGCTCAGGTACTGAGCTGGTGACTTTGGATGACTTATCTGTGATGCAGTTAGATCTTCAGGTGCCAGAGCGTTATTTAGCAATGCTGTCTAAAGGCATGACAGTCACAGCACGAACCAGTGCGTGGGGTGATACTGAATTCTCAGGTACAGTTGTGGGTATTGACTCTCGCATCAATACGGAAACGCTGAACTTGCGTGTGCGTATTCACTTCGATAACCCGAATGACTACTTAAAGCCGGGTATGCTCGTTTCTGCTGAGATGGACTTCCCAGCGGTTGAAGCCCCAATTATCCCTGTACAAGCTCTGCAATATTCAGGGACCAAGCGTTACGTTTATGTTGTGGGCGAAGACAACAAAGCGACGCGTACTGAGGTCTTCCTAGGCGCTCGTATCGATAATGAAGTGGTGATCGAGAAAGGCATCAATATTGGTGACAAGATCGTTGTTCAAGGCATTGTAAATATGCGCGACGGTGTTCAAGTACAAGAACTTGGTGTGACAACGTCTGCAAAGCGTGAGCCTCAGCAAGAGGAAAGCAACTAATGCTGTTATCTGATGTATCAGTAAAAAGACCGGTAGCGGCGCTGGTTCTCAGTTTGCTGCTAGTGGTGTTTGGTATCGTTTCGTTCAGTAAGCTTGCCGTGCGAGAAATGCCAGATATTGAGAGCCCAGTTGTTTCGATCAGTACCCGTTACGAAGGCGCGTCTGCGACGATTATTGAAAGCCAGATAACCTCTAATCTAGAGGATCAGCTCTCAGGTATCAGCGGGATTGATGAAATTGAGTCGACCACTCGTAATGGCTCATCACGTATCACTATTACCTTTGAACTAGGCTACGACCTAAATACGGGTGTGAGTGATGTTCGTGATGCGGTCGCCCGTGCCCAGCGCTCGCTTCCTGATGAAGCCGATGATCCGATCGTTTATAAGAACAACGGCAGTGGTGAGGCATCTCTATATATCAACCTCAGTTCAACTGAAATGGACCGAACTCAGCTGACGGATTACACCGAACGTGTGCTTGTCGACCGGTTCAGTCTGATCTCGGGCGTTAGCTCGGTGGATATTTCAGGTGGTCTCTATAAGGTTATGTACGTCAAGCTCAAACCTGAGCTGATGGCAGGTCGAGGTGTGACCGCGACAGACATTACCACAGCGCTTCGTAATGAGAACATTGAGAGTCCAGGTGGTGAGGTTCGAAACGATGCAATCGTGATGTCTGTGCGAACTGCACGTTCATATACTCAAGCTGAAGACTTTGAATACTTAGTTGTTAAACGTGCATCGGATAAATCCCCGATCTACTTAAAAGATGTTGCGGACGTTTATATTGGCGCTGAGAACGAAAACTCGACCTTTAAGAGTGACGGTATTGTAAACGTTAGCATGGGTATCGTGCCGCAATCGGACGCGAACCCGCTTGAAGTTGCTGATTTGGTTCATAAAGAAGTTGAGAACATCCAAAAGTTCCTACCGGATGGCACGCGACTAGCGATTGATTACGATTCAACTGTCTTTATCGACCGTTCAATCTCTGAGGTTTATAGCACCCTATTTATCACTGGTGGCTTAGTTATCTTAGTGCTGTACGTGTTCATCGGACAAGCGCGCGCAACCTTGATTCCTGCGGTTACTGTGCCTGTATCGTTGATTTCATCTTTCATTGCAGCTTACTACTTTGGTTTCTCTATCAACCTAATCACGCTTATGGCACTGATTCTGTCGATTGGTCTGGTTGTGGACGATGCGATCGTAGTGGTTGAAAACATTTTCCATCACATTGAGCGCGGTGAATCACCACTTTTAGCCGCTTATAAAGGGACACGTGAAGTAGGTTTCGCGGTTATAGCAACCACGTTGGTTCTGGTGATGGTATTCCTACCAATCTCGTTCATGGACGGTATGGTTGGTTTGTTGTTTACCGAGTTCTCGGTATTACTGGCGATGTCGGTGATCTTCTCGTCATTGGTGGCATTGACGCTGACCCCAGTTTTGGGCAGTAAGATCTTAAAAGCGAACGTAAAACCAAACCGCTTTAATCACTTTGTAGAGCGTGTATTCGGTAAGCTAGAGAAGGGTTATCGCAGTGTATTGCGTCGTGCTCTGGCTTGGCGATGGGCGGCACCGATCATTATTCTGTCGTGTCTCGGCGGTAGCTACGGCTTAATGCAGCAAGTGCCTGCTCAACTGACACCTCAAGAAGATCGTGGTGTGATCTTTGCGTTTGTTCGCGGTGCGGATGCGACCAGTTATAACCGTATGTCGGCTAACATGGATCTGGTTGAAGAACGCTTGATGCCGTTGCTTGGCCAAGGGTTTTTGAAGTCATTCAGCTTGCAGTCACCAGCGTTTGGCGGCAATGCGGGTGACCAAACCGGCTTCGTAATCATGATTCTCGAAGATTGGAATGAGCGTGAAGCGACGGCTCAAGAAGCGCTCGGTCAAGTAAGAAAAGCGCTAACGGGGATTCCAGACGTACGTATCTTCCCATTTATGCCGGGATTCCGTGGTGGTTCGAGTGAACCTGTTCAGTTTGTTCTTGGTGGCTCTGATTATCCTGAACTGCAAAAATGGGCAGAGACCCTCAAGCAAGCTGCTGAAGATTCGCCAATGATGGAAGGCGCAGACATCGATTACTCAGAGAAAACCCCTGAGCTATTGGTGACGGTTGATAAACAGCGTGCCGCAGAGCTTGGTGTGAGTGTTTCAGATATCTCAGACACACTAGAGATCATGCTCGGTGGTAAAAGTGAAACGACCTTCGTTGAGCGCGGTGAAGAGTACGATGTTTACCTGCGTGGCGATGAGAACAGTTTTAATAACGCCAATGATCTCAGCCAGATTTACATGAGAACCCAATCAGGTGAACTGGTCACGCTTGATACGTTAACCAAGATAGAAGAGGTGGCGTCATCCATTCGTCTGTCTCACTACAACAAGCAGAAATCGATCACTATTAAAGCCAACTTAATGGATGGCTACACATTGGGTGAGGCGCTTGATTTCCTTGATGAGCAGGCCATTGAGATGCTACCAGGTGATATCTCGGTGAGTTACTCCGGTGAGTCTAAAGACTTTAAAGAGAACCAATCGAGCATTCTTGTGGTGTTTGCTCTAGCAATGCTGGTCGCTTACCTAGTATTAGCGGCGCAGTTTGAAAGCTTCATCAACCCGCTAGTTGTGATGTTCACTGTTCCGATGGGGATCTTTGGTGGTTTCTTAGGTTTGGTGCTGATGAGTCAAGGGCTGAACGTATATAGTCAGATCGGTATGATCATGCTGATTGGTATGGTGACTAAGAATGGTATCTTGATTGTTGAATTTGCAAACCAACTGCGTGACCGTGGTATTGAGTTTGAAAAAGCGATTGTTGATGCATCTGCTCGTCGCTTACGACCAATCATGATGACGGCCTTTACTACGTTAGCGGGTGCGATTCCATTGATTACCTCTACAGGCGCAGGCTACGAAAGCCGAGTGGCCGTAGGTACGGTTATCTTCTTTGGTATGGGCTTTGCGACCTTGGTAACGCTGTTTGTTATCCCGGCTATGTACCGCTTGATCTCTGGCGCAACACGATCGCCAGGTCATGTCGAAGCTGAACTTAATAAAGCGCTGAGTCACGACACTGTAGGTCGAACTTCCCACGGCTAATCAATGATTAGAGTGCTTATCTGATAAAAGCCTGCTTTTGCTCCTAGCGAACAGCAGGCTTTTTTTGTATAACAACAAGGCTCAATAAAATAGAACAGAATAAGGAACGCAAAGTGGCTGAATTCAAATACAAAAATTTGTCCCAAGAAGAACAAGATAAGCTGGATGCGGCGACTTTTCGTCGTTTGCTTGCACACCTAGATGACAATAAAGATGTACAGAACATCGACCTTATGATCTTGGCGGGTTTCTGCCGTAACTGTTTCAGCAAGTGGTACAAAGCAGAAGCTGAACAGCAAGGTCTAGACATCGACATCGATGATGCTCGTGAGCGTGTTTACGGCATGACTTACGATGAGTGGAAACAGAACCACCAACCAAAAGCAACGCCAGAGCAGCTAGCGGCTTTCGAAGCGAAGCAGAAGCCAGAGTAAGTATTCTCGTTGAATGAAAAAAAGCGGCATGAAGAGATTCATGCCGCTTTTTTGTTTCAAGCTTTTTGTACAAGCGATAGTTTTATAGCTCGCCAGTTTGGTTAAACACTTTTAGTCTTTCTGTGTACGGCTGAATATCGCCGATGTTTTCACGCACCCATTCGTCATCAAAGTAGGTGTCTAGGTAGCGTTCACCGCTATCACACAACAGAGTCACGATAGAGCCTTTCTCACCACGCGCTTTCATCTCGCTTGCTAACTGTAATACACCATACATATTGGTACCTGTGGAAGCGCCGACTTTACGACCAAGTAACTCTGACAACCAGTGCGTTGTCGCAATGCTTGCTGCATCTGGAATCGTGCGCATCTCATCAATCACGCCTGTGATAAAGCTAGGTTCCACGCGTGGACGACCAATTCCTTCAATCTTACTGCCCTTGTCACCAGTTAGGTCGACATTGCCTGTTTTAAAGAAATCGTGGAATACCGAGTTCTCAGGATCAACAACACAAAGTTGAGTTTCATGTTGTTGGTAACGAATGAAACGACCAATCGTTGCAGATGTACCACCCGTGCCCGGACTCATCACCACCCACGCAGGGATAGGGTGATCCTCCATTTGCATCTGGTTGAAAATAGAGTTGGCGATATTGTTGTTACCGCGCCAGTCTGTAGCACGTTCTGCGTAAGTGAATTGGTCCATGTAGTGGCCATTCAACTCTTCAGCAAGGCGACGAGACTCAGCGTAGATTTGATCAGAGCGATCGACCAAGTGAGCTTGACCACCGTAGAATTCAATCTGTTCAATCTTTTTCTTCGCTGTGCATTTTGGCATTACTGCGATGAAAGGTAGACCAAGCAAGCGTGCAAAGTAAGCTTCAGATACCGCAGTGCTACCAGATGATGACTCTATGATAGTGGTCTCTGGTCCTACCCAACCATTACAAATCGCGTATAGGAAAAGCGAACGCGCCAAGCGGTGCTTAAGAGATCCCGTTGGGTGTGTACTTTCATCTTTTAGGTAAATATCGATGCCTTCAACGCTCGGTAGATCGAGTTTGATAAGGTGAGTATCAGCAGAACGTTGATAGTCTGCTTCGATTTTGCGGATGGCATTATTGATCCATTTATGGTCAGTACACATAGGGCATCTCCAGATATTTGACGTTGTTATTTTTATGTTTGCTATGTCATTAAATTAGCGAGATCTGCAGAGAAAAACTTTGCTATATTTACTGCATATTGACGACTAAGTAGAAAAAAATTCTCTTTTATAGGCTTTTATTAAAAATATGATCGACGCCACGGACAAAAAAATACTGCGTCTGCTACAGCAAGACAGCACACTGTCACTCAACGATATCGCTGAAGCGGTCAACCTAACCACCACCCCTTGTTGGAAGCGTCTGAAGCGCCTAGAAGAAGAGGGCGTAATCGAAAAACGTGTTGCACTACTTAACCCTGAAAAGCTCGACCTTTCGTTTACCGCTTTTGTTTTGGTGAAGACCAGCGATCACTCGCATGAGTGGTATGGGCGTTTTGTTGGTACAGTCTCTGAGTTTCCGGAAGTGATGGAGTTCTACCGAATGGCCGGTGAATATGACTATATGCTCAAAGTACAAGTCAGAGATATGAAGTGTTTTGATGAGTTTTATAAGCGTCTAGTGAACAGTGTTGATGGCTTGTCGAATGTCACCTCAACATTTGCGATGGAGCCTTTAAAATACACCACGGCACTGCCACTATAATTACTGCCACTATAATGAATAGAGAGCGCACTGTTTAGTTGCAGTTATGGCTAACTTACGGAACAAGCAAGGGAAAATAAGGACGTTTATGCAAGCAAAAATCTCAATGGCCATTCAGTTGATATTGGCGACGGCGATTTTTTATTTGGGATACAGCATCTTCGCTTTTACCAATAAGGTGGGGGAGGTAGTGGACACTTACCCGCAGGTGATCGATGACCTATCTGTCGTCACTGAAGATTTGAAAGTGGATGAGTGGTTGGCATTCGCTGAGCACATTGATGAACTTGCTCCGGAGGTATTGGCCACCGTTGAGGCGGTACGACAAACCGTTGAACAAGTAAATCAAACAGTTGCTTCGGTTGATAGTAAGATTCCGTCTATCTTGTCAGAAGTGAAAAATGTTCGCACAGACACCGTGCCGACTGTGCTACAAGAAATAAAGGTACTGCGAACAGATGTGATACCTCCGACTCTGAACGAAGTGACGCGTTACCGAGTGGAAGTGGTGCCTCCTGTACTGGCAGAAAGCCAAGCCTACCGTGAACAGGTTATTCCTGTAGTCGTTCAAGAGTCAGCTCAGCTAAGAGCGGATGTCCCAGGTATTTTAGATCAGGCAACGGAACTGGTTGATAAGAGTAAAGTGTTGGCACAAACCGCCACACAAGGGGCTGTAGAAGGCACCGTGAAAGGCGTGGTACTGTCACCGATTAACCTGATTCGCGATGCAGGGAATGGGATTAAGACTCGTGTTCAAGGTGAAGAGGAAGTGCCCGTAGCAGAATAGGTAGTCGAATAATTAAGAACATGAAAAAGGGCTTGAGTAGTACTCAAGCCCTTTGTGTTTACGAATGCTTGCTAAGAATCAACGAAAATTACTTAGTAAAACGCATTACACCTTCTTGAACCGCTGTTGCGACCAATTGACCTTGCTGGTTGTAGATCTCGCCTCGAACCAGACCACGAGTATTACTCGCCGTAGGGCTCTCAATGGCGTACAGCAACCACTCATCCATCTTGAATGGACGATGGAACCAGATTGAATGGTCAATGGTGGCGACTTGGAAGTTCGGCGTCATCAATGAAACTTCATGTGGATGAAGCGCCGTTACTAAGAAACCCCAGTCAGAAGCGTAAGCCAATAGGTATTGGTGGATAAGGTGATTGTCTGGTATTTCGCCATTAGCTCGCACCCACAAGTATTGCTTAGGTTCCGCTTTCTTAGGTTTGAGTGGATTTACTACCGTGACTGGACGCATCTCGATAGGCTTCTCGCCACAGAATGTCTTTCGAAGTTTCTCCGGTAGGAATTCGGCGATATGGCTAGCCAGTTCAGTCTCTGATGCAAAGTTCTCAGGCCCCGGAATATCAGGCATGGTATTTTGGTGTTCAAAGCCTGGGGCATCGCCATGATAAGAAGCGGTCAGATAGAAAATTGGGCGACCATTTTGAATCGCCTTAACGCGGCGAGTACTAAAGCTACGCCCGTCTCTTAAATTCTCTACGTCATAAATAATCGGTTTCTCTGGATCGCCCGGATATAGGAAGTAGCTGTGAAAAGAGTGAACACTGCGATTCTCTTCTACCGTGTAGCGAGCTGCAGACAACGCTTGTCCAAGCACTTGCCCACCGTAAACCTGCGGTAAGCCAAGATTTTCACTCTGTCCTCGAAACAGACCCTCTTCCAATTTTTCTAGCTGAAGTAAACTTAGTAGTTCTTTTAGTGGTTGACTCATTGCCAGAGTACCTCTTAATAAAATGAGAGCAGGTTAAAGGGTTAACCAAATCGCTCAGTCAAATATCTGTCAATAAATCATAGGGTTTCAAGACAGATTATGAAAGCTCTCTTATAATTACGATTCAGTTTTGCTATATCCAGCAAACACATTGAGAGAAAAATCGTATGAAAAAGGCTTTATTAATCGCAACGTCTTTAATTTCATTTGGCTTCCTTGCTGGCTGCCAATCTACGGAGCAAAGCGAAGCTCCACAACAAGTTGTCGCGGAGAACATGAAAATGGTGACGGGTACAGTGAGCTACCGAGAGCGTATTGCTCTGCCTGAAAACGCTCTTGTTACTGTGACACTTGAAGATATCTCACTGGCTGATGCACCATCTAAAGTGCTAGCGACTCAAGAGTTCACAACGGATGGTAAGCAAGTACCGTTTGCTTTTGAATTGAAATATGATGCCAGCCAGATCAAAGACAATCACCGATACAACGTGCGTGCGACCATTCATGTCGATAGTAAGCTACGTTTTACGACGGATACGATTGCACCTGTGATCACGGATTCAGCTAACACTGAGTCACTGGATTTACGCTTGGTTGGTGTACGTTAATTCCTTGTTCTTGAAAAGAATAAACGGAATGAAAAGCAATGGCAGCATTATGGCTGCCATTTGTATTTTCTGAGTTTGATTTTTCCTGCCTCACTCACTTCAATACCTTCGGCTTCCAAATGACGTTTTTGTCGTTCGAAGTCCTCGCCTTTTAGCGAAATCTCTCCTTTACTATTAATGACCCTAAACCAAGGAAGCTGACTTCCCTCTGGTAAATTACCCAAAGCTTTGCCTACGTGACGCGCATAGCCTGGAAAGCCTGAAAAACGTGCTATATCTCCATAAGTTGTTACTTTCCCATAGGGAATTTGGTGAATTACTGCAAAGATTTGGGGTAAAAATTGGTCCATACTAAGTGTTCCTAGTTCATTAATACCACGGATCGGTAGAAGGAGAGAGCTATGGTATTTTCAACGTTTCAATTCTTAGTGACAACTCTGTTAGCGGTTGTCTGTGCCCGAGCTATCAGTTTAAGCGACGGTGACATTCCTGTTTTGGCTATGGTGATCCCTGCGCTATGGATTTTGCCGCAAGGGGGAGTAGCAGGCTTAGCACTGCTTGCATCAATGACCATTTATGGCTTAACCCTACCAATGCAGCCGATCACCTTGTCTGTGAGTGCTTGGGTACTGTTTCCTCTACTTATGGTCGTTTTCTCGCGCCGCAGTAGCTTATCGGTAGTCGTAGTTTCTGGGCTCATCGTTACGACGCTACAAGTCGGCATTATGGTTACTCAATCCGCGGGCAAGCTTGATGGTACGCCTTGGGTAACGGTTCTTCAAACGCTATCCATTATGGTTATCTGGTGGGCGGCGAATCATCTCAAGCCTGCTAGCCGACACAGCTGGTGGTCATTGTTTTTAATATTGCCACTCTGGATAGCAGACCTACCTTATGCAGCATTAGTCGCGTTGTGCGTAACGGGCATCATGGCGTCAATGGAGGCGATGACTAAGCTCAAAACCTTCCGTTGGAATAAACTGTTGTGCTGGACATTGCCGACGGCTGGCTTTGCAGCTCTGGTTATCACTCCAAGTATCGAGGTACCAAGCCCAGTATTTGTGGTTTGGCTCTGCTTGTTGGGCACAGCATGGATGACCGATTACATTATTCGAACGGAAGATAACGAAGACATCGATATCTAAGCCAGTGAATAGCACATACGTCGCGATCTCCTATCTTGTTCGCTTCGCTTTAATCGCAGGTAAATGACCAATTTACCTGCGATTTACTCATGGTTTGAATAAAGGATAAGCACTTAGACCACAATTGCTTAAAAAGAAAGGTCAAGGGCTTGCAATGGATGCCGGGATGCTTAATAATCCAATCACTCTTTGAGGCAAGCCTCTTAGAAAACGAATCTATGGGGGCCTGGTCCTCCCGCAACAATAGCTCGTGAACTCGGTCAGGTCCGGAAGGAAGCAGCCGCAGCGAGTGACTTGTGTGCCGGGATGTGGCTGGGTTCCCACCCTTTAAAAAAGCCGCTCTTCATGAGCGGCTTTTTGCTTTCTGCTTGCAAAATTCCCCTCTAATGTTATCCATCCCTTTGGTTAGAAATTGTTTTCTCTTGCTCTGTAGGCTTGGTATTCCTTTATACCTTGAGTAAGATGACCCGAACCCCCTTAGTTTTTATGGAATTATGACTGAGTTATTTGAGCAAAAAAATTTGCAGCCTTTGTACATTCAAGTCGCGGGAGAGTTAAAACGCGAGATTGATAAAGGCACTTATCCTGCGGGCAGTAAGCTACCGTCTGAAAATCAGCTGGTGGATCTGTTGAAAGTCAGCCGTGTTACGGTGCGTAAAGCGTTGCAGCAGCTCAATGATGGCGGTTATATCTTTTCAGAGAAAGGCAAAGGCAGTTTTGTTAAATCCAATAAGCTGCGTCATGACTTTTTATCTATGTCTGGTTTGGCGCAAGAGGCGGCAGGTGCGGGTCTAGAAGCGACCAATATTGTCGATGCCTTTGAAGTGCAACCTGCGGATGAGCTTGTCGCTAAAAAACTCAATATCATTGTTGGGGAGCCTGTTAATTTCGCTCGTCGTTTGAGATTAGTGAATGACCAAGTCGTCTCATTTGAAGAGTTCTACATCCCCCGAGTGCTACTTCCCAACCTGACAAAAGACGATCTCAAGGGATCAAAGTTCGAATATTTGAGTCGTCACGGTATTGAGATGGTCAAGACGCAACAAAAGCTGTTACCGGCACTGCCTGACGTGACGGTTCAGCAATTTTTAGACGTTGGAGAGCTTGATCCCATCTTGATCAACCAGTCTCAGAACTTCTATGAAGAACAGAAAATATACGAGTACTCAACGGTTTATTATAAGTCTAGTCTGTATGACTTTGAGATAACCGCACGAGTTTAGAGAATGTCGAATAGCCCACGTTTGTGGGCTATTTTTTTATCTATAGGTTTTGAATGTAAGCAATCTTATGCATTTCAGGTAAACAACAAGTGTGACGAATAACAAAAAACGACAACGAAAAATACAACCTGTATCTAACCTGTATTACTATAAATACAAGTTAGATACAGGTTGTTGTTTCTTTGCACTCTTTGGAGACGAAATTTATGGCGCGAGATGCGAAAGTTGTAGCGAATAGAGTTATGGCCTTACTGGGAGGTGAGGGCAATATCGCACAACTGAATCACTGTGCAACACGACTGCGTGTTGTGGCCAAGGATGATGAACAAGTCGACGCTGAAGGACTCAGCGCAACAGAGGGAGTACATGGGTACTTCTTCCAAAACGGTCAGCACCAAGTGATCTTGGGGACCGGTTTTGTGGGTAAGGTTTTTGCCATCATGAAAGGCAACGACGCCATTGAAGAGGCTCCACAAGCTGAAGAGAAAAAAGACAAAGTGAGTACCTTCCAAACGGTAACGCGTACTTTCTCTGACATATTTGTCGCCATTATTCCTGCCTTGGTTGCGACTGGTTTATTGATGGGTCTGCGTGGGTTGTTGGTCAACGGTTTCGGTATTGAGCTCTCTCCGCAGCTCAATACGCTGTCTCAAGTTTTAACTGATACCGCCTTCATCTTTATCCCAGTATTGGTGACTTGGTCTGCCATGCGAGTATTTGGTGGTAATCCAGTGCTCGGTATTGTTTTGGGCTTGATGCTGGTAGCTCCACAATTGGCAAGCAAATGGGATGTCGCTTTCGGTAACGCAGAAGCGATGATGATTCCGTTTATGGGCTTTGAGATTGCTGTAACTGGTTTACAGAGTTCCATTCTTCCAGCGGTATTTATGGGTTGGTTTGCAGCCTTAGTTGAGCGTACATCGCGTAAACACATCCCTGAAGTTCTGGATTTGATTCTGACACCATTTATTACATTGCTGGTCTCTTTGATTGCTGGTTTGGTATTCGTTGGTCCAATTCTACTCGGCATTGAAAAACTCATTACCGAGGCTGTGCTTTACTTCTTACAAATCCCATACGGCATTGGTGGCTTGATTTATGGCGGCGCAATTCAATTCATGGCTGTAACGGGTATGCACCACACCATCGTGCCGATCACGATCGCGATGGTGACAGACACAGGCTTTGACTACATCAACCCATTGGGTACTGCTGCAATCGCAGGCCAGTTTGGTGCTGCAATGGCGGTTATGTCGATGCAGACAGACAAAGTGAAGAGGACTGGTATGTTTGGTGCAGCGTTGCCAGCTCTGTTTGGTATCACTGAACCAGCGATGTTCGCGATTACTCTGCCTCGCGTAAAACCTTTCTTGTATGGCTGTATTGGTGGTGCATTAGGTGGCTGTTTGGGCGCGATTGCGGGTATTGGCTCTGCGGGTACGGGTGCAACTATGTTACCGGGTGTTCTGCTTTATCTTGGCGGCGGTCTAGGAATGTATGTGCTGGTTATGTTGGTAGGTGCGGCTTCGGCTTTTGCTTTAACAAAGCTGCTTTACAAAGAGCCTAAATAATTTTTCACCACCTATTTGAGTGAATATCTTTTTCTTGGAGTTGTTATGGATTTTTCTAATCGTCAAAATCGCTTTGTCCGAATTCACGAGGTGAGCGAGGAGTATTTGGCGGATATTGAACACAAAACACAAACAGACCCGTTTTACCCGAGCTACCACATTGCACCAAAGCACGGCTTGTTGAATGACCCGAATGGTTTGAGTTACTTCAATGGCGAGCACCACATTTTCTATCAGTGGTTCCCGCTTGGCCCTGTGCACGGTTTGAAGCACTGGTACCACGTATCGACCAAAGATTTCGTGAACTTTACTGACCGCGGCATCGCGATGTACCCAGACCAAGACTACGACCATCATGGTTGTTATACCGGTGTTGGTGTACCACACGATGACCAGCTGTACATTTTCTACACGGCGAACTTGAAAAAGGGGAATGACCAACGTCATCCGACTCAAGTTCTCGCGATTATGGACAAACAAGGTAATGTGGAAAAGAAAGGCGTAGTCGTGGATTTCGATCCAAATGCCTACACTGCCGAGATCCGTGACCCAGTGCTGGTTTGTCGTGACAACGATTATCACATGTTGATTGGCGCTCAAGATCACAACGAAAAGGGCACGCTGGCTTATTACCACGGTAAAGACATTGATGATTACCACCACATGGGTGACATCGATGTGGGTCTCGAAGATTTTGGCTATATGTGGGAGTGTCCGAACTACTACGAAACCGATGACAACGGGGTTTATATCTTCTCTCCTCAAGGCGTGAGTTCAGACAATAAGTTCGACCTTAAGAACGTCTTCTCAGTGGTTTACATGGTTGGTGAGCGCATTGACTTTGAATCAAAATTCTTCAACAACCAAGGCTACCGTGAGCTAGATAAAGGCTTCGATTTCTATGCGCCACAAACTTATCTGGATGACCAGCAACGCCGCATCCTTATTGGCTGGCTAGGCAACTCAAAAAGTGACTACCCAACCGATAAGAATGGCTGGGCACACATGCTGACTCTGCCACGTGAGTTGACCATCGATGGCGACTATCTGATCCAGAAGCCATTGAAAGAGCTTGAAGCACTACGCCAAAGTTCAATTGATGTCGAAGACTCTGAGCCTCTAGAGCTAACGTCACGAGCATTCGAGTTGACGTTGAATGTAGATGAGTTTTTCACTCTGACTTTGGCTAACCAGAAAGGTGAGCAGATGGTGTTTCGAGGCGATCAAGATGAGTTGATTCTAGACCGTGCTCAGGTATCTCACTTACACGCAGAAGCATACGGCACGGTTCGCTACGCTCAGCGTCTAGAGCAGGCGCAAACCATCCGCGTCTTTGTCGATAACTCAGCGATTGAAATTTTTGCTGACAACGGCAAGACAGTGTTCACTTCTCGAATCTTCATTGATGAGTTGTCTCTAGTCACTCTCAATCAGACAAGCGGCACACTGCATTACATGTCTGCGATACAGGCTACTCGTTAGCCACCAGTAAATTATTCCAAAACAAAAAAATAAGGCCCTCGTCGGGGAGGGCCTCTTATTGCCAAAATATAGGGTTTAACATGAAAAATACACTAAAAATGTCGCTTGCGGCGGCTTCCGTAATGGTTGCAATGTCAGCGAACGCTGGAATCAGCATTGTTGATACTGAAGAGGGTAACTTCTCTGTCGGTGGTAACGTGGAGTTGAATTTCAACTACCAAGACCGTGAGTCACACGATAACAATGACAGCGAATTCAACCAAGACGGCCGCGTTCTAATCGAGTTTGCGGGCGAAAAGTACACGAGCAAAGGTCATTATGTGGGTGTGAAAGCGCAACCGTTGTTTGAGAGCACAGGCAATATTGCATTGGATGATGCGTACTTTGAGTTTGGTAAAAAAGACGGTTGGGCAATTAAAGCGGGTCGATTTGAAGCTTACGATATGTTTCCTGTTGGCTTAGATGTCTTCCTAGAGTACTCGGGAGATACAGCGAATGATCTTTATTCAGACGGTTCAGCATATTCATACCAAGCAAAAGAAGCACGTGGTCGCGGTTCAGACGGTCAAATCATGTACAGCCAAACCTTTGGTGACTTGTATGTGGAAGTTGGCGCAATGTTAGGTGACCGCTCTAACTTGTTCGATGGCGGCCTTGATGGCAAGTACCACGGTAAAGAGATCGAATCGAGCAAAGATTCGTTTTTAGTTCGCCCTGTTGTCGCTTACCAAATGGGTGATTTCAAAGTGGCTGCTTCGATTGAAACCAATCTCGTTTCTAACGCAATTGTCGCTGATGGTGTGGATATCTCAGATCGTACCGGTTATGGCTTAACTGGTAACTGGACGAGCGGTGATTGGACAGTAAATGCGAACGTTGCTTACTTAGATGCTGTTGACGAAAACAACTTATCAGCAGGTGTTAATGCACTGTGGAATAACTTTGGATTGGGTTACATTCACTCTATCAATGAGTATGAAAATAAAGAGTTTTCTTCTTGGGCTGAAGGCGACGTAAACGTATCAACATGGTATGCATCTTACGCTTTCCGTGATGTACTGGAGGTACAAGATTTTTCAATTCTTCTAGGTACATACTACACAACCGTCGACAACAAATTGGATCAGCAGTCGGATGCATCAGCCTTTGCTGAAGAAGACGATTTCGGTGCTCGTGTACGTCTGTTCTACGAATTTTAATTTAACGTCGTTACGAGAGGCAAAGTGATATGAACAAGGTTTGGGTAACTGGAGATGCTGTTGTGGACTTGATTCCAGATGGCGAGACTCGTTATTTAAAATGTCCAGGTGGCGCGCCAGCAAACGTTGCTGTGGCCATCTCTCGATTGGGCGGTGATACTGCTTTTTTTGGTCGAGTTGGGCAAGATCCGCTAGGGCGCTTTATGAAGCAAACTCTAACGGATGAGAAGGTGAATACCGATGACATGCTTCTGGACGAAGCTCAGCGAACATCTACTGTGATTGTCGACCTAGATGATGATGGTGAACGCAGCTTCACCTTTATGGTTAAGCCAAGCGCCGACCAGTTTTTCAGCATCGAAGACATCCCAAAATTTACATATGGACAATGGATGCACAGCTGTTCAATCGCTTTGGCTAACGAACCTTCTCGCAGTGCGACGCTTGAAGCGATGCAGCGAATGAAATCAGCAGGCGGCTATATCAGCTTTGACCCGAACCTGAGGGAAGAAGTATGGGGTGAACCATCACAAATCAAAGAAGTTGTGATGAGTGCTGTTGAGCTGGCAGATGTGGTGAAGTTTTCTGAAGAGGAATTAACGTTCTTAACCGGTACTGAAACGCTAGATTCAGCTTTGGACGCGCTAAATGTTGCACCTAACAAGCTGATCATCGTGACGCTAGGCGCTCGTGGTGCATTGGCGGTTTACAATGGTGAACGTCGAGTGATTGAAGGCACTAAAGTAGATCAAGTTGTTGATACAACGGGTGCTGGTGATGCATTTGTCGGTGGCTTATTAGCCAAGCTGTCTCAGAGCGATGACTGGTGTTCATGGTCTCAGGTCGAAGCTGCGGTGCATTGGGGTAATGGTTGTGGCGCACTTGCGACCACGCAAAAAGGCGCAATGACAGCACTGCCTTCTTTGCAACAATTAACTGAACTAGTGGGCTAGCGATCTAGGTTAGCCATGTAAGTGTCTATCCCATAACAAAGCCGCTCATAGAGAGCGGCTTATTTGTTCTATGAGTCACAGTATTGCTTTATTCGTAAATACTGTACGAGAAGTACTTACTCGCAATTTTTGCGTGTTGGCCGTTGTCGCGATCAATTTGCAGGCAGAATTACGGCTGAGTTGTCACTTTCAGTTTGCTCGTCATTGCTATCGGCTTGTTGTGCTAGCCAGTCTAATGCTTGAGTTAGGTAGAGCTTATTGGCCTCGGCATCACACCATGTTTTGGACAGCCCACGGCGGTTAAACTCTGCGCCAATTGCAGCAAGTGTTTGGTTACTTGGTCGGCCATAGTAAAGGGTGTCACATAACTGCATATTCGACATGGATTGTGCGTAGACGTTGACCGAAGAAGTGTTAGCACTCAAGGCTTTGGATTGATTGTGCGTACAGCCAACTAGGCTTAGGAGCAGTATAAGAGCACCGATGTTTTTCATATGAGTTGCATTTCGAGACGTTGAAGGTGGCCCGATGTGAACACACTTGAGCCACGGTTATGTCAACGTTTATACAAACTCAACCGAATCGAGATCTAAATTCCAGTTTGTCATTGGTGGCCGTTTTCAGTTGGCTCAAACCATTAATCCATTCGATTGTTTTTCCAGTAACTGTTGTGCAGTTAAGGCGGGTAATGGTTTATAGAAGTAGTAACCCTGAATCTCGTGGCAGCCCAGTTGAGCGATGGTTTTGAATTGAGATAGGGTTTCTACGCCCTCAGCGACGATATTAAGATTGAGCTGATCCGCAATCAACTTAGTGCCTTTGATGATCGCTTGGTTCTTCTTGTTATCAATCGCATCTGAGACAAATGAGCGGTCAATTTTCACTGTGTCGATCGGGTAGAGATTAATGCAACTCAACGAAGAGTAACCCGTTCCGAAATCATCCAGTGCGATACTCACCCCATACTCTTTGAAGCCTGTCAGTACTTCTAGCGCAACATCTTCATTATCGATCAGTGCGTTTTCAGTGATCTCCAATTGAATGTTTCGAGGGTTGATTTTGTGAGTTTCCATGATGTGGATGTATTTGGCAAAAACCGCATTGCTGCGCAGTTGAATGGCAGAGAGGTTAATGGAGAGCCGAACATCGGAAAGCCCTTGAGATTGCCAAGTATGGTATTGCGCGCAAGCATTCTCGAAAACCCATTCGTCAATTTGACCGATTAAACCCAGTTCTTCCGCTAAAGGGATAAAGTTGTTTGGAGGGACAATGCCAAGCTCTCGGTTTTGAATTCTCACTAATACCTCAAAGCCAATGATTTTCCCCGTTTGGACTGAGACTTGCGGTTGATAATGGAGCACAAAACTGTGTGTGGCGATGGCTTCACGTAGAATCACTTCATGGGTATTTCTATTTATGCTCTTCTGTTCAATCTGCTTGTTGTAGAAGGCATAGCCGTTCCTGCCTTGTGACTTCGCTTGATACATAGCGCTGTCACCTCGTTTAAGTAAGGTTTCCGCATCGAGCCCATCATTTGGGAAGATACTGATCCCCAAACTTAGTGTCACAAATATGGGTTTCTCACACACTATGATTTCAGTTTTGAAGCTCGCAAAGATCCGCTGCGCAATATCGATAACTTCCTGCTCAGTGTGAATATCAGGGAGGATAATAACGAACTCATCGCCACCTAATCTCGCCAATACATCTCTGGAGCGCAGCGATTGGTTGAGACGCTCGGATAGCTTGACTAAGAGTTGGTCACCAGCCGCGTGTCCCATCGAGTCATTGATGTATTTAAAGTGATCCAGATCGATAAACATAATGGCGAACTTTTTGTTATCCCGAGAAGAGAAGCGAATGGTTTCATCTAGCTTGTCTTGGAATAGAGTGCGATTGGGCAGGCCTGTTAATACGTCTGAATAGGCGAGATTCTTGATTTTTTCTTCTTGCAGGCGTTTTTCTGTGATGTCTTCAAACACACCGCGATAACCACTGAAAGCACCGTTCTTGGTGATCGGTTTTGCTGATACGAGTAAGCAGACGATGCGCCCATCTTGATGTTTGAACCAGCATTCAACGTCAACCAGATTCTGTTGTCCTTGCATCGCTTTTAAGTAGCTGTTGCTGTCTTGAATGTTGAACTGGTTAATGGGCATTCCGATAAGATCTGCAGGGTGATATCCAATGATTTCGCTGGAAGAGTGAGAACAGTAGGTGAAGCGATCATCGATATTGGTCTCCCAAAGCCAGTTTGACGTACTGTGGGCAATATCGCTGAACCTCTCTTCCGCTTTTTTGAGATCTTGAATCAGCATTTCGTTTTTAAGAGCAGAGCTAATAATGGCGCGCAGGTTTTCAAAGGCGGTGCCTTTACGATTGCTCAAATTCACGGTCATGAAGCCGATGGGCTTGTTGGCAAAAGAAAGTGGAAACACCATTAAGGAGTAGCGCTGTTGGTAGGCGTCAACGCTACTCGGGATCAAGTGATTGGCATTGAATACCTGTTTGTCTGAAATAATCGGTTGTTTATTGCGAACCGAGATTATGTTGGTTGCCGTCAGAGTGTCGGCATGGACATCATTGAAAATGGAGATATACATTTCAGAGAGCTTGAGAATATCAATGGCGTATTTTTTGATTGTCCCAAGGTCGAAAGAGGCGTTCAGGTTATTCACGATAGCGCGAAAGTAATTGAGGTAATACTCGGTTTCAAAGCTCTGAAATTTAATCGCGGTTTGTTCAATTCTATTTTTAAGTGTGGTGAGCTCGGCAATAAACGTTGTTAACTTTGCCGGATTAGAACTTAGCTCAAGATAACGCAGTGCATTGATCTGAAATTTTGATGCGACTTCAAGCCAGAACAGGACGTCGTCAGACTCCAACGAGTCGTCTAAGTTCTGTTTTAAAAGCATCAATAAGTCAGCATAGTCGTTGCTTTCTAGTGCCTGATGAAAAGACGCCAAAGCGCATTCCACACGCTCATTGCTGATTGCGCCCTTATGTTGAGCAATGACATGAACAATGTGGTTATGAGTATCATCGAAGACAGCTTGCTTTCCGGTATCCCGGAGTCCGTTATTGGGTGTTTGATGGCGACTAAACTCTTGCGTATTACAACCGCATGATTCACGAATAACCAATGACGTTGGAATTTTCACTTCATCTAACGGAGGCTGCCCTTCAATTTGCGCAATGACTTCTATGGCAGCAGCTCGACCTAACTCGAAAAGAGGCTCTCGAATACTTGTCAGCGGTGGTTCCGAGAATGCGCCCTCTAGTGTGTCCATCGAGCCCACAACCGCTAGGTCTTGAGGAACCTTAATACCTAACTCTTGGCAGGCTTCAACGACTCCCAACGCTTGATTGTCGTTAATGGTAATTACGGCGTCGATAGGCTTGTTTTTGTCAGACAAAAATTGTTCAAGTTCTTGCTTGGCGGAACGTTTTTTCAGATCGGAATAGAGCACGAGATCTGGGTCGAAAGGAATATCGTATTTTTCTAGTTGTTCTCTGTAGATGTGCATTCTTTTTTCGGAAGAGGCGTGATATTCCGGGCCACGAATCAACAGAATATTACGAAAATGATGAACGTTGACAAAGTGGTCAAAGAGCTCAGAAAATCCGGTTTCATAATCGGTTGAGATACTGGTATATGGGCTGATTTTACAGCCAATGTTAACGATTGGAACATCAGAGAATTGCTCAATGAATTCAGCGCTTTCTTTCTCATTAACAAAGCGCATATGGGAACTGAATGGACTAATAACTCCTGAAATAAGCTTCATGTTGACTAGATCGAATACTTTATCTCTTGCCAGTGTTAAATGGTCTGTGGACTTTATTACACCGCCACAAAAGCCGATGATGTTGTAATTATGCTGCTCTGCTACATGGGCGGCACCTCGCATGATGCCTTCGTGGTAATGGGACGTCATAGAACCCACCAAAACGGCTATGGTTGGACGTCCATTTTGTAAGCTCATTATGGAGTTGGGTAGAGAGTCGCTCATAATACTAACGGCCTTGTTATTGGTTTTATTTGTATTATTTATTTGTGTGAGAAAAACGCAAATTCTCAATTATGGGAGCGTGATCTCGTTAGCTATCCATACACAGTTCGCATAGAGAGTTATGAAGTGAGTCATGTTTTGATGGGATACAGAGATTGATGTTGATGGTGGAATCTAAGCTGGAGATTTATTTCAATTGCGCAATTGTTAATGTTTTTCACCGAGAAAAACCGCAATTTTGTACAAAAGCTTGGTTAACTTATAAAGTACACTGATAGATTCAAAGGAAGGCGCTACCTGAAGGAATAGGGCGATGAAAAAGGCGAAGAAGGAAAAGGCGGATTACAAGATCACCGAAGAGCTTGGTGGCCTTGAGATTTTGAACGCTGAATACGAAAAGCAGAATTTCTCTCGCCATAGCCACGAAGGGTATACGCTTGGCGTGATTGAGCAGGGCGCCCAACGTTTCTATCGTACTGGTGGCCATCATGTTGCGCCTCAAGATGCGATTATCTTAGTGAATGCCGATGAAGTGCATAGCGGGCACTCGGCCACTGAAGGCGGATGGGCGTATCGTGCAATGTATCCACTCCCGGAGCAACTGGCCAAAATTACCCAAGAGCTTAACCTACCTAACTATGGTGCTCCCTACTTTCCTCGCGCAGTGGTTGAAGATCCTGAGCTCGCGAATCAGTTGCGTTTGGTCTTCAACACGATTGATGAGTCAGACAATCGCTTACTACGTGAAACTCTAATGTACGGCATGTTAGTAAAACTCATCAGTCGTCATGGGAAAAGCCCACTCAAACCTCAACTCGACAGTAAAACGCAGCGACAACTGGTGTTAGTAAAAGAATTCCTCGATGACTTTCCGCAAGCCGATGTCTCGTTGGAAGAGCTGTCAAAGTTGGCGGCATTGAGCCCCTATCATTTGGTGCGCTCATTCCAAAAAGAGTTTGGTTTGCCGCCTCACGCTTATCAGATTCAATCTCGACTGCGCCTGGCGAGAACCTTGCTTAAGAGAGGGCATTCTATTTCGGATACAGCACAAGAGTGCGGTTTCCACGACCAGAGTCATTTTCATCGACACTTTAAGAAGGCTAACGGTTATACGCCGGGTCAGTACATCAAGATGCTGTGACGCTCAGTATTCAGCAATTTTGTACAATCGCGCATAAGCTAGGCTGACTAAATTGTTCCCAAGGTTTAATAGATTTGAAATGGAAGTATCAATATGACGAGAAAATCTCAGCTTTGGAAAGGGGCACTAGCCGGGATGCCACTGAGTATTGCGGTGATTCCATGGGGAATATTGGCGGGTTCGTACGCCATAGATGCGGGGCTTGATCCGCTTCAAGCACAAGCAATGTCTGCGATTTTGTTTGCTGGCTCAGCGCAGTTAGTCGCAGCAGGTATGTTTAAAGCCGGAATTGGCTTAGGCACTATGTTATTGACCACTCTGTTCATTACATCGCGTCATTTTTTATATAGCGTTTCCATGCGCGATAAAATCAGTGATTTGCCTACACGCTGGCGCTTGTTGCTGGGTTTTTGGCTCACGGACGAACTGTTCGCGATATGCAGTGGTCAATCGAAACAAGAGTTCAATCGCTGGTATGCGGCAGGTGTCGGAGGTGTGTTTTATCTGTTCTGGAATATGGCGAGCTTTGTCGGCATCGTCGCGGGCAGTCAAATTCCTTCTCTGAATGAAATCGGTCTTGATTTCGCCGTTGCTGCAACCTTTATCGCTCTGGTGTTCCCACTAATTAATACCATGCCGGTCATTGTGTGCGTTTTGGTGTCACTGTTAGTGTCTGTGGTGCTCACGGTGAATCAAGTTGAGGGAGCCTTAATGGTGGCATCTATTGCGGGCATGCTCTCCGGCTTTCTATGTGAAAGTTATAAAGATGGAGATGTTTCAACGCATTCGGCAACAGAGGGAGAATCATCATGATCTGGTTGACCATTCTTTTGATGACCGCGATTGTGTTTGTGAGTCGTTACTTGTTTCTTGAGCCCGCAGTACCTCTTCGTTTGAATAGCTCAGCACGTAGGCTGCTGCGTTATTCTGGTCCAGCCGTATTGACGGCGATTTGGGGGCCTATTGTTTTCGCGCCAGAGAAATCACTGTGGGTGAGTGCGGAAAACCCTTACTTGATAGCGGCATTGATGACCTTTCTGCTGATTTGGAAAACGGGTAATGTGCTAGTTACCATCCTGCTCAGTATGGGGGTGTTTCTTTTGTATAACTTGGTATTGGTCGATTATCTGTTTCACTCATAATAAAACAGGGCTCATATGAGCCCTGTTTTTTCGTGTTCTCAGCTTACTTGTAGAAAGCTTCAACTGTGCCTTTCAATGTGATTAGCATTGGACGACCGAAACGGTCTAGCGCTTTAGGTGAAGGGATTTTTACCCAACCTTCGCTGATGCAGTACTCTTCAACGTCAGTACGCTCTTTACCGTTTAGACGAATGCCGATGTGGTGCTCGAAACACTCAGCTACGTGGTGCGGGCTGCGTGGGTTACCTGCTAGACGATCTGGTAGAGCTGGCTTTGATGTGTTATCTGTCATGATGCTTACTTACAGTAAATAAAAAGTGCGTCATTGTAGACAAAATAAGACCTGAGCATCAAGAAAAGTTGTCATTATTCTAGGGTTATTTTGTAGTGTTGAAAGAGTACTAGACTCTAACAATCCCTCGCGTTTGCCGAATCTCCTCGCCATGCATAGACAGAGCGTTTACCATGTAACATAAATTTGTATTTGGAAGTAATTACTATGTCTTTCCCTCCTTGCCCGAGCTGTAGCTCTGAATATGTTTATCAAGACCAAAGCCATCTTATTTGTCCTGAATGTGCTTATGAGTGGAACCCTGAAGAAGTCGCGAAAGAGAGCGAGCTAAATATTAAAGATGCCAATGGCAGCCTGTTGGCGGAAGGGGATAAGATCACACTGGCTAAAGACCTAAAAGTAAAAGGCAGTTCGTTAGTGTTGAAGATCGGTACTAAAGGCGTGATTAAACGTATGAACGATGGCAAGGATCATCAGCTAGATTGTAAGCTTGATGGTGCCGGTGAGATGATGGTGACCGCCAAGTATGTAAAAAAGGCGTAGTTCGTTGTTTTGGTGAGTAGGGTGAGACTGTGTATTGCCCCTCAAAACCGATATTTGTTTTGTTCGAAAGTGCTAGGTATGCAAAAAGTCGACGTAAATAAATGATATATACTGAAGTCACTGCTTTGTAACAACGAAGGTGACGGAATGTCGAAGACCACTAAGCTGCAAAACGAAGATAAACTGTTTAAAAAGGCAATGGAAGTCGGAACTAAGCTGGCTGAAATGCAAGGCTTTAAGCTCAATGATCCGAGTATGTCACAATCGGTGAAAGCAAAGGCTATCTACCTGTTTTTAGTCGATGCAAAGCAAATTACTCCTCTGCCTGCCGACAAGCAGGAAGGTAAGGATATTAAAAAGCGCCTCGCGGTGTGGATTCACAGTGCATTGCCTGAAGGTGATCCACTTAAATAAGTTTAGCGAATACAAAAATCCCCAATCAGTCTAGCCACTGGTTGGGGATTTTTTTGCATGTCAAAAGTCTTGAAGTTGTTATTCAATACCTGGGTATTAATTACGCTTTGCAGTAAACTCGCGCGTCACGTGGTGTATAAATACCAAAAGTCACTGTGCGTAGCAGGCCGTTTACAAACGTTTCTTGTACTTCAACCTTAGCAACTTTGTCGATACCACCACATACTTTTGCCGCATCGATCTCTTTCTCTTGCGCTAGGCCATTAATAAAGAAGTGTTGCGGTGCATCTGTTGTTACTTCTGCTTCATCAGGCGCCATAACAAATGTTTGTTGAGCACAACCTGTTGCTACCATAGACAGTGCCGCGATAAGAATTAGCTTCTTCATTGTTTTCTCCATTTAATAATCATGTTTTTAATCAGCTCACACTTAAGCGGTGTGAGTTAACCGTTGATGGAGTCAATTATTCCAAAGTTCTTATTTTGTTACTGTATAGGTTTGTCAGGCTCTGAATTACATTTCGGTAAACACAAACTAAACATGGCACCATTCAATAAAGTACTGTGACCAACGTTAGCGTGTCCACCATGTTGTTGGCAGATCTTTTCTACAATCGAGAGGCCAAGGCCGTGGCCACTTTTCCCTTTGTTACGCGCCTTGTTACCCACATAAAAAGGTTCAAACAGGTGAGCGAGATGCTCTTCGTCAACACCGGGGCCATCATCGTGGATCTCAATGCAGACGTATTTATCTCTATCAACAAGATGGATGGCGACTTGAGTCTCTGCGAACTTGAAAGCGTTACGGACAACGTTATCGAGCGCACGCTTGAGCAGGTGCTTATCGGCTTCCAACTGTTGATCGCTGCTCAAATTCGAAGTCAGGGCTAGTGTTAATTTGGTCTCTTTTTGCCAACGTGGTATCAGTTTGTCCACATAAGTTGAGAGTTCAAAACTGCTCTTTTCTAAATCCAATTTTTGATTATCAAGTTTGGCAAAATAGAGCAACTCATCCACCATGCCTTCCATCTCTTCGGTATCCTCAACAATACTGTCGATGGTCTCTCTTTGTTCTTGGTTGAGAGGCGTATCTTTTAGCAGTTCAGCTTGCCATTGAATACGGAACACAGGCGTTCGAAGCTCATGGGCAACGGCGTTGGTTAGTGCTCGATTGCTGTCTATTAGGTGCTGAATCTTGTCTGCCATAAGGTTAAATGAGCGATTAAGTGTACCGATTGCACTGCCGCTATTTGTGACTGCTCGCGTTGAAAAATCACCTGCAGCAAAGCTCAACGTTGCGCGCTCTAGCTTTTTCACTCGGCGGTAAATAACAAATAGGTGGCCAGAGGTATAAACGACAAAGCTGAGAATGAAGAACAGCCACAAGAGATCATCTTCGAACTGAATTTTCTGTCGTACAAAGGCGTCTTCGTCTGGTGCGTAACGGTATATAGAATCGGAGCCAGCAAAGTGGAACCAGAGATCTCTATCATCATCAAACAGGATCGGCATATCTGACTGAGCTTTGAAAAATTCGAGAATGTCAGAAGGCACACCTTCCCCAAGAGGAAAAGTGGTGACGATATGTCGAGTCATGTCGGCAAATTGAGTGATGGCCTCTTCAGCCGCCTCAACACCTTGATTGGTGGCGATGTTGCTAATGAGCTGCTGATGCGCCAACGCCTCGTAGTCGTATAAGACAAACTCGTAGTCGGTTGTCCACTGATAGACGGTGACTTCATAAGCAAAAATGCTCGCCATAAAACAGGCAAACAGGCCGATGATTGATTCTAGATATATGCGTTTCATTGTTCTCTTCGTTATTGGGTGAGTTAACGCAAATTAGCCCCAAGCCGTGGAGACAAACAGGTAGCCTTTCCCGCGTAGTGTCTGGATCTTTTCCGCAGGAGAGTTGTCATCACCAAGCAGCTTTCTAAGACGCACGATTTTGTTGTCTACCGTTCTATCGAATCCATCGTATTCGATACCGCGTAACTCTTGGGTCAGAGTATCTCTGGATAGCGCAATATCGGGCTGATTCGCAAGGATCCAAAGTAGGTCAAACTCACTGTCTGTGAGTGGGACAAGATTGCTGTTTAATTCACATCGTTTGTATTTGTTTTGTAATACTAACTGACCGAAGGTGATTTGGTCTTTATCCTCACTGACGGGGTCAGCGGGCTCAACACGTCGTAATAAACTTCTTACTCGTGCAAGCAAAACTCGTGGTTTGATAGGCTTAGTCACATAATCATCAGCCCCAGTCTCCAACCCTGCAACGTGGTCAAAGTCATCATCACTGGCAGTTAGCATCAAAATCTTACCGAGGAATTTTGTACGCGTCTGTCGGCAAATTGTCAGTCCATCTGCGACAGGCAGCATCAAATCAAGCAGAACAATATCGGGCTGGTGGTCTAGCATGTGGTCGATGGCTTCACTGCCATCATCTAAGGTTGTCACGTGAAAACCTTGGGTAACAAAGTAACTCTTTAATAGCTGCTGCAGTTTCAAATCGTCTTCAACGATGAGCATGGTATGTTGTGTCATAAATCTGCGACCGTAATGCATGAAAGGCTTAGGTTAAGAACATTGGTTCAGTGTAAATTGCTGAAGCTAAGTTTATAGTTTGTTCTTTTTTGTGTGCTTTATTATAAAACATGGAAATGTATTGTAATGATGCAGTACGACATTTCCATACATCATTCAGACAGCTAATGACAAAAACGTTCCATAGAATTCTCTCCATACCAACATTGGAGAGAAATTATGAAGCAATATCGAAACCTATTATTAGCCTTACCGTTGATTGTACTAGCGGGGTGTAACTCTAGCTCGAACGGGACTCATAAAGCGAAAGTGAACAAGCCTGTCGCGGATTACAAATTCACTGAAGATGCTTTGAAAGAGACAGTGAGTGATCGCATGGATTTTTTTGAGGGGATTAGGCTTACCTTTGATGGGGCCGTCTATGAAACGACAGAGTTCTCTGAGGGTTTTGGTAGTGATGAAGTATTGGCAAAGCTTGTGGACAGCAATGGAAACAAAGTCGATGTTCTTCTCAGTGTTGATAATGGAAGTTGCTTTGTTTTACCGAAAAATGGTGTGCTAGATGGTTTCGACTGTCGTAGCGACAAACGAACGGTTTCTGGTGAGCAGACATTAATTCAATCACAAACACAAAATGGCAAGCAAGAAGTGCTGCTTGAGTATTACACCAATGGAATCGAAGAGATTGGATCGATCGGTTCAACAATCTTGACGGCTGTAGAGCGAGATGGGCGAGTTGATATAACGACAACTTTCGCCTTTGATGACTTTTTCCGCTTAGCAGGGCTGAATAGCGATGGCAGTAGAGCAAATTCGACTCTCGGTCTCACGACCTATTTGCAGTTAAAAGAGATTGTAAAAAGCCATATTGGTCAAGAAATGACGGTGAAGTTCGATAACCATATTGGCGGAAGTGCTGACGATGACATTAACATGTATACGGGTCTATTGATCCACAAAAACAACATGCACACTGTAGTTACAAAGAATGGCTCAGTGTTCTCAGGCGGTACCGATCTATTTGCCGCTGGAAAAACGCGTACACTGCAGCGTGCGAAGCAGTTGGATAACTTTGAAACGTTGGAGCAAATCGGTGTTCACAGTTGGGGTTCGGCTGATAAGACAGCGAAAGATTTCCCATACACAGATGAGAGTCACCGCAAGCAAGCGACCTACTTCAACACAGTCATGGGTGATAAGGGCATAGATTTCTACCTGTTTACTCTCGACTCTGCACCATTTAATGGACAGCACTGGATAACCAAAGCGGATTCAGATAAGTATCAATTCATCACTAACATTGAGTAGTGAGGATAAAACGCAGTGACGTCATTTGGCGTCACTGTTTATTTTGCAACTATTGCCATCACAGCGTGATACGCCAGTTAGCCAATAAGAAATCTTGTAGCGATTATTGGCGAATCGCAAGTAACACCAGTCAGCCAGAGGCCTAACCAGTGGCCAGCGCAGTGGAGCGTACAACCACCCTTTACTTACCAAACTCCAAGCTTGATGCGTCACGTCTAATCCCAAGATCAACTCACCTTTATCATTCACAGCATGCAAAATGGTGTTGGCTGCGTTGGCGTCTATGTTCGGATATTGAGAAAATTCATCACTGTAAATATCAACGGTCTTAATGGTGGTTTTAGTATCGTGTTTAGTTAGAGCGGCCATCTCTTTCGAGCATAGTGGGCAAGTCCCGTCATAAAAAATCGTCAGTTTTGGCTTTGCCTCATGAGCGTTCATTCTCTCGCTTCCTTCTATTTACCAATAATTAAAGAATAACTTAGTTATTGGTACTCCTTAACAGACTGTCCAGATCACTATCTTACTGTGTTTAAAGGAAAAGGTGTGGACGTTGAACAATATGTCTGCATTTTGAAGTTAAATTCACGATGGTAGATCAAAAAAACCTTTAACTTACATTATGTTAGCTTGTGGCGTGATTCATGCCTCTTGAACTCTGCTATTCACCATCTGCGCCTTAATTTAGTGGGCTTAAACAGAAAGGCGATGATGGTTTACATGGAGGCAGGATATGAAAGGCATAAAATACTTACTCAGTATTGCACTGTTGATGGTTACCCCATATTACGTTGGGGCGACGGTCGACGTGTTGGAGCTTGATGGGGACGCATCAAGTACTGACACTGGCATTGACTGGGATGACGTCAACGTTCAGCAAAATATGGTAGGAATCGCGGAGTTTTTCCAAAAAGATAGAAATGGTGCGGATGAAATCTTTTGGAAAGGTGGTTCTAAGGATGACTCAGATATTACCGACTGGGCATTCAGGACTGCATCCCCGCAACCTAAGGATGACTTCACCAATGGTTACGCGGCAGCGTTTGAGAGCGAAGGGGATCTATTGATCTATTTCGGGGCAGATCGTTATGCGAATAATGGTGATATGTACATAGGCTTTTGGTTTTTACAAGATCAAATAGGCTTACCACAAGGAAGCACTAAGGGCAGCTTCTCTGGTCAGCATGTCAATGGGGACATTCTGGTACTGATTTCTTTTCCTCAATCGGCATCGGGAAATCCATACATTGAAGTTCTGCAGTGGGATTTTGGTAATGGTGATGTGACAGACAACTTAACTCGTTTATTCCAAACGGCTGGTGACCCTAAATCTGCCGGTTTTGTCGGTGCTCGCTGCGGAAGTGGAGCGGTTGGAGTGGATAAGATCTGTGCAATATCTAACGATCCCTCTATTGGAGCGATTCCACTGCCTAATGTTGCGGGTTGGGAATATGAAGCGAAAACAGGCGAAACAACCGAGATTCCTATTGAAAGTTTTGTTGAAGGACGTTTGAACTTAACCAAACTTCTGCAAGATGACTTTGGTGTCACCCAAATTCCTTGTTTCAGTAGTTTCTTAGTTGAATCACGCGCCTCTCGATCGATTGATGCTTCGCTAGCCGACTTTGTTGTTGGTTCATTTAGTTTGTGTAGTATCAATGTAGCAGCGCAATGTAATACTTCATCCATTACCGTGGATGGTAACTTCAACATTGACTACACAGTGACAGTGACGAATTCAGGGCCGGGTACGCTAGGTACTACGGGTAACTACGAAATTGATTTTATCTCTGACGTCGCTTTGGCGGGTGTGATTCCTCAAATCGGCAATGATGGAGACGGAGTTTGGAGCGTTGGTGAGTCGTTTATGGTGAGTGGCAGTTATCTGTCTCCGACCAACGGCGCTGTGGGTACTGTAGATGGCTCTGTCAATCTTGATGGATTGATTGTTTCCGCTCAAGAACCCGTCGCTTATAACTGTCCGCCGCTCGATCTCAGCCCTATGGTCGAGATCTCTAAAGCGTGTAATAGCTTCTTAGAGGTTGAGGGCAATCAAGTTGTATTGAAGAAAACATACAATGTTGAGATCTGTAATACGGGTGACATACCTCTAGCAATTGAGGCGTTGAGTGACAATCAAGACGGTTCTCTTGATCGAAACGACCTTCCTGCTGATGTTATCAATGCCAATTACTACCTCGACTTTGCGAAGCAATGTGATGGCTTAGCGGATGTGACCAGTTGTGGTGTCGGTAACACGTGTGCAGCTTTGAACGACTCGCCAGAATTGTATGGTTGTAAAGATGGCAGTGGTGATTGGATTCCAAACTTCGATGACGCGATAGGACAAGTGTGTACGACAGTGACCAACACATATGCTCCTAATGTGTTGCCAGGTGGAGTCAATGGCATGCTATCTAATCAGGTCACCGCAACGTTTGATTCTCTATTCTTGCAAGAAGCATTTATGGAGACATCCAACATAGCGACATGTGATGTGTGCCCATTCGTTGAATAACAAACCTGAATGAAAAGGCAGCCGAACGTTCGGCTGCCTTTTTAGTTGCGTATCCCGTTTAAATCATAGGCTCTGTATCAAGAATCGATTCTGTTTTAATGACCAATGCTGTTTCAATACCCAACGTCGTTTAATAACTAATGCGGTGCAGTTTGAGCAGTTTGTATAGAGTGGTTCGTGAGATGTCCAAAGCACGAGCGGTCGCTGAAATGTTGTAGTGTTGTTGTTCGATAGTTTGTTTGATGTGCTCTGCGGTTAACGTATCTTCCACCAAGTTACTGCTGTGTGGTTCCTTAAATGCAAGCTGCATATGTCGAGTTTCAAGGCGTGAGTGATCAGCGTAAACCACCGCTCTTTTCACGGCGTTAAATAGCTCCCGAATATTTCCCGGCCATTGATATTGTTTAAGCGTACTGAGTGTTTTTCTCGAGATGGAAAAGTGGCTGGCGTGATTTTTCTGGAGTTCGAAATGCACTAGCGCCTCGATGTCTTCACGATGTTCTGATAGTGGCGGGATATCAAGGTTTAGGACATTAATTCGATGGAAAAGGTCTTTCCTGAATCGACCAGCAGCCACGGCTTGTTCAAGGTTGATATTAGTGGCAAACAGAACTCGGCAATTTATCGCGATTTGCTTGTTACTGCCTAAGCGTTCAATGTGATGATTCTCTAGAAAGTGCAGTAGATACGTTTGCAGCGAGAGTTCTAGATCCCCGATTTCATCCAAGAACAGCGTGCCATTTTGTGCGCGCTCCACGTGACCGATATAGCGCTTCGCCGCGCCAGTGAACGCGCCCTTCTCATAGCCGAAAAGCTCTGAATGAATTAGAGAGTGAGGGATAGCGCCACAGTTCAAGGCGACAAACGGTTGATGTTTACGCGGTGATTGGTTGTGGATCATTCTTGCGCATAAGCTTTTTCCCGTTCCGGTTTCACCCTGAATCAAAACGGGGTAAGTTGAATGAGCAACCTTATCTATTTGCGCTTTTATATCTTGAATGACGCTTGATTCGCCAATCAATCGGTAACGTTTTTCTCTTTCAGTTAGGTGGTGTTTTACGGGCTCACCATCGGTCATGCCCAATAAGTGCCCTAAGCTTTTGGCAAGCCACTTTGCATCTATCGGGTGGTGGAAATAGTCCCAAAAGCAGTGATGAATAAATGAAAGGTTACGGGAAGGCTTGTCATTAAAAATACCTATCAAGCCGAGGTTCGAAAACCTCTGTTTAAGCATAATGAGAGACTGACAGGTTGCATTGGTGACGGGCTCATCAAGGCACACAATAACAACCGGTATTTTGTGTGTTTCTAACACGTTAGTTAGGGCGTCCATGGTGTTTACCTTGACGATGTCCCAATGCTCACGTCGTAACGAATCTACCCAATCATGAAGCAAGGTATGATTGCCATGACAAAGTACGACAGCGCATCGTCTGTCTTTTTGTTCGGTTGACATCTGCATCATAGGTTCGCTTTACTTATATTTGCCCTCTCTAATAGTAGATTGGAAGTCCTCGTATTTCTATTAATGATATTATTGTCATTATTGCGTGTTGTTTATAATAAGTAAGATAAGTCGTTGGAGTGAAGAGAGTATGTCGAAGCAAATTGTATGGTTGGTTCTTCCGTTAGTGGCTTTGCTAGGTGGTTGTGCAAGCTATAGCATCACTGAAAAGGATATGACCGATTACTTGCAAGAGTCAGTGGAAATCAACCAATCCGTTGGTGTCGAAAATATGATGTATGCGCAGGTTGCAGTCGAAGATTTGCAAGTAAAAATTGGGCGAGCAGATGCCGATCGCGTGTCCATCTTTGCGAATACCAATGCGCAGGTTCAGGTATTCAATATGCAAAATCTTGGGCTAGACCTGGATATCGAGTTCAGCGCTGTCCCTGAATATGACAAAGAAAGTGGGGAAGTGTACTTAAAATCACTGCGTTTAGAAAACTTCAATGAAAACGGTAAACAGCTGCCTGAAAATATCGCTAATCTATTGCAACCCGCCGTGTCCATGATTGGATTGGCACTGTCTCAACAACCTGTCTATAAACTTGACGGTGCTAAAGTACAGGAAGCGCTTTTGAAGTCAGCGGAGCCGAATCTGGTTATTCAAAACAACAAGCTAGTCATAGAGTTGTTTGATTAAGTCTGCTGGCAAGTGAGGTGATCCTCCTTAAATAGGTTTAGAGGCAGAGCGGTATAGAATCAAAGATAAAGCGGGATCATCTTACGCCAATAACGTCCTCGATGCGCTCTTCCGTCCCACTCATACATTCGATGTTTAATACCTTTCTGATTCAAAATACGACTGAGCTGGTGGTTGTTTTGTAAGAAAGGATCTTCCTTACCGATTGCAAAAACAATGTCACTGTTCCTAATTTGGGTGAGTTGATCGGATGGTGGCAAACCCGGTAGGAAATGAGTTGGAGTGTGGTAGTAGATTTCATCATTGTACTGGCCGTCAAAAAGATCTCGAAACGACTCGGTGCTCCAAGTGAGGTCATAGCGACCAGAGAACGCGACCAGTTTTTGGAATAGATGAGGGTGGCGGAAAAATAGGGTGGCGGCGTGATAGGCTCCTAATGAGCACCCGTGTGAAATGGTGCAAGGATGGCTGTTTTTTTTGGCCATCAGTGGCAGAACCTCTCGTAATATGTATTCTTCGTACTGACAATGGCGATGCATTCGGCCAAATGGATGCGCCCAAAAACAGTACATGCTTTCGGTATCAATACTGTCTACACAGTAGAGTTGCAGTTGACCAGCGTTGATTTTCTCGGCAACGGAATCGACCAATCCTAAATTCTCATACTCATAGAAACGTCCTGTGCGTGTTGGAAAGACCAAGACTTTCGCACCTGCATGACCAAAGATGAGCAACTCCATATTACGATTGAGGTTAGGGCTCCACCATTTGTGGTACTCACGATTCATCGCAATTCCCCAACGTTTTAAAGAAGGCTTCGACGTTCTTACGCAGTTCACGACGCTGTTTACCTTCTCCTCGGTAAATAAAGTGACCAGCTTCTAATACAAACAGTTCTTTATCACCTTTGCAGGCGTTATAAGCACTGAATTGACCGGGAGGAGCAACATAAGGGTCGAAGAGTGCCACCCCCCAATGAGAGGGTTGTGTAATGAACTTAGCGGCACATGAGGTATCGAAATAGGGAAGATTGCGCGCAAGCAGTGCTTGATTGCCAAAGTCGATGAGTGCTTGTGTACTGCCGATGGTTGGCATCGTTAGTCTGAGTGCGATGTTGCCAAACGTTGGAACATGGAAGTGACAACGTTTAATGCGCTTATCAAAGGCGCTGGCAAAGATAGCAAGGCCGCCGCCTAAGCTGTTACCTATCATACCGATTTTGTATTTAAGGTTTGGGTACAGCGTCAGTAGCGCAGAGATACCACACCACAAATCTTGAACGCATCCGCCGATGATGTAGTGTTCTCAATCTTGAACGTTGTGTAGCACATGCCAGTAGGGATCGTCAGAGATTGGGTGATGTTGGCTGCGGCTGATTCCACGTACACATGGAACTAACATGGCCGTGTGCCTTAACTTCCAACTGGTATCTGGTTCATCAAGTCCGCCGTAACCATGCGCCCAAACTACAGCACAGTGGATCTCTTCTTTTTCTGGTAGTAACAACCACCCACCGATTCTCATGCCGTCGGTTGAGTTGTAGTAGCAATCAAATACACGCCAGTGATTCACAATTCGCCCAGTGTCTTGCAAGCTGACATAGGGCGTTACCTGCATAGCGCGCTCATATTTTTGTTGCCAAAAGTACGCGAAGTCGGCTGGTGTGGAGCTAGATTCAACTTGTAACAGTTGGTCTAAGTCGTATCCATAGGTCGGGTCGAAGTCGTAATTATGTCTAAGAGTCACTGGCATCTCGCTACGGTTATCAGCGTGGAAAGAAAAACGTTAACTACTTAATATTACATGCTTATTGCGAACGCATTGTTTGAGCTAGACCACAACTCAATTGAGCAATGTATGCATCTAGCCCCTTATTGTTTTATAGACTATTAGTTGGTTATTTAGAGATAAAAAGCGTGAAATGACCCTTAAAGGCTGCAATTTATGGAGTTACTGGGGGAGTTGATAAGGAAGGTTTAATGAAAAAGTCGCCGTAGAGGGCGACTTTTTGGTAAAGCTCGATGTATTGTGCTGACGATTTAATTATGGTTATTGCGTTTTTTGGAAAGGTTTTAATAGTTGCTTTCCGAAGACGTTAATTAATGCACCTGTCACGATTAATCCACCACCTAGGTAGGTCCAAATGGATGGAACTTCATTGAATAGCCACACCCCAAGCAGTGCCGAAAAGACAATCTGTACATAGGAGTAGGCTGAGGCTTTGCCTGCTGCTTGAGTCTGCATTGCTTTCGTCAGTCCATATTGTCCAATTTGCGTAAACACACCGACTAGTACGAGCATGATAGTGATAAAGAAGCTTGGCCATACAAAGTCATTCCAAATCAATGCGATTGATACCGGCAAAGCCACCATAGGGAAGTAGAGGATGATCACTGAGCTATCTTCGGTTTGACTGAGCTTACGCACGATCACGTAGGCAATTGAGCTACCAAACGCACCAATTAGCGCGACCATGATGCTAAACAGAGGCAGCTCGTTGCTAATGTCGCTGTTCATATTTGGTTGAACCATGACAAACAGACCCGCAAGACAAAACGCGATACAGATCATGGTTGAGGTTTGCACACGCTCTTTGAGAAAAAGAACGCCAAGTAGGGCAGTGAATACGGGGTGCACGTATTGAAGAATGGTCGCTTCCGCCAGAGGCAGTGTTGTTACTGCATAGTAAACACACATCAGTGCTGCGGTACCTACGGCACCTCTCACAAACAACAGAGGCTTGTTGTTACCCCAAACAGAGATTCCTTTACGTCTCACATCAACATAACTAATTATAAGAGAGACCAGAGCCCTAGCCGCGACAATTTCAAAGACGGGGATACCGTAGTTGCTCACGTACTTTACGCACGCGGACATCAGTGCAAAGCCTAATGCGGAGAGCAACATAAAGCGAACCCCAACGGGGATGAATGAAAATGATATTGAAGGCATAGGGTCGTCTTTGTGAGTGATAGAAGAGCTGAAACCGAATCATACCCTAATTGCGTTTGGTTAACGTAAGCGAATTGAAAATTATTCTTTTTCTTTACTCTTGTAGTTGTAGTTGTAGTTGTAGTTTTACAGTCATAATAAATTATGCAACTCTTTTTATAGTAATGCTGCATATAATGATAAGGGAAGACTTTTAAGGAGAGCGAAATGGATCACAGCGAACGGTTTTATGAGAGCTTTCAACGATGCCGAATCGATCAAGAGTTTTTGGAAGTGTTCCTCAGTGACTTCTGTGAACATAATCCAAGGTTTTCTGAGCGGTTTGCCAGCGTTGGGTTAGAAGAGCAAACCAAAATGCTCAAGGCATCGATCATCTTAATCTACAATTCTGCATCTTTGCCCAGTGTTCGTAATTCGGTGAAAAACCTGGGTAGACGCCATAAGAACTTAGGCCTCAATATCTCTGAAGATGAGCTTAATGCTTGGTTTGACGCGCTGCTCAATACCGTGAAAAAGTTCGATCCCTTGTACGATGAGAGCGTGGATGCGGCATGGACAGAAACGCTGAGATTAGGATTGAGCATTATGAAGAAAGAGTGTGTTGTCTAAATCAAATAAGCCTCGTGTTTCACGAGGCTTAATCAAGGGTAACAGGGGGCTCGATTAGAAGGTAAAGCCCGTCTGGATACCAAATACAGAATCGGTGGTGTACCAACTGCTTGAACCACCAAACTCGTACCAGTCAAACCCTATACGAGTAAGCAATTTAGAGTGACCAAATACCGGTTTTGTTGACTTGTACTCTGCGCCAATACCATAAGTTAATCCAAGATCACCATGAGAGCCTTTCTTTACTTCAGTACCTTGATTCGAGCTAAACGTGAGCTTGGTATCTGAGTGTGAGTAGAGCGCTCCAACTTTACCAAAAATAGCGAAGTTGTTGCTGAAGTTGTGCTTGTACATTGGTGCTATTGAGAGCATCAATGTATCGAACTTTTCTTTTCGGTGTACCGTGTCGTTACCGGAGTTATAGCTCGATTTTTCATCTACACTAATCGCAAGCAATGTCGAATCGATATACCAGTTGCTTTGCATGATTTGGCTTCCGAAAGTAAATTGACCGCCCACATCACTACTATCGATACCTACCCCGCCTAACGCATACATTTCATTTGATGCTACCGCTGAAGTTGATGCTATAACACACATCGCTAAGACTAACTTTTTCATTGTTTTCTCTCTGGTTGATAAATTTCGGGGGAGGATTCTAGCGGCATTTTGAAAATAAAAAACACCGTTCAAATTGAATTAAGAATGATTAAATATCTCAATACAAAGTCGGGTGGTTTCAAAGGCTCAAAATATGTTTTTTTAGATGAAGTGATTTGTGTTCGATGCTTGTTAAGCTTTTGAATATTAGTGTTTTAGCGATTTTTTATATCACTTAATGCGGGATGGTAAGCTCTAGTAAATCGGTTATTACTAGAGCTTGAAGAGGCTTGAAATCGGATAGGTTTAATTAAAATTAAACGCTCGGTTGGGTGATCTGTCAGTGTTAAACTCATCGATAAGTTAGAAGCGATTTAAAAATGAGCAGCCCAACCGACTAAGAACCCTTGAGACGCGGTGTCGTAGCTAAATGTCCCCGGGTTACTGTAGTCCACCCAGGTTGATTTATAGGCAATATTTAAGTCAGACCAATCGTTAATCTGGTAGCGTGTGCCCAATAATATCCCCGATGTAAAATCAGTGTCGCTGCCAAAGCCGATATCTATGCTGGCATGAACGTGCCAATCACTATTGAGTTTTTGTGTCCAACGAGCGCCAATGAGATAGTCAATCCAATCTTCATCCAAAGAACGTGAGTTGTTGATCAACCCGCCACTAGAGTAGAGCTTGGTATCGATATCGTTATCCCACCATCGAAAGCCCACCATGTAATCAATCATGCCGAAGTCATACTGGTAACGTTTGAAGCCCTTGGTTTCGAGTACGCCTTGTCGAATGTCGACCTCACCTTTTAAGAGCCCAGCATTACCAACAATTGAGTCAGCTTTACCGCTTAGCTTCATAAAGCTGTAATCGATATAGTAGCCCCATTGATTGTCGTAAATACCTTCCAGCCTGAGCATGGCACCCATATCGAGATGATCCATGATAAAAGAGGGATCGACATCCACATCGGTTGAGAGGTTAGCAATTGAAGTATCGCCTCGAATATTAAGAGCCAGAGCATAGATTTCTATGCTGTGCTGCCACTGCTTTGTTGAATCATGACCTTCGGCGCTTTGAGCCTGACTGATAAAGCTTGTACAGAGAAGAGGAGCAAGTAGGTATTTCCATCGAGCCATATAAATATCCCTATAACGTTCCAATGTATAAATGTGATGTTGAATAACCATGAGTGAACGCAGACTTGCTGGCTATGCAACTTGTTTATTTTTGATTGTAGGCTATGTTTTCAGAAACAGGTCAAATAAAGAGCAATCGCATGAATCCACAGAGTATTTTTCTCATTGTTGCTGCCCTTGGGCTCACGCCCATTGCCCTCTCTTACGGCTACGCGCCAACGGTTTCGCTTGATTATCTTTTCGCTATTGATGCAACCCCAACCAATGTGTCTCATATCTTTAGAGCGGTGATGGGGCTTTATTTAGCTCTGGTACTGTTTTGGCTCGCGGGTGCAATGATTCAAAAATACCGTCTGTCGGCTCTTTATAGCTTGGTCATATTTATGTTGGGTCTCGCTGCAGGGCGAGTATTCAGTTTGGTTGTCGATGGTATGCCACACTGGCTGTTAGTGGTGTATCTAGGGCTTGAAATTGGCTTTGGCCTGGTGGGTATAAAAATGGTTATGAATGAACAGTCTAATAATGCATAAGGAACGAACTATGAAAAGGATGCTTCACTTGCTGTTGATGGTCGTTATGGGAAGCTGGTCTCTGTCTGCTTTCTCGGCTCAAGACAAACCTAACATCTTCGTTATTTTCACCGACGATATTGGTATTTCAAATTTAAGTGCGTATCACAACGGTGTGATGAGCAGTCAGACTCCCAACATTGATAGTATTGCTGAAAAGGGCATGCTACTGACCGATTACTATGCCCAACCTTCTTGTACAGCAGGTCGCTCCGCTTTTTTGACTGGTCAACTGCCTGTTAGAACAGGTATGCATACTGTCGGTTTACCTGGTGGGCCAGTTGGTTTACATGCTGACACGCCAACGCTGCCAGAAATCCTCAAAACCATGGGCTATGTGACAGGTCAGTTTGGTAAAAACCACTTAGGTGACCGTGACGAATTCTTACCGACAATGCACGGCTTTGATGAGTATTGGGGTTGGTTGTATCACTTGAATGCGATGGAATACACCGAAGATCCAGATTGGCCAAAAGACGGTTCGTTGGATGCATTTGCTCCTCGCAATGTGATTTATGCAAAGTCTGATGGCAAGGGTGGGCAAACCATTGAAGATGATGGTGCACTGTCAATCGAGCGTATGCGTACTCTGGACGATGAAGTGAATAAGCACGCGATAAACTTCATTGAACGAGCTGTCGAAGCGGATAAGCCTTTCTTCACTTGGTATTGTCCATCACGTGGTCATGTCTGGACGCATCTTTCTCCTGAATACGAAGCTATGCTTGGCCAAAATGGTTGGGGACTGCAAGAAGTCGTGATGAAAGATCTCGATGATCATGTGGGTGAAATGCTCGCCAAAATGGAGGAGCTCGGCATCGCTGATAACACCATTATCATTTTTACGGCTGACAATGGCCCAGAAATCATGACGTGGCCAGATGGTGGTATGACGCCATATCGCGGAGAAAAAGGGACTACCTGGGAAGGTGGTGTTCGTGCTCCGGCTCTAGTAAGTTGGCCGGGTAAGATCCCTGCAGGTAGTGTGGGCAACGGCATCTTCGATGGTATGGACTGGTTACCAACCCTCGTTGCAGCTGCTGGCGGTCCAGCGGATCTAAAAGAGAAAATGCTGAAAGGTCACGATGGGTTTAAAGCGCACCTCGATGGCTATAACCAAGTTGATATGTTGACGGAGAAGGGTGAGTCAAATCGTAAAGAGATTTACTACTACGAACGTGACAAGCTGCAAGCGGTTCGAGTCGGAGATTGGAAGGCACACTTCGTGGTTCAGAATCATGGTTGGAGTGGTCCAAAAGAGGAGCTTAATGCACCGCTACTGTTCAACTTACGACGCGATCCATATGAGCGAGCGGCAGAAGAGTCGGGTATGTACTTGAAGTGGATGGGGCAAAAAATGTGGGCATTTGGTCCTGCGCAAGCCGCAGTACAACAGCACCTTGCTACCTTCAAAGAGTGGCCACCTAAAACGCCAGAAACCCAACCAGAAAATACCGGTGGTGTGGGTAACTAATTAAGTATCAAAATAAAAAATCCCGCTCTAGATGAGCGGGATTTTTCTAAGAATACGTTATTGACCGGTGTTACTTGAGTGTCGTTTTTCGCTCAATAAACTTCACCGGAACCATCAATTTTACAAGGCTTGTCTCTTGGTCTTGTATCTGGTTTACAACAATCTTCACAGACTCGCGAGCAAGGCGTTTAAAGTCTTGTTTGAAAGTACTCAGTTGATAATTGAGCCATTGCGTTTGCGGGATATCATCAAAACCAATAACTTGTAGATCTTCAGGGATACGTAGGTTGAACTCCAATCGAGCTACGTCCATTACCGCCATCGCAAGGTTATCTGTCGCACAGAAAATGGCTTGTGGTTTAGAGGGTTCCGCAAACAGAGTTCTAATTGTCTCTAGCGCATCAAGGTAGTCATAGTCTGCCTCGACAACGCGCGCTTGTTTGCCCGTTAAGTCTTCAAACTCAGAACAAAAGCCCGACTCGCGCTCGTCATTGGTGTACGTTGGAACGTTACCCGTCAAGTAAACCGCAGAGGTTACGCCACTGTTGTGGAACTGCTGTGCTGCAAGCTGCCCGGCTGCATAGTTGTCACTCACTACATGGCTGCTCTTGGTGCCTTCAACTACACGAGCGTATTGAACAATCGGGATATCGAACTCTTCACACTCTTCATAAAGCGATTTATTGAAGGTTGCAGAGGCAGCGATGACACCATCAACTCGATATTGGAAGATATTCGGGATCGAGTGATTGTCATTGGCATCTACTTGCCACGGAATAAGCACCGCTGAGTAACCCTGCTTTTGTAGCTCAGTCGAGATGAGCTGTAGGGTTTTCATGTGAATTGGGTAATCCGCATCAGGGAAGACCAGACCAATTAACTTAGATTCATTGGTAGTGAGGCTGCGTGCAAAGGCATTCGGGCGATAGTTGAGCGCTTTTGCGGCTTCAAATACTTTTTGCTTGGTCTTTTCAGAAACCGAACTGCCCGGCACAAATACACGAGAAACGGTAGATTGAGAAACGCCAGCCAGTTTAGCGACATCTTTTGAGGTTACGGTTGCTTTGGTTACCGAGGAGTGTTTTGGAGAGTTCATAGACCATGCATTTTAAGCCGAATTAATGGCGTGTAGAGTATCATAAGTAGGTACGTATTCAAAAAGTCAAATCAGTTAAATTCTATGAAAAATAAGGCTTAGGTGAGGTTGTTGGGCAACTAACTGGGTATAACCCAAAAAAGCTCTGCATAGAAGCAGAGCTTTAATTTGAGTGTAATTATCTTATTTGGCAGCAAAGTCCAAAGTTAGAAGTAGTAACGAATACCGGCAGCAAACTGGTCGTCGCTGTTTTCGTATTTCACGCCGTTGTATGAGTCTTTGCCGTTATCAAACTGGTATTCCGTCCATACTAGGAACTTGTTCTTCTTAAAGTGGTATTCAAGACCAGGGATAACTAACTGACGCTCATAGCCGTTTGCGTTGTCGTCTGTATCCGTTAAGTAGTTAACGTTGAAGGTAGGGCGTAAGCCGTTTTCAAAGTGGTAGTAAGTGAAGAATTCAGCACCGCGGTGGTCGTAAAACTCAGATTGGCTGGTGGTTTCCCAGTTTGAACCTTGGCTGTACGTGAAGCCAACGAACAGGCCATTGTTGGTGTAGTTCACACCTAACAAGCCAATGCGTTGTGTATCGCCATTCTTGATGTTTTGAACTCCCGCATCCACATCGTCAAACTCGTTTTGATGGTACGCTAAACCAATGGTTAGCCCATCGGCGATGGTGTACAGAGTTGAAGCGCCAATACCATTTTTCAACGTCACAGTATCTGAGTCGCTCTCGTTGTATCTCTTAGAAACAGATACATCTTCGCGAGTGGTTTGGTAAGTGAAGCCGTATTTCCAGTTGCCGTTGATGTTGTTACGGTAAGTGATTGAGTTTTCAGCTCGGCCCGTACCCGAGGCGATGCCCCAATCAGATAGGTTGTAGTAACCTGAACCACGCGAACCAAATACACGGCCCATATCGGTAAACCATGCTACGTCGTAGAAGGTCGACCATTGCTTGGTACCTGCTGCGATCTTGCCGTATTTATCGTGCTCAACGCCAGCGTATAGAAGTCGGTCGTAAATATTGTTGCCGTTAGCACCAGAGTTATAACCCCATTCGGCATGGCCAAAGCCTGTCCAGTCGTTGTCTAACCCCATTTGACCTTTTAGGCCAAAACGAGAGCTACCGCTGTTCCATTCACCGTTATGGTCGCCACCTTTATCGTGGTAACGAACATCAAAACGGCCATCTAGTGTTAGGCTATCGCCCGCGTCATTGGTAAAAGTATGTGCAGCAAAAGCAGAACCTGAGGTCAGGGCTGTCAGGATCACCGCAGAAAGAATCGACTTTTTCATTGTAATTCTCTTTATTCAGGCCGTAGAAAGCCACCGTGCTTTCAAGCCCGTTATATTAGTAATGGTTTGGTAGGGTGTGCCCATCCGTGAGGCACAAAGTGATTATTATGGGTAGAGCAAGTTGCCGAGGGCGAGAAGGAGCCCTCGGCAGTCATGTCGTCCGAGTGTAGGTATGAACTCGGTCGACACTAGGACAGGGTTACAGCGTTGGGTTCATGATTGAAGAAGTGCGTTCAAACACATCTAGACCTTGCTGTTTTAGCCAGAAAGGAAGGTCGATCAGTACCCAGTTTTCAGATAGTTTGTCGCCGTCACGGTAGTAAACGTCGACTACTTGCATGTCTGCGCGAACTTCGCCACCAGTCATACCTAGGAAACCACCTGTTGGCGTGTTTGATAGGTTTGGCCAACCGAAGAAGCAAGAGAAGCTGCCTTCAGCGAAGCGACAAACGTGACCGTTAAACTTCTTGTCTTTCAGGTTGTTACGGAAAGGAAGTTGGTGTTGCTTCTGGTAGCGAGGGATAGTGTAAGATGCACCGATACCACAAGGGCCGTACCAGATCATGTCTTTAGACCAGCTCTTCTCTAGCACTTCTGGTGGGCAACCCATTGCTCCGCTGTCGTTAAGTGCAGATAGGTCATCAACCATTTTGTTCACTAGAGCAAGCGTTGCTACGCCTTCTTCTGGCGCTGCATCTTCAAACAGTAGACCGTCGTGATTACGTGGGCCAGGGTATACGAAGTGCTTACCTGTTGATGGTGGTAGTGGGTAGCAGCCTGCTTGGTCCATCATACCTAGTAGGTCTAGGAATAGACCTGTCTTCGTGATCTTGCCGTCAACAACACAGTTAAACTCTGCGTAGCGAACGTTCATGATCTTGCCAGTAGGGCGCATGCCTAGGTATTCAGCGTCGAATAGACCCATGAAGTGACCCATGCTCATTACCCAAATTTCATCTGGGTTGATTTCATTGTTACCGCCGATGAAGATGTCTTGACGACGCTGCATGCGAGTCATTGATTTCATCATTGGAGCCCAGAATACGTCAGCTGCCGCTTGAGCGCCTTCTTGCTCACGGAATGGGTAAACACCACGCCACAAGTAATCTTCAGAAGTGTGTGCTTTTAGTACTTCAGCAACGTTCTCGTGAGTTGCGTTTTCCATTGCATCAAAGTATTCGCGAACAATGCGTTTAGCTTCTTGATATTTAGACATAATTCATTCTCTTTGTGTTGTCGAGTCAACATTCGGAACAGGACTCGATTTGGATTTTGTTACCGGCTGACTGCTCAGCCGGATTAATGTTTATTGCTTGTCTTAAGAGACCTTCAACGAAAGGGGATTAAGCCTTAGCTGTTTCCGCTTTTTTGCTCTTGTCGAAGATGCCGCCTTTCAATGTTTCTGGTAGAGATAGCCACAGTAGACCAGCCACAATCCATACGATTGGTGAGCCCCACATTGCTGTTGCTAGGTCGCTGCGCTCTTGAATGAATACCAACACCATTGGTGCCCACATGCCGATGATACGACCACCGTGGAACAGAGCTGCGCCGAAGCTGCGTAGGTGAGCTGGGAACAGTTCTGAGAAGTAGCCACCCCATACCGCTGAAGCAGATAGGCCGAAGTTGTAGATAAGACCCAGGATAGCCAGCATGTTTAGGCTGCCGATCATCACGTCGCTTGGCGCGATGAAGAATACTGATGCCATGATGCCCGCTAGGATGAAACCAAATGCGTTAACCTTACGACCGTATTTGTCTGCAATTGCGCCCCATACCCAAGCACCGAATAGAGAACCGAATGCTGAGATAGAGAAGATGATGCCGATAGTTGCACCGTCAAACTGACGAACTTCTTTTAGGTACGTTGTCACAAAGCCTGAGAAGAACTGGTAACCGTAGAAGTTAAGACCCGCTAGAAGTAGACAAGTAATGGTTAGCTTGCGGTATGGTGCGCTTAGCATTTCACCCCAAGAACCTTTCTTCGCAGGTGCATTTGATTCTTCTGCTTTTGCTTGATCTTCTTCACCGTAAGCGATCACTTTTTTGTCACTTGGTAGGATAAAGATCATCACTACTGCAGCGGCTAGAGGAGGAATACCACCTACCCACATTAGGCTCTGCCACGGTGCGTCAATGCTAGAGATAAACGCTGCGTAAGCACCCATCGCCATTAGAGCAACAGAGAACATAGAAGATGCGAATGCCGTTAACTTGCCGCGAACCGTTGGCGTGAATAGGCCAATCATTAGGCTTACCGCTACAGTGAAGTAACCACCCAAAGAAATACCGATAATGAAACGCATTGCTGCCCACATTGCGTAGTCAGTAAACATCATGTTGATGATGGTTGCGCCGCCGTTCAATGCAGTGATGACAATAAGAGTCGATTTCTTACCAAAGTTTGATGCCACCCATGCACAGCTTAGAGCACCAATCAGTGCACCAACCGACTGCCATGTATAGAACTGAGCCGTATCTGCTAAGTTAATACCATCATATGCATCAACGATGTATGGGCGTACGTAGTCAATAATTACAAAGTTATAACAATAGAAAAAGTAGCCTACTAGAATTGCAAGATAAGCAGCTACCCTTTGAATCATAGGAACTTCGCTCATGTGTTTTTTCGTAGTCATGACCGATAAACCTTTATTTTATATAGGGTGTTATGAGTTTTGATTACAGTGTAGTAGTTATTGATGTTCACTACGCTGTCTTCGTTTCGGAAGAGATAATAGAGTTTTTTTGGTTATTAGATCCGTGATCAAAGTCAATTTTAAAATGAGTGCGTACCCATTCTGTCGATTTTGGTGATCTTGATCCCAATAGATCGCGTTTTTGCTCGTTTTGGGACTTTTTGAGCGTTTAATCGTCAATGTTAGTGACAATACTCACACTTATTGGGGGTTTTTGAGGGAAGTTATCCAATTTTAAGTAATATTGGCAGCGAATAATTTGCGAAATACAATAAACGGAATCTCAAAATGGTTACGTACTCAAGTTTTGTGGTGATTGCTCTCTACGTATTAACCACACTGTTTATCAGCTACTTAGTGAATAGGCGTTATAGCGTTGGTGGCGATTTCTCCACGGGCGGGAAGCAATTTGGCTGGTTTACTGCAGGGGTTTCTATTCTTGCGACCTACATTAGTGCAATGACATTTGTAGGCATGCCTGGTTGGGTTTATAGCTCAGGCATGGAAGCAATGAGCGTACATTTGAATTACCCGATAGTGATCTTTTTCGCTGTGGTTTTCTTCGTTCCCGTTTTTTACAAGCTCGGGCTGACTTCAATTTATGAATACCTAGAGCACCGTTTTGGCGTCGTTGCTCGTACCATCAATTCAATTGTGTTTATTGTCGTGCAATGCATTTCGGCGGGTGTGATTTTGTATGCCGTTGCATTGATAGTGGTGCAAGTGCTGCCTATTGGGATCTCTGAAGCCATCATCTACATCAGTTTGTTCACCGCTCTTTATACCTATGCTGGGGGCATCTCAACTGTAATCTGGACCGACATGCTTCAGTCGGCAGTGCTGATTATCGGTAGCATTGCCATCTTCGGCCTATTACTGATGAAGATTGATGCAGGGGAAGTGTTGTCTCCCGAACATCTGAATATTATCAACCTCGAATTTGACTTGGGTGTCGACACTACATTGTGGGCTGGATTGGTCGCGGTGAGCTTTCTACATTTGAGTGTGTATGGAACTAACCAATTGATTATTCAAAGAACGCTGGCGACAAAAGATGTGAAAACAGCACAGAGATCGATGCTGCTATGTGGTTATGGCGCGTTTTTCATCTATCTATTTTTCGCGGTGATGGGTGTGTTGCTAAGTGTCTTCTATCAAGACAATAGCTTTGAGAACAGTAATGAAGTGATTCTTGATTTTGTGTTTAACCACACTAACCCAATCATTGTCGGTTTAGTTATTGCCGCGTTATCGGCGGCGGCTATGTCGACGCTGGATTCAACCTATAACTCAATGGCAACCGTCGCAACGTTCGACTTTTATAAGCGCTTTTTCCGCAAGGAAGCATCGGATGCTCACTATGAATCGGTAGCAAGAAAGATGAGCCTTGTTGCTGCCGCATCCGTGGTTGTGCCTGCTTTGCTTGCGGTTTCAAATGAATCTGTACTGAAAACCATTGCTAGCCTGACTTCAATTTTTGTTGGTATCCGCTTAGGTTCTTTCATTCTTGGGCTGTTTTTCAAGAAAGCGAATGAGAAGGGTGTGATCGCTGGCAGCATCGGCAGTGTTGTGATGGTGTTTATTGCTAAGTACAGCGGCGTTTCTTGGCCTTGGTTTGCTCTGATTGGCACCGTCGTTTTTCTCGTTCTTGGTGTACTCGTGAGCCGTTTCTTTGGTGAAGTTACTCAACAACAAAATGAATTTATCGCTAAGCAGAAGCATTTGTTTGCTAAGCCTACCGCGAGTCACTACGGCTTATTGGTGTTTGCTGTTGTAACCGTCGCGGCTTGTACTGTTATCCCTGACTGGCTTTATGCCGCTCTTTCTTAATTGACCGATTTTTACTGGTAGTTCTATGTTATCGATCTTTGATATCTACAAAATTGGTGTCGGGCCTTCGAGCTCACACACCAACGGCCCAATGATTGCGGGTTTTCATTTCACTCAATTAATCGCGGATAGAATCACAGAGGTGGTTCGTGTTCAGGTCGATCTTTATGGTTCGCTGTCACTAACAGGAATCGGACACCACACTGACAGAGCGACCATTTTAGGCTTGCTCGGCAATAAGCCTGATACGATTAAAATCACCAGTGCTAACCAAGCGATGCGTCATGCGATTGATAGCGGTGAACTGCAGTTAAGTGGTAGCCACAACATCGGGTTTAACTACAAAACTGACATGCTGTTTCATGAAGATAATCTACCGCTTCATGAGAATGGCATGATGATCACTGCTTTCGACCAAGCTGGAAATGCAATTGTCGATGAAACTTATTACTCGATTGGTGGTGGTTTTATTGCAACGGCCGATGAGCTTCAAAATGGCACTCAGGCTGAATCGGTAGAGGTGACTTATCCATTTAGTAATGCTGAAGAGATGCTTGAGCAAGCGGAAAAGAATGGTATGAGTTTGGGCGGTATGATTCTGAAAAATGAGTCGGCTTTCCAAGACGCTGATGCTATTGCGGAAAAGGCGGATCAAATCTGGCGCGTGATGTCCCGTTGCATGGAGCGTGGTTTTGAAACCGAAGGCATTCTTGATGGCGGTTTGAATGTTACTCGCCGTGCTCCAAACTTACTGAAGAAGTTGGAAGCGAATGCAGCGGTTGAGAACGATCCAATGGAAATTATGGACTGGATTAACTTGTTTGCCTTTGCCGTCAGTGAAGAGAATGCGGCTGGTGGGCAGGTAGTTACATCTCCAACCAATGGTGCTGCTGGCGTTATTCCGGCTGTGTTGATGTATTACCATCGCTTCATCAAAGAGTTGGATACCAAGCAACTGAAAGACTTCTTAGCAGTATCGGGCGCGATCGGTATTTTGTACAAAACCAACGCCTCCATTTCAGGTGCCGAAGTCGGGTGCCAAGGTGAGGTCGGCGTATCATCTTCTATGGCGGCTGCGGGTTTAACTGCACTTCGTGGTGGCAGTAACGAGCAGATTTGCATTGCCGCAGAAATAGCAATGGAGCATTCGCTGGGTATGACTTGTGACCCAATTGGTGGCTTGGTACAAGTGCCGTGTATTGAGCGAAATGCAATGGGTGCGATGAAGGCGATTAACGCATCACGCATGGCTTTGAAGCGTAATAGTAAATCTTTGATCTCGCTTGATAAGGTTATTGCGACAATGTACCAAACAGGTAAAGACATGAATAAGAAATATCGTGAAACCTCGTTGGGCGGATTGGCGCTAATTCATCTCGCACACCCGTGTGAGTAGGGGCTAACTCAGTCTCAAGCCTTGGTGAGACCGATGCGCTTATAAGAACGACAACAAAAAGCCCAGTCGCATTACCGCTGACTGGGCTTTCTAAGTTTCAAACTCACTAATCTTGCAGTGGCAGTTGGTAGCTGTTCTTTAGCTCTTTCACTGAGATGTTAGACTGAATTGCGCTGACACCTTTCACTCGTCGAATTGAACTGATTCGCTCAAAATACTCTTCCAGATCTCTTGCCAACACCTGAATCATGTAGTCGGCTCCACCTGCAATGCAGTGACACATGGTGATCCAGTCTGTTACTGCAACAAATTCTTCAAAAGGCTCGGTGTTTTCAACCTCATGGTTGCCGAGTGTCACTAAGGTAAAACCGGCTACATGCAGCCCTAGCTTTTTGCGGTTGAGCTGCGCGGTATAGCCATCGATATAGCCCGTCTCTTCCATGCGCTTCCAACGGCGCCAGCAAGGAGTTTCGCTTAGGTTGACCTTCTCGGCGAGCTTGCTGTTACTCATGCGTCCGTCTTTTTGAATATGTCCAAGAATGGCAATATCCGTATCATCTAGTACTTCGTTGGTGGATTCTTTCACTTTCATGGTGTTATTAGAAAAAGTCTGCTCAAATTTGTTTTTATACTAGCGCATATAGCAATTTAATTCCTACCCGAATCGGTAAACTCTTCTCCCACTAACGTTTTATCAACTAGGAGAGAAAGAATGAGCGCTCAATTAATGCTGGCGTTCTTGTTGTTTTCAATATCGATTGGAATTACACCGGGAGCAGGAAACATTGCATTGCTTGGGATATCAAGCCGATATGGATTTGCGGCGACATTGCCTTTTGTCTCTGGTAACGCTTTTGGCATTATCATCATCTTGGCGGGTTCAAGTGCTGGCTTGGTGAGCCTATTTACCCTTTACCCAGAGATCTACACGGTAATGAAATACCTTGGGGCGGCTTATTTACTGTTTATGGCGTGGTCTATCGCCAACATGGAGATTGAGCAAGAAGATTCGGTGAATCGCTCAGGATTTATGTCTGGTGTTTTGATTCAAGTATTAAACCCGAAAGGGTGGATCGCTTCATTAACGGTATTTTCTCAGTTCATCACCACACAGGCTGATTACCTGATTCAAGTGGTGACGATTACCACCATCATGGTGGTGACAGGTGTATTGTGTATGTTGATTTGGGCGTATTGTGGCACTATGCTGCAGCGTCTATTGCAATCACCAAAACAGATGGTGATGGTTAACCGTTGTTTAGGTGGAAGCTTGGCTATGGTCGTGGCATTTATGTTGTACCAACCAGCTTAGCGTCCCCAAACGAATAGCGAGTTTTAGAGGATTGGTCGAAATGCCAATCCTTTTTTTGTGCCGGTAGGTTTTCGGTTGGATAGGTCTGCACTCAACACTGGCTATATTTAACCTTATCAAAGATAAATCCTTTCGTACCCATGACCGAATCTACTGCGGTTCGTGAAAACATGCGGCGCCCTATCCGCAGTGGTTTGGGCTGAGAAATCACTATACTCAAACTAATAGCAACACTAAAAACAGTATCCTTAAATATGAAAAATCTACGAATTATCTTGTCCGCAATTACTCTTGTTATTCTGGTCGGATGCACTTCAACGTCGGCGGTCGGCAGTTCAAAAACAAAGGAGTATGCCAAATCGCATACGCTGGTTGGGGAGGCTTCTTGGTACGGAAATAAATTCCACGGGAAACTCACCGCCAGTGGTGAAACCTATGATATGAATGCCTATACTGCAGCTCATAAAACCCTGCCATTTGGAACAGTCGTAAGAGTGACAAACACAACAACGAATAAGTCTGTTGACGTTAAAATTAACGACCGAGGCCCTTTCGTTAAAGGCCGAGTGATCGACCTTTCTTACAAGTCATTTGCACAAATCGGTAACGTCAACAAAGGCACGGTGCCAGTCAAAATTGAGATTGTTGATGACAGTAAAACCTTTAGGTATAAGCACTAAATCTGTCACTCTCGTCCCTATTTCTCGTTCTCAGCTGCTAACCAAAAGTCGGATAGATCTTTAAAAAGGTCATCGTTATCTAAAATGCTTAGATGGTCTTCATCATAACCACGAATTTGGTCGGCATTTAGCTGAGCTGGACGAGACAGTTGGCTTGAGAGGTTAATGACGCCATCATTGCTTTTGGTATTGAACAGCTCGCCTGAGTTATAGCCAAATGCAAGGAAATGTGGGATGTGCGTTTCACTGTTAGCAGGAAATAAGTCCGTGATAAATTTGCCGTCTGGGTTTAAATCTACCCAGGCTGGCATAACAACAGGGGAGTACTCTAACCCTTGCTTAGCTGATGCAACGCCGCCAAATGGTGACGAGATGGTGGTCATGCTGCTAACAAAGTCACACAAATGCCCGATACGACACTGGTGAATACTGTTGGCGACGATAAGCCCGCCCATACTGTGAGCAACAACATGCAATTGTTGGTTTTTGTATTCGCTTACAACCGTATGTAACAGGTTATTTAAGCCTTTAGAATTTAGCGATAATGACAACCCTGAAGGGTAGTTAAACACCCAGACCTGATATTTAGATTGGTCAATTTTCTCAATCAGTGGAGCAAAATCTATCGCGGTGGCATTGATGCCATGAACAAATAAGATGGGGATTTTGTTCGGGTCATATTCAGATAAAAAGTAGAGCCCTGCGTTATCCTCAAGCAAGAATTTGAGCGGTTGCCACATTCCGAGTTTGGCATTTTTTCTGTCAAAGGGCGAGTCCGCCAAACTGACGACTGTGCCTATATCGACCAGATCTAACTCGATGTTTAACAACGAGGAGAGTGAGCGATCGACAAAGGCGCTTGGAACTTCATTTTGGTTCACTTCTAATGACACTTCGATGGTTGAGTTGTCTTGGTAGTCGCGAAGATGAATCACACTGAACGCTTCGTCAGCTTGTAGGGTTAAATCTTGATTCGTGTCTTCAAAAATCAGTAGATAGCGGATGTGGTTAGATACATGCAGGTGAATATTGTCACTGTATTTGATGCCGTCATAGGCATCCACTTCACTTTTATTAATGTCTTTGATCTGCTCAATGACTACGGCCGAACCTGATGCGGGTTGGCTTAAAATGACTTGGTATTGGTTGGTAATGGCGTCAATCGCTTCTATATCGTGAGATAAGTTTCGAAAGTTACCACACCCAAATAAGACGGTACTGAGCAGTAGTAGTGAAAGTAGTCGAGCAGTCAGACAATTCCTCATTCCATTTTTATCCTTCTTCCCATCAGTTTTATCCATAAATCAGTTATCTAAGACTCATTGTAGCAATAAAGTCGTCGCCGATCTTTCTGGTGTTTTGAGCGCCCTTGATGACAGAGTCGGTGGCAAAAATAGCGGATTGCCACTCCAAATAACTGGCGAAGATGAGTTTTGAGTGATTCATCTGTTTTATGTGTCCAGCTCGTTTTAGATGCACTGTGAATGAGGTGGGCGGTGTTCACTTTTTATAAAATAAAATGTGTGACTTCAATGAGATAATGGTTGGTTAACTCACTGATTAAATAGGCTAACACTGAACCTTTTTCTATTATTAACGTATTAGCTTTTTGATAGAAATGTCGTTTTAAAAGGATTAGAAATGAAAAAACTATTGCTGTTGATGTCGGTGGTCTTTTTAGGAGGCTGTTTGGGTATGCCGCAGTCGGTGAAACCGGTTAATGAATTCGAATTGGAGAGCTATCTAGGGACATGGTACGAGGTTGCTCGTTTAGATCACTCGTTTGAAAGAGGGTTGAGTAATATTAGCGCTCAATACTCGTTACGTGATGATGGTGGCGTGAAGGTGATTAACCGCGGTTACTCGGTTGAAAATAGCGAGTGGAAAGAGGCGGAAGGTAAAGCGTACTTTGTTGAAGGGAGCGATCAAGGTTATCTAAAAGTATCGTTCTTTGGTCCGTTTTACGGCTCTTATGTGGTGTTTGAGTTAGACAAACAGGGCTACCAATATGCGTTTGTCTCTGGACCAGATACGGATTACTTATGGTTACTGTCCAGAACCCCACAAGTGGCACCTGAGGTATTAGAGAAGTTTAAACAGATGTCGAAAGAGCGTGGTTTTAACACCGATGAGTTGATCTACGTCTCCCACGATACGATAAATTAGAAATTGACGAGATAGAAAAAGGAGAGCGCATGTTTTGCGCTCTCCTTTCTTTTTATTATTTTTGCAACTGCAGTTGTCGAATACTCAATATCGACAAGAAGCTAAAGAACGCTGGGTCACTCCAACCAAAGCCTACAAAGATACCAGTGAAGGCGGCATATAGGGTAATAATTGCACCCAGCATATTGGTTACAACCAAAGCTTGGATGAGCTTTTTAGCGCTCACACCCGTTTCAATATCACGTAGCAACCAGGTTATTGCTGCAATGCCACCGAGGAAGATACTGGTGTGTTGAGACAGAAAATAAGCGTACTTATCATTGATCTCCACACCGTACATTGGCCACATGACGGTTGGTAGGAAGAACAGAGCGATGGCAAACCCTGCGTAAATGATGCCATGTAGGCTTAGAAACGTTTTGTTTTTCATTTGGTGCATCTCATCTTTTGTCTTTCAATATCTACACTTTCATTACAAGAATGAATAACTCAATTAGCCGTGTATTGGACCTTTATTAATCGTAGTTAAAGGCTGGTTAACGTCAAAAATCACGCCGCGTACCTCTGCTACGCCCATCTCTTTTAAGCGGGCGCTGTGCATGGCGAGATAAGCCTCTGCACTCAGTTGGTCTTCGAATAGGTAGACACCGCCACCGAGCTTTTCTGCTTCGCTTTCTGTCCAAATTTTCCAGATCATGCCTGGCTCGTTGTTGATGGATTTTGCTAGATCAACAAGGGCGTTTGACATCTCTTCACCAAATGGGCCGTTAAATCCAAAATCGACTTGTAGTAGTTTCATGGTTATCTCTCCAAACAGTTGTTAAGCATTGCGTTGAGGCGAGCCGCCATTTCGCAAAACATTGAAGGCTTGATTGCCTGTTGAGATAGATATTACCTATAAAAATTAGACAAAAAAGTTCATAATATTGTCATTAACTGTCAGGATTTTAGACCAATGAGACTGAAAACCACCTTAGACCAATGGCAAACGCTGTTTGAGATTGATCGCGCTGGGAGCATTCAAGCTGCCGCATTGCAATTGAACAAGAGCCACACCACCTTGATTTATGCATTGAGGAAACTGGAAGATCAGCTTGGAGTGTCTCTGGTTCGGGTTGAGGGTCGCAAGGCTGTTTTGTCGGAAGATGGTAAGGCGTTGCTTCGCAGGGCGAGTAGTATGCTAGAACAAGCTCGGGAGCTGGAACTTATTAGTGAGCAGCTCTCCAAGGGCGTCGAATCTGAAATTGTGGTAGCAGTGGATCATCTATGTTGTCTTGAGCGTCTCTATGGGCCAATGGCGGCTTTTGTGGCAGAGAACAACACCACCTCGATTCAGGTTATTGAAACATCATTGTCTAAGACGACGGAGATGGTGACTCAAGAGTTAGCCGATGTTGCCATCATCAATTTGCCAGTCACCAACTATCCGGCGGAAGCCTTTGGTTTTACGATGATGGAACCCGTTGTTGCCAGTTCGCATCCTTTAGCTAAGGAGTCAACGCTCTCTCTGAACCAGCTATCGTCATTACCACAGATTGTGGTGAGAGATTTAGGTTCAGCAGAGAAACTGGCAGATAAAAAAGATGTGGGTTGGCTTAAATCAAGTCAACGCATCACAGTCGACAACTTCGACCATGCGTTTGGCGCTGTTGAGCAAGGAGTAGGGTACTGCAGACTACCGAAGCACATTGTTGACAGTAGAGGGAGCGATAAACTCACCGTGCTCAATGTTGAAAACGGTCGTGGTTATCATGTACCACTTCATCTCACATTGCCAAAAGGTGTGAAGACTGGCCCTGCCGCAATACGTTTCTACGAACTGTTGTTGGAATCTGTTGCCCACTAACGCTTGCTTTGAGTACAAGCTAGCGAGTCTGGTTGCCATTTAAGAACAGTGCAACACATTCGCGAGTGTAGCTCTGCCTTTCATCATCGGACTCACCACTGTCGTGGCCGAAGAATGACCAATACGCGGACTTTCCATGAAACATCAGCAATAATTGACGCGCTGCAATAATGGGTGAACTTGAAGTCGACAGGGTTAGGTCACCCGAGTCTATTTTCGCCTGCAGATAATCGGCAAGTAATTTGGTGGTCTTTTGAGGCCCAGTCTCTAAATAGATTGACGCGATCTCTGGGTGGGTGCTGGATTGGCTGACTGCATTCTGAAAGGTTTGTCGTGACTGCTCGTCTAATAGCAAATCTTGAAACTTCACACCAAACTTCACTAATTCATCTTCTAACGTGGCATTCATATCAAAAGCGTCGGGGCTCAGTTCTCGCTCGGCACATTTGGTCTGCATGCATGTTTCGAAAAGCTCATCTTTGTTTTTGAAATGAGAGTAGACAGTCTGCTTCGATACATTAGCGGCTTTGGCAATCTGATCCATATTGATCTTGTAGCCATGTTCAGAAAAAAGCTCACTTGCTGCAGTTAAAATTTGCGATCTCTTCTGTTCACTTTTAATGATTTTAGTCACGTCTGGAAGTCTCGTTGTTTCGATATTAGTCAGTTTTTCGCGTGCAGAATGCAGCGTCATTCGTCACAGGTTAAGCATTATGCTTTTTGTGACGCTTTTATCAATCAATAACGATGAAACCTATTTTTAACATAACCAAACTAGACAGTCTAGTTTGGTTTGGTTAGTCTAAAAATAGGACAATTACATACTGCACAGGAACAGTATTATGTATAAATTGATGAAGAGCAGCGCAGTCGCTGTCGCGCTATCTACTCTTCTTGTAGGGTGCGGTGAAACAACCCAAGCACAACCAGCCGCTGAGCCAACCATCCTTACGGTTGAAACACTGGCTTTAATTCAATCGAGTTCTTACGCGGTACAGCGTGAATATGTCGGTGTGGTAAGGGCGGGGCAGCAAGCCAACTTGGGTTTTGAGCTGGCTGGTAAGGTTGAAGAGATCTTAGTCGATGTCGGTGACAGAGTCACAAAAGGCCAACCTTTGATTCGTTTAGACACCCAATTGTTAGAGACTGAGCTTAGTCAACTCAAGGCGCAGTCTGAGGAAGTAAAAGCTCAGTTGAACTTGGTGGCTGCAAACCTAAAGCGTCAGCGTTCGTTGAAAGCAAAAGGCTTTAGTGCGGAAGCGGAAATTGACTCGTTAACCAGTGAACAACGTGTGCTTCAAGCCAATCTTTTACGCATTGACGCTTCATTGAAAGCCAACGATCTGCGACTGATAAAGTCGACCATTCTTGCTCCTTACGCTGGAACTATTGCCACCCGTTTTGTTTCTTTGGGTGATGTGGTAAATGTTGGCAACCCGACACTGACACTACTTGCATCTGAGGGCAAAGAGGCGTTCATTGGTATTCCTGCGCACCAAATGCAAAAGGTCACCTCTTTGTCACAGCCACACATACGTGTTGGTGGTGAGTCGTACGATGTAAGTCTGCTTAATCCCGGAGCGATGGTCGATACTCAATCTCGAAGTGTTGGTTTACGCTACCTTTTCCCTGAGCAAGCCTCTGTGCTAGAAGGGCAATTAGCCTATCTCCAATTTGAAGAGAGCATTGACGACCAAGGTTTTTGGATTCCACTAACGGGTTTGATTGATGGTTTGCGTGGGGTCTGGAATGTGTTTGTTATTGGTGAAGATAACCAAGTTGAGCGACGTAGTGTTCAAGTCTTGTTTGCCAATAATCAACAAGCGTACGTAACCGGTGCGATTAGCGAAGGTGAACAGGTCATCGCAAGTGGTCTGCATCGTTTGGTTCCGGGACAAACCGTGAGCCCTCTTCAACTGGCGTCTAAGTAGGTTGCCCATGAAGATCATCGAGACGATTTCTAATACGCGACTGCTTATCTTAATGACGGCGTTGTTGATGGTGAGCGGTATCTCCGCTTTCATGACATTGCCGCGCGCAGAAGATCCGGTCATCATCAACCGCTACGCTAACATCACCACCAGCTTTCCTGGGGCAAGTGCAGAGAGAGTCGAAACCTTAGTGACCGAGGTCATCGAGAACAAGCTGCGTGAGCTTAGTGAAGTTAAGCTAGTCAGCTCAACCTCTCGCCCGAATGTGTCGATTGTGACACTTGAGCTAGACGATACCATTACAGAGCCTGAGCCAGTTTGGTCACAAGCTCGAGACAAGCTGTCTGATGTTGAACCGCTTCTTCCAGCTGGTGCACAGTCACCGGATTTGGATAGTGACCATACCTATGCGTTTACCACTATTACTGCATTAACTTGGACTGGGGCAGGAGAGCCAGACCGCTTAACTCTTGGGCGTTACGCTAAAGAGCTTGCCAAGCGTCTTAGAACCTTATCGGGCACTGAGTTCGTTGATGAATATGGTATGCCACAAGAAGAGATTCAGATTAACTTGCGCACTGCAGATGCTGCAGCGTTAGGTCGCTCAAGTGCCAATATTGCTGAATCACTAGAAGGCGCTGACGCTAAGAACTCTGCCGGCGAATTGGTGAGTTCCTATTCTCGATTTGGGTTGGAAATTGAATCTGAGTTGGATTCTATTGAGCGTATCAAGCAAGTGCCGATTGCGACCGATGCCAATGGCCATATCGTTCGCCTTGAAGATATTGCCTCGGTGTCACGAGGTGAAAAAACGCCGCAAGATCAGATCGCCATTATCGACGGTGAACCAGGTGTGATTGTTGCCGCGCGAATGCACCCTGATCTGAGGGTCGATAACTGGACATCCCGTGCCAATGCAGTGATTGAAAAGTTTGAGCAAGAGCTGCCGAGCAATGTTCACGTTAACGTGCTCTTTAATCAGCAAGGTTATACAGAGACACGTCTAAACGATTTGGGCGAAAGCTTGTTGATCGGTTTTGTTCTCATCTTGATTGTTCTGTTTGTCACCCTTGGTGTTCGTGCTGCAATCTTGGTCGCTATCTCGCTGCCTTTAACGTCTTTGCTCACTCTCTCGATCATGAAAATGACGGGTGTGCCTATTAACCAAATGTCGGTAACTGGCTTGATTGTAGCGCTGGGGATCATGGTGGATAACGCGGTGGTGATGGTGGATACCATTCAAGCGTATCGACTCAAAGGTCAACATCGAGCTGAAGCGACCATGAACGCCCTGAAGCACCTGTGGGTGCCACTACTAGGCTCAACACTCACCACAGTGCTGGCGTTTGCACCGATTATTTTGATGCCGGGGGCGTCTGGTGAATTTGTGGGTGGTATTGCAATTACGGTGTCGTTCTCATTGATTGGCTCGTATGTCATCTCCCATACACTGATTGCCGGTTTGGCGACTCGACTGCTGCCGAAACAATTGAGTGACGTTGATAAACAGGGACAACATCATTGGTATATGACAGGGCTTCGCATTCCTGCATTAACTCGTTGGTTCTCTGCATCCGTCCGGTTTGGTATTACGCACCCCATCATCACTATTGTGTTGGTCTTACTGGTGCCGTTTACCGGCTACTGGAGTATGTCGCAACTGACTGAGCAGTTTTTCCCACCTTCCGATCGCGATATGTTCGAGATTCAGGTGTATATGCCGCCACAAGCGAGTGTTTATGCGACCAAGCAAACCTCTGAGCGAATTGATGAAATCATCCATCGCTACTCTGAGGTAGAGCGGATCGATTGGCTTGTTGGTGCGAATTTCCCATCGTTTTACTACAACCTTCAAGCAAGACAAAATAACGCACCTTACTTCTCGCAAGCGATGGTGAAGACCGGAGACTTCGTACAGGCAAACGCTTTGATACCTGAGCTGCAAAAGGTCTTGGACAAAGAGGTGCCTGAAGCTCAAATTCTGGTGCGAAAATTGAACCAAGGTCCTCCGTTTACGGCTCCTGTTGAGCTGCGTGTCTATGGAGAGAACCTCGATACCTTAAAAGCAATTGGTGAGGATATTCGCCTAATCTTAGCGGGCATTCCGCACGTGACGCATACTCGTGAAACACTGCAACCGGGTACACCTAAAGTTTGGCTTAAGGTCGATGAAGACACCGCTAAGCTTAATGGCATTTCATTGAATCAGTTCGCAGGGCTTCTTCAAACCACACTCACTGGTCGCGAAAGTGGTTCAGTGATTGAAGGCAGTGAATCGGTCCCAATCCGTGTTCGTGTCGCTGATGATGCGCGTGAAGATTTAACGCACCTGAGTAATATCCGTTTGCCGATTAATTCGGAAATCTACTCAACAGGTATCAATGTCTCGACTTTGGCTGAGCTAGAGCTTACCACCAGCCGTGGCGCGATTACTCGTCGTAACGGTCAGAGAGTGAATACGATTGAAGGCTATATTGAAGCGGGTGTATTGCCGCAGACTGTGCTTAACGAATTTCAAAAGCGTTTAGAGAGCTATGACATTCCATCGGGATACACCATTGATTTCGGTGGCGAATCTGCGGAGCGTGACCACTCAGTGAATAGTTTGATCTCTAATGTCGCAGTGGTGGTGGTCTTGATGGTGTTGGTGGTCGTGATGTCGTTCAACTCGTTTAGGCTGAGTACCATTATCTTTATGGTCGCTGCGCTTGCTGGTGGACTTGGATTGCTCTCGGTTTGGATATTCGGGTATCCGTTTGGTTTTACCGTAATCATCGCGATGTTGGGGATTGCAGGCCTTGCCATTAACGCTGCGATAGTGATTTTGACCGAACTGAAATTAGATCAAGAAGCGTCTTCCGGCAGTGTAGACGCAGTAGTGAATGCAGTAATGTCATGTACTCGTCATATTAGCTCAACCACCATTACAACGGTGGGAGGCTTTATGCCACTGATCATTGCTGGCGGTGGTTTCTGGCCTCCGTTTGCGGTGGCAATTGTTGGCGGTACGGTATTGACCACCCTGATCTCTTTCTATTTTGTACCAGTGGTGTTCCACCTAATGACACGCAAAAAGGGTCTACACACCTCAACAGCGCTAGCGCACTAATCTGTTCCATTAGATAGAAATATTCGGGAAAGAAAAAGAAAGGTGAGGCTCAAGAGCCTCACCTTTTTAATCTAATCTAGCGCTAAATCTAACTCTTCAGATGTTTATTTACCAAGCGCCTTTTACCACGCACCTAAGTACGACTTGTACGATTGTAGGCGAACGGTTGCTGCGCCGATGACGTCAATGAATCCCCAGAATGGATGTGGCTTTTCAGCAGAGATCCATGCTGCGCCAGTTGCACCGATTGGAATGTTGTAGCCTTCCGGTTCGATGATTTCTAGAACCACAGTACGGCCTAAACCGTTGCCGTTGCGAACAACGTGCTGACCAACACTTTGCGGGCCTTGGAATGGTGAAATACCTGCTTCACCTGTGCCAGCGTTAAAACTGTGTACCTTAGCGCGGAAGACGTGACCTGGGTATGCGTCGACATAGAACTCTGCAAAATCACCCTCTTGAACGTAACCGTAGGTTTGGTCAGAAACACGCATCTCTAAGAACTTTTTACTGGTATTGTAAAGGTGCATGTTACCCATGACTGAGCCTTCAGCAATGTTGACGATAGAGACTTGGCCGTCAAATTCTGCGGTAATGGTCTTCTTCTCTTGAGCCCAGTTCACTTTCTGCAAATCAGCTTTTAGTGACGCAAGCTCGGAGTTCATCACACGTAGGTCTGAATTGTATTTCTCAACATCACGAGCGTTGAAGATCTCTGGTGATGTGTCGGCGCGGTTAATATCGCGCGTCATTTGTTTAATCTGCTCTTCTTTCTGCACAATTGAAGACTCAATCTTGGCTTTGTCGGCTGCCGAATTGATATCTACAAGGGTGTATAGCACATCGCCTTTTTTCACATGTTGGTTGTGATCAACCATGATCTTGTCGATCTGCTGGCCAAACACTGGAGACATGACTGCGTGAGGTGCTTTCACTGTGGTTGAGTTAGTGAGATCAACCGGTGCCCAAAGGCGTGAAATAACCGCCAGTACTGCAAGAATCAGCACACCACCAATCGCGGCCCATGTGTAGTTCTTAATGGTTTTCTTGAGTGCGCCTGTGGCAAATAGCGACCATACAATCAGGATGTATGGAATCATCATCTCTTTCATTATGCTGCCTCTTTTTCTGTACGAGGGGAGTTTTCACTGTTGGTTTGGCTTGGTGGTGTCGTAGGCGTGATTGGTTGGATACCACGGCGAATCACGTCACTGAGTGATTGACCAATGTGTTTCCAATTCGCCAGCGCAATAACCAGTGCGATAACCCAGAAAGTTTTGCTGATAAATAGGCCACAGAGTGAGAGAGCGAATACGATCTGTACATGGGCACTTTTGTGCTCTTTTGCTTTATGAACGCCGAGTTCGTGCAATTGCCATAAACCGTAGATAGCCGCTAGTGTGACAGCCAAGGTGACGGCAAATAGGTAGCCAGAGAAGTATTCTGATTGGAAGAAGTTCATCATCATCTCATTTGGATGGTTGTTGAACTGAGTGAGGTCGATGTCTTTTGAGTGAATCTTGCCTAATGGAGCGAGAGCCCATGCACCCGCCACCATGACGACCATAAATAGACAGAATTTCACTAGCACCATGACGATGGCGAAGATCTTCTGCAATACAATTTTTAGGAATTTCATATCTCTACCTATTAATCTAACAAGTGAGAATCAGGCCTAGAGTGTCATGTGGCACTTTACAAATTGATGGTTATTACACAGCTAATGAAGCTGAATAGGTGACCAAAAGGCGTTGTCGAAAGTGGCATTGTTGAATCTAAGCAACGAATTCTCAGTACATTGGGGAGTTATCCCCGAACAAACAAGCCGTGCTAAATCGCCACGCTTAGAAATAGAAAACAATGTACATAACGTTAATGTGGCGATTCCGTGCCTTGATGCATTTATTTGTATTTTGTTTCGTGGTCGGATTAATTTGTTAGAAGGATAATAAGAAGACTATTTGAGCGGATCTACGAAGAATTACGATTTAGTAATATCGTAATTACGATGGATCTGTAGGGGCTCTAATAGTGGAGTTGAATTAATTTGAAAGCGATCAACTCGGCTTACTGATCTTTTTACAATAGGTTATTTGAGATCAAAGAAGCGGAGAATTTGGGAGCCCATTGAGCCCTGTTTATTCCTCGTATTTATAAACATTATTACAATCAAGAAAGCCAATTGCCACAATGTTAATGGCGACTAAGATAGGGATAAAGCTTGCCGAAAGTTGAGCTTAATCAACCGTGTTCATTAGCCGACTTGAGGATATGTGGTGCACTCATTAGTGCTATCATTGTGATTGTAATATCGTAAATACGATACTATGGTGAGCATAGTATGATACTAAGGATGAGCTATGAGTAACGACATTCCAAATTTCAATCTGTTAGCTGTGTTTTCAGCGGTGATGGAACAGGGCAGTTTGAGTAAGGCAGCGAGTCAGCTTAGTACCAATCAATCAACCATCAGCACATCGTTGAGCCGCCTTAAAAAAGAGGTAGGTCAAGAACTGTTTGTTCGCAAAGGGCGTGGTGTCGTGCCTACGTCTTATTCGTTAATGCTCTATCAACAAATTAAGGCGCCGATCGAACAGTTGAATAGCGTATTCAGTTCCATGTCTGAGTTTGAGCCACTCAGTTCACATCGTAAATTTCTTCTTTCTAGTCCAGAACATATACAGTGGATACTACTTGATCATTTTGCTGCGCAACCTAATAAAAACCTGAGATTGGATGTGTTTGATCAAGACGATAGTGATGAGCGAGTTTATGAGGACCTGTTGACCAATAAATACGATGCGATGATCGATATTTTGGTTCCGGAGCATCCCAGTATAGAGAGTGCTCTCATCATGGAGAGTGACTTTGTGATTGTCTGTCGTGAGGAACATCCAAGGATTCAAGGCAGTTTGTCACTAGAGCAGTTTATGCAAGAGAAACATGCGGTCTTAGAGCGAAAGCGTCGTAAAGTGAGGAGTTTGAATCATTACACCTCTTTGGACTTGTCCAAAAGAGAGATCGTTTTTCGAGCTCGATCCTTATTCAGTATTATTTTATTGGTCAGCCAGTCAGATTGTATTGCCGCTTTACCTACCTCAATGGCGCTGCAATTCCAAGAACAGTTGAAGTTACAAGTTCATGAGCCTCCATTTGATTTTGACCCTATTGCCCATCATCTCATCTGGTTGAAACGCAACAACGCTGACCCAGCACATCGTTGGTTTAGGGAACAGGTGCTTAGTACGTCTCAAAAAATGTCTGACGTACATAAAGATAAGATCCTGCATTTCTAGTAAAGCTGTCTGTTATTGGTAGCCATCTAATTATCATTGAGCCCACCGCCAACGGTGCGATGGGCTTCACTCTACGTTCTTCCGTTCATTATTCACGTGCATCGATTCGATAACAAAAAATTATTAGATTGAGAACTAATGATAATTTCACGTCCGTGAGCTAACTGGATAAGATTCACCTCAACAAATGGCCAATGCAAGAGCAGTGGACCACACAGTATTTTTAACCGCTGATCGGTACCCAATAAGGTGAAATTATGAAGTTCCTACACACTATGATTCGCGTCGCTGACTTAGAAAAATCGATTGAGTTCTACACTAAGGTGTTGGGCATGAAAGAGTTAGAGCGTCACGAAAATAAGGAATATCGATACACTCTTGTGTTTGTTGGTTATGAGCAAGGTGGTACGACAATCGAACTGACTTACAACTGGGACACCAACGAATACGAAATGGGTAACGCTTTTGGTCACTTAGCACTAGGTGTAGAGGACATCTACTCGGCATGTGCTGACATTAAAGCGCTGGGTGGCAATGTTTCTCGTGAGCCGGGCCCTGTTCTCGGTGGTACAACGCACATCGCGTTTGTAAAAGATCCTGATGGCTACGCTATCGAACTGATTCAGCTAGAAAAATAATAAGGGCAGAAAAATGAAAGACGCACTATTTCAACCAATTCAATTAGGTTCATTGACTCTAGCAAACCGTATTGTGATGCCTCCAATGACACGCTCTCGTGCTACACAACCGGGTAATATCGCAAATGAGATGATGGCTGAATATTACGCTCAGCGTGCTTCTGCTGGCCTTATTATCGCTGAAGGCACTCAGATCTCGCCAATGGGCCAAGGCTACGCATGGACTCCGGGTATTTATACTCAAGAGCAAATCGCTGGCTGGAAAAAAGTAACAGATGCTGTACATGAGAAGAACGGTAAAATCTTCGCACAATTATGGCACGTTGGTCGTGTGACGCACCCAGATAACATTGGTGGTGAACAGCCAATTTCGTCATCTGCATTGAAAGCAGAAAATGTAAAAGTATTCATCGATAACGGTACTGACGAACCGGGCTTTGTTGAGGTGGTTGAGCCACGTGAAATGACCAAAGATGACATCAAAATGGTTATCGAACAGTACCGTCAAGCGGCACTCAACGCGATTGAAGCAGGTTTTGATGGCATCGAACTTCACGCTGCAAACGGCTACTTAGTCAACCAGTTCATCGATTCTGAAGCGAATAACCGCACAGATGAATACGGTGGTTCAATTGAAAATCGTCTGCGTTTTCTAGGGGAAGTGGTTGAAGCTATGGTTGATGCCATTGGTGCTGATCGTGTTGGTGTTCGCCTTGCACCATTCACATCATTGAATGGTACGGTTGATGCAACACCAGTAGAGACTTACACAGCAGCGGCAGCGCTACTCAACCTCTACAAGATTGTTTACTTGCACATCGCTGAAGTTGATTGGGATGATGCACCAGAAACACCGAAAGCATTTAAAAAAGCAGTTCGTGAAGCGTACCAAGGTGTGTTGATTTGGGCTGGTCGTTACGACAGCGATCGTGGTGAAGAAGCTGTGGCAGAAGGTACAGCGGACATGATCGGTTTTGGTCGCCCATTTGTGGCGAACCCAGATTTACCAGCGCGTATCCAAAACGGTTACCCATTGGCTGCGCACGATCCAAATACACTGTTTGGCGGTGCTGAAAAAGGTCTAACCGATTACCCAGAATATACTGCCTAAGTCATAAAGACGGTTTATACTGTTGTACGTTGTAAATTAGCAACCTTGCTTACGCGGGGTTGCTTTTTTTGTTCATGCTCAGGTGATTATCAGGTTGAGCACGCTCTAGGGTTAGGATTCATGAAGCTAAAAGCACTCGGTGGTGAGGTTTATCTATTAGGCGCAACGTTATTGGCCGCTGTCGGGTGGATTGCGTCAAAGTTGGTGGTATTGGAGATGCCGGGCCCTCTGTTCATCGGTGTGCGCTTTTTTATCGCGAGCTTGATTCTTCTTCCGTTCTGTTTTCGTCTGATTCGTCAATTAAGCTGGTCGCAGTTGTTTGGAATTGCAGGTGTCGGTCTGATTTTATCTGGCTCACTTCAGGTATGGGTATATGCAGTTTCGATTACGGATAGCTTGTCTGAAGGGGCGTTTATTACCAGCCTAGCAATGATCATTGCGCCGTTTGTCTCGTGGCTGATTTTCCGCGTGAAACCAAATCGCGCGTTCTGGTTGTCGTTTCCTATCTCGATCATCGGGATGTTATTGCTGACGTTAACCAATGGTTGGGTGTTTGAAGAGAGTCAGGTCTACTTTCTACTCGCTTCCATTATGTTGTCACTGCATTTTGTTATGAACAAACGTGTGACCAACAATGTGAAGCCGATTGCTTCTATCTGTATCCAACTCTTTATGGTTGGCATTAGCGGGATGATCTTTGCCGGAGCGACTGGCCAACCAGATTTTGAGATTACGAGTTCATTGATACTCTGGTTTACAGTGTCGGCGGTGGTTGCGACAGCGATTCGTTACTTGTTGCAAACGGTAGGGCAGCACTCCGTGAATATGGAAGTAGGAGCTCTAATTATGATTCTGGAGCCTGTTTGGACGCTGATCTTAAGTGTGACAATGCTTGGTGAGACAGTTGAGCTGCAAAAGCTTATTGGCGGAGCGGTGATTATTGGGGCACTGTTTTGTTATATTCGTTTGTCGAGAAAAGGCTAGATACTTATCAATGGATGAGTATCTAGCTTTAGCCTCATTGCTTACATTGAGCGAACCATCTTTTGAAGCAATCGGATCATCTCTTGTTGTTCGTCTTCTTCCAGCAAATTTAAGTATTTATTATTGATACTAATTGGGATTGGAATCAGTTTTTCCTCTAGGGCTTTCCCTTTCTTTGTCAGGTAAATTCGAAACGAGCGACGACTGTCTGGGTCGACTCTTCGTTCAACGAGTTGTAATTTTTCCAGTTTGTCCAAAGTTCGAGTAGTGGTCGAGTTTTCTACTTTCGACTTTGCGGCAATATCTCTTTGTGTGATCCCTTCTTCTTCCCACAAGCACATAAGAGTTGGCCATAGAGCGATGGTTAAGCCGTGTTTTTTTAACTCTTTATCAAAGTCTTTGCCGGCATTAAGGGCTAGAACATTGATCATCCAACCAAAACTTTTTTGTCTATCAAACGTCTCAGACATTATCGAATACCTATCTAGAATAGTGATACTACAACTATTGTCATCGTAACTAATACCGCTGCAATTAGCACGATAAAAGCTTTTGTATTCGAGGCAAAGTGCAAAACATCATCAGGGTTGGTTTGCACATCACCTGAATTCATCGCTTTTCGTCCGCTGATCATCGCCCAAACTAATGGCTTTGAGCGCAATTTGTAGATAACGATAGCAAGTAGGTGAAGAACCACAAACGCCACTAAAGCCCTTGCTGCAATTACATGAATCGTCACCATGATGTCGAACAGGTCATCCGTTAATATTTGTCCAAGCAGGTTATCTAGTAAACCCGCAATGATAATGCCGCTTAAACACTGAATCGTTAAGGTGCCGATCATCGCGAACACCATCCACGCTCCAATAGGGTTATGACCATGTCGGTTAGATCCTTTACCCGAAAGGTATCGAAGGATCGTTTTTGGCGAAGAGATAAATTGAGCAAAACGACTGGTGTCACTTCCTACAACGCCCCAAACAATACGCCAAAGCAACAGCGCGAATAAGGCTAGGCCTAGATAGATATGTGGCCCTTTTCCATTGAAGCCAGATGCAGCGAGTCCAACAAATAGAGCCGCCTGTAGCCAATGATATAGGCGAGTAGGTAAGTCCCAAATCTTCATAATGTCATTCCAAAGTAACTAGGTTTAATTTAATTTACACAGCAATAGTTGCAATTGCAACTGTTGCTGTGTAAATTAAATGGCGTTGAGTTGATGACCTTTGATTGAAAGAGAGTGAATAATGAAAAAACTGACCAATATCCCTTTGAATTTCTTTACACCTATTTGTGTTTCTCAGTTCTTGAATACTGACAAACCTGTACCTAGCGCGAAAAAAATGTATTCTCGTGTGAGACTTTGCTTGCGTGAGGTATCTTTATCAGCCTTGCTTTTAGCCGTGTTCGCAATCGGGGCTCCCGTGACGGCAAAGGCTTCGTTGGAAGTCGGTGACCCGATTGAAGCTCGCCAACAAGCGTTTCAATCCATAGAAGAAACGAGCGATGAGGTCAGTTCAATGTTGAGAAAGAGCAATCCAGACTGGGCACAACTGCAAGAAGCCAGTCGAGCTTTGGTTACGCAAAGTGACATACTGATGGTGAGTTTTGATAAAGGAAGCGAAGGCGGTAAAGCCAAGAAAGATATCTGGAGCAAGCCAGTAAAATTTGAACGTTTGCTGCTTGAGATGAACGAAGGTTACCAAGAGCTGCTACAGGCGAGTTTAGAACAGAACATCTCTGGTGCGGAAAGTGGGTTAGATAAAGCCAATGGAACCTGTCGAGCATGTCATCGAAGCTATCGCTCTCGTTGGTAAATCATCAACGCCCAAGAGTGTTCACTGTTGGGCGTTTTGATGTTTGAATCGAGTAAAGGTTTAGAATCTATATGTTCTCACCTAGGCTGAAATAAGCCAAAACCTCATTTTCATTGTTGTATGTGAAATCCATTCGAACATTGATTCGCTCTTGGCGCATTAGGCGGTAGCGTAAACCAAGGCCGACCATAGAGAGTAAATCACTGTCATTGAAGCTGTGAAATGGGTCGGTTGGGTTTAAGCGTTCGCCAAACACCTTACCGACACCTGCTAACCCAACAACCGCGACATTGTTGAGAAAGTTAATACTGGAACCATTGATAGAGTATCGATACTCCAGTTCAAGGTTGGTCATGTGTGAGGCTATGTGGTCGCCAGCGACAAACCCACGTTGTACATCTCTACCTTGGCGGCCATAAGTGCTGTATGCGCTGCTAGGTGCTTGCTCGGCATCTAATAGATAACGCGCAACCCATCGACTGGCAATAATATGGTTATCGTTATGGGTGAGGCTATGGAAATAACGATAATCTGAAAATATCGACGAGTAGGTCTCTTCGTCATCATTACCTAACCAAGCTCCGTGGTTTTGGAAAGTTAGCTCAAATAGAAAGCCATGGTAAGGGTAGTAGTAGTGTTCACGCTCATCCCATAAGAACGACACTTTCGCGCCAACGTCTGGCTCGTACTCGTCACTAAACCCAGTCAGCTTTAATAGCAATTTATCTTTTGGAGTATCTGCTAAATAACGTGCGCTTGAGTAGTCAAGACCCAAACCGAAGTAGATGTTATCAAATACTTTAAAGTAAAAATCACCGTCAAATGAGTACTCTTGGTGGTTGGTATCCACAAGGTCGACCAAGGTGATATTGGTACTCGAATAGCCCATTTCTCCTGAGAAACGTATCGAATCACCACTTAGCAACAGATCAGCATTGCCCTTGATGTAGTAGCTGTCATTTAAGGTGTAGGTCAACGTTGCAGAGAGGGTGGATGCGTTTTTTGACTCGCCTTCGGCATAGAAATTATAGATAGGTACGATAGAGATACCGGTATCGACACTGGGATCGTAAAAGGGGATGGCAATAACGCGAAACTGGTCGTCGACAATTGGCTCGTTTGACTCTCGGGTATCCACTTCGAAAGCGAAACTACTGATGCAAGCAGTTGAAGAGAGAAGGGTCGTTGCCCAAAGAGAAGTTCGAGTCATTATTTGTATTACGTCCAGTGTAAAAGAGTTCGTGATTTATCTGCGTCTAATAATATCACGTACGGTCTACCTAATAATAGCTGTTAATGACAGGTTAAATGAGTGGGTTTGTATAGAATAAGGTAGCTGGTGCAGCTCGTTGAATATTGGTAAGGCGATTGAACAGCAATCAAGAGATTGATTAGCAGTCAATAGGTTGAATGAGCGGCACATAAAGATAATCTACGCACCGCTTAGGGCGAGGTTAGCCTAACTTGAATCGTTTGGAGTTGTATCTAGGTTGACTACTTTTTAATGGTAACCTTTGAGATAACAATGTCTTCGCACGGTACATCTTCATGGCCCCAACGTGTGGTGGTTGGTGCAACACCAATCTTTTCAACCACGTCCATACCAGCCGTTACTTTACCGAATACAGCATAGCCCCAACCAGCATTGGTGGTCGCAGTATGATCTAGGAAGTCGTTGTCATCGAGATTGATAAAGAACTGAGCCGTTGCCGAGTGAGGTGCATCAGTTCGCGCCATAGCGATAGAGCCGATAACGTTTTTTAAACCGCGATTTGCTTCGTTGACGATGGGTGCACGTGTTGGTTTTTCTGTCATATCAATCGTGTGACCACCACCTTGGATCATAAAGCCCTCGATCACTCGGTGAAAAGTTGTACCTTCATAAAAGCCGTCTTCGCAGTACTTTAAAAAGTTCTTTGAAGTAACAGGTGCTTTATCAAAGTTCAGTTCTATCTCGATGTCACCAAAGTTTGTCGTCAAAATGATCATAGATTTACTCGTTGTATTCGTGTTGCTAGATAAATGATGCGTGGAAGTATACGTCAACAATGCAGAACCGCCAGCAGTGATACTGGCGTTGAACTCTGCGTTTGTAAGATTAACGTTGGTACTGTTTTAAGAACATTTGCACGCTCGACTCAATAATATGATTGCGTTGAGTTGTATCTGGAGACGGTGCATGACCAATGATTTGCGGCCAAAATGCGAATGACTTAAGCAGTGCGATAAATTGTGTCGAGGCAAAGTGTGGGTCAAGCTCAATTAGACGCTCGTCAGCCAATGCAGCTTTTATCCACACCGTCAGACCACTTTCGGCTTGAGAGTATTTGTCCATTGCTTGCGCTGCGAGCTCTTTGTTGTGGAAATACTCTGAAAATAGGACTCTGGAAAGGTCAATGAACCCTTGAGACTCAAGTAGGTCAAGCTCTTGATTGGCAATCGTGGTGAGTTGCTCAGCTAATGGCAATTTTTGCTGATAAGGGAAGTGAGTGGCTGCTAGGGTTTTCGCCCAAATACTATCGAGAATTTCCTCCAACAATAGCTCTTTGCTGGCAAAGTGATTATAAACAGTACGCTTTGACACTTCGGCTCTTGCTGATATTTTATCCATGCTGGTGGATTTGTAGCCGTGCTCGGTAAACTCAGCAATCGCGGCCTCAACAATGGCTTCGCGTTTCTTTTGGCTTAGTGTTTTTTTAACGGTCATGATAAGTACAACTCAATCTAAAATTAGCACGGTATTCCATTATTTTACACTAACTAGTTTACCTTTAGTATGCGGGATTGTGCTTAATCCCTTTGCTTGGTTGTCTGGGTAGCATAGAATCGATAAAGGCTTTGATTTAGAGAGAAGAGAATTAGACATCAATGAGTAGTATTTTAGAATGTATTCGTACTGTCGGACGAGGAGAGAGAGGTCGTAAACCTCTTACGTTTGAACAGGCCTATCGCATCATGGATGAGTATTTGAGTGGTCAAGTTGGAGATGACCAGATGGCGATGCTACTGATGCTAATTCGCGTGCAGAATGAGACGAACGAAGAGATTGCCGGTTTTGTGAAAGCATTTCAATCTCGAGATCCGGATTTAGGCGCGGACATTGATTGGCCTTGCTATGCCGGTAAACGCAACGATTCGAGCAGCGGTAAGCCATGGAACTTACTGGCAGCGAGAATCTTAGCTGATAGTGGTTACAAGATTTTAATGCACGGCTATATGGATAAACCGAGTGGTCGAACACATGTAGAAACACACCTTCAAGATGTGAATGTGCAAAGTGCGAATAACCCAGAGCATGCCAAAGAGATTCTAGATAAAGAGGGCATAGCCTATCTTCCTCTAGCAAACTTTGCACCTGAAGCTCAAACCATGATTGGTTGGAAGCATCGTTACGGTTTGCGCACGCCAATCAATACCGTGGTTCGCGCACTTAACCCAGGTGGTGGTCGATTAGGTGTCCGTGGCAGTTTTCACCCAGGCTTCCCTCAGTTACACGCGGAAGTTGAGCATGTCATTGGTAATAAATCGCACTCGGTCATCTCATTTAAAGGCCAGAACGGTGAGTCGGAATATAACCCTAAGGTGAGCCAAACGGTTTGGTTGAGTTCTCCCGAGAAGGTGGAGTCGTTTTATTGGGAAGGCAGTATGCATGAAGGACTATCGCTACCAGATAGCTGTGTGTTTGGTACGCCAGAAGATGAAATGGAGATGATGGCCAACAGCGTAGTCGACACCATGACGGCCGTGTTGTTTGCTGAAACTCATGATAAACCTGAAGCGTATAAGCGTGCTTCTGAGCTTTGGGAAGCGTATTGCCGAAAGTAACAACTCATGACTAGGCCAGCAGTGCTGGCCTTTTTTGTACCTGCCGTTTATGGAAAAAGGTATTGAGCCTTTTAACCCTTAATGTGAACAATGAGTTATTTCGGTTGGTATAAACGTCAGCTTAAGGTTTTACGAATCGGCTAAAGTCAATTTCATGCTCTTTTTGATACTTTACGAGCTTAATCTTCAACTCCCGCTTGGCCGCGATTTCGACCGCTGCATAGGACATGCGGGTGATCTCTTCACTGCAATCTGAAATCAGTGGGCACTCTTTCTCATTGAAGCGGCCAACGAGGGTTTTATCGATGCCGTCTTTGTCTGAGTACACAAAAGCATAAAGGGCTTGATGGTGCTGCATATGTCTTTTACTGGCTGAAAATTGATGTAGGGGCAAGATTACAGGATCTAAAATTACAAAAAAGTATCAAAAAGTAATGGCTTGTAAGGAGTTGTCTGACGTTTATTACATCTATTTTTATGCGCTTCAGCCCTTATTCCACCTCACGTTTCTTCGAAATTAGGTTTTGCCTATCAATAAAATTGTTGAAATCCATTTAGTAAAATCAAGATTTTAGACAACAATTAACATATAGGTACAAGATAAGACCTGGCTAAGAGTTTTTAGGGAGAAAGCGATGAATTCGATTAAAGTGAAAGATTACATGACGCTGCAGGTTGTGACGTTCACTCCTGATATGCCGTTAAGTCTCGCGCTAGACAAAGTAATGCGCAGTCACCACATGGGTGGTCCCGTGATTGATGAAAGTGAGAAGGTGATTGGCTTCCTTTCAGAACAGGATTTGTTAGAGAAATTGGTTAAGGTGAGTTACTTCTGCCAAGACACACACACGGTGGGTGATTGCATGCATCCTGAGGTGCTGTCGGTATCTCCAGAACTTTCGATTATTGAATTGGCAGACTTAATGAAAGTGGGTAAGCCAAAAGCATACCCAGTCATCGATAATGACAGACTCGTTGGTATGATAACGCGTACTGATGTATTGAGAGCAATTGGTAAAAACTTAGATGATTGCTTCCAACATCCTGTATAATTCCTTGTTCGAAATGATTATTCTTACCGATTAATCTAAATTAACAAAAGGCGCACTGGCGCCTTTTGTTGTTTGTAGCGTTCTCACTGCTGCTACCTTTTCATAAACGGAGACGATTCATGACAAATCAAACGGCCAAGTTTGTCGAAGGTTCAACAATGCGCCATATCTTAGTGATGTCTGGTGCTGGATCTGTTGGTTTGATGGCTCTGTTTGTGGTCGATCTTCTCGATATGCTGTTTATTAGTATGTTGGGTCAGGTTGAGTTGGCCGCGGCTGTTGGTTTTGCTGGGACATTAACGTTCTTTTCAACCTCAGTTTCAATCGGTACCTCGATTGCAATGGGAGCATTGGTTTCTAAAGCCATTGGAGCTAAAGACCGAGACCACGCTAAACAGCTGAGTGTCAGCATTATGATGACGGCTTTTGTGATCAGTTCGGTCGTAACGGCGACAATGTATGTTCATATCCCTGAATTGTTGAGTGCGATAGGTGCACAGGGGTTGGCGGCAGAAAGAGCGCAAGCGTACTTGCAGATTCTGCTTCCTAGTGGCCCATTTTTAGCTCTGGCGATGGCTGCTGGTGCTGGGCTGAGAGCTGCCGGAGATGCTAAGCGCTCGATGTGGGCGACATTGTCGGGTGGTATCGTCAATGCGATTCTTGACCCACTATTTATCTTTGGGTTCGGTTGGAACATTGAAGGGGCAGCTTTAGCCTCGGTTATTGCTCGTTTCACCGTGCTTTATTTCTCTCTTTATCCGCTTATTCGTAGCCACGACTTAGTCGCGAAGCCATCAATTGCTCATTGGCGCTTCAATCTACGCCCAATTCTTGCGATTGCCTTGCCAGCCATTATCACCAATACCGCGACGCCAATAGGCAATGCGATCGTGACAACGGGCATCGCGCAATACGGTGAAGACTTTGTCGCTGGGTTTGCGGTGATTGGTCGTCTAACTCCGGTTTGTTTCGCGGTGATTTTTGCGTTATCGGGCGCTGTCGGTCCTATTATTGGGCAGAATTTTGGTGCTGAGCGCATGGATAGAGTTAAAGAAACGCTCAATAACTCTTTATTAGTGACAACGGCATACACGTTAGCGGTTTGTATCTTGCTTTACTTCTTACAGGACTTTGTGATTTTGATGTTTAGCCTACAAGGCGATGCTGCAATCATTGTTGCCGCTTTCTGTAGCTATGTTGCCATCACATTTACCTTTAATGGTGCGCTGTTTGTCGCCAATACTTCGTTCAACAATTTGGGTAAGCCTCTTTACTCTACCGCTCTAAATCTGGGTAAAGCCACACTTGGAACCTTGCCATTCGTTTATCTTGGTTCACACTGGTTCGGTGCCCTTGGTGTTCTTTATGGCCAAGCATTAGGTAATGTCTTGTTTGGTGTGCTCGGCATACTCGTATTGCGCTTCCATATAGCAGAGTTGATGAAAGGCTCTGAAGTCGAGGTTGAGCAAGAAGATGTGTCAATCGTAAGTCTTAACACGCAACCATTCTGTTCACATGACGCGGTATTGATCGATGATGTCTCGGCAAATAGAGAAGAGCTCAAAGACGCCAAACCTTAGTGAGCTTTCTTCTTATTTAATTGCAACTTCTCCTTGACCTTGGAGATGGCTCCAAGGTTTATACTTCAGGTGAACTGAGGGGGGTATTTGGTCTATCTCAACTAGACAGCCCCTTCAGCAGTCGAGTATTAAGGAGAATTTATTATGTGTGCAAAACATGCCGCGTGCCGCTCAACCAAAGTGGATATTCAAAATCAACCAGCGGCTTCAAGCTGCGGTAGCCCAAAAATTACCAGTATCACTGCTGCTTCTACGCCCTCATCTTCGTGCTGTGCAACGACGGAGTCTTCGGCTGGTGGAGAGAGTTGTTGTGGTTCAGACAGTGGAGAAGAGGACCGGCTGTCCTCAGTTGTCGAACTTCAAAGTAAGCTCACTCAAAGTTGGCTCGTCTCAGGTATGGATTGCCCAGCCTGCGCGCGAAAAGTAGAAAAAGCCGTATCAGCGATTCCCGGTGTCGTTGAAGCCAAGGTGCTGTTTGCGACAGAAAAATTGGTCGTAAAATACGATCAAGTTGAACTCACTGAAACCATTGAAACAGCCGTTCAAAAAACGGGCTTCAGTTTGAATGAAGTCGGCGCTAAGAAAAAGCAAGAGCCGACCACTTTCTGGCAATCTCACATTCAGCCAAACCTCCAAATTATTGCGATAGCAGCAGCGATGTTGTTCGCCGCTCTAATCAAAGATTTCAGCCCTGTTTTAAGTGAGCGATTGTTCATTGTCACTTGTTTACTAGGGCTTTACCCTGTCGCTAAACAAGCGGTGAAGCTTGCCCGCTCTGGTACTCCGTTTGCTATTGAAACCTTGATGAGTGTTGCTGCATTAGGTGCTCTGTATCTGGGTGAGACAGTAGAAGCGGCAATGGTTCTGTTGTTGTTCTTAATTGGCGAGCGCTTAGAAGCGTTTGCTTCCTCTCGCGCACGCAGCGGTGTGCAAGCATTGATGGCGTTGGTGCCTGAGAATGCCACTCAAATTATTGATGGTGAACGTGTCGAAGTTGCAGTGACGGAACTGAAACCTGGTGATGTCATTGAAGTCTCTCCTGGTGCTCGACTGCCAGCAGATGGCCAATTGATTACTTACGCCGCTAGCTTTGATGAGAGTGCGCTCACTGGTGAATCCGTGCCTGTCGAACACATCAAAGGCAACGCTATTATGGCTGGCGCAGTGGTGGTTGATAAAGTCGTTCGTATCACAATCACCTCAAAACAAGGTGAGAATGCGATAGACCGAATTCTTCACTTGATTGAAGAAGCTGAGTCACGCAAAGCGCCATTAGAGCGATTTTTAGATAAGTTCAGCCGTTGGTATACGCCGTTAATGATGTTTGTCGCATTGATGGTGATTGTTATTCCACCGAGTTTGTTTGCTCAGCCTTGGGAAACTTGGGTTTATCGCGGCCTCGCGCTATTGCTGATTGCGTGTCCATGCGCGCTGGTTATCTCTACACCGGCTGCAATTACCTCTGGCTTGGCGGCTGCGGCAAAACGTGGTGCATTGATTAAAGGCGGTGCGGCATTAGAACAGTTGGGTAAAGTTGAGACCATCGCGTTTGATAAAACTGGAACCCTAACTGAGGGTAAGCCTCAAGTTACTGATGTGATGCCTTTGCAAGGTTGGCAAGAGCAACAGCTATTGCGTGTCGTGGGAGCGATTGAAATAGGGTCAAGTCATCCATTAGCACTGTCTCTTGTTAATAAAGTGAAAGACATGGGAATTGCTATTCCTGAGTCTGAGAGCAAGCGCGCTCTTATCGGTAGTGGTGTTGAAGGTGATGTCGATGGGCTGACTTATCAAGTGCTTTCACCATCGAAAGTGACGTTTGCACTTGATTCTTCAGTGCAACAACAAGTCGCTTCACTTGAGATGCAAGGCAAAACAGTCGTGGTTGCCGTAGAACAGTCTCAAACCGTGATTGGTTTGATTGCTTGGCAGGATACACTGCGCAGCGATGCGAAGGCTGCAGTTGAACGTTTAAGCCAGTTAGGCGTCGAGTCGATAATGCTAACGGGCGACAACCCTCGTAGCGCAGAGGCAATCAGCTCAGTCGTTGGTATGCAATACAAGGCAAGCTTATTACCAGCGGATAAAGTGAGCTACGTTGAAGAGCTCACTCGTCGTTCTCACGTTGCTATGGTGGGGGATGGCATTAATGATGCTCCCGCAATGAAAACCGCGAATGTTGGTATTGCAATGGGCGGAGGTACCGACGTCGCGCTTGAAACCGCCGACTCAGCGCTCACTCATAACCGTTTGACTGAACTGCCAGCGATGATTGAGTTATCACAAGCGACCATGAGAAACATTCGCCAGAACGTGGCATTAGCGTTGGGCTTAAAAGGCGTTTTCTTGGTGACGAGCCTGTTTGGCATTACTGGCTTATGGGTAGCGGTACTCGCTGATAGTGGGGCAACGGCACTGGTGACGCTCAATGCTCTAAGACTATTAAGATTTAAGTCAAAAGCTGACTAAGATAGCGTCGTATTAGTTACAGAACGCCTCTGGGTTATTAAGCGCATATCGTCTGATTTGCGTTTTATGAACTAGAGGCGTTTTTTTCGTCATTATTATGCAACGAAGCTGGTCGATTACGGTAAAAGTGTGATGCCAATCGGTTTTTCGTGAAACCTGCATGTATGTTGCGTGGATAGGTGTGACGCTTGTCACTTCATTTTGTAAATAGCTTGGTTAGAGTAAACACGTACCCCACAAACTTATAATGCGCTTAGATAAGGGTGATGAACACTCAATAAGCCACAAGGAGCAAACTATGTCTCAAGCTGTTTTCCACTTAGGTATTACTGAAGCTGATCTTCAAGGTGCGACACTAGCGATCATCCCAGGTGATCCAGCACGTGTACAAAAAATTGCTGATGAAATGGAAAACCCAGTATTTCTAGCAAGCCACCGTGAGTACACACTGTACCGCGCTGAGCTAGATGGTAAGCCTGTGGTTGTTTGTTCTACTGGTATTGGTGGTCCATCTACATCCATCGCTGTAGAAGAACTAGCGCAACTTGGTGTACGTACTTTCCTACGTGTTGGTACAACTGGTGCAATCCAACCACACGTAAACGTGGGTGACATGATTGTAACAACGGGTTCTGTTCGTCTAGACGGTGCAAGCCTGCACTTTGCTCCAATGGAGTTCCCAGCGGTAGCTGACTTCGAAATTGCAACGGCAATGAAAGCGGCAGTAGAAGAGTCTGGTGCAACAGTTCACACTGGTGTAACGGCATCAAGTGATACGTTCTACCCAGGTCAAGAGCGTTACGACACGTTCTCTGGCCGCGTTGTTAAGCGTTTCCAAGGTTCTATGCAAGAGTGGCAAGACATGGGCGTTCTTAACTTCGAAATGGAATCTGCAACGCTGCTAACTATGTGTGCAAGTTCTGGTCTGAAAGCGGGTTGTGTAGCGGGTGTTATCATCAACCGTACACAGAAAGAGATTCCTGATCACGCGACATTGAAAGAGACTGAAGCACGTTCAATCAAAGTGGTTGTAGAAGCTGCTCGTAAAATGCTGTAATCGAACGTATTCGAACATCTCTATCCTCACGTGATAGAGGGATTTGAATGGTTAAAAGCTGCGCTTAATGGTGCAGCTTTTTTGTATCTGTCGATCAGCGTTAGTGTGAGAATCTAGGCACATAAAAAAGGCGCATGATGCGCCTTTAATGTATGAGAGGTGAAACCTTTGACCGCTAGTAGCTTAGTAGATTACTAGATTAGTACTCTAAATCCTCGTGACCACCTGCGGCAGCGAACCAAGATGTCAGGTGAGTTTTGAGGTCTTTCAACTCATCAGGCCCAATCAAAGCCAAACCTAAATCTTCTGCACGGGTGATGTCGTTATGACGCAGAGGGCGGAAGCTCACCAGCATTGCTCGAGCTTGAAGGCCACCCAGTAAATCACGTAGCGATTCTAACTTGTATAAGGTGTCGTCGCCGTCGTCACGCATACCCTTGGTCTTACACTCGATGATGTGCAGTTTATTATTTACAACCGATGCGACATCCAGTTCGTTACGAACTTCACGTTCACCTAGCTGGCGGTAAACCTGAACGTTCAACGAACGGTCTTGAATGGTTGGCATGTCATCTTGAATCTGTTTGACCGTGCTATGTACCAGAGTTTCCAGCCATTCACCATTCGAGAAACGACGCGCGTCTTCATTGGCGAAGGTTAAAATACCGTCTTGATAAGTCGCAATCTTTGCTTCAACGAGATCGGTAAGCAGCATGTTCAGCTCGCGATAGCCTTGTTGTTTTTCAGAAAGCTCAACATCCAGCTTTTGCTCTTTACGACACGTAGTTGCTAGGTAATTCAGTGTTGCTAAGCCAGGGCCTAATTCAAGGGCATTACTCGCCCAACGCTCACCCAGTTCGTAGAGTTTCTGATCCAGCTGAGGTGGCAGTTCGAAGTCGTTAAATTCGCCGCGAGCACCAAACACGGTTAGGTAGTCATCAATGGTGATGCGGTCTTGAACTTGTGCGTCTTCTTTACCATTTGGGTATAACCAACACAGTTTGTCACTGTTTGGTTCAACCACGAAAATCGGCCAGTGATAAGTGCGAAATACTTCGTAAACAGAGAGCAGGCGATGTCTTAGGCCACAACTTGCGTTAAGTTTGACTTCTTGGCCACGTGCTTTGAGGTCTTCGGCTAAGTTTTGAATCGATTCTTTAATGACAGAGGTGTTGACGATGGTAGGAATTTCAAAGAACTCACTCGTAATGTCGCGCTTTTGGAGTACAGAGTGAAGACGCAGATACATGCCTTCTTGAGTCTTATCGCCGATAAAGACAATGTGAGAACTGACGGTTCGATTATCCAATAAAGGGGTAATCAACCTAATGGGGTCTTGATCAATAATGCCAACGTGAACAGCCATATAAATTCCTTAATATTGGCTCGCTCAAAATGGGATCGTAACGGAAAGCAGCAAGCCATAATACTCATATAATGACAAAGCCTTAAAAAAACAAGGGTAACCTTTGATAAAAGTTACCCTTGTTCAGTCAGTTAACGATTTGGTGCGAGCAAAGTCTTACCTTTATTCGCTTTAAAGTGGACCTAAAGTTTGAATTGGTGCACTAAATCTCCTTGTTGGTTAGCAAGAATCGTGAGGTTTTCACTCGCTTGAGCAATTGACGACATCGCTTGATAACTTGCATCTGCAATGTGGTTGATGTCTTCAATATTGCGTGCAATGTCGCTCGATGTCTCACTTTGTTCTGCGGCCGCTTGAGAAATATGTGTACTCATGTGGCTGATCTCTAAGATAAGCGCCTGAATCTCTTCCATCGCGCTATTGGCATTGGAAGCCTGTTCAACCGACATCTCCATATCGTTCATACAGCTTTCAATCACATTACCTGCTGTCTTAGAGCTTGATTGTAAGTTGCTGATCATGGTTTCAATCTCAGAGGTAGATTGTGTTGTTTTCTGTGCTAGAACACGAACCTCGTCTGCGACTACCGCGAAGCCTCGGCCTTGTTCACCGGCACGTGCAGCTTCGATAGCGGCATTCAGTGCAAGTAGGTTGGTTTGTTCTGCGATACCACGAATCACATCAAGGATAGAGCCGATCTGGCTGCTCATCTGTTGCAGTTCACCCACTGCGACAACCGACTCATTAAGGCGTGTCTCAAGCTGGTTAATCGTGCTGATGTTGGTGTTCATGATTTGACGACCAGATTCAGACGCAGACTCGACCTGTTGAACCATGGTCAATGAGCTTTGTGCGCTGCTTGCTACTTCTTGCACCGAATGTGACATCTCTGTCATTGCGGTTGCCACATTAGCGGTCTGTTCACGCTGATTGCTCAGTTGACTTTGTGTTGTTGAAGAGGTCTTTTGGTTGATGCTTGCCGTTTCCGTTAGCTCGTCAGACGCTTCATTCAGCTTGACTAGAATGTTGTGTAGGTTATCTGCCAGCGTATTGATGTGGCGGCTCACACGGCTAAATTCGTTGTCGTAACGAATATCGATGCGTTTGGTCATATCACCTTGAGTCAGACCTTCAAGCGCATGCAAAATGCGAGTCAAAGGCTCGCGCACACTGTGTGCAATGTGATAACCAATCGCTGCTGCAAATACAGTCACCACAACACCAATTGCGATGGCTTTCATCAGGCCTTGGTCGTAGACTTCCCCCGCCTCAGCCAAAGAATTATCCAGTTGTTCACCAGCGGTCACGTTGAATGAGTCCAGTACAGCCATTGCTTTGTCAACATCGACGGCTAAGTTAGCAATGTTGATGTATAGCGCTTTTTTCGCTTGTAGGTAGTTGTTGTGTTTATCGAGTACGCCACCTTTTTGGCCTACATCTTTGGTAAACTTCTGTACTGACTCATCGAAAGCACCCTTTAGCTCAGGCAGTTGAGTCGTTAAGCCACGGTATGCGTAGTTGAGGTGCGTAACCGCCTTCTTGTTTTTGTTTACAGCGCTTTGCACCAACTCGACGTCTGAACTCGCGAGTGCGTCAGAGGTGATGACCTCCGCATCTTTTAGTTTAATGAAGTAGCTTTTCGCCATTACCTTAACAGAGATGCTTTTCTGATCGGCAACATACTCTTTCATACCAACTGTGAGTTCTGAGTGCAGGCGTTGGAACTCGCGCGAAGCTTTCTGCACTTGCTCTTGAGCAACAAACATCGCGACGTAGTTGTTCATCGCCTCTTCTGCTTCTGAGAAGTAGCGTTCTTCTAGCTGTTTTAACTGCTCAACACGTTCTACAAGGACAGGGTTGGTCGCACTGGCAACCTCAAGCTCTTGAAGAACGGAGGAGAATGCTTGTTGTGATTGAGCAAACTCGCTGCGCATCTCTGTCATGCGCTCTTGATTCTGTGTGGTGAGGTAATCTTTGAATGATTTATCCGCAGAGAGTAATTGCACACTGGTTTGGTTAGAGAGAGTGACGAGAGGCAGCGAAGACTTAGAGACGCTTTCGAAATTACTGTGTATCTGATTCATGCTGCTCATCATGATTGTAATCGTAATTGCAAACATGATGATGATCAGTGCGAAGCCCGCGTACATGCGTTTTATCACTGAGCCTTTCATGGCCATTCTCCCTAAAAATAAAATACAGACCGAAAATCCGGTCCAAAACAAAGTAACAAAAGTGTCAGCATTCTATTGAGTTCCAGTCACACATTTTATGACGCACCCGTCAAAAATAGCTCTCAGTAATTTATGGCATAACATTCTTTTGCCCTTGATAGGGTTTTCTTTGATTTGAACACTGTTTTTTATTATGCTTTGGCTCAGGTTGATTGAGGTTTCTAGTGGCTTGACGCATACTCAAAGCTCTTAGAAGTAAATGTTTTATTGGAGAAAAACATGGCTGAAGAAACCATTTTTAGCAAAATAATCAATAAAGAAATTCCAGCAGATCTTCTTTACCAAGACGATTTGGTTACCGCGTTTCGTGACATTAATCCTCGTGCGCCAAGCCATATCCTGATTATCCCAAACAAGCTGATTCCAACTGCAAATGATGTGGAAGCGGAAGATGAAGCGATGATGGGACGCTTATTTACGGTTGCTCGTAAGCTGGCTAAAGAAGAGGGCATTGCAGAAGATGGTTACCGACTGATTGTGAATTGTAACTCTCACGGTGGCCAAGAAGTTTATCATATTCATATGCACCTCGTAGGTGGTCGCCCTCTTGGCCCACTATTAATGAGCTAATTGAAAAAATTGACTTTCTATACCAACTTTATGCGTGAACTGTAGTCCAAAGCATCGGTTGGTATAGATAGGCAGGAGTAAATCTTTGAAACAGTACGTTAAGTTCGTTTCAGTCGCGATGATGTCCGCATTGACTGTCGGGTGTGCAAGTATGTCTGCGGGGAACTTGTTTAGTCACTATAGCGCTCAAAACCAGAGCGTGTATCAAGCGCTGAGAGCGGGTGATTACTCAGAAGCTCAACAAGAGCTACCCGATTACGCAGCAGGCGACATTCTGGATAACCTTGAAAAAGGCCGTGTATATTTACTAGACCAACAATACGCAGAGAGTAAGTCTTGGTTCGAGCAAGCAGACCAAGCCGTAAGAGTTCAGCAAGATAAAGCCGTGGTGTCGGTGACAGACAGCGCTGCTAGTGTGGGTGCATTAGCCGTTAATGACAACATTACCGAATATACCCCAGCCGATTATGAGTTAGGCTTTCTTCATCTTTATCTTGGATTGAATTATCTCAAACAGAATGATTTAGAGGGTGCATTGGTAGAAATGCGCCGAGCTAACCAAGTTCAGGAGCAAGCAAAGAAGCAACGTGAAGCAGAACTTCAGCGCGCAGCAAATGATGCGAGGTCTCAAGGGCTTTCAGCGAACGTGGGTAGCATTCTTTCAAATTACCCAGACGCAGGTAAAAAGCTGCAATCAGTGCAAAATGCCTATTTGATGTTCTTGTCTGGCCTGCTTTATGAGGCGTCTAATGACCTTAACAGTGCTTACGTTGATTATCGACGCGCATTGGCGGTGATGCCTGATAACCAACAAATAATCGAACGCACTATGCTGGTAGCTCAGCGTTTAGGTATGCGTGAAGATTTAGCGAAGCTGAAGAAACGCTACTCAATGCCAGCGTCTCTTCATTCTGGTGAAGGACGAGTGATCGTCTTAGATGAGCAGAGCGTTGTACAAGCAATGGACAGTTGGCGTCTAGATTTACCGGTTTATGACAGTCGCGACCAAGGCGCCATATATTCTCTAGCTCTGCCATACTATTCAAAGCAGCCAAATGAACGATTTACATCGATTCGTATCAATGGCACTTCGCTTAACGGCAGTTTGTTGACCGATGTAGACGCCATGGCACAGAACGATTTATCTGAGCGCCTGCCGGGTATTGTTATTCGTCAAGCACTGCGAGTGGTCGCAAAAGACCGAATTCGTAAAGAAGCGACGAAGGGTGATGATGTCGGCAACTTGTTGTTCAATGTTTGGAATACCCTGACTGAACAACCAGATACTCGCAGTTGGCAGTCGCTGCCTGCTCAAGTGAAGAGCAGCACCTATGTGGCAGCGTTGGGTAACTACACGTTAGAAGCGGGCGGCAAGTCATATCAGTTTGATGTGCGAGAAGGGCAAACCACGCTGGTTTGGGTTTCTCGTCAAGGGAACAACGCCACCATGTGGCACAAGCAGCTAGGGAGGCTGTAATGAAAAAGTGGTTAGTGAGCTTAGCGGCTGTAGCAGCCTTAGCCGGTTGTGCAGAGAACACAGCGGGCGTACGTGTTGATGGCCTAACGCAAAACGTATTTTTTGGTGACAAGGTACTAGGTAGTCGACTGCTAGTTGATGATGTTAGAACCGACCAAGTAGACGGTCATACTCGTGGACTTGTGCGTCTGACTAGTGAATACAAGGGTGATCAGAACATCCTCTATCGCTTTTATTGGTATGACGATGCAGGCCTAGAGGTGAATTTGAAACAAGGGCCTTGGAAGCAAGCCATTGTGCGTGGTTTTGAAACCATCACCTTGTCAGAGATTTCAGTAAACCCGAAAGCAACACAGTTTAGAGTGCAGTTTCGGGAACAGTAATAATTAACGGTTCCGTTGAACATGATGATAACCGTTCAACTGAGCCCCTAAAATTTATGGGTAGGGCGTTGTCTTACTCGGATATGTGAGGAAATAAAATGAAAAAGAGTGTCATTGCGCTATTAGGATTGGCTGTAATTCTAGGCGGTTGTTCAAACAAAGTAAGTTATGGTGATGCGCAAGCAGTAGAAACCACGACCATCGATTTCGGTTCTACAGACCTTCAAACGATTGCTGGTGAAATGGTTGATAGCATGATGGCTTCTGGTTCGGTTTCTTACATTACCCGTGATCAGCGTCCGATCGTGTTTGTAGAGCGCATTAAGAACAAAACCAGTGAACATATCGATACTGAGTCAATCACAGACACAATCAGTACTAAAATGTTGAACTCAGGTAAGTTCCGCTTCGTTGATATGGATCGTGTAGAGTCAGTTCGTGATCAACTGAATTTCCAAAACAACGACGAACTTGTTAACCAGAGCTCAGCGATTCAGTTCGGTAAGATGGTCGGCGCTCAATACATGCTTTACGGCAACCTATCAAGCATCGTTAAGAAAGACGGTAGTGACCAAGACGTGTACTACAAAATGACAATGCGTTTAATGGATCTTGAGTCTGGTCTAATCGAGTGGGCAGACGAGACAGAAATCCGTAAGCAAAAGTCTAAGAGCCTACTGGGTCTATAATTCAGTCTGAGTAGCGATAGATGTGGTATACCCGTTATGAGTGATGTGCGCTCTTTACGCTACACCAAGACTAAGTGACAATAAAAGACACCTGCGGTTGACGTTGGTGTCTTTTTTATAGGGAGAACAGAGAATATGGCGATTTTTAGCTGGGATGAAGCCAAAAAGTTAGATGTGAGTTTAGGCTCACTTGATGACTATTTCGATGTATCTCCTGTCAAAGCACAAACGCTAACTGGTGGCCTGACTAACCGTTGTTGGAAGATTGAAGCATCCGATGGGCAAGCTTTTGTTTGGCGACCGATCACATCAATCACAGAAGCATTCTGTATCTCTCGACATGAAGAGTATCAAGTGCTTTCAGCAATAGAACAACTGCAGATTGCACCTCAGCCAATTACCATCAACAAGCAAGGTTTGCTGGTCGAGTGGGTTGAAGGCGACACCATTCACGATAACCTTTCACTTCAGCAGTTAATGCGAACGTTAGTGTCTGTACATTTAGTGAACACTTCACGATTGCCTTTGCATCCTTTTTGCTTTACCGCTCGCGTTGACCACTATTGGCTGAGGCTTGATAAAGAACATAGAAGTGAAGAGTTTGAAACGATTTACCAACAGTGGCGCTCCGCACCTAGCCTCCCTCCAATGGAAAACACACTCTGTCATTTTGACCTTGGTGGTTACAACCTCGTACGTCAGGATAGTGAGATAAAGATTATTGATTGGGAGTATGCTGCACTGGCGGATCCTCGACTTGATTTAACGCTGACTATTTCAGTCGCCAATGAGTCAGTAGAAGAGGCCGTCAAACAATACTGTCAATTTAGAGGCATTCACGACACACAAGCATGGATAGATGGTGTCAAAGCTTGGCTACCACGCAGTAAAATGATGGCGATGCTTTGGTATTTGCTAGCCCACCAGTTGTGGGGGGATGAACAATACCTGCATGAAGCGCGAGCACTCAGTTGCACTTTCTGTAGCTAGGATCACGTTTAGGATGGGAAAAATGCAAATTCAGATATCTGTACTTTAAAACCTTATTTTTCATGTTAGATTTATCAAAACGTACCAGCATTTTACCAGGGAGGTACAATGATTATTTACCTACATGGCTTCGACTCAACAAGCCCGGGCAACCACGAAAAAATACTGCAGTTGCAATTCATTGACGATGACGTTCGTTTCATTAACTACAGTACTCTACATCCGAAACACGATATGCAGCACTTGCTTAAAGAAGTGCACAAAGTGATTGAACAGTCTGATGATCCACACCCGATAATCTGTGGTGTTGGTTTAGGTGGTTATTGGTCTGAGCGCATCGGTTTCTTATGTGGCATCAAACAGGTGATCTTTAACCCGAACCTAAGACCAGAAAAAAACATGGTTGGTAGGATTGACCGTCCAGAAGAGTACGAAGATATTGCAACAAAGTGTGTCAGCCAATATCGAATGAAGAACAAAGATCGTTGTTTAGTTGTACTGTCTCGTGAAGATGAAATTCATGACAATAGTAAAACGGCCGCGGAGCTGGAAGACTATTATCAGATCATTTGGGATGAGAAAGAGAGCCATAAATTCAAGAAGATTTCTCAGCATTTACAAGCGATGAAAGCCTTCAAAAACGCTTAACTTTCTATAAAACTTTTAGTCAAAAAGCAGTGCTCTAACAAGCGCTGCTTTTTTTGTGTTCAACTTATTTGTAACGTGAATGAAAATGACGCAAACGTTAGCTATTTTTCTTCGAAACCTCATTGAAGGTAAGGATTTTAGTTGCGGTCACGTTTTTGCTCTATATAATGTTCGGTAATAAAATATTTTGATAAATATCAAAAAAAATTGAGAGCGAGTCATAAACTTGCCCATTTTTCGCGCTATGCCTCGCAGGTAAGTGCATTTTATCCACGTGAACACACTAAAGCAGATGACTTTAGTCTTAGCCCCTCTAAACACTCGGTGATAGGAAACGAATCGATTCTTCCCACTGCGACAACGCAGGTTATCGAGTAGAAAACAGAATTTATCGGTTGGAGCAATCGAGCCGAGCCCCATTTATTTATTTTGTAGAGGACTGTCATCGTGACAAAAATTATCGTAGTAGGCGGTGGTGCTGGTGGTTTAGAACTAGCAACCAAGCTAGGGCGCACCCTAGGACGCAAGAAACGCGCAACGATTACATTGGTTGACCGCAAAGCGAGTCACCTTTGGAAACCGTTACTGCATGAGGTAGCAACAGGCTCTTTAGATGAAGGTGTCGACGCATTAAGCTACCGTGCACATGCAAAGAATCACTACTTTGATTTCCAAATGGGTAGCCTTAACGATATCGATCGTGAGCGTAAGGTTATCGCCCTAAGCGAACTTCGTGATGAAAGTGGCGAGCTACTGATGCCAAGCCGTGAGCTGGAATATGACATTCTAGTTATGGCAATCGGTTCAACGTCGAATGATTTCAATACTCCTGGTGTTCGCGATAACTGTATCTTCCTAGATAGCCCTGAGCAGGCGCACCGTTTCCGTACCGAGATGAACAATGAGTTCTTGAAGCTGCATGCTAAGAACGGTCAGGGTACGGTAGACATCGCGATTGTTGGCGCAGGTGCAACGGGTGTAGAGCTTTCTGCTGAACTGCATAACGCGGTAAAAGAGCTACGTACCTACGGTTTTGGCGACCTAGATTCAAGCAAGCTTAACGTGAACCTAGTTGAAGCGGGTGAGCGTATTCTTCCTGCGCTACCTCCACGTATTTCAAGTGCAGCGCATTCAGAGTTAACTAAACTTGGCGTGAATGTTCGTACTACGACTATGGTGACTCAAGCTGACGCTGATGGTCTTACGACTAAAGATGGCGAGAAGATCCCAGCTCAGATCATGGTTTGGGCAGCGGGCATCAAGGCACCTGACTTCATTAAAGATATTGGCGGTCTTGAGACAAACCGTATCAACCAGTTGGTGGTAAAAGATACGCTGCAGGCAACGCGTGATGACGATATTTTCGTTATTGGTGACTTAGCACAATGCACACAAGCGGACGGTTCTTTTGTGCCACCGCGAGCACAAGCGGCACACCAAATGGCAAGCTGCGCATTCAGCAACATCATTGCAAAACTAAATGGTCGTGATCTGAAGGCTTACATCTACAAAGATAAAGGCTCTCTGGTTTCTCTTAGCCGCTTCTCGACAGTAGGTAGCTTAATGGGCAACCTGACTAAAGGTTCAATGATGGTTGAAGGTCGTATCGCTCGAGTAGTTTATATCTCGCTTTATCGTATGCACCAAATGGCGCTACATGGCGTGATTAAGACATCACTGATGATGTTGGTAGGCCGTATTAACCGCGTACTGCGTCCAAACCTGAAGCTGCACTAATCAGCTTAAAACGGTTATGACAAAAAAAGAGCTCCTGAGAGCTCTTTTTTTATGCTTTGTACAAAATGCTAGGCGATTATCGCTTAGGTTGCGCATCAATGCACTGGCCATGTACGTCTGTCACACTTGGATTCATCAAGTGCAGGTACAGAGGCATAATGTCCAATGGTGTTTTAAGCTTGTTCGCATCTTCACCTGGGTACGCTTTAGCACGCATACGTGTTTGAGTCGCACCAGGGTTAATCGCGTTTACACGCAGTGCTGTGCCTTCAACTTCATCCGCTAAGATCTGCATCATGCCTTCAGTCGCGAATTTTGAGATGGCGTAAGAGCCCCAGAACGCGCGGCCAGAGTGGCCAACCGTTGAAGAGGTGAAAACAATACGACCCGCTTCCGCTTTCTTGAGTATAGGCAGCAGAGCTTGAGTCATTAGGAACTCAGCCTTCACGTTAATCTGCATAACATCATCAAACGTGTCTTCTTCGATTTGGTCGAATGGGCTCAGTGTACCAAGTACACCTGCGTTGTGTAGTAGACCATCTAAACGACCGAACTGAGACTCGATAGTCTCGGCCATGTCGATGTAGTTCTGTTTTGTGGCACCCTTAAGGTCCAGCGGGATGATTGCAGGTTGTGGGTAACCTGCCTTTTCGATTTCGTCGTAAATAAACTCAAGGTTTTTCACGTTACGGCCGAGCAAAATTACAGTCGCACCGTGTTGAGCAAAACTTAGTGCAGCTTGGCGGCCAATACCGGCTCCAGCGCCTGTAACCAAAATTACTTTATCTTTGAGGGCATCTGTAGAGATTGGGTAATCCACTGTGCTTATCCTTCTTTTTTATGTTCGTCATTCCATTGATGTTTAATCACACAGATAACCGCAGGAATGATTAGAAATTCTTGGTAATCGTGACAAGATGGTTACAATACACTAATTCGTACATTAGGGGATATGACATTGGAATTTTTGTTGGACTACGGCTTGTTTTTAGCCAAGATTGCGACTGTTGTAATCGCCATTATTGCAATTTTAGTGATTGCGAAATCGGTGGGTGGCAAATCAAGCGCGATAAAAGGTGAGCTGGAAATCACTAACCTATCTGATCACCACAAGCAGACGATAGAGCAGCTAGAGCATCACTTACATGATGATGCGTTCATCAAGGCTCGTGATAAAGCTGAAAAGAAAGCGGAAAAAGAGAAAACCAAGTCACGCGGCAAAGAAGTTAAGAAAGCGGCGAAAGAGGGGGAGCTAGACAGCAAGCGTGAACCGCACCTATTTGTTTTAGAATTCAATGGCAGTATCGATGCTAAGGAAGTCGCTTCTCTTCGTGAAGAGGTAACAGCGGTACTCGCTGTGGCTCGTGAGGGCGATGAAGTATTGCTTAAGCTTGAGTCTGGTGGCGGCATGGTTCATGGCTATGGTCTAGCGTCTTCTCAACTTGATCGCATTAAAGCAGCGGGTCTTCCTTTGACTATCTCTGTTGATAAAGTTGCTGCAAGTGGCGGTTACATGATGGCGTGCATTGCCGATAAGATTGTTTCAGCGCCTTTCGCGATTGTGGGTTCTATCGGTGTTATTGCTCAGCTACCTAACTTTAATAAGCTACTGAAAAAGTACGATATTGAATTTGAACAGCTAACGGCAGGCGAATACAAGCGCACACTGACGATGTTTGGTGAGAACAACGATAAAGCGCGTGAGAAGTTTAAGCAGGAGCTTGAAGAGACTCATGGCTTATTTAAAGACTTTATTCGTGACCACCGCCCTGAGTTAGATTTAGAAAAAGTGGCGACAGGTGAGCACTGGTTTGGTACTCAAGCTCATGCTCTGGGTTTGGTCGATGAGATCCGTACTTCTGACGACATCGTTGTTGATGCGTGTAAAGAGAAGACAGTTCTCGCTATCCATTACGTTCAAAAGAAGAAGCTTTCAGACAAGCTTGCTGGCGTAGCGGGTAAGTCGGCAGATAACATTTTGCTTAAGCTGATTGAGCGTGGTCAAAAGCCAATCGTATAAGTATCGGTTCCTTAATAGGAAGCCTCTTGTATAAAAAGTGAAAGCGCACTGGTATTAGCCAGTGCGCTTTTTTATTTGATGAACGTAATGTGGTGATGGGTCTAGTTAGATCTTCGAGCCGTAATCATTACGCTTTGGGCACGTTGCTAGAATCTCCCTATGTCCCGTGTCTTTCAGCTCTTCTAAGACCACGTCAAAGCCCCACAAGCGATAAAGATGCTTCATTACCTCGTCATAGCCTTTATCTAGGGGAATGCGGTCGTGAGGCACGTATTGTAGAGTCATTGAACGGTCGCCTCGCACATCTACGTTAAAGACTTGAATGTTTGGCTCTAGGTTACTCAAGTTGTATTGTGCGGCGAGCTTTTCACGGATCATTCGATAGCCCATTTCATCATGAATCGCACTCACTTCAATCACGCTCTTGCGGTCATCGTCGAGTATAGAAAATAACTTAAAGTCACGGATGATTTTGGGTGATAGATATTGACTGATAAAGCTCTCATCTTTGAAGTTGTGCATGGCAAAGTGCACCGCCTCAAGCCAATCGCTACCAGCTAACTCAGGGAACCACTCCTTATCTTCATCTGTTGGGTTTTCACAGATTCGGCGGATATCTTGAAACATCGCAAAGCCAAGTGCGTAAGGGTTAATTCCGCTGAAGTAAGGGCTGTTGTATGGCGGTTGTGCCACAACACTGGTATGACTGTGGAGAAACTCTAAGATGAACTTGTCGCTAACTAGACCTTCATCGTAGAGGTGGTTCAAAATCGTATAGTGCCAGAAGGTTGCCCAGCCTTCGTTCATCACTTGAGTCTGTTTTTGTGGGTAGAAATATTGGCTGATTTTGCGCACGATACGAACACACTCACGTTGCCATGGTTCTAGCAGTGGGGCATTTTTTTCAATGAAGTAGAGGATGTTTTCCTGGGGTTCACTTGGGAAGCGAACCTTCTGTTCTTCCTCTTTATCTCGATTCTTCGGTACGGTGCGCCACAGTTCATTAACTTGAGACTGTAGGTACGCCTCTCGCTCTTGTTGACGTGCTGTTTCTTCTGCGATGGAGATCTTTTCAGGGCGTTTGTAGCGGTCTACACCGTAGTTCATTAACGCGTGACATGAGTCGAGTAGCTGCTCAACCTCTGAGACGCCGTACTTTTCTTCACAATCTGCGATGTACTTTTTCGCGAACAGAAGATAGTCGATGATGGAGCTAGCATCCGTCCATGTTTGGAAAAGGTAGTTACCTTTAAAGAAAGAGTTGTGGCCGTAACAAGCGTGCGCCATCACGAGCGCCTGCATGGTCACCGTATTCTCTTCCATCAGGTAGGCGATACATGGATTAGAGTTAATCACGATTTCGTAAGCAAGCCCCATCTGGCCGTGCTTATAGTTTTGCTCTGTTTGGATGAACTTTTTACCAAACGACCAGTGGTTGTAATTAATCGGCATACCAATACTGGAGTAGGCATCCATCATCTGCTCAGAGGTAATAACCTCAATCTGATTAGGGTAGGTGTCGAGTCGGTAGTACTCCGCAACACGTTTGATCTCGACGTGGTATTGTTCTAAGAGATTAAACGTCCAATCAGGGCCGTCTGGTAGCCTCTTGCCCTTGTTGTTATTCGCAGGGCTATCTTTCTCTGCAACTTTGGATTCTGTTGTCATGAAAAGCCTCCTTACGCTGTCTCTTTCTGGAACAGTTCTCTGAATACTGGGAAGATATCTTCCACCGTTTTTATGTTTTTCATGGCGAAATTATCGAAGGTCGCTTCTAGCTTTTCATACTCATGCCATAACGTTTGATGTGAGCGACGAGTAATCTCGATATAAGAATAGTATTGGCACGTAGGCAGTAGTTTTTTGACCAGTAGTTCTTTACAGCGTGGTGAATCGTCTGCCCAGTTGTCACCATCGGACGCTTGTGCTGCGTATATGTTCCACTCATTGGCTGGGTAGCGCTCTACGACAATCTCATCCATCAGCTTAAGTGCGCTGGATACAATCGTGCCACCAGTCTCTTGAGAATAGAAAAACTCGTGTTCATCGACTTCTTTTGCCTGTGTATGGTGGCGAATAAATACGACGTCTACGTTCTCATAGGTTCGGTTCAAGAACAGGTACAGTAATACATAAAAGCGTTTCGCTATGTCTTTGGTTGCTTGATCCATCGAGCCAGAAACATCCATCAGACAGAACATTACCGCTTGGCTGGATGGAATAGGGCGCTTCTCATAGTTTTTGTAGCGCAGGTCGAACGTATCAATGAAAGGCACACTCTCAATTTTCTTCCTCAGTTCAGCGATCTCTTCTTTTAATCGCGTCTCTTCGAAAGGTTGAGCAGGTTCTGTCATTTGTACTTTGTCTAACTGTTCCATCAATGAGTTTAGTTCGCGGCGCTTACCTGCAGTCATCGCGGTTCTTCGAGCGAGCGATTGTTGCAGTGAACGAACTACCGCAATATTTGATGGAATACCTGCAGTTTGATAACCAGAGCGGTGTGTTTTCCACTCGGTGATTTTGTTTATCTGATTCTTTTCTAAGTTAGGCAGCTCAAGATCTTCGAACAGAATATCAAGGTACTCGTCTTTGGATATTTGAAAGATAAATTCATCTTGTCCTTCGCCATCCGGACTCGCTTCACCTTGTCCAGAGCCACTACCTTGTCCACCACCTTTTGGACGTTCGATTTTATCGCCAGTGATGAATTGGTCGTTACCTGGATGGACGCGCTCTCTTACGCCCCCTTGCCCCTGATGGAAGCTTGGCTCTTTGATGTCTTTATGCGGAATAGAGACATCTTCACCCGTCTCTGTATTGGTGATTGAGCGACGGTTAACAGCATCTGCTACCGACTCTTTGATTTGCTCTTTGTGGCGTCGAATAAAGCGCTGCCTGTTTACTGCGCTCTTGTTCTTACCGTTGAGCCTCCGATCAATAAATTGTGCCATAAGAATTCCCTCTCAAATTTTCGTCGTGAACCTACTTCTTGTGAGTAGTGGAGCTGCCCTCACTAGGCAGCTCGACACGTTTTGGCTTATGAGGACTTACGAACTCTTAGGTACCATTCAGAGAGCAGTCTTACTTGTTTCTCGGTGTAGCCTTTTTCCATCATACGAGCGACGAAGTCATCGTGCTTCTTCTGGTCTTCAGAAGATGTTTTCGCGTTGAATGAGATAACAGGGAGTAACTCTTCGGTGTTCGAGAACATTTTCTTCTCAATCACAGTGCGTAGCTTCTCGTAACTGGTCCAAACTGGGTTTTTACCATTGTTGTTCGCTTTCGCACGAAGTACGAAGTTTACGATTTCATTACGGAAGTCTTTAGGGTTACTGATACCCGCTGTTTTCTCGATTTTTTCAAGTTCACCGTTGAGTGAAGCGCGGTCGAATAGCTGACCGGTCTCAGGATCACGGTACTCTTGGTCTTGAATCCAGAAGTCAGCGTAGGTGACATAGCGGTCGAAGATATTCTGACCGTACTCAGAGTAAGACTCTAGGTATGCGGTTTGAATTTCTTTACCGATGAACTCTACGTAGCGTGGCACTAGGTATCCTTTCAAGAACTCTAGGTACTTCTCGGCGGTCTCTTGAGGGAATTGCTCACGCTCAATCTGCTGCTCAATAACGTAGAACAGATGTACCGGGTTTGCCGCGACTTCGGTCTGGTCAAAGTTAAACACTCTCGAAAGAATCTTAAAGGCGAAACGAGTCGATAGACCGGACATACCTTCATCAACACCGGCGTAGTCACGATACTCTTGGTAGCTCTTCGCTTTTGGATCGGTATCTTTCAGGGTTTCACCATCGTACACGCGCATTTTCGAAAACAGCGATGAGTTTTCAGGTTCTTTCAGGCGAGACAAGATACTGAACTGAGACAGTAGCTCAAGTGTGCTCGGTGAACATGGTGCTTTGGACAGCTCACTGTGCTCAAGCAATTTCTGGTAGATTTTCACCTCTTCAGAAACGCGTAGACAGTATGGGACTTTCACTATGTATACACGGTCTAGGAAAGCTTCATTGTTTTTGTTGTTGCGGAATGTCTGCCACTCAGATTCATTTGAGTGCGCGAGAATCATACCGTCGAATGGCAGCGCTGAAAGGCCTTCAGTACCATTAAAGTTACCTTCTTGCGTTGCGGTTAGTAGAGGATGGAGCACTTTGATAGGTGCTTTAAACATCTCTACAAACTCCATAAGACCTTGGTTTGCTTTACACAATGCGCCCGAGTAGCTGTATGCATCTGGGTCGTCTTGTGAGAAGTGCTCTAGCTTACGGATATCAACTTTACCCACCAAAGATGAGATGTCTTGGTTATTTTCATCACCCGGTTCGGTTTTCGCAATCGCGACTTGATCAAGAATTGATGGGCGTACTTTTACGACTTTAAAGCGCGAAATGTCACCGCCAAATTCATGCAGGCGCTTGGCTGCCCAAGGAGACATAATCGAGCGTAGGTAGCGCTTCTCAATGCCGTATTCTTGCTTTAAAACGTCTCCGTCTTCATTAACATCGAATAAGCAGAATGGATGGTCATTTACAGGGCTTCGCTCGCCGTCAGCGCAAAGTACGTAAATAGGCACCTTTTGCATGAGTGATTTTAGTTTCTCTGCCAGAGATGATTTACCGCCACCCACAGGGCCAAGGAGGTAGAGAATCTGTTTACGTTCTTCTAAACCTTGAGCTGCATGTTTTAGATAAGAAACAATCTGTTCGATCGCGTCTTCCATGCCATAGAAGTCTTCAAATTCTCGGTAACGAGAGATCACACGGTTCGAGAAAATTCGGCTGAGCTGAGGGTCTTGTGCGGTATCGATGACTTCAGGCTCACCGATCGCAAGCAGTAGGCGCTCAGCAGCGTTGGCATAAGCACTCTTATCGTCTTTACACAACCCAAGGAACTCTTGCAGAGTCAGCTCTTCTTCCTTGGCTGCTTCATAGCGTGATTGATAGTGGTCGAAAATACTCATAGTCACATTCCCCTTGTTAACCAGTCAAAACTGACGAGCGATTGAAAATTACGAACTCCCCACAACTTAAGCCTAGACCCGCTTATACAATTCTGCTTAACAATTATGCATTTATTTACATTTTTGTCGGATTTGTGATGTTTGCTGAATGTACAAACTAAGGGACAACGCCTAAACGAATGACTAGTTATACGAAGAACTTTTAAACAGAGTTTTTAAATTTTGAAGTTTTATTATTTACAGGGTAATAATGAACATTATCGAATATTGGTCGGGTGAATTGTTGATTTTTGGGTATCTCATACTGTATAGTTCGCTTGGTTTTAATTTATACAGATTTATGAAGGGTTGATAGTGAACAGAAATTGGGTAAAAGCGTTAGTGGTAAGTACCACTTTATTGGTGACTTCTGGGGTTCAAGCTAAGATATCGCAATGGTCTTTAGGTGTTGCTGCTTCTTACTCTCCAGCAGTGTATAAAGACACGCCGTCGAATCGCGCCGTTATTCCGATGGTGGGTTACGAAGGTGAACACTTTTTTATGCGTGGCTTTAGCGCTGGTTACCGTTTGTTTCCTGTCGGAAGCCCACAGAACATTGTATTTAGAGCTGTGTATGACCCAAGAACTTTAAAACCAAGTGATTCAGATAATGTTGATATTCAAAAGCTTGATGAGCGTGAAGCGTCTGTATTAGGTGGCGTGAGCTATCAAGTGATCACGTTAGTTGGTATGTTTGAAGCGACAGCCGGTTCAGACATAGGTTTTAAACACAATGGCCTTTATGGTGAAGTTGCTTGGCGCTTGCCTATACGTCGCAAAGGGTGGGGGATCACGCCTTCAATCGGTTACGCGTATAATAGTGAACGTTTGAATAACCATCTTTATGGTGTGAGTGCGGACGAGGCAGCAAGAACGAGTTTGGATGAATTTGATGCTGACTGGGATGGACAGTACTTTATTGGCTTCGGTGGTTACATGCACATTACGCCAAACATTCGCGTAACTGGCGGTGTACGTTATACCAACTTAGAAGGTGATATTGAGAAGAGCCCAATTATTGAGAGTGGCGTGAATACCACCGCGAATGTCGGTATTGCTTACGTCTTCTAGTCGCTGACATTGATTAGCTTGAAAGCATAGAACGCAAAAGGGTTGCTCATGAGCAACCCTTTGTTATTTTTGTCTGTCTATTATGCGTTAAAGATCTGAGATAGCTCTGTCGCACAAAGGTGGTACTGACGAGGGCAGTTGCGCCATGTCGTCAACATGCGACGGTACTTATCAAGCATCGGCATCTGGCTATTGAAGTGGTGATCGGCTTTGTCGAATTGAGGGTAAAGACCTTCAGAATCAACCAAGAAGCGCACGTAATGGACGATTTGTGCTTCTGATGCGATATCAAAACCTAGGAACTGTAGGCGACGCTGATCTACGTCTTTACGCTCATCTTCCGCAAGCATCTTGTTCGATTCTTGCATCGCGTGATACATCTCCATGATGTCGATGATTTCACGACACTCTGCTTCGGTTAGGCAACCAAACTCTTTGTTCAGTTCACGCATTTGTAGCTCGTAACCACGTTCTACAATCGTTTGTAAGCGTTGGTATTTAGCAGAGTTCTCAGGATCCATTTGAGACATTAAGTAGTATTGATTTGATAGAATTAGACGCTGAGCATTGGTCATTTCCATGGGAGGAGCCTCACTAAAAAACTAAATGTTGTAATTTGTTTGTTGAAGTAAGAGTAACAGCAATTCTACTTACCGAAACATGATCTCAACACGGATTTAATACGTTTTTTTGAAATGATCAACAGAAGTTGTAACGAAAAATGAGAGGATATGAATAGAAACCATGAATGAGTGGGGAGTGTCGCATACATAAAAAAGCGCCTCATAAAAATGAAGCGCCTATAGAAACGTGTGACCCGTCCTAAATAAGGTTGACACTCCCCAAGTAGAAAATTGGAGAGTGTTATGAAATCAGTAACTAGACGAACTCAATGTGATTACTCCCTCGCTTTTAAATTGGATGTTGTTGACCAAGTCGAGCGAGGTGAACTGACTTATAAACAGGCACAAGACAAATACGGAATACAAGGTTGTTCTACAGTATTAGTGTGGCTCCGAAAGCACGGCCGACTCGATTGGTCTGGAGGCACACCTCGATTCCTGAAGAAAGGTTTACCTATGTCTGAATTCAATTCACCACCCACGCCAGAGCAACGTATCAAAGAGCTAGAAAAGCAACTTGAAGATACCAAACTGAGAGCCGACTTCTTTGAAGAAGTAGTAAAAGTTATGGAGCGAGACCATGGTGTCCGTGTTGTAAAAAAGCACAGAGGTGCGTCGTCCAAGAGCAAAACATAGCTCAGCTCACGGTGACTAGATTTTGCCAAATCATCAACATCTCTAGGCAAGCGTACTACAAACAATGCCTTATTGACGATCGTGGTAAACAGCGTGACAAAGCTCTTCTGAGCTTTGTCCGTGAAACTCGCATCAAACAAGCTCGAATAGGAACGAGAAAGCTTAAATACATGATGGAAAAAACTGGAATGAAAGTAGGTCGGGACTATCTATTTTCTCTGCTTAAACATCATCGGCTGCTTGTGAAGGTTAAACGTGCTTACCATCGAACAACGGATAGCCATCATAGGTTTTACTGTCACCCAAATAAAATAAAGGATGGCTTTAAGCCCGAAAGACCGGAGCAGTTGTGGGTTGCTGATATTACTTACCTTCCGACCTATGAAGGAAACAGTTACGTCAGTCTTATCACTGATGCCTATTCCAGAAAGATCGTCGGATACAGTGTGGATGACAACATGCAGACGAAGGCTGTAAAACAAGCTTTTATAAGAGCTTTGAGAGAACGTCGAAATCAGGACACCCTAATCCATCACTCAGATAGAGGCTCACAGTACTGTTCAAAGGAGTACCAAGACCTACACTCTAGGCACAAGGTCGTGTGTTCCATGACGGATGGATATGACTGCTATCAAAATGCGTTGGCAGAAAGAGTAAATGGTATTTTGAAAATGGAATACTTGTTGAAGAAACCTAACGATGTTGCTCAGGCGAGAAAAATGGTCGCCGAGTCAGTAGAAATCTATAATCAAATGAGGCCACATACGGCCTTAAAATACAAAACGCCCGATGAAGTACATCGAGCGTTTTGACTAAAAAGTGTCAACCCATATCAGGACGGGTCAGTGGTTGATTAGTATTTAACGTTTGAGTGGTACTCACTCAATACTGATACGATCTCATCCATAGTCTCTTTGCTTGGTGGGTTTACGCCATCAAGAGGGTACTCAATACCTAAAGCTTCCCATTTGTGAGCGCCAAGCTTGTGGTAAGGAAGCAGCTCTACTTTTTCGATGTTATCCATATCTTTAATGAACTCACCTAGTAGACGCGCATCTTCAGGGTTATCTGTATAACCTGGAACGACAACATAGCGAATCCAAGTCGTCTTGCCAATTTTATGTAGGTAGCGAGCGAAGTCGAGAGTACGCTTGTTAGAAACACCAATGAAATCTTGGTGAATCTCATCACGCATATGCTTAAGGTCGAGCATAACCAAATCCGCAGCGTCGAGAACTTCATCCACCACTTCGGTGTGCTTACGGATGTAGCCATTCGTGTCGAGACAAGTATGGATCCCTTCCGCTTTTGCAGCTAGGAAAAAGTCGCGTACAAATTCTGGTTGCAGCATTGCTTCACCGCCAGAACAGGTAACGCCGCCACCAGAGGCTTTCATAAAATGACGGTACGATTTTGCTTCGTTGATGATTTCCTCAACGGTAACTTCTTTGCCGTCATGCGTGTCCCATGTATCACGATTATGACAATACATACAGCGCATTAAACAGCCCTGTAGAAACACAATAAAGCGGATTCCTGGGCCGTCGACGGTACCACAAGATTCGAATGAGTGAATGCGACCAGTTGTAGACATGAGCTGTTCTCGTATTAGTATTTATGTTGGTTATTTTATTACAAAAACGGTACATAAAATAGGGTCAATACGCCTTTGAATGCCCAAAAATAAAGGCAATCACCACTGAGGTTGATTGCCTTTATCTGTATGTTTAGCAAATGAATACTTAGGCTATTTTATGCCTAGAAGAATGCGAAAAATGTTAGCCCACCTGTCGTATAAATTGACTCTTTCGCTTCTTCATAATCAGGTGTCTTCATAGTTAATGAGAAGGCAGCACCGACATGTTGATTGTACCAAGCAACGCCGGCTACTGCCGTCGCTTGAATGTTCTCTAAAGTCACATCATAAATCGCTGGGTTTTCGCCATTTTCAAGTGCGTATTTTTCAACACCAGAGCGGTCACCCTCAATCGTAATATCATTGAATCGGTAACGACCTTCTATGCCTGCGTAAGTAAACCAACCTCGGTTCGACGCACCAATCATACCTGGGCGGAATGGGTTTTCCGAAGTAATGGTTGCTGCACCAAAGTTACCGCCTAAATCTGTACCCCAACGAAGCATGAAACCGGTAGAAATATCACTTCTAAAGTTACCGGCGTTAACCTCGGATACGTTAGATATCTCGAAATCGGTGTTTGCAACAGAACGAGAACGCATTAGGTTGAAATGGCTAAGGTAACCCACACTGCCGACAAACTCATCATCAACTTGGAATTCCCAACCATTAGGTTCATCAGATTTTGTGATTGAGTGGACAAGTTTTTGTGCTTGTTCAGAGAGCGCACTTTCACCTGTGGTACCCAAAGTCAGGTTGAATCTTTGTGCCTGCTGTGGGTGAAGGCTGATGTAATTGAATTCCGAATGAAGAAAACCAGCGTATGGTCGATCATTGGCCAAAGGTTCCGTGACCTCGATATCCGATGGGGTGTACATCTTATGGCCGACCGTGATTTCCCACTTATCAAGAGAGCTCGCTCCCCAAGCTGAAAGACTGAGAGGCTTTGCCCAGCTATAAGGCGTAATCCCAGATGAGGTATAGCTCAAAAACAAGCCGTTCGTATAGTCTTGGTCCACGCCAAAAATACCGTCGTTATCAAGAGCGAAAGTGACGGTAGATCGCTCTGATGCGACCGACGAAAAAGACAATAGTAGTAGCGGCAGAAAACGGACAAGCTTCATGAAAAGGTACTCTTTGGTAACGAGCCGAAATAGTACCGCAAATTGGTACTTGGTGTGGAAAAAAAGTGAACGTAACAAAACATTTTTGCGCAACTTAACATTTCATTTTGTCGAGAGAGTGCACGAAATATCTTTGCAGATATAAAAAAGCCCCGCACATTGGCGAGGCTAATATTTTTACTGTGTTAGTCAGCTATAAGATTATAGAGACTCAGTAAATGTACGTGCGATTACGTCAGCTTGTTGCTCTGCAGTTAGAGAGTTGAAGCGAACAGCGTAACCAGATACACGGATTGTTAGCTGAGGGTATTTCTCAGGGTGCTTAACTGCGTCTTCTAGAGTGTCACGGTTAAGAACGTTCACGTTAAGGTGTTGGCCACCTTCAATGCCAGCTTCGTGGTGGAAGTAACCATCCATTAGGCCTGCAAGGTTCGCTTTCTGACCTTCAACGTCTTTACCAAGAGCGTTAGGTACGATAGAGAACGTGTAAGAGATACCATCTTGTGCATCAGCAAACGGTAGTTTACCTACAGACGTTAGTGACGCTACAGCACCTTTCTCATCACGACCGTGCATTGGGTTAGCACCAGGAGCGAAAGGAGCACCAGCACGACGACCGTCTGGAGTGTTACCTGTCTTCTTACCGTATACAACGTTAGACGTGATAGTAAGAACTGACTGTGTAGGGATAGAGTTACGGTAAGTCTTAAGCTTACGGATCTTGTTCATGAAAGTAGAAACTAGTTCACAAGCGATATCATCTACACGAGAGTCATTGTTACCGTATTTAGGGTAATCGCCTTCGATTTCGAAATCGATAGCAATACCGTCTTCGTCACGGATTGGCTTAACTTTAGCAAACTTAATTGCAGATAGAGAGTCAGCCGCAACAGATAGACCAGCGATACCACAAGCCATAGTACGACGAACGTCACGGTCATGAAGAGCCATTAGAGACGCTTCGTAGCTGTACTTGTCGTGCATGTAGTGGATGCTGTTTAGTGCAGTCACGTACTGCTTAGCTAGCCAGTCCATGAATGTGTCTAGACGGCCCATTACGTCATCGTAGTTAAGAACTTCGTCAGTGATCTTGTCAGAAACAGGACCTACTTGAAGTTTAAGCTTCTCATCTACACCGCCGTTGATTGCGTAAAGCATTGTTTTCGCAAGGTTAGCACGAGCACCGAAGAACTGCATTTGCTTACCAACGATCATTGGAGATACACAACAAGCGATAGCGTAATCATCAGACTCTAGGTCAGGACGCATTAGGTCATCATTTTCGTACTGGATAGAAGAAGTATCGATAGATACCTTCGCACAGAAACGCTTGAAGCCGTCAGGTAGTTGCTCAGACCAAAGAACAGTGATGTTTGGCTCTGGAGAAGGACCCATTGTGTATAGAGAGTTTAGGAAACGGAAGTTAGTACGTGTTACTAGTGTACGACCGTCGATACCCATACCACCCATAGACTCAGTAGCCCAGATTGGGTCACCAGAGAATAGCTCATCGTATTCAGGAGTACGTAGGAAACGAACCATACGTAGCTTCATTACGAAGTGGTCGATCATCTCTTGAGCTTCAACTTCAGTGATCTTACCTGCAGCGATATCACGCTCGATGAAGATGTCTAGGAAAGTCGAAGTACGACCTAGAGACATTGCAGCACCGTTTTGAGACTTAACAGCTGCTAGGTAGCCGAAGTAAGTCCATTGGATAGCTTCTTGAGCAGTTTGAGCTGGCTCCGAGATATCGAAGCCGTATTTAGCAGCCATCTCTTTGATTTGACCTAGAGCGCGGTGTTGCTCAGAGATCTCTTCGCGAAGTTGCATTGTTTCTGCTAGGTTTTCACCGCTTTCGAATTGCTCTTGAAGAGAAGCAAATTGAGCTTGCTTGTCTTTCATTAGGAAGTCGATACCGTATAGAGCTACACGACGGTAGTCACCGATGATACGACCACGACCGTATGCATCTGGAAGACCAGTTAGAACACCAGACTTACGACATTTTAGGATGTCAGGCGTGTAGATATCGAAAACACCCGCGTTGTGTGTTTTACGGTATTCAGAGTAGATTTTTGAAACAGCTGGGTCTAGAGTCTCGCCGTATGCTTTACAAGAACCCTCAACCATGCGGATACCGCCGTTAGGGATGATAGCACGCTTAAGTGGCTTCTCAGTTTGAAGACCAACGATTGTTTCTAGGTCTTTCTCAATGTAACCAGCATCGTGAGAAGTGATGGTAGAGATAACAGAAGTATCGAATTCTACAGGCGCTTTAGTTGCGTTTTCCTGCTTGATACCTTCCATTACCGAAGCCCAAAGTTTGTTTGTTGCTTCAGTACCTTCAGAAACTAGGAAAGATTCGTCGCCTTCATACGGCGCGTAGTTCTTTTGAATGAAATCACGAACGTTTACTTCGTTTTGCCACTCACCTGCAGCAAAACCTTCCCAAGCTTTAGCAAATTGCTCTGCCATGACATACCTACCTTTTTAGTAGAAAAAACACGTACTTTAACGCTGTTGAGCCAGCGCCCCTGTATAGGGTAGTACACTCTTATTAATAACAATATGTATTATCACATTGGATTCATATGATTATATATATTGTCATTACTTTTTAAATGGTGTCTCACTTCGATGTATTCAAGACTACGCTAAAAAAAATCTGCAAACCTTAAACTAAATCAATAAATGCTAAAAAAAGTTGAGAAAAAAGGGGTGGTGACTTTCACCACCCAAACTTTTTTTGAATTTACTCTGTTTATTTGAATCCAGCTGTGATGGCTAGATACGTTTGGTCAGAGTATTCAGACCAACTTACAGCCAAGCTTTAATGCCGTATTGGCCTTCAAGCATACCAACTGCAAGCATTGCAACAAGACAGATAACAAGTACGCCTACAGGGATAACAATCTTGTCTACAAAAGATAGACGCTTAGGACGCTCTTTGTCACCGATCAGACCGTTGTTATCTAGAAGCATCGTTAGAGCCCATGCAAGAACTGGGTTAACAACCGCTGAACCGAAGATACAGATACCAGCCGCTTGTGAATCTTTGCTGTCTTTTACCATTTGCATGCCTGCTTCAAGTAGAGGAAGAGATACACCAACTAGAAGTGCAACACGCATCACTGGTGGCCACACTGCAACATCCATTGGGAAACCAAGAATCGCAACGATGATACATAGAGAGCCAAGTAGGATTGCACCGCCTGGGATAGGACGTTTAGCGATCGCTGCTGGAATCATGTAAGTACCCCAAGATGAAGTGATGTTACCGCCACCTACAGCTGTACCAACCATTTGACGAACAGAACACATAGTCATTGTGTCATCTACGTCCATTAGTACTTTTTCAGATTTTTTAGGGTAGTTCAGTTCTTGGAAGATACGGTGACCTAAGAAGTCTGGTGACCACATAGCTACCGCAAGGATTGCAAATGGTAGAGACGCGATGAAGTGTTCCATGTTTGGAAGACCTAGCATCCAACCTTCTTCAGTAGAACCCCACCAGTAAACTGGGTTTAGGTTTGGAAGACCTGTTTCTGTAACGAATTTAATGTCGAAGCCTGCACCAAGAACTAGAGCAATCGCTAGACCAGTAAAGGCACAAACAGGAATCGCTAGCCAACGCTTGTTCACTTTAGCAAGGAAAGCGTAAAGACCGATGGTAACGGCAAGTACAATAAGACCAATGTAACCCATGCTGCCTGCTGCAACTGTGTCTGATTCAAGACCAACTGCCCAAGCTTGGATTGAGTTAATTTGGCTCATGGTACCTGTTAGACCTAGGAAGATGAGCAAGCCACCGGCCGTACCTTCAGAGGTGAGGTTTACCAGTTTAGAGCCGCCTTTCAGTAGACTTAGGATTAAACCAAATACACCGATAAGGATTGCCAATGCCAGAGGGTGAGCACCTGCAAGAGCAATGGTACCGATAAGTGGGATCATTGGGCCGTGGTTACCGGCAAGGTTTGCTTTCGGGTTGAAGAAACCAGAAGCAAGAATACAGAAGAGTAGTGCAGGAATAAGCATTTCTACACGAGCCACTTCAATGGCGAAGTCTTTGCCTAGGTTTACGTGGTCCCAAGCTTGCGTCAGACCTTCAGCCCAAGACATCATAACCGCTGAGTACATCGCGATGATGCCGATAGTACCAGCAAGCGCTGGAACAAGGTCTTCAAGTTCAAAACGGAAGTCACGACCAGGAAGGTTAAGGCCGAAGCGACGAGGCTTCATGATTTGCAGCTCGTGATCTAGATAGTCGGAGCGGCTTTCGAATTCAGAAGCAGGGCGGTGTAGCTCTTGATAGCTTTTTTCTTCTACTTCAGAGTTCGCATTGTTGACAACGTCTGACATAGATTCCTCATATTTTTATTTGGTAGTAATTCTAAAAATGAATTCTATAAATGCGCAAAACTGCGTCATCTCTTTTGTTTATAACTCATTAGCATAATGTTGCACATTTTTTATGTGCCTTATACGGCTAAGTTAAAAGAAACATTTGGCATTTTTATATGCCTTATTGTGTGTCGAGGAGTCTAACAAGCTTACCCTTTAGGGTGATTGATCTTGATCACTTTATGAGTTTATGTGAAAGAAAGCTACAAAATGACAAAGCTCAATAAGTAAACTTTAAAAAAACGTGTAATTTGTTTTCACAACTTGACGTTTATCTCACCCCGTCACATTTCTATCAGAAAAACAATTAAGCCTTTTAATGCTTGGCGTGTTTTTTGCTATATCTTCCGCAGAGACTAAATTTTGGCGCGCTGTTGCCACAAACAGGACGGAAATAGATGAAAAAGACACAAATGTTGCCACTAGCGGCAATGATCTCAGGACTACTTGTTGGCTGTGGCGGCGGAGGCGGCGGTGGCGGTGGAGGCGGTGGCGGTGGTAGTACGCCTTCTACACCTAAGTATACTTGGCAAATTGTCGAATTGGTTAGAGAGTCATCGCCAAGTTCTAGTTGCGCAACGTTTTATGAATACACAGATGTAAACAACAGCGCAAATAATTACTCAGTGATCGCGAGAATCGCAACTCGAGGATACAAGGTTCTGTTCCACGAGGAGGATGGAACAGTAATTAGTGAGCATACTATACAAGGTAGTGATATTCCTGCATCGGGGAGGGTCACAATTGATTCCGGCAACGTACCAGAAAATGGTTATGTGTCACTTGAAGAGACTGTTGGAGCAAACTCTGGAGACAGAGAATCTTATCAAATAGCTTTCCAGAAGCCGTTTTTGCAAGATATGACTCTCAGCGTTCGTCAAAGCCAGGACGGAAACTCTTGTATGAATGGGTCTAGGTACAACATAGAACCAAACTCTGATACAGCCCGCATTTCTGTTGTTTCTTCAGGCTCTGTGGAATATTTCCATGCAAGCGCTTCATCTCAGTTGATAACTGGAGCTGATGGTACATCGCCTCTAGATATACCGATAGCAGCCCGCAATCCTGCAGTAGAAAGAAAAATAGTAACGTCATACAGCAGAGAAAGATCTGCTAGCAACTTTGATACACTAAATAGCTATGTAGTTATTGATTCTAACAAGGTCTATGAATCTGGAAGCTCAGATCCAGACGTTTCAATTATGTCTACCAATGTGGATTCATTTGATATAAGTGTAGATAGCAGGCTCGTTCATTCGAGCGATGGTAATGTCACTACAGTCTTAGATAAGGCAGTATACTCTTGGCAACCAATTTATAATCAAACTGATAATTTAACATCTTCGGGTTACGCTCCGGGCGACAGTCAATTGTCTGGCTGGAACGTAAACTTTTTTGCTAATACTGACGCTTCAAGCGGGGCTTGGGAATACAAAGAGAGAGCGATCATAGATGGAAATACAGTGTCTATATCTCAACCGTCAAACATCTCTGATTTTAGCGCAACGAGTATTACAGCTACTGGCGTACTGACGACATCTTCTTATACGGATAGTGATTGGCAACTTCAAAGAACTCATGTTAGAACAGTATCGGATTCTAATGCTAGACCTATATTCCAATCTATCTACGCAGTGCCTAATAGTTCTCAACCGATGATGGGAAGTCCGACTGAATCGCTTGGCGACGTAACTACAGCGAAGATACACGTAAGTTTAGTTAAAGTAGAAGATAACTATTTGGACAATGTATTTGAGGAACTGCTTTCAAACTCGATTGATTACGAAGTAATGTCGGATAAAAACCATGATGTAGATTCTCATCAATATGATTTGAATGGGGCGGTCTATTGGCAAGACGAAATTATAGAACAACAAGTTGCATTGTCGGGTAATGAAGTAAAAATGGTTTCAAATAAACTAGGCTGGTAACGTTACCTTGCTTTGGTTAACAAAAATAAAACATAAAAGCTCCGTTAATCGGGGCTTTTTTATAACTACTATTCATGAAATTGAGAGGAAAACGCTACCTTGTGCATAATAAATCAGAGTGAAGTGCTATTTATTCCTAAATGATAGGTTAATAATTTGTTGCATGTTGCTGCGTTGGGTGCTAGTTTGTATCGCATGAAAAGGTCGGAGTACCTTGCATTTACACAAACTTGGGAGAGAAAGCGCATGAAAGATGTACCAGCGCTGGACATAAAGGACTTACACAAAACGTTTGGTCAAAATGAAGTTTTAAAAGGAATTTCGCTTTCTGCGCATAAGGGAGACGTGGTTTCAATCATCGGTTCCTCTGGCTCTGGCAAGAGTACCTTTCTTCGCTGTATCAACCTACTAGAAACACCAACTGCCGGCGAGATTTGGGTAAACGGCGAGCTTATCCAAATGAAAAATAACCGCCTTGGTGAATCAATTCCTGCTAATGAAAAACAAGTTCAGCGAATCCGTTCTCGTTTAGCGATGGTTTTTCAAGGCTTCAACCTATGGTCTCACCTAACGGTTCTTGAGAATGTGATTGAGGCGCCTGTCCACGTACTGGGTGTTCCTAAAGCGCAAGCGATTGAGAATGCAGAAATGCTGCTCAAGAAAGTGGGGCTTTACGAGCGTAAAGACTATTACCCTGGCCACCTTTCTGGTGGTCAACAACAGCGTGCCGCTATCGCGCGTGCATTGGCTGTTGACCCAGAAGTAATGTTATTTGACGAACCTACATCGGCACTTGACCCAGAGCTTGTGGGTGAAGTACTGGGTGTTATGCGCGATTTGGCCGAAGAAGGTCGAACCATGCTGGTGGTAACACACGAAATGGCGTTTGCGCGTGATGTTTCTAATCATGTGATGTTCCTACACCAAGGTCTAGTGGAAGAGCAGGGCGATCCAGCTAAACTCTTTACTAACCCTGAGTCAGAGCGTTTACAACAGTTCATCTCATCGATTTATTAACGTATTGCGAGTATCGCTATCAAGGTATGAGGCGATACTGTGTAATGAACACAACAACCAAACTATAAACACAACATTAAAAATATCTAAATCACAGGAGTAGGGATATGAAAAAGTGGTTACTGGTAGCAGCACTTGCTGCAACTGCTGCAACTGGCGTAGCTCAAGCAAAAGAGTGGAAAACAGTTCGTTTTGGTATTGAAGGTGCTTACCCTCCATTTAGCTGGACAGAGGCTGACGGCTCTCTAAAAGGCTTTGACGTGGATATGGCGAATGCACTTTGTACTGAGATGCAAGTGAAATGTAAGATTGTTGCGCAAGACTGGGATGGCATTATTCCTTCTCTACTTGCTCGTAAATATGATGCGATCATTGCGGCAATGTCTATCACTGAAGAGCGTAAGAAGAAGATTGACTTCACAGGTAAGTACGCTCTGATTCCAAACAAATTCATCGCGAAAAAAGGCGCTGGTCTAAACTTTGACGATCTAAGCGGTCAAAAAATCGCGGTACAGCGTGCAACAACGCACGACAAATACCTAACAGACAACTACGGTGACACTGTAGACATCGTTCGTTACGGTTCTTTCGACGAAGCTTACCTTGACCTAGCAAACGGTCGTGTTGCAGCGGTACTAGGTGATGCATCAGCACTTGAAGAAGGTGTTCTAAACAAAGCGGGCGGTGAAGCGTACGAGTTTGTTGGTCCATCTCTAACAGATCCAAAATGGTTCGGTGAAGGCTTTGGTATCGCAGTACGTAAGCAAGACAAAGACCTAACTAAGAAACTAGACGAAGCGATCATTTCGCTACGTGAAAAGGGTATCTACCAAGATATCGCGGCTAAATACTTCAACTACGACGTATACGGTCAGTAATATCCTGAGACGACTCTAGGGAGAGAGCACATCTCTCCCTTTCTCTCCCAACTTTTTCGCTGTTCTGTTGGAATTCATTATGTTTGATTTACAAGGGTATGAGGCTTCGATACTTAATGGAGCTGTACTCACAATTCAAGTTGCGTTGCTTTCGCTGTTTCTAGCTATGGTGCTAGGAATGTTAGGTGCATTAGCAAAACTAGCACCTTATCGATGGGCAAGAGCCATTGCCACACTTTACACCACCATTATCCGCGGTATTCCAGACCTCGTATTGATGATGTTGATCTTCTTTGGTGGACAGATCCTTTTAAACAACAGTTTGTATTCCATCAATGAGTGGCTCAATGAGTGGTTCACTTCAAGCGATCCAAATCATGAGTGGACCTCATACTTACCAGATTACATCGATGTGAGCCCGTTTGTAGCAGGTGTCCTCACTATCGGATTCATTTTCGGTGCTTACATGGCTGAAACGTTCCGTGGTGCGATCATGGCGGTTGATTCTGGCGAGATGGAAGCAGCAAAAGCTTACGGTATGAGCCCTGTAAAGGCATTTCACCGCATATTGCTGCCTCAGATGATTCGTCACGCATTACCGGGCTTTGGTAACAACTGGCTTGTACTGCTTAAAACAACTGCTTTGGTATCGATCATCGGCTTAGAAGATATGGTACGAGTCAGCGCGTTAGCGGCAGGCTCAACGAAGATGCCATTTACCTTCTACATGGCAGTCGCACTGATTTTCTTGTTCTTTACCAGTGTTTCAACAGGCTTGTTAAAGCTCGTTGAACGTAAATTTAGTATTCACGCGAGGTAACTATGGACTTTTCATTGATTGTTGAAAGTTTTCCAATTTACCTGAGCGGTCTTTGGACGACAGCGTGGATGGTAACAATAGCTCTGATTATTGGCCTTTTTGTCGCGATCCCATTAGCGATAGCGCGCAATAGCCACAATATGCTGATTAATGCACCTGCATGGTCATTTATCTACTTCTTCCGTGGCACGCCACTGCTGGTTCAGCTTTACTTGATTTATTACGGCATGGATCAGTTCTTCCCTGTGAAAGACACTTTATGGGAAAACGCTTGGTTCTGTGCGTTGGTGGCATTCATCCTGAATACTTCTGCCTACACGGCTGAGATCATCCGAGGTGCGATTAACGGCTTACCGAAAGGTGAAGTAGAAGCTGCGAAAGCTTATGGTATGAGTACGGCAAAAACTTACCGTCGTATTATCTTGCCAAGTGCATTAAGAAGAGCACTACCTGCATACAGTAACGAAGTTATCTTCATGCTGCACGGTTCAGCGGTTGCGGGTATCGTAACGATTATGGATTTAACAGGTGCAGCGCGTTTGGTTAATTCACGTTACTACGCTCCATTTGAATCTTTCCTAACGGCAGGCCTGTTCTATATGGCACTGACCTTTATCATCATCGCCGTATTTAAATATGCTGAGAAACGATTCTTGGCTTACCTAAGACCACTTAGTAGTTAATTAAACGGCGCCTTCGAGCGCCGTTTTACTTTGTTCTACGTTCATTCAAAAGCGGAACTATTACTTACCTAAAACCGTTAACTTCGTTCAGAACTCTCGGTGGTATTGAGTGTATAAATTGATTTAGAAAAAATGAAAGATACACTCAGCTCAATCTTATTAGAGTGTCGTACAGTAATGAAAAAAATCTCACTATTCTTATGCATGGCTATCCCATCTCTGTTGCTAACTGCTTGCGGAGGAGATAGCGGTTCTGGTGGTACAGCACAACCAAAAACGGCTGTACAGAAAGCACTTGAGAGTGGAGATGCCTCTATGGTCTCGGATAGCAACGAGTTTATATCCGCTAGCGAATCTTTAGTTGCAAATCTCAATCATCAATACAACCAGATCAAGACCCATTTAGTTCAAGGTGACAATGGGCAACCACTTAATCAGTTACATTGGGATCCAACCCATGATACGGCCATTATCTCTCCCACCTATGGCTTTAACGATACCATCCTTAAAACCAACAAAGCGATGAACGAGAACTATGCTGACCAAGAGCTCGTTATCGGTGTCGCCGGTTACTCGTCATCTCAAACTCGATATGCGGCATTAGCAAGTAATCCATTTCGAACCCAACAACGCTTCCCGGATTCAGTTAATGAGCAAATGGAGACATGGCTGAAGAACTTATTGAGCTGGACGAGTGGGACGGACAACCCAACCAAGATCGTGTTGGCTCAATTAGATCAGTCATACTACTTCCCTGATGACGGTGCGACACGAAATTGGATCAAAAACACAATCAATTCAGAAGCGTCGATCAACGAAGATGACGCATGTGACGCAGGCAAACTAAAGGCCTGTCTTGAGGATAAGCCAGATCTTCTCATCATTTCCCAAAAACTGAATGATGGAGACAACCTAAACGATGTAGTCGACGGTCTATTGTATGCATTCGAAAACCAGATCTCTGTGCTGTACTTGCACTTAGACGGAGGAATGACTGAGTTAGGTCGCGCTCTTTTTGCTGAAATGCACATCCAGTATGTCGGTGATAATTACTGGCGTAAATTAGGCTTGTCGGATTGGGACCCAAATCAATTAATCGATCAAATCCCAGACTCTATTGTGGCGGAGCAAGCTTTACTTAAACGCCTTAAAGATGACAGCTTCAATGTCGATCTTAAGTTATGTGACGATAAGTCGTGTAGCGATGAATCATTGATGGATGTTGAGTTTTACCAAGCCGCCAATACCATCCGTACTCACCTAAACAATCTGGATAAGCAAAAAGTTGACTTGTTTGCTAACAGTGATTACGAATATGAAAAATTGATACTGCTTTTGGCGGACAGCTATCGACAAGGTGTCAATTATCCGATGGATAAGAACAGCACTGAGCGAATCGATTTTCTAAAGTCCTATTTTAGTGATTATGTGCAGTATCAAAGTCGTTCGTTGAATCCCGCGCAACCAAGTTTAGGCAATTTCAGCACTAAAACATTCGAAGATGTTCAACTGAGCACTAAAACGGTGACACTGGAATCGAAACGTAATTTCCGCTCGGCGGGCTTGTATGCGTTACCCGGCCAAACAATCAAAGTCACACGTGTCGATAAGAATGATGTGAGTACTTCGATAGCATTCAACTCATTGCGCAGTGGTGCTACTCATGAGTTTTCAAAAGATGGCGGCTACGCAAGGCCAAAGTTCCTAACATCGGTCGCTTATCCTGTTGAACACGGAGAGACCATCACCTTGACCTCTGCTTATGGCGGGACACTTCAGGTGCATTTTGATAAGAACGATGTTGATGTCGAGTTGAAATTCGAGAATGTCGCTCAACATCCAGTTTGGCGGAGTGAAGATGATAATGAGCGTTTTGTCGCAGAGTTAGCGGAAGCGAAATTTGATTGGGCTGAATTGATTACTCCTGGGTTTGAGGTGCACTCAAAGCTAGACAAGATGCAAACATCCATCGGGTCTAGTGATTGGAATCAGCCACACGACATGGCGTTGGCAACCGAGCGGTACATGCACAATTTCCCACATGCGTTAGCAGGGTTTAGAGGCCCAGGCATCAATGAAATTGCTGAAATCCATACGTATGGAGATAACAAAGGTTGGCAAGTCGAGACGATTGATATCGTTAAACATATGAATGCTGACCAAGCGACTTGTGGCTATGGCTGTTCTGGTAACCCTTATGATGCATACTGGTCTTTTCATCCTTTAGGCCATGGAGATTTGCATGAGCTAGGCCATGGTTTAGAAAAAGGTCGTTTCCGTTTTAGTGGTTGGGATGGTCACGCCACAACCAACTACTATTCTTACTACAGTAAGTCTCAATACTATCGAGATACGGGTAAAGAATCTTCGTGTCAGAGTTTAGACTTTAAAGGTCAGTACGAACTGCTTCAACAAAGTCGCACTCAACCTGATCCCAATGCGTTTATGGCTCAACAAAATCAAACCAGCTGGAGTTGGGGAGCGCGTGTTTTCATTCAAATGATGATGCTAGCGCAAGATCAGGGCGTATTAGATTATGGTTGGCATATGTTAGGACGACTTCACTTGATTGAACGTGAGTTTAACCGCCTTAAATCCAGCGATGAGCTTTGGAACACCAACAAACAGACGATTGGATTTGATAGCTATTCTAGAGATGAAGCAAACCAAATCACCAATGATGACTGGTTGTTGATTGCATTAAGCTATGTGAATGAGCGTGATATGAGAAACTACCTAGACATGTGGGGCTTTAGTTTTACCGATAAAGCCAAGTCTCAAGTAGCGACTCTGAGCCTAACCCCAATGCCGTTGACCTACTTTGCAAGTTCGAGCAAAGGGTATTGTGTTGATGAGTTTGCTAAAACACCAATTAGTGTCGATGGTGTGACAGCTTGGCCGCTTAACTAACAAAAAAGGGGGAGCCTCTGTGGCTCCCCCTTTTACATAGAATCTGACTACTTAAACGTTGACCAAATCGGCGCGTGATCAGACGGTTTTTCGATGCCACGCAGTTCGTAGTCGATGCCTGCTTCAGTACACTTGTCGGCGAGCTTTTGAGTCGCTAGTACCACATCAATACGAAGGCCGCGGTTGTCGACAAAGCCCTTCGAGCGGTAATCAAACCATGAATATTGGTCCGTAACATCAGGGTGAAGCTGGCGGAAAGTATCAATAAAGCCCCAATCTAATAGTGTTTTCAACCATTGGCGCTCTTCTGGTTGGAATGAGCACTTGCCCGTTTTCAACCAACGTTTAGCGTTTGGCTCACCGATACCGATATCGGCATCAATTGGGCTAATGTTGATGTCACCCATAACAACAATCTGTTCGTCATTGCTGTGGTGATCGTTTAGGTAAGTCATTAGGTCTTTGTAGAACTGACGCTTGTATGGGAACTTAGTCTCATGGTTAATATTATCACCTTGAGGGAAGTAACCATTGAGTACGGTTGTCTTTTCGCCATTCTCATCTTCAAACGTTGCCATGATCATACGTTTTTGATGTTCTTCATTGTCTGTTGGGAAACCTTTCTGCACAGAGATAGGCTCTTGCTTACATAGCATCGCGACACCGTAGTGCGCCTTTTGACCGTGGAAGTAAACCTTATAGCCCATAGCTTCGACATCAGCGAGTGGAAAAGCTTCGTCATGAACTTTGATTTCTTGTAGGCCAATGACATCTGGTTGGTGCTTCTCGATCACTGCTTGCAGTTGATGAAGGCGGGCTCTTAGGCCATTGATGTTGAAGCTAATTACTTTCATTTATTTTTATACCTCTCGTAAACCTTTGCCTATAGTGCAGCAAAGATTATTTGATTTGGTGAGTTTCATAGTTAATCGTATTTAACCACGCTTCATAATGTATGTCGCCACTTGTAGAGACAAAATGGCGACATGAAATGGTGTGGATACTAACGTTGAATCTACTGAGTCTTGAGTAAATCTAAAAAGAACGCGTACTCCAGTGCATCTTCTTTCAGTCGTTTAAATCGACCTGATGCACCACCGTGACCTGCTTCCATGTCGGTTTTGAACACTAGTACGTTGTTGTCTGTTTTCATCTCACGCAGCTTCGCTACCCACTTCATAGGTTCAAAGTATTGTACTTGCGAGTCATGCAGACCTGTTGTCACCAACATATTCGGGTAATTCTGAGCTTTCACGTTGTCGTATGGCGAGTAACTCAACATGTAATCGTAGTAGGTCTTAATATTTGGGTTACCCCATTCGTCGTACTCGTTAGTTGTAAGAGGAATCGACTCATCAAGCATGGTCGTTACTACATCCACAAATGGAACATGAGCCCCAATGCCTCGATACAACTCAGGCGCTTGGTTGATGATTGCTCCCATCAACAGACCGCCCGCTGAACCACCTACTGCGAACACTTTATCTTTAGCGCCATAACCTTGTTCAACTAGGCCTTTGGTGACATCGATGAAATCATTGAACGTGTTTTGTTTAGTAAGCTTTTTGCCATCTTCATACCAAGGGCGCCCCAGCATCTCTGAACCACGAATATGTGCAATGGCATAAACGAAGCCTCGATCTAGCAGGCTAAGGCGAACTGAGCTGAAAGTCGGTTCTATGGTCGAGCCGTAAGACCCATAGCCGTATTGGTAAATTGGGTTAGTGCCGTCTTTCTTGAAGAGATCTTTGCGATAAACCAAAGAGACAGGCACTTGCTTGCCATCGCGAGCCGTAATCATGATTCGCTCTGATTGGTAATTATCCGCGTCGAAATCACCTAATACCGGCGTTTGCTTCATGATCTCAGATTGACCTGTCGTTAGGTCGAAGTCATAGTAAGTACCCGGAGTCGTTAAGCTGCTGTAATAGACTCGTACTTTTGAGTTATCTAACTCATAGTTGCTAGTTAGGTAGGTAGCAAAAGCGGTGTCATTGAACTCAAGTGGAAACTCTTTGCCTGTAGATAGTTGACGAACCTTCACTGTAGACAAGCCATTTGAACGCTGCTCGTAAACCAGATGATCATTAAACAGCTCAAAATCGACAAGCTGTGAGTTGTCGTCAGCTGGAATCACATCGACCCATTTTGAACGGTCATGCATATTTTCAGCCGTTGTTTTCATCAACCGGAAGTTGACCGCTTGGTAGTTGGTGTAGATGTAATACCAATCCTCTAGCTTGGCGATGCTGTACTCTATGCCCGTTTCTCTTGGGTAGAAGGCTTCTGCTTTTGCATTTGGGTTGTTGGCATCAATAATTGAAACACCACTGGTTTCAGTGCTCGAGTGCCAAATGTATACCTGCTGGCCATCTTTACTCTTACTGATGCTGGTGTAGTAAGCGCTGTCAGCTTCTTCGTAGATCAGCTCATCGCTTGTTTGAGGTGTGCCCAATACATGGCGGTAAACTTGATAGCCAAGTAGAGTTTGTGGATCTTTCTTGATGTAGTAGAAGGCTTGGTTGTCGTTTTGCCATGCGATAGCGCTCGAAGCCCCTTTAATTTCATCGTTTAGGTATTCACCTGTCGTCAGGTCTTTAATCTTAATGGTGTAAATACGGCGGCTCAGAGTATCCTCGCCATAGGCCAACATATTTTCGCTCGGGCTGACAAATAGACCACCAATACTGAAAAATTCATGTTCTTTGGCGAGTTCGTTAACGTCTAAGATGACTTGTTTGTCTATTCCTAAAAAGTGTTTTTCGCGCAAATGAACTGGGTATTCGTTGTCACCTGTGAGTTTATTTGAGTAGTAGTAGCTGCCTTTGCGAACCGGTACCGAATTGTCGTTTTTCGCGATTCGGCCTTTGATTTCTTCAAATAATTGTTTTTGAGATGCTTCTGTATGCTTCAGAACAGCCTCTGCATACTGGTTCTCTTGCTGGAGGTGCTGCAAGATCTCTGGGTCTTGGCGTTCGTCATCACGCATCCAATAGTAATCATCAATTCGTGCGTCACCATGAGTCGTCATTGAATGAGGGACTTTCTTAGCAACGGGAGCTTGGGTTTGTTGAGCGATGAGTTGCGATGGAGAGTAGTGGTTCATGGTTGTTTTTCCTTGATTGCTGCATCCGGCGACAAGCGCGACCGATACGGCTAATGTGGTTAAAGCGAAACGCATCTTTATATCCTTAGCGTGCAGCTTACTCGTTTTATTGCCAGCATCCTTTAGTGGTTAGTTTCCTTCCAGTGATATTATTTATAATTGGATTCTGGATATGCACTTTCATCGTAAGTGTCTGTTATTGTTTTTTAAAAATCAAAGTAATGTTTGATGAAATTAGTGGTAGACATGAGACGAGGGTAAACGGGTAATAAAAAAGGGACACACTTTTCAGCATGTCCCTCTTCTCTGTTTGGGCAAGGTTCGAGTTTGTTTTAGATAGCCAATGGCATTTCGTTTGAGTGATCAGGTTTACGATTAACCCAACGTAAACCAAGCATGGCGATAAGTGACATGGTAATCATCAAGCAACCCAGTGGCAGTTGGTCTTGAGCTGGGAAGAACGATGCCAACAGTGTTGCGATGCCAGCACCTAAATTCTGCATACCACCTAAGATCGCGCCGCCAGTACCTGCGTGGTATGGGAATGGCGAAAGTGCTCCCGTTGTTGCAGCTGGGAACAAAATACCAGCACCCAAGAAGTAAATGGTTGCGCCGCCAATCAAAGTTAATGCGGTTGTTTGACCAAACAGACCTGGGATAAGCACTACGGCTGAGCCTACCAAGATCGAAACTAAACCAACATTCAACGCGCGGCGCTCTGAGCGACGTTGCGCGATGTAACTCGATAGGCCAGCACCCACTAGGTAACCAGGAATCGGTAACACAAATAGCAAACTTACTGTGGTTGCTGGCAAACCAAGTACACCACCAAGCAATACACCTGCTGCTGCTTCGAACACTGCTACGCCTGCAAATGTTGCCACCAATACCAATAAGAAGCCTTGGAAGCGTTTGTCTGATAGAACAAACTTGTAGCTGTTGACGACCGACTCATTTTTACGTCGTTCTTTTGGCAATGTTTCCATCATGCTCGTCATCATGGTGATCACAACAGCGATACCAAACAGTGCAAGAAACAAGTAGCTAGAACGCCAGCCGAAAGCTTCTGTTAGGTAACCGCCCAGTACAGGTGCCATCAATGGGGAGAAAATCACACACATGCTGATTAAGCTGTTCGCACGGTGTAATTCAGCGCCCTCAAAACAGTCGCGAGTCAATGTACGAGACATCGCGCCGCCACAACCGACTCCCAGTCCTTGAATAAAGCTACCCGCCAAGAACCATTCGTATTCATGAGCGAATAGGGCGACTAAGGTACCTAGGATGTAGATGACTAAGCCTGCGACGATGATTGGTTTACGACCGAGGCGATCAGAAAGCGGACCGTAAACAAATTGCGACAAACCATAAGGGATCAGGTAACACGCCATCACTGCTTGAAGTGAAGACGCAGAAACCAAGAACTCACCTGCCATATGACCAATAGAAGGCACGTACATCGTTTGAGTCATTTGACCTACGGCTGTCAGAATAGCGATTAAAAAGGTAAGTTTCGCTAATGGAAACGAGGCGGACATTTGCGTATCTCTCCAAAAATTAAAAACGTAAAAAGCCTTAGCGCTCCATTAGGGAGAGCCAATTGAATAAAGCGACTAGGGAATCTAGGCGCGAGATATTAGAGTTTGATTGCCGAATTAGCAATCAAAAAGTGTGAAGTTGAACAAGATAAAAATCTATAATGTGGATTAGAAAAATTAATCCGAAATTAGTGGCATTTAAAGATGTGGAACGTGCGAGTCGGCTTCATTGACATGCCTCTGTGACAAGTCGAAAGTGATTGAAAATCAGTGTGTAAAAATAGAAAGATACGATTTATTAACATTTATATAAACTTTCGTTTTATATGTGACCGATTTGTGCTGTAATTGTCGGCTAAGCTATTCGTCTAACAGACATAAGTAGAATGGTATTTTTGCTATCGGTATGTTTTTAGGTTCACGGAAGTCTTTTGGCTTAAATAAGGATATTCAATGCGCTCACTTTCGGTACAGTGGAAAATCACCCTTTTGGCTGGGTGTTGTTTAATCATCACGTCACTCTCTCTTATTGGTTTCTCGATCTACAACGCTTCTAGTAATCAACAGGTGATCAAGTCCCAAAGTTCGGACTCTGTCATTAACAAAACTGAACAACTATTGGCTTCAGTTTCGCAGTTAAATGCACAAGAAACTCAACGTTATGTAGATGAGGCTATCTATCGTGCTGAAATGTTGGCCGCGAGTGCAAAATTTCTAAAAACAAACGCTGAAGAGAACTTCACGCCAAGCGAAGAGTTAAGAACCGCCTTAGACGAGATGATTCGTCGTTCAGTATTGGACTTTGAGTCAATACTCGGTGCTTACTTGGTGTTTCGTCCAGATATGTTAGACGGTGAAGATGGCAACTATGTGGATGCAGACTATGTAGGTTCTAACGAGGTGGGTCGTTTTGCACCATATTGGAAAGTAGCAGACAACGGAGAAAACGTACTGTCTAATGTTCTGTCTGAACAGATCCTAAACGATAACTCAAACAGCGAACGCTTTTATTGTCCGTTGTCGAGTGGTCAAACATGTATCAGTACGCCAAAGGTTGTGACTAGTGGTGGTCAGTCACTGCTAACATCTTCTATCTCGGTACCGATAATGGTTGATGATACGGCGATTGGTTTCCTTGGCATTGATCTTCGCTTGGATGCACTTACTCAAATTGTTGCAGAATCAGATGCTGAATTATTCGAAGGTAACGGCGCGATTTACGTGGTGAGCTTAGATGGCTCCGTAATTGCTGCAGACAACGCCTCTATTGCAACGGGTTCACAGTTTGCTAGTAATCATACGAGTAACGACCAACTCACAGATTTCATGTTTGGCGGAGAAACGATGACTCAGTGGAGTGACAATGGCGAGTGGCTATTAGCTTTTGCCCCTGTTGTTGCTGCAAACCAAACGTGGGGAATCTTGTTAGAGATCCCGCGCGACAGCGTAGTCGCTGATGCCAACCTGCTTGATGCCATCATTAGTGACAAGCTGAGTGAAGGTATCAAAACCGAGATGATCGCTGGTGGTCTATTTATTTTGATTGGTTTAGCTATCATCGCGTTTGCGTCGCTTTCGATTGTTAAGCCTATTCGTCAAGTAGTTGAAAGGCTTGATGATATTGCCTCTGGTGAAGGGGATCTCACCCAACGACTTGAAGTGAAGTCCCAAGATGAAGTAGGACAACTGGCTCAAGGCTTTAACCGTTTCCTAGATAAACTTCAGCCGACGATCAAAGAAGTGATCGCGACATCAGAGCAAGTCGCCAGCACTACAAGCGCAGCAAAGGCTTCGGCTTCAAGCACACGTCAAAGCAGTGAATCACAATTCAAGGAAGTCGACCTAGTTGCAACCGCAGCAGAAGAGATGACTCAGACTGCAAGTCTCGTTGTACAGAATGCTGAAATCGCGGTAGGCGCTGCGAGTGAAGCAAATTCTTCAGCGAAGCAAGGTCAGCAAGTTATTGAGTTGTCTGCTGGTGAAATGAGAAAGCTGGTAGAACGTATGTCTAGTGCCGTTCCGATTGTCGAAGAGTTGGCGAAGAACAATGCAAACATCACAGACATTTTGGGTGTCATTGAAGGCATCTCTGAGCAAACCAACTTGTTGGCGTTGAATGCTGCGATTGAAGCTGCCCGTGCGGGTGAACAAGGTAGAGGCTTTGCTGTGGTAGCGGATGAAGTACGAAACCTTGCTAGTCGCACACAAGCCTCGGTTGGAGAAATTCGCCAGGTCATTGATAAAGTTCAGGCTGGGACTCAGGATGTCGTGGAAGCGATTCAAGAGGGTAACATTTTAGCCAATGATACGGCTCTACATGTTCAAAATGCGGTTGAAGATTTAGGCTCAATCTTTACATCGATTGAAGCCATTAGTGACATGAACAATCAGATCGTGAGAGCGGCTGAAGAGCAACAATCGGTATCCGGTGAAGTGAATCAGAGTGTAGTGAATATTCGCGACCTAAGTGCACAAATTCTTGAGCAAGCTTCGGCGTCAGAAGAGCAGGGGAATCAGATTGATACGCTATCGCAACAGCAACAAGCCTTAGTAAACCAGTTCAAGGTTTAGAGTTGCAGATAGCTACAAAACTAAAAAGGGACACGTATATGCGTGTCCCTTTTGGTATGCGTTAACTGCGTAACTACTCTTCGATGAACCAGTAGCCTTTATTGACTAGGTTAGTGATAAGAGCAATAGCGGATGGACTTAAGGCATTCTCTGATGTGATGACTGAGTCATTACACAGCGACGTTAATAGAGCGCTGTCATTATCTTCAACCTTAATAACTTCACCATTGATGTAAGCAATGTTGGTCTCAGTTTCGTGGTATAGGGCTTTAAGACCTGAAACTTTGTAGATCTCGCCTTGTGCTGCTAAATGGTTAGAGACTTCTTCGGCACGCCATAGTGGATCAGGAGCAACGATATCAAGTTGATGGCGTGACTGGCTAAGCAGACATCCCATAAAGTCACTGACTGTGTTCGGTTGCTCAAGCGCTGAATGTAGCATTTTTGTCAGGCTTGCAAGGTCTGATTGGCGTATCTGACCGAAGTTGTTTTGCGTCTTGAACTGCGGATCATGGAGATGTGTGTCACCCATGTCATGCGCTAATACGAAGTCGGCAAAGTTGCTGATTAGCTCCTGCTCTTTCGGTGAGCGGTAGCCAATGGAGTAGCTCATTGAAGGCTCTAATGTGGTACCTTCATGTGGGAAACCTGGTGGGATGTACAGAATATCACCGGGCTCTAACACTTGGTCGATGATAGGCTCAAAACCCTCAATTTGACGCAGTGCAGAAGCTTGGATGCTCTCTGTGTATTGCCCTTCGTCTTTCGCCCCCACTTTCCACTGGCGCTTGCCATGACCCTGCACGATAAACACATCATATTGATCAATATGAGGACCCACACCACCATGCTCCGCTGAGTAGCAGATCATAAGATCATCGAATAGCCAGTTCGGAAGGGCTTGAAATGATTCTGCCAATTGGGCAGCTCCTTGATGCCAATGGTTGGCAGCTTGAACAATAAGTTGCCAATGGCTTTGAGGGAGCTGACCAAACTTATCTTCACTAAATGGACCGTGCTCAGCCGACCACTTATTATCTTGGTTAGATACAAAGCGAGAGTCGACTTCTTCTTCCATTGATAGGCCTGCCAGCTCTTCTGGGCTGATCGGGTCAACAAAATCTTTGAATCCGCCTTTGATGATGGTTGGTTGTTTATGCCAGTATTGTTCAACAAACTCGGCCATAGAGAAGTTAAGTTGGTACATGTGTATCCTGTTATATTCGTGCTAGGTGCTAGGTGCTAGGTGCTAGGTGCTAGGTGCTAGGTGCTAGGTGCTAATTTAGCTTGAAGGTCTTTCTCGACGATCTTAATTGCCTCTAAAGCAACTTTGGGATCGATTTCGTTGCTCTCAAAAAGGTAGATAAGATCAACCGCAAGTTTGATCTCATCTGGAGCGTTATCAAGTGGTGACTGGGTTTGTTCAGTGCTCATCTCTATTGGGAACCTCTAAGTCTATCTGTCTGTGTATCTTTTTCATGGACTCTTCACAGCGCTCTAGTCGCTCAGTCGCCAGTTTCCATGCTTTCTCTGCCTGTTCTTTTTGATAGGCGGGAGCGGAATCAAATGATGCCTTTCTCTGTTGAACTAAGCTTGATAATCGATTGTGCCAGTCTTGATGTTGCGCGAGGTTGTTGTAGAGCTGGTTGGTCGAGTGCTCTTGGTTGAAGTTTCGGTCACTACGCAAATCATAGTTCGCCAATTCGCGTTGTAGCGCTGCGACTTGATTGGTCAGCTTTTCCGTTAAGTGTAGGGCTCTCTCGGCAGATAATTGCTGGTGACTTTGTTCGAGCAAGATACGCTTATAGTTCGCTTGCGCTTCAAGCGCGTAGGGCATTAATAATTTTGCCCGTGAGTTAAATAGCGTGCTATCAAATAGTGGTTGATGATAAGTACCACGCGCTCCATCGACTTGTTGACAGTGGCCGATTAAGGTTTCAAGTATCTTAGCGAGTTGATTGAATTTAGACATGCCCAAACATTCGCTCAGTTAAAGGTTTACAAACCAAGCTTCGTAAGCGAGTTTGATGGCAAGGATGCTCACGACCGTAACAAAGACCGGGCGGATAAACTTAGCGCCAAAACGGATAGCTGAATGAGCTCCAACAAATGCGCCAACCATTAAGCAAACGCCCATCGTTAATCCAAGAACCCAATCAATATGACCTAGAATTGCGAACGTAACTAAAGAAGTGAAATTGCTGGTGAAGTTCATCGCCTTTGATAAACCAGATGCGAGCAAAATGTTTAGGCGATAAAGAGCCATAGAACTCACTGTCCAGAAAGCACCGGTTCCGGGACCTGCCACGCCATCATAAAACCCTAATGTAAAACCTTGAGCTATCTGTTTCTTCTTCAAAACTGGGCATGGCTTGAGTGGCACGCTCTGGTTTGCATTCGGCGTTTTGTGAAAAATGGTGTAGATCGCAGCGGCCAAAATCACAAGAGGAAGCACTTTTTCAAGCCATTCTGTACTGATGGCGTCGACGACTAGAGTTCCGACTGTCGCGCCAATTAAAGTTGCAACAAAAGCGTTGAGCCAACATTGAGGCTTGAACAGCTTTTTCTTGTAATAGGTAAACGCGGCTGTTGAAGACGCAAATGTAGCTGCAAGCTTATTAGTGCCGAGCGCAATATGAGGTGGTAGTCCCAGAGACAATAAAGTAGGTACGGTTAGCATACCGCCGCCACCGGCAACGGCATCAATAAAACCCGCAGCAAAGGCAACTAGGGCTAATATGACCAACATGGTTGGTTCAATCATTTCCATAAAATAGCTATTATTCTCGTTATATGCTGTATGAGCAGCGTAGCTTTGTAATTTGCTGGTCTGCAAATCAAAAACAGTTTTTATTAGGAGTGCGTTTGCAGCTCAATTCGTTAATATTTTATCGTACGTTTAAAAGGCGGTAGAGAGTCTAATAAGGACTTGCCATAACGCTTTGTGACTATGCGTCGATCAAGGATCGTGACTTTACCAGAATCTCGTTCTTTACGCAGTAGTCGACCGACAGATTGGATCAGTTTTTTACTCGCTTCAGGAACCGTGATTTGCATAAACGGATTTCCTCCCTTGGACTCGATGTATTCTGAATGAGCCTGCTCTACAGGTGAGGTAGGAACACCAAACGGAATCTTGGTAATAATGAGGTTTTCCAATAGCTCGCCTGGTAAATCAAGCCCTTCTGAAAAGCTACCTGTACCGAAAAGCACACTGGTTTTTCCTTTATCTATAAGGTTTTTATGTTTTTTTAGAATTTCCGCACGTGATGTATCGCCTTGCACCTGCAAAGCCCAACCCTTTTTAACGAAATCTGTGGATAAACCTTCGGCAACCTGATTCATTTGCCAGTATGAAGAGAATAAAACGAGGTTGGCTTTGTTGTCTTCAATTACCTTAGGCAAAATCTCGATAAGATATTCAGTAAACTGCGGAGCTTGTGGTTCATACTTCATTGCTGGAACTACTAGCTCGGCTTGATTTTGATAATCAAACGGAGACGCTAATGCAAGAAACTGCACACCATCCTCAGGTTTTTGACTGATGCCGGCCTGATGACAGAAGAAACTGAATGAGTTTAAAGCTCGCATGGTCGCTGAGACGAGAACCGCACCGACGCAACGGCTCCAAATCTGCTGATCCAACTGCCAGCCAACCTCTAAAGGCGACACATTAACAATGAAATCGCCTTCACTCTCTTTATTTAGTTCTAACCAGCGTGCTAGAGGTGCGCCTTTTTCTCGTTTGGGTTCTGCCATTAAGCGCCAGACTTGTGCGAGGTTTTCTGTTCGTTGTATATAGAAGCCAATTTCAGCGAGGGCTGGTTCCGCGAGTTTGGCGGAAAGCTCACCATCTTTCACTCTCTCTGCAATAAGGTCTGCAATTTTTGCGACGGCTTGACTCGCTTTTTGGCTTAACTGCTTTAGATCTTTTGATTCGCTTTCAAGCCATTCGGGAAGATCGCCATGTTCGAAACGATATAAGCCATCTTCAAATTGTGTTGCGTCGAAGCGATTACTCAACTGAGAAAGGGTTGGTATGAGCTGTTGAACTGAGTCTTGAAGCTCATTTCTGAATCGATAGACTCGTTTCTCTTCTGCTAGGCCTGAAAGTTTGCTGATCGATTGATTCAAACGTTCTAACCATGAAGCGGCACCTTTTAAACTTGCTGCAGCCGATGAGTGATCACGCGCAACGTGAGGCAAATGGTGTGCTTCATCGAATACATAAATGCTGTTCTCAGGCTCTGGGAGAATAACGCCACCGCCTAAGTCTGCATCTGCCATGACTAAACTGTGGTTCGCAATAATCACATCCGCTTTATCAAGTTCGGAGCGGGCTTTCTGAAAAGGGCAGTCTCGATGTGCAGGCATACTGTTGTTGCAGCTGTGCTTGTCGCTCACGATCATTTGCCAAATCATGTCGTCAATGGGTTTAGGCCACGAGTCTCTATCGCCATCCCATTTACCTTGAGCAAGGCTTCGGTACATGGTTTCAAGTTGCTCTATGTCTTTCTTCTTAGGCTTAGATTCAAACATCGCCATCTGGCCACCATCAGCGCCACATGCCACTGCAAGCTTTTCGGCACAACAATACCGTTGCCTGCCCTTCGCTAAGATAAAAGAGAACTCTCTGTCGGTGAGTCGTCTATATAGAGGGAGGTCTTTATTTACGAGCTGTTCTTGTAGCGCCACAGTCGCAGTTGAAATAATGATTTTTCGGTTGTTGAGCACCGCGACAGGAATCGTCGCCATTAAGTAAGAGAGCGATTTACCGATTCCAGTACCCGCCTCAGCCACAATCATGCGGTTACTCTTGTGGTATTGCCCACATAGTGTCTTCGCTATTTCAGCAACAAGATAGTTTTGAGCGCGTCTAGGTACAAAGTTTTCCAACTGAGATTGAAGGTTTTGATAACTAGTGCGAATAGAATTTTGTATTTTAGTGGTTAGCATACTGTGACCCAAGTAACGAAGCCGCGATAGTAGCACATTTCACTAGCCTGTTCATTTTCCGCGAAATAGGTCGCTTTTGAATCAAAGGTAGATCTTGTTCACAAAAAAAAACTGAACCTTCATGAAGTTAGCGATTTTATTTATTGTGCGAAATATAAATATCAAAAAAAATACCACTTTAAGTGTATAACTCTGAAAGTTGGTTGTTTAGTGTGTGTTTTTTGGTGTTTTTGACTGTGTTGGTTGTTTTTAGGTCTATTATATTTTTGCTAAAACAGGTCGAGAAGTGTCTCGTAAAATGATGAAAAAAATTGTAAGTAATTGAATTTGTTTAATTTGTCTTTTTTTTAGGTTTGTTTTTAGTTTATTTGACACGCAGGATAATCTTTTGCAATCTAGACCTCGAAATTTAGTGACGGTGATTAACCAACAAAGAGTGGTAATGACCATCACAAAAAATAAAAAGGGAACCGGGCAAGGATCTCCCATTCTTAGAAAAGGCAGTGGATTTATTATGAAAAAGACTCTATTAGCTCTAGCAGTTATGACAGCAGCTGGTTCTGCAAACGCAGCAATCGAAATTTACAACCAAGACGGTGTTTCTGTTGATCTTAAAGGTGACATCGAAGTTGTATACAGCAACGAGTTCAAAAAAGGTTCTTCAATGGAACAAAAAATCGAAGATGCAGACTTCGGTTTTGACGTAAAATACATGGTAAATGAAGAGTGGAAGGTAGGTGCTTACTGGGAGTTTAACGGCTCTGAGAATGCAAATGCTGAAGACACTAAAAACGGCGATACATATGTAGCGGCTTACCATGAGACTTTTGGTTCTATCAAATTCGGCCGCCTATGTACAGCAGTTGATGATCTAGGTATTGGTGGTGACGAAGCGTTCGGTATTTCTACCTTACTAGACAACGAGACTAACGAGTGTGCAGACGAAGCCGTTCGTTACGATTTCGACAATGGTGACTTATACGCTACACTTGGTTTCGTTCAAGATAAAGTTGATGGTTCTTCTAACTCAGAAGCTGAAGGCTCTAACTCAGAGTATTTCGATGCGCGCCTTGGCTACCGTCTAACTGACTTTGACATCTCAGCATTTGTTGCGAACCTTAAAGCTGACGGTGCAGGCGTAGATCATCAAGGTTTTGGTGCTGAGCTAGTATATTCTGGTATCGAAAACGTTTACCTATCTACAGCTTACTACGGCACATCTTCTGATGCTGACAACGATGACAACTCAGTTATCGCATTTGCAGCTGGTTACACTATGGGTCTTTGGGGCTTTAACGCTGGTTACTCAATCGGTGATCACGATGTAGACGTTAAAGACGAAGACCGTTGGTTTGTTAACTCAACTTACGCAATCGCACCAAACACTAAAGTATACGCAGAAGTGGGTGGTATCGATTCAGACAACACAGATTACAAAACAGACTCTGGTCTAGCTATCGGTGTTGAAGCATCATTCTAATTGACCTCTTAATCGAGTCATAAAAAAAGCCACCTTAGGGTGGCTTTTTTGTTAGAATAAATAATAGTTTACTAGATTATAAAGGGAGATACATTGATGAAAGTATGGTTAGTTTTGGGCTTATTCACTATGCTTGTTGGCAGTGTAAGCGCTGCGACTTTAACTCCCCAGAAAGGGGTGTCAATTTTGTTCATTAATGAACAAAAAGCTGAAAACAAAATTAGTGGGAATCATATTAATGAGGGTTTTAACCAAGTTCTAGTTCGCTTCGATAAAAAATTTGGTAATAGTGGGGTCTATTCTTCGGCACCTTATATATTGAGCTTTCATGTTACCGGTGATGAAGTGAAGATTAAGCCCCCAAAAACGCGTAGCTATATTGAAGCAGAGAAAGTCTTCGAAAGCGAAAATCCTTCATGGGATGTTGTGCAAGATGACGTAGCAATTAAATTTCAACAGGATGTCATTGAACGTAAGCCTGGGTTTGTACCTTTTGGTGGGTTAGACTCCCGGTTGGTTGAGTATAATGAAAGTAATGCGATTTATTTCAAGGATGGTGTATTGCTTGATAAACCGGCTGAAGCTGTAGTTTTAGCTCCTGTGACAACAGGAATTACTCCAAAAAACGAGACGAAAATTCAACCGCAATCGAATGAAACAGAAGCTCATAACGTTGAGCAGTTGAAAGCTTGGTATCTAAAAGCTTCTAAACAAGAACGCAAAGAATTCCGTAAATGGATGATTGATCAAGAGTAATCAATCACTATGTACAAAAAAGCGAGACATAATTAATGCCTCGCTTTCTTGTATAGCATGAGTTAAACCTCTTTCCATTCCCCTGGTAGCAAATCACCTAAAGTCATTCCACCCATCGAGTAACGAATAAGACGAAGAGTCGGGAAGCCAATGTTAGCTGTCATGCGACGTACTTGACGATTTCGACCTTCGATAATAGTAATGGCAAGCCATGTCGTTGGGACCGCAGCACGAAATCGTACCGGTGGATTACGTTCCCAAACACTAGGCTCTGGCATAACCTCTACTTTGGCTGGTAATGTCATACCATCTTTGAGCTCGACACCTTTTCTCAATTTATCTAAATCGTTCTCTGTTGGAGCACCTTCTACTTGTACCCAATAGATTTTCGGTGATTTAGAGTTAGGTTGAGTCAACTTAGCTTGATAAATACCATCATTAGTTAACACCATTAATCCTTCGCTGTCTCGATCCAAGCGGCCTGCGGCATAAACGTCTTTGACGGGGATAAAGTCAGCTAGAGTTTTTCGGCCTTCACCGTCGGTAAACTGACTCAGCGTGTCGAATGGCTTATTGAAGAGAATCACTTTTCTGTCTTCAAGAGCGACTCTAGGTTTATCGCTGCTTGGTTTACGTTTGTAGCGCTGTTTACTGGATGATTGACTCTTGCTTGTAGAAGAAGAGCGGCGTTCATTTCCTTTGTGGTTTTGACGCGATGAGGTATTGCTGCCTTGTTTAAATTGACCACCTTGTCGAGAGGAGCCATTAGAGCGCGAAGTGCTACGAGAGCGAGTAGACATGTTAACTACCTTGCAAAAATGTAAACGAAGTGTGCTGAAAAGTTTTCACTGAAACGGAATTGAGCTATCATTTGCGCGCCTAAAAGACACAAAATAGAACAAGTTAATGGACTATAACGCCCAATTTGTTTAATTATACCAACGTGTTTTATTATAACAACGCACTCACGGATTTGGTTCATGCCGTCATAAAACGGTATGAAAAATAAGATAGAGTACGACTATCGAGTAGACCTTCGTTGCTCTCAAGCACTGTCTACTGGTCAATTTAAACATTCTCACGTTGAGTGAGCTTGTCAGAACTATAGGGAAATTTCATGCCTACTGAAAAACCAACCATCATCTATACGATTACAGACGAAGCACCAGCACTAGCGACATACTCTCTACTGCCTATCATTCAGTCATTCACTGCTTCTTCTGGTATCAACGTTGATACTCGTGATATCTCACTTGCAGGGCGTATTATTGCTAACTTCCCTGATTACTTAACTGAAGAGCAACGTATTGGTGATGCACTTGCTGAACTTGGCGAGTTGGCAAAAACACCGGAAGCAAACATCATCAAGCTTCCAAACATTTCAGCGTCTATCCCACAACTTCAAGCAACCATTAAAGAGCTTCAAGCGAAAGGTTACGCGCTTCCTAACTACCCAGAAGAAGCAAGCACTGACGAAGAGAAAGCGATCAAAGCAACTTACGACAAGATTAAAGGTAGTGCAGTAAACCCTGTACTGCGTGAAGGTAACTCTGACCGTCGTGCGCCACTTTCTGTAAAAAATTACGCGAAGAAAAACCCACACTCAATGGGTGCATGGGCTGCAGATTCTAAGTCTCATGTAGCGAGCATGGACGGTAAAGACTTCTTCGGTAGCGAAAAATCAACCACTATCGACGGTGCAACAGAAGTAAGCATCGAGTTTGTTGGTCAAGATGGCGCGAAGAAAACACTGAAACCAGCTTTCGCTCTGCAAGACAAAGAGATCATCGATACTTCAGTAATGAACAAGGCTGCGCTTGTTGCTTTCTTTGAAAAAGAGATTGCTTCAGCAAAAGAGCAGGGTGTACTGCTTTCTCTGCATATGAAAGCGACAATGATGAAGGTTTCTGACCCTGTGATCTTTGGTCATGCGGTTAAGGTTTATTACAAAGACGTATTCGCAAAGCACGGTCAGTTGTTTGAAGAGCTAGGTGTTGACGTGAACAACGGTATTGGCGATGTATACGCTAAGATCGCATCTCTACCACAAGACCAGAAAGAAGCTATCGAAGCTGATCTACAAGCGGTATACGAGACTCAACCGCCTCTAGCAATGGTTGATTCAGATCGTGGCATCACAAACTTACACGTACCAAGTGACATCATTGTTGATGCGTCAATGCCAGCGATGCTGCGTTCTTCTGGTCAAATGTGGGGTCCGGATGGCAAGCAGAAAGATACTAAAGCGATGATCCCAGATCGTAGCTACGCGAGCATCTACCAAGCTGTTATTGATTTCTGTAAAGAGAATGGTGCATTTGATCCAACAACAATGGGTAGCGTACCAAACGTTGGCCTAATGGCTCAAAAAGCAGAAGAGTATGGTTCTCATGACAAGACGTTCATCCTAGATGCTGCTGGTACGGTTCAAGTTGTAGACGCAAGTGGTGCCGTTCTTCTTGAGCAAGCGGTTGAAGAAGGCGACATCTTCCGTATGTGTCAGGTGAAAGACGCACCAATTCAAGATTGGGTTAAGCTTGCAGTAACACGTGCTCGTGCTTCAGGTACTCCAGCAGTATTCTGGCTAGACGAGTCTCGTGCACACGATGCAGAGCTGATTAAGAAAGTAAATGCTTACCTACCTGAGCACGATACAGATGGTCTAGAACTGAAGATTCTTTCTCCACTTGAAGCAACTAAGTTCTCTCTAGTTCGTATTAAAGAAGGTCTAGATACAATCTCAGTAACGGGTAACGTTCTACGTGACTACCTAACGGATCTGTTCCCAATTCTTGAGCTAGGCACGTCAGCGAAAATGCTATCTATCGTTCCATTAATGAACGGTGGTGGTCTGTTTGAAACGGGTGCTGGCGGCTCTGCTCCTAAGCACGTTCAACAGGTAGAAAAAGAGAACCACCTACGTTGGGACTCTCTAGGTGAGTTCCTAGCACTTGCGGCTTCACTAGAGCACCTAAGCACAGTTACGGGTAATGCTAAAGCTCAGGTACTAGCGGATGCTCTAGATAAAGCAACAGGTGAATTCCTAGATATGAACAAGTCACCATCTCGTAAAGTGGGTGAGCTTGATAACCGTGGTAGCCACTACTACCTAGCGACATACTGGGCTAAGGCTCTTGCTGAGCAAACGGTTGATGCGGATCTAGCACAAGAGTTTGCAAGCGTAGCGGCTAAGCTATCTGAAAGTGAAGAAGCAATCGTTGGTGAGCTAAACAGTGCGCAAGGTGTTAAAGGTGAACTGGGTGGTTACTACCTATTTGACGATGCTTTGACTTCAGCTCTAATGCGTCCAAGCGCAACACTAAATGCTGTGATTAATGCATAGTTATGATTTAGGTTAATCTAAACCTTATTTAAAAACGCTCCGCTAGGGGCGTTTTTTATTGGCCAAACAAAAAACGCCCTGTTTTAAACAGGGCGTTTAGGTAAGAGCAGTAAATGAATAGCGACTACTTTGTTTGGCTAGTTTCTACTGGTACTACGGAGCTTGCATGTGAGCCTTTCGGGCCGCTTTCAACTTCGTAATCGACTTGTTGCCCCGCCTTGAGTGTTCGGTAACCCTCCATTTGAATCGTTGAATAGTGTGCAAAAATGTCACCCTCTTCACCTTCTGGACAAATGAAACCAAACCCTTTGGCATTGTTAAACCATTTTACTGTACCTGTAGCCATGCTATACATCCCTCATGCATTTTGTTACTGATGTTGTTTATATCAACTTTAAAAGTGTCATTGATACGATTCTGAAACGATGAAAATGATCACCGTTATTCTGAACTTCTACATTGCTGACATGAAATATCGCTGCCTTGCGTAATTATTCCGTGTTGTTAAATTTTAATGTAAAAAAACCTTTTAGCTCCAATGTAGCTAATGATTGAGCACAGTCAATAGCAAATTGGTAGAAAATTGATCATTTTTAATAACAAATCACACCTGAGAATCTGCACTATTTACTAACTTATTTGTAACTTATGAGCGCAAATATATGTTTTGCGTATGTTTATGCTGCCTTTTTAATCAATCACATATGTTAATCGACGCAATAGCCATCTTTTATTTGCAGCAAGGTAAATGGTGGATTAGGCTGAATGTATAGGTTTGATTTTTGGTCTCGTTTTCTAGCACTGTTTCTTAGTACACCCCAAACGGTGAATGTGGTAGATTTAAGTCTCGCATATGTCCGATGTCCAAAAACAACCTTAGCAAAGCTAACATGAGTAGAAACTTTGAATGGGCGGCTCCAGGCTCTGATTTACTGGAGAAAGAAAAAACGAAAGTTAAGCCACCGGCAATGTATAACGTCGTACTCAATAACGATGACTACACGCCAATGGACTTTGTAATCGAGATCCTAGAGCGATTTTTCTCACTAGATATCGAGAAAGCAACGGAAATTATGCTCAAGGTTCATTATGAAGGTAAAGCTATCTGTGGGACTTACAGCGCAGAGATAGCGGAAACAAAAGTAGCGCAAGTAACGATGTACTCAAAGGAAAATGAGCATCCGCTACTATGTACAATGGAGCAAGCTTAAAGACTTGTTCGGACAACACTGTTGTTCCCTTAGGAGGTACTTATGCTGAATAAAGAATTAGAATCAAGCTTGAACGGCGCTTTTGCTCGAGCGCGAGAAAAGCGACATGAGTTTATGACTGTCGAGCACCTCCTACTTGCATTATTGGAAAATGATGCGGCTAAGGAAGCGTTATTGGCATGCCAAGCCGACCTTGATGCTTTGCGTAATGAACTCGATATTTTTATCGATCAAACGACTCCTCTTATCCCAGAAAGCGACGAAACGCGTGAGACTCAGCCGACGCTAAGTTTTCAACGCGTTCTACAGCGTGCAGTTTTCCATGTTCAGTCATCGGGTCGCAGTGAAGTGACCGGTGCCAACGTTCTTGTGGCTATTTTTAGTGAACAAGAATCTCACGCTGCTTACTTGTTGAAGAAAAACGATATCAGTCGCTTAGATATTGTTAACTTCATTTCTCACGGTATTACTAAAGCAAGTAACGAAGGCGACAGCGCTTCCTCTTCTGATTCATTCGGCGCCGAAAGCGCAGAAGAAGCGAGTTCAGAGGACAGATTAGAAAACTTCGCGACTAACCTTAATGAAGTGGCAAAGAAAGGTAATATCGATCCACTTATCGGCCGTGACAAAGAACTTGAACGCACCATCCAAGTACTATGTCGTCGTCGCAAAAATAACCCCCTACTTGTCGGTGAAGCAGGCGTAGGTAAAACTGCGATTGCCGAAGGTCTTGCGTGGAGAATCGTAGAAGGTCAAGTGCCTGAAGTGATTCAAAGCAGTGTAATCTACTCATTAGACATTGGCTCTCTACTTGCGGGTACTAAATACCGTGGTGACTTTGAGAAACGTTTTAAAGCGATTCTTAAACAGTTAGAGAAAGAAGAAGATGCGATCCTATTCATTGATGAAATTCACACCATTATTGGTGCAGGTGCAGCTTCGGGCGGTCAAGTAGACGCAGCAAACTTAATCAAGCCACTACTAAGTAGCGGTAAACTGCGTTGTATCGGTTCAACCACCTATCAAGAGTACAGCAGTATCTTTGAGAAAGAGCGTGCATTGTCTCGCCGTTTCCAAAAAATTGATATTGTTGAACCATCACTGGACGATACAACCAAGATCCTGATTGGTCTTAAGCCTAAGTATGAAGCGCACCACGAAGTTCGCTATACCAACAAAGCCTTGCGTGCTGCAGTAGAGTTATCCGCTAAATACATTAATGAGCGTCACCTGCCAGACAAGGCGATTGACGTTATTGATGAAGCGGGTGCTCGTAGTCGCTTAGCCCCAGCAAGCCGCCGTAAGAAAACGGTTAGCGTAGCGGACATCGAGTCTATGGTTGCGAAAATGGCTCGCATTCCTGAGAAATCAGTTTCTTCTTCAGATAAAGATATTCTTCAGAACCTTGATGACCGTATGAAAATGTTGGTATTTGGCCAGGATACGGCGATCGATGCATTGAGTGAGGCAATTAAGCTAACTCGTGCTGGTCTTGGTGCTGACAACAAACCAGTAGGTTCATTCCTGTTTGCTGGTCCAACAGGTGTTGGTAAAACGGAAGTGACAGTTCAACTATCTAAACTGATGGGTATAGAACTACTGCGCTTTGATATGTCTGAATATGGTGAGCGTCACTCGGTAAGCCGTTTAATTGGTGCGCCTCCTGGTTATGTTGGTTACGACCAAGGTGGTTTGCTAACGGATGCTGTTATTAAGAACCCTCACTCAGTTGTCCTACTGGATGAGATCGAGAAAGCACACCCTGATATCTTTAACCTGCTATTACAGGTAATGGATAACGGTACACTAACAGACAACAACGGCCGTAAAGCTGACTTCCGCAATGTGATCCTAGTGATGACAACCAACGCGGGTGTGGCGGAAACAGAGAAGAAATCGATCGGCTTGATCCAACAAGATCATGCGCCAGACGCGATGGGTGAAATCAAGAAAGTGTTTACGCCTGAATTCCGTAACCGTCTTGATAACATCATCTGGTTCAACAGCCTAGATCCGACAGTAATTAGCCAAGTGGTTGATAAGTTTATTGTTGAGCTACAAGTTCAACTGGACGCACGTGGCGTGTCTTTAGAGGTATCAGAAGATGCTCGTCATTGGCTAGCCGAGAAAGGCTACGACAAAGCGATGGGTGCTCGTCCTATGGGACGTGTTATTCAAGAGCAACTCAAGAAGCCTCTGGCCAATGAACTGCTGTTTGGTAGCCTGGTTGACGGTGGTACTGTGAAAGTAACGCTGAAGAAAGATGAGCTGCAATTTAGCTATGTTGGTGCGAAGGAAGAAGTGATGCACTAGTCATCCTCTTCTATAAACACAATCTAAAACGTACGGCTTCGGTCGTGCGTTTTTTTATGTTTTGAAGATACGAGATACGAGATACGAGATACGAAGAGAGATGGAGAAAGATAAAGAAAGCGGTTAAGACCAAGCGCCAAATGTTGGGCAATAAAAAACGGAGCACTAGGCTCCGCTTCTTATCGTATTCACTAATGAGACATTAACGAGCACGGAAGACGATGCGGCCTTTAGAAAGGTCGTATGGAGTCATCTCAACAGTTACTTTGTCACCAGTAAGAATACGGATGTAGTTCTTACGCATTTTACCAGAGATGTGTGCTGTCACTACGTGACCGTTTTCAAGCTCAACACGGAACATTGTGTTTGGTAGAGTATCAAGGACAGTGCCTTGCATCTCGATTACGTCTTCTTTAGCCATCTAATCCTCTTTCGACATTTGGCGGTTTTCAACGGCGATGATAGTGCCGTCAAAATCAAATTATGTAAAGTTGTGGCGTATTCTACCCTTGCCACACTTGATTTACTAGCCTTTGATGACGTTGAAATCGCACTTTATAGTTCATAGCGGGGCATTCGTCGATTTGATAACCCAAATAAAGCCACTGTTTTTGGGTTTGTTGAGCATGTTGAATTTGAAACAAAACTCCAAGCGTACCTAGCGATAAATCGATATCTGGGTCAAAAAAGGTGTAAAACGCACTGGTACTTTGACTCATCACATCTGTAACGGCAATCGCCACTAATTTTTCATTGTGGTAGATGTGCAAATATTGAGTGTCCAACCAATCGTTCTTTGAAAACTGCAAGAATTCGTCTTTCTTAGGCGGGTACATGGTCCCTGAGCGGTGGCGAGCGGTGATATAACGGCTATACAATTCAAACCACGTCTCATCCATTTGCGGTTTCATTTTCCAAGTTAATGATTTGGCTTTATTAAGAAGACGCTTTTGGCTTTTCGAAAGCTGTATCTCTGGAATAAAGAGCCTTAAGGCGTGACAAGAAGAGCAATTGTCGCAATGAGGTTTGTAGATGGTTGCACCGCTGCGACGAAACCCATTGGCCAACAGAACTTCATAATTATCCGGCGTGTGCATGTGTTCGTCCAGTGTGACAGCAACACGCTCTTGTCGCTCTGGTAAGTAGCTACAACTATGATTATCGGTCAATCCGATTCTGATCTGGTGTAAGCCTGAACTCATTCCGAACAATCCTCGAGCCATTGTGGTTGAAAGCATGCAGCTGCAATAGACTGCTCTTTTAATAATGACAGAGATTCGAGAAAAGTCTCTCTTTCGATCTCCATTGCTCCGAGCGACTCCAGATGTGGGTTCATTACTTGGCAATCAATGAGTTGCCCACCATATTGTGAAAAGTGGCGGCAAAAGTACCAGAGTGCGATCTTAGATGCGTTGGTTTGAGTGCTGAACATGGATTCACCGCAAAAGAGTTGACCACGAAGAATGCCATACAAACCGCCAACCAATTCCTCTCCTTTCCACACTTCAACGGAATGGCAATGCCCCATTTTTGCCAGTTCGATATAGGATCGCTGCATATCTTGGTTTAGCCATGTCTCTTCAGCAGGGCGTAAGGATGAGCAAAGCCCGATCACTTTGTCTGTCGCTTGGTTGATACTGACACGGTAGCTGTGCTTGCGCTGAAATTTTTTGACACTTTTAGCCGGTTTAAATGTCTTAGGAACAAACACGGCTCGCGGAGCTGGACTCCACCACAGAATGGGTTCACCTGGACCGTACCATGGAAAAATGCCATGACTATAAGCATTGAGAATACGTGCAGGAGAAAGGTCTCCACCAAAAGCCAGTAATCCGTTGGGATCATCAAGCGCTTCAAATGGTGAAGGGAATTCTATACTAGTAGTATCCAACTCTGTTAAGTATATAGTCATTGCTATCGCTTATAGATTTACATAGACCAAAGGTCATTAGGAGTGTTGTCATGAAGAAATTGCTTTGGATTTTACTGTTTTTGCCTCTTATAGCAAATGCAGCCTACAACAGGAATCAAGCTCGACCGGTCAATGAGGTTGTTTACGGTGAAATTGATACCGTTCGTTATATCACTCAACAAGAGATTGTAGAGTCGAAAGCCAACGGTTGGGAAACGCTGCTTGGCGCGGCGATTGGTGGCTTGATTGGTAACCAGTTTGGTGGTGGTACCGGTAAAGAAGTGGCGACAGCCGTTGGTGCAGTGGCGGGCGCAGGTATAGCCATAAACAGAGCCAATACCCAATATCGAGTAGAGTACAAGCTTGTCGAGTTGTTGGTCAAAACCGATGACAATAAGCTGGTCAACATTATTCAAGATGTCGACAGCTCGATGCTTTTTTCTCGCGGTGATGACGTGCGAATTCTGTACTTTTCTGATGGCGTACGTGTTGATCTAGTGTACTAGTTTGAAATTACACCTTGTTTGGAGGCTGATTGAGGTTTTTCTGGTCGATTTGCTCTGGAGTTCATCGAAAAAGTTCGTTAGTCTGCAATTACGAAGAATTATTCATCGCCTGAAAATAAATCGAAGACGGTCAGTCAGGTGATACAAGGATTAAATAAATTTAATGGAAAGCCTTACGTTACAACCAATACAAAAAGTGAGTGGGGAAGTTAACCTACCTGGCTCAAAAAGTGTTTCTAACCGAGCATTGCTACTTGCAGCGCTTTCGAGTGGTAAAACGCGCCTAACTAACCTTTTAGACAGTGACGATATTCGTCATATGCTGAATGCTTTGGCTAAGCTGGGCGTTAGCTACCAGCTGTCAGACGACAAAACGGTTTGTGAAGTGGAAGGTCTTGGTGGTGCGTTCGCAAGTCAAGAAGCGTTAGAACTGTTTCTTGGCAATGCTGGCACTGCGATGCGTCCGCTTGCGGCAGCACTGTGTCTAGGTTCAGGTGAGTACGTATTAACTGGTGAGCCGCGCATGAAAGAGCGACCAATCGGCCACCTAGTCACGGCACTTCGAGAAGCAGGTGCAGATGTTGAATATCTTGAGAATCAAAACTACCCACCATTGAAAATCAAAGGCACAGGCTTGAAGAGTGGTACGGTATCAATTGATGGTTCTATCTCTAGCCAGTTCCTAACCGCTTTTTTGATGGCTGCACCGCTTGCTGAAGGCGAAATCACCATCAAGATCGAGGGTGAGTTAGTTTCTAAACCTTACATCGACATTACTCTGCATATCATGAAACAGTTCGGTGTTGATGTTATCAATAATGACTACCAAGAGTTTGTGATCCCAACAGGCCAGCAATACGTTGCGCCGGGTGATTTTCTTGTCGAAGGTGATGCGTCATCAGCATCTTACTTCCTAGCAGCTGCTGCAATTAAAGGTGGTGAGATTAAGGTAACGGGTATTGGTAAAAACAGCATCCAAGGTGATATTCAGTTTGCAGACGCACTTGCGAAAATGGGTGCCGAGATTGAATGGGGTGACGACTACGTTATCTCTCGCGTTGGCCAGCTGAAAGGTATTGATATGGATTACAACCATATCCCTGATGCTGCGATGACGATTGCAACCACGGCACTGTTTGCCGAAGGTACGACTGCAATTCGCAACGTGTACAACTGGCGCGTAAAAGAGACAGATCGTCTTGCTGCAATGGCGACTGAGCTGCGAAAAGTGGGTGCTGAAGTGGAAGAGGGCGAAGATTACATTATTGTTCAGCCTGTTTCTGAGCTTAAACATGCGGCAATTGATACGTACGACGACCATCGTATGGCAATGTGTTTCTCTTTGGTAGCGTTGAGCGATACTCCTGTAACAATCAATGATCCTGGCTGTACGTCAAAGACTTTCCCTGACTACTTTGACAAGCTAAAAATGCTTAGTCAGTAGAACGATAATAATGAAAAAAGCTTGCTCCAGGGCAAGCTTTTTATCTATTTGTTCAGCATAGTCTTCATTGGTTTAACGAAAGCTATTGTCGCGACAACGTCATCTACCTGTCGGATCCGGAACTGTTCCCGTATCGGCATTATTGCTGCAGCGTAAACTCTTTGGAGAGGTGGTGAGCTAGGTACTTGAACATATTGAATACTGCGGTCGTATTTTCAGTTGGTAAGCCATTGCTGTCTAGGAAGTATTCGCCTTTAAATACCAACACGTCATCCTTCTCTGTGACGCTATCCGCACGCATTCCCTCTATATAGTCATCATGAGATTGAATGACTTGGTTAGCGATAAGCAGAAGGTCGAACTCTGTGATTACTTGTTTACTCATTGAGATTCTCTAATAACGATGGATAGGTGGAGTTTAGAGCGACAAAGTAGAAATTCAATGACCTGACCCCAAGTAGGGTAGGAGTTTTCTATTTTATGTTCGATATTTTGTGATTTATGACAAAAATAATTGAACAGGGCTCGCCATTGAAACATAGACAAGATTAGTATGACCCCGTTTATATAAGAAGCTTGAAAAACAGGCATTTTGAAGTACGGTTTGATTGTACTTTACTCTCAAATCCTATTGTGCCCCTTTTCTCAACTGAGTCGCTGAATTGTCGAGCGATCAGATCCAATTTTGAAAAAAGCGGTTGATCTTCTTTTAATCTCGCACAATAGTAAAAAAAGAAGCAATGAATTTAGAATATCATGCGTAAAAGCCCACAGTAGATTTGTTGGTGCTGAAGCATCGTGATTAAGGACGTTAGTGTCAATATGGGTAAATCGCTCGTTATAGTGGAGTCGCCAGCCAAGGCTAAAACTATCAATAAATATCTTGGCAAAGACTTTGTCGTTAAGTCGAGTGTAGGTCACGTGCGTGACTTACCAACCGCAGGACAAAGCACAGGCAAGAAGGCGGCTGCTGTTTCAACAAAGGGTATGAGCCCAGAAGAGAAAGCTCGTATCAAGAAAGAAAAAGATCGCAAAGCACTCATCAAGAAGATGGGTATCAACCCATATAAAGATTGGGAAGCGAACTATCAGGTTCTGCCAGGCAAAGAAAAAGTCGTGGCTGAACTCCAAAAGCTAGCTGAGAATGCAGACCATGTATATCTCGCAACCGATTTGGACCGCGAGGGAGAAGCTATCGCATGGCACCTTCGTGAGATCATCGGTGGCGATGAAGCGAGATATAAACGAGTAGTATTTAACGAGATCACCAAGAACGCGATTCAACAAGCGTTTGAAACTCCTGGTGAGCTTAATATTGATGGTGTAAACGCTCAACAAGCACGTCGATTTATGGACCGTGTTGTAGGTTTCATGGTTTCGCCACTACTTTGGAAAAAAGTAGCTCGTGGTCTTTCTGCTGGCCGTGTTCAGTCGGTAGCCGTTAAGCTGCTGGTAGAGCGTGAGCGTGAGATCAACGCGTTCATTCCAGAAGAGTTCTGGGATATCCACGCGGATACACAAACTGGCGACAAAACTGATTTCCGTCTGCAGGTTGCTCAGAAAGCCGGTGTTGCTTTCAAGCCAGAAAATGAAGAACAGACTAAAGCCGCGCTGAGTATTCTTGAGAAAGCTGAATACGAAGTCTGCAAGCGTGAAGACCGCCCAACAAAGAGCAAACCGTCAGCACCTTACATCACTTCTACTCTTCAACAAGCTGCGAGCACGCGCTTGGGCTATGGCGTTAAGAAGACGATGATGTTGGCTCAGCGACTCTATGAAGCGGGTTACATCACGTATATGCGTACTGACTCAACTAACTTGAGCTCAGAAGCTGTTGAGATGGCACGTGAATATATCAATTCAGAGTTTGGCGATAAGTACCTGCCAGCTAAACCACTTGTTTACGGTAGCAAAGAGGGCGCACAAGAGGCGCACGAAGCAATCCGTCCATCAAGTGTTGAAGTGAAGTCTGAAGACCTGAAAGGTGTTGATGCAGATGCTCACAAACTGTATTCGTTGATCTGGAACCAGTTTGTGGCGTGTCAAATGACACCTGCACAATACGATTCAACGACGATCAGTGTAAAAGCTGACGAGTACACACTAAAAGCGAAAGGCCGTATCCTTAAGTTTGATGGTTGGACTCGCGTACAACGCCCTATGGGCAAGAACGACGATACTATCCTGCCGTCGGTTGAGTTAGGCGATAAGCTTAAACTTGTGACGCTTGATCCTAAGCAGCACTTTACTAAGCCACCTGCACGTTACACTGAAGCAGCATTGGTTAAAGAGCTTGAAAAACGTGGTATCGGTCGTCCATCGACGTACGCATCAATCATCTCGACTATCCAAGATCGTGGTTATGTGAAGGTTGAGCAGCGCCGTTTCTATGCTGAAAAAATGGGTGAGATTGTTACTGACCGTCTCGACCAAAGCTTTAACGACTTGATGAACTACGACTTCACTGCTCGAATGGAGCAGAAGTTGGACCAAATCGCAGAAGGCGAAGCGAACTGGAAAGGTGTTTTAGATAACTTCTTTACAGACTTCACTGGTGATCTTGAGAAAGCTGACCTTGACGAATCTGCTGGTGGCATGAAGCCTAACCACATCGTAGAAACGGATATTGAATGTCCGACTTGTGGCCGCAATATGGGTATCCGTACCGCGTCTACTGGTGTGTTCCTTGGTTGTTCAGGCTATGCATTGCCACCAAAAGAGCGTTGTAAGACGACGATTAACCTTGGTGACGAAGAAGGCATTATCAATGTTCTTGAAGAAGACGTTGAAACTGCTGCACTGCGAGCTAAGAAGCGTTGTCCTATCTGTGAAACAGCGATGGACGCCTACCTGATCGATGACAAGCGTAAGATGCATGTTTGTGGTAACAACCCGAACTGTGATGGTTATGTTGTAGAGCACGGTGAGTTCAAAGTTAAAGGTTACGATGGTCCGGTTGTTGAATGTGACAAATGTGGTTCAGACATGGTTCTGAAAAACGGTCGCTTTGGCAAGTACATGGATTGTACAAGCGATGACTGTAAGAACACGCGTAAGATCCTGAAGAACGGTGAAGTCGCGCCTCCGAAGGAAGACCCTGTGCATTTCCCTGAGCTTCCATGTGAAAACTCAGATGCGTACTTCGTACTTCGTGACGGTGCTTCTGGTCTATTTATGGCAGCAAGCAACTTCCCTAAATCTCGTGAAACTCGCGCTCCATTAGTGGAAGAGTTGGTTCGATTTAAAGACCGAATTTCACCGAAGTTCCAATACCTAACGACTGCGCCTGTGGCTGACCCTGATGGCAAGCCAACAGTAGTCCGCTTTAGCCGTAAGACCAAAGAGAATTACGTACGTACTGAAGTCGATGGTAAGCCATCTGGTTGGACAGCGTTGTTTATTGATGGAAAATGGGAAGTCACCGATAAGCGCAAAAAGCCTAAAGAAAAATAATTAACAAAAAAGCAGCCTAGTTTGGCTGCTTTTTTTTGTTTTGAATATGAGTTTTTATGCAACGCGGTGCAATATTTGTCTCAAAGGTGAAAAATAAATTCTTTTGATGTGTGAAATAATTTGGAAAAGAAAGTGTGTTTTCTTTGCGAGCATTAACATTAATGTAACTGAATTAAAATATTGTAATTAGTAGATCACCATTTTGATGTAGAAGGCATGTGTTTTCATTGTTAATGTAATGTTTCTGAAAGTCTTTGTAATGTGAGCTGCTTTAAGAGTTGGAAAAGCAATCGTTTCACATACCACAGAATGGCATCTTAAAAATTGAAATCGACTGAAAAGTCGATAACGTATATAAAACCAAGTGCAAAGAATAGTGCACAGATAACAACGTTTGGCTTAGTATTTTGTCACTGAATATGAATGGATATGTACTAAGTGCCTAAAATAAGAGTTGGTGCTTGCCCCCAAAGGTTTACCCCTTAATTAAGTACCAACATCGACAAGCTATAAATATATGGAGAATAAAATGGCTGGTGTATTGGGAATGATTCTTGCTGGCGGTGAAGGCTCTCGCTTAAGACCTTTAACTGAATCTCGCAGCAAACCCTCGGTTCCATTCGGCGGAAGCTACCGCTTGATTGATTTTGCTTTAAACAACTTCGTAAACGCTGATCTGATGAAGATCTACGTTTTGACACAGTTTAAGTCGCAATCACTATTCCATCACATGAAAAAAGGTTGGAATATCAGTGGGATAACAGATAGATTCATCGACCCAATTCCTGCGCAAATGCGTACGGGTAAGCGTTGGTATGAAGGCACGGCTGATGCGATTTATCAGAACCTTCGTTTCATGCAACTAGAAGAACCGGATCAAGTATGTATCTTTGGTTCTGACCACATCTATAAAATGGACATTAAGCAAATGCTTGATTTCCACAAAGAGAAGAAAGCGGCGTTGACGGTTTCTGCTCTACGTATGCCTTTGGCTGAAGCATCAGAATTCGGTGTTATCGAAGTTGATGCAGAAGGGCGTATGATTGGCTTTGAAGAGAAGCCGGCGAATCCTAAACCAATTCCAGGTGACCCTGATTCTGCACTCGTTTCAATGGGCAACTACGTGTTTGAAGCGAACGAATTGTTTGCTGAACTGGTAGAAGATGCAGATCGTGAAGGCTCTTCACATGACTTTGGTAAAGACATCATTCCAAACATGTTCCCACGTGGTGACGTGTTTGTTTACGACTTCAGCACCAACCGTATCACTGGCGAGAAAGAAGAAGTGTACTGGCGCGATGTGGGTACGATAGACGCTTACTGGCAGGCACACATGGACCTGCTAGAAAAAGATGCGCCATTCTCCCTATATAACCGTAAATGGCCACTTCACACTTACTACCCGCCACTACCGCCAGCAACCTTTACAGATTCTGCAAACGGACGTGTGCAGATCATCGATAGCTTGGTATGTAACGGTAGCTACGTACGCGGCTCGCGAATCGAGAAGTGTGTACTTGGTTTCCGCAGTAATATTGCATCTGCTTGTGATATCAGCGAAAGTATCTTACTTGGCGACGTTAAAGTGGGTGAGGGCTGTGTTCTTCGCCGTGTTATCGTCGATAAAGATGCAGATATCGCTCCGGGCACTCAAATCGGTGTGAATCTGAAAGAAGATAAAAAGCACTACCATGTTTCAGAAGATGGTGTTGTCGTAATCCCTAAAGGAGCACGAGTTGGTTACTAAGACTCTCTCGGTACTTTTTGTAGCGTCTGAAGTTGAAGGTTTAATTAAAAGTGGTGGCTTGGCTGATGTAGCCAAGGCACTGCCTAAAGCGTTGCAAACACTCGAACAGGACGTTCGAGTGACCATCCCCGCATACAGCAAAATCCCAAATGTTGAGTCGGCTGAAGTTATTTTGTCGACTGAACTCGATCACTGGCCTCATACGGCTTATCAAGTTAAGAAACTAAGCGTTGAAGGTGTGCAAGTTTTTGGTATTGAATGCCAACAGTACTTTGACCGCCCGGAAATGTATGCTGAGAACAATCAAGCTTACGCCGATAACGGTGAGCGATTTGCGTTCTTCAGTGCGGCATGTCTCGACATGCTGCCAAAGTTAGGCTTTCAACCTGATATTGTTCATGCCAACGATTGGCATACTGGCTTTGTTCCATACCTGCTGAAATCTCGTTATCAAGAGCACGATTTCTTCAAAGATATGCGTAGTGTTATTTCGATACACAATGCCGTCTTTAAGGGCGTATTCTCATATGATGAGTTGCAAAATCTGCCAGAAATGCACGGTCGATATGTACCGGAAGCAGCAGTCAGTGACACTCATGTCACCATGCTGAAAGCTGGCGTGATGTGTGCAGACAAGATTAACGCCGTTAGCCCGACTTACGCGGAAGAGCTCAAAACAGAACTTGGCAGCCATGGTATGGCGAAAGAGTTCCAACACCGTTCTAATGACCTATTTGGAATTTTAAACGGCTGTGACTATGGATCATGGAACCCTGAAACGGATGCTTATCTGCCGCGCAAATACAAGGCCACTAAACTTAGTATGGCGCGAGGCAAGTCTGCTTGTAAGCAAAAGCTGCAGCAAGACGTTGGCCTTCCTGAGGTAGATTGCGCCGTGTATGGAATGGTTTGTCGTTTGACGAACCAAAAGGGCGTTCACTACTTAATTCCAATCATTGAAGAGTTCTTAAAGAACGATCTGCAAATTGTGATAGTAGGTACAGGCGATCCGGTGTTGGCAAGTCAGCTTAAAGAGCTTTCAGCGTTGCATTCAGAGAAGTTTTCGTTTGTGGAAGCTTACAATAACGAACTGGCACATTTGGTTGAAGCTGGCTCGGACTTCTTCTTAATGCCATCGGAATTTGAGCCTTGTGGTTTGAATCAGATTTACAGCATGGCTTATGGCACGCTGCCAATTGTGCGTTCAGTCGGTGGTTTGAAAGACAGTGTTAATCATTACGATGATAATCCTGAAATAGCTACGGGTTTTGCTTTTAAAGAGCCAACGCCTCAAGCTTTGCTTTCAGTATTGCACCGCTCTTTACTGCTTTATGCTCAAAGACCTGCCGAAGTTCGTCGCGTTCAGCTCTATGCTATGCAACAGAACTTTTGCTGGGAAGATGCCGCTAAATCTTATTTAGAGATGTATCACACAGCGTTGTAACTTGGGAATGTGAAATGTAAGGTGTTCCATAGTGAACACCTTTTTTCGTTTTTAATGTGTCACAATAAACGTTTAAATTACCAATAATTCCATATAACGCTTTGGGAGTAATTGTGGTTGAGCTATTCATAACACTGATAAGATGATTGACACTACTATCACTTAATCGGTTTAATAGCGTGCTATCATTACCAAGCACATTTCCCCGGTGTTCAAGCAAATAAGTAGAATTAAAGCGATAGGTATGTCTGAGAGTTTATTATTCCATAAAACATTCAATCACCCGACTAGTGATGAGTGGGTCGTTTTCGTCCACGGTGCTGGTGGGAGTTCGTCCATTTGGTTTAAGCAGATCAAAGCTTACAAACAGCACTTTAATTTGTTGTTGATTGACCTACGAGGACACGGTAAGTCTGACAACCTTTTGAAAGAGTTGATCAGCAACCGTTACACGTTCAAAGCGGTAACGCTCGATATTCTTAAAGTACTCGACCATCTTAAAATTCGTTCAGCGCACTTTGTTGGTATGTCGCTGGGTACTATTATTGTTCGAAATGTAGCTGAGTTGGCTGCCGAGCGAGTTCGTTCAATGGTATTGGGCGGGGCTGTAACACGCTTGAACACGCGCTCTCAAGTCTTGGTTAAGTTAGGCAACTTGAGTAAACACATCATTCCTTATATGTGGCTCTATAGTCTGTTTGCATACATTGTGATGCCGCAAAAGAGCCAGCGCGAGTCTAGACACCTTTTCATTCGCGAAGCGAAAAAACTATGTCAGAAAGAGTTTAAGCGTTGGTTTATTCTCACTGCAGACGTTAACCCCTTGATGCGATATTTCAAAGAACGAGAATTACCTATTCCTACTTTGTATCTGATGGGAGAGCGTGACTATATGTTCATCAAGCCAGTTAAAGAGATGGTCGCGGCACACAAGTCGAGTGAACTGGTGGAGATTGCCAATTGTGGTCACGTTTGTAATGTTGAGCAGCCAGAAGAGTTTAACCAACGCTCTATCGAGTTTATTCAAAAGCAAATCAAATAGCGGTAATGTGTTGGGGTATGACCCACGGATATACAAAAACAGGAAGCGACTAGGCTTCCTGTTTTTTTTTGGGGACTCTTGTTACGACGGTCTATGTTTCGGGGCAAGGTGAACCACACTGCCAACAAGACCCAAACTGAGCTTCGTTGACTTCATGACATTGTGTACAGCGCCACTCTTCATAGATAATCGAATCTTGCTGCTTCTTATAGGCGTTGATGAGATTCAGAGCTGCTGTCGCATCAGAAGGCTCGTAAAGCCATACGTATGGGTCTGTTTCTTCCGAGAAAGGGATTTCCCCCTTTAAACCAAATAATCCTTCCCCACGCACTTCACAGGCGATTTTTTCACTCTCTAGAAGCCCACATATGATGTGAGCCTCAGTTGGGTTTGCAGCGCTGAATATTTTCATCAATTTTCCTTTATCTATTCAGCGACTGGCGCCGAACGAAACTTACTCATGATCCATTTAGCTGCAATTGGGAACACACCTAGTAGTGCGAAAGAAAGCAATACTGAAGGAGAGACAATACCTGACAGAGAATCGATCTCTGCTAACTGAGTACCTGCGTTTAGGTAAACCGCAGTACCTGGCAACATCCCCAATTGGCTAGTCAAATAATAGCGTCCTACGGAGATAGGTGTTAAGCCCATCAACAAATTAATTAGGAAGAATGGGAATACCGGAATCAAGCGCAGTGAGAATAGGTAAAACGCACCGTCTTTCTCTACACCTTGGTTAATAGTAGAGAGCTTATCGCCAAACTTACCCTGAACCCAGTCACGCAATAGAAAGCGACTACTCAGGAATGCTAATGTCGCACCTATGGTACTTGCAAAAGAGACCAGTAATAAACTCGTCCAGAAACCAAATAGCGCTGCGCCGAGAAGTGTAACCACAGCAGCACCTGGAATAGAAAATGCGGTGATCATTATATAGAGGATAAAGTAGGTCGCTGCTGCGACAACAAAGTTAGTCTCTATATAGTCATTAAGAAGTGCCTGCTGAGCTTTGGCATTTTCGAGAGTCAAGTATTGACCAAAGTTGACGGCTAGCAACACGATTGTGGCAACTAAAATTATGCCTAAAATCATTTTCTTACTCATAGGAGCGTCCCTTAATCTTTTGCTTATTGTTAGTATAGTTAGACAGGCGAAGGAAAGATTAACTTTCAAAAGAAAATAAAAAAAGCCACAAAAATGTGGCTTTTTGCAATTAGGTGATTTGGACCTAATTTATATAACTGATGAGCTCGTCGCGTCTTTGTTGTGGTATCACAGACCAGTGTGTGCCATTGATAGCACCTTCAAGTGCCCAAAGTAGCTCTAAGCTAACACTCGATGAATGAGACTCTTTAATTGCTTTGTAAGCATTAACAGAACCTGATTCATACAAGCTCTCAACTGTGTCGATACCTGCTTTTTTCAGCATACGCTCTGTAGCAAGACGAAGGTTCGGCAGATCTTTCAATCGGGTCGGTTTAGCCGATGACTGAATTTGCTTCTCTTCTTTAGCACAGTTAAGGGAGGCTTTTGCCAGTTCGATAATGCGTTCTTGAGCCTGCCAGAGGTCTTCTGGGAGGGCAAAATACTTAGTTACGACTGGGAAACCACGTTTCTTGTAAACGTAAGGTTCAAAGCCCTGTTGTTCAAATTGTGAAGTAGTATTCTTGTCAGCTCGAATGTGTAACTGGTTGTTTACGACCAATGCAAACATAGTGTCGTCGGCAAATAGGCCGAAACCGCCAAACATTGAGCGTGACTTTATCTTTCCAAGTGGCTCAAATAACTTCATTGAGTCCTTGAGTATCGGTTTATCCATATTGTTTATCTCGGTGTATTTGAATTACGCCACCAAATAAGCAGGTCCGAGAGATTAGCAAAATGTCGCAATAAAATTGTCAATAAGCCGTAAATTACTACTAAAGGTAGGAAATACTGCATTTTGCCATCGGTAACCCCGCTACCATACCAATAATGGGTTAGGCCGGAGGCTTTGCGTCTCACCCTTTCAAGTGATTTGCCCTGTGCGTGACTGTATAATTAAGAATAAAGTTTTTTGTTGAATGAGGTTCACACTTGTTGCTCAAAAGTGTGATCTCGGTTCAGTTAATTGTTGCCTTAATATGCAACTGAGCTTTTACTTTTAACAAATAAAAAAAACGCACCAAACGGTGCGTTTTATTAGAATTATCTAAAGTTTACGTTACTTTAACGTTTTTACTGTAGCGCGCTCGATAATCTCTGGATGCATCTCGAATACGCGTTTTTCATGGTCTTTGTCTTTGATGCGCTCCAACAGAATTTCAAACGCATTCTTACCGACACGACGTTTTGGTTGGTGAACCGTTGTCAGTGGTGGTGAGAAGTACTCTGCCAGCTCAATGTTGTCGTAACCAATCACAGAAATATCTTCAGGGATCTTAATGCCTTGCTGCTGTAGGCGGCTCATAAGACCAAGTGCCATCGTGTCGTTAAAGCAGAATACTGCAGTAGGGCGGTTTTCCATTGCGACGATTTTATCTGCTGCGATAACTGCAGTATCACACTCGAAGTTACCTTCAAGAATTAGGTTGTCATCTGCTTGGATGTCAGCTTCTGCCAATGCACGACGGTAGCCTGCGATACGTTCAACACATGCCGCTTTATCTAAATGACCACTTAGACAAGCAATACGCTCATGCCCACGTTCAACTAGGTATTTAGTTGCCAGATAGCCACCCTCTTCAGAGTTGTCGATGATCTTATCCGCTTGTGAACTCTCAGGGCCCCAGTCCATAACAACTTTTGGAATGTCAGCATGGCGGTCAAGCATTTCACGAAGTTCTTCTGTTAAGTCTGAACACATCACCAAGATGCCATCTACCCGCTTTTCAGCAAGCATTCGGATGTAGTCACGTTGCTTCTCGTAAATACCACCAGTGTTACATAGAATCAGCGTGTAACCTTGACGGTAACAGTAGCTTTCTACACCATCAATAACTTCAGAGAAGAATAGGTTGGTTGATTGAGTGACCAACATACCGATAGTGCGTGTAGAGTTACATTTCAGGCTACGAGCAACCGCACTTGGTGCGTAATTTAATTCGTCTACGGCTTTGTTTACTTTTTCTTGAGTCGCTTCTGCTACGAAACGTGTCTTGTTGATCACGTGAGAAACGGTGGTTGTTGATACGCCGGCTAAGCGAGCGACATCTTTTATAGTTGCCATGGCTTTATCCTATTGATAGCTACTTTCTCAGAAGTACGGAGTAAGTAGCCGTTTAAGCTACCAGAACAAGAGCTTAGAATTTGTAGGGCTCTCTCGGTACTAAAGTGCTAAAAAACAAAAAACCGCTAATGAGAGCGGCTTGTCTTAACACCGAAATGCTCTTAGCTAATTTAAAGCATAGCATTTCGAGAATGTTTCATATTTTATCGTTTGCGGTCACAATTTTAGACTGACTAGAAAATACTCGCAATAACATTCACCCAGAAATCTGGGTGAATTGTCACATTCTACCTAAATTGTGCCTTTAGTCATTAGTGAATTTATTCACCAGCTAAATATTGCGCATCAAGTTTACAGAAGGCAGTTAGCAATTCTGCAACACACGCGTAAAAACCAAATTCATCAAATTCACGACATTTTGTTGCAAATTGTGGAACCCAGCTAAGAAGTTGTTGCTCAACAAACTCATGTTGTGCAGTGAAAGCCGCTTCTAGTTCCTGCTCGGTTTCAAGATCGTTTGAACGAATAATGATGTTGCCTAGGAAATCTAATTCGATGGCTAGGTGATCGGCCGGCTCTTTTAGGTCTTGGTTTACTGCAATACCATAAGAAGCCATGATCGCTTCCATATCTTGAGCAGGCTTCGCATTCAAAAGGCCGCTCTTGTCTAGGTAAATAGAAGCGTACGGTAGAGCGCCATACTTGTCAGACTTTAGGAACAATTCGCAAAAATCTGATGAAAGCTCTAACTGAGCATCTTCACGGTTCTGCAATCGGTTAAGCGCATCGACTAGACTATTGATGGCTGGTTTTAGTGTTTCATTATCACCGAGACCAGTTAAAAACGAACGAATCTCAACCGAGTGGTAGTTATCCAATTCTTCTTGAGTCAGTTCTTTTGCGAACAGGCTCGATAGCCACCAGTAAATTTCAGCTCGTTGTTCATTGAACGCTTTCGTTTCTTTCATCTCAATAATCCTAATATCGTCTTTCGTAATATCTGCGGTACGAAGGCTGACTAACCGTTGTATTTGCAAACTGCAAAGTTACTCGTTAGTAGTAATGCCTATATTGAATTGCGATGGAGGTTAAATAGCAAGGTTTAAGATTGTCTTGTATCAAAAAAAATTCAGGTTTCTGGCTTTTATCTTGCGTACTACTAGAATTGTTACTAGTTATGAATAGAATAGTCACTGAAACTATTAAATAAGAAAAGTGGTGTAGATGAGCTATCACGTATTAGTCGTAGAAGATGATGTGGTAACCCGTAGTAAGCTGGTTGGATATTTCCAGAACGAAGGTTACACAGTAAGCGAAGCAGAAAGCGGCGCGCAAATGAGAAACGTTTTAGAAGAGAATAACGTTGACCTCATTATGCTGGACATCAACTTACCAGGCGAAGATGGATTGATGCTAACTCGCGAATTACGCAGTCAATCAGACATTGGGATTATTTTAGTTACTGGACGCACGGATAGCATCGACAAAATTGTAGGCCTAGAGATGGGCGCAGATGATTATGTTACTAAACCATTCGAACTTCGCGAGTTGTTGGTTCGAGTGAAAAATCTACTTTGGCGAATCTCGGCTGCTCGCAAGTCACCATCAGGTGTGGCGGAGCAAGCGGAAGATGAATCTATTGTTCGCTTTGGCGAGTGGACATTTGATATTCCACGTCGCGCGCTGAGTAAGAATGGTGAACCTGTGAAGCTAACCAAAGCTGAATATGAGCTATTGGTTGCGCTGTCATCATACCCGAACCAAGTATTAAGCCGTGAGCGAATCCTAAACATGATTAGCCACCGTGTAGACGCGCCAAATGATCGTACCATCGACGTACTGATTCGTCGCATGCGTGCGAAGATGGAGTTTGATCCAAAGAACCCACAAATCTTTGTGACGGTTCATGGTGAAGGTTACATGTTTGCTGGCGATTAACGCTCAGAATTAAAATGCTCAACAATCGAAAATGAAAAAGCCGAGATACTCAGTATCTCGGCTTTTTGTTTGTGTTATTAGCTTAGTATTGCGCAACCACCTCTAAACAGGTTTAGGGCGCTGGCTGTTCGTCATTTGTCAGTGATGCATCGGCCACTGTGGAGGCGTCATCGTCAAGGGTTGATGGTTCAGGGATAACGATCGGCTCTTGGGTTTCAGAGCTCTGATTATCTAGCCAATCGCGCAGTGATTGCCAAACCAATCCCATGGTTTCATGCCAGTAACGCTCGGTTTGCTCCAAGTAAATTGCTTTCGGCATGTACTTATTCCAAGGTTGCTCGATACCGTCTTGCGCAAGGTAATTAGTGGGTGCTGGAATCGGCTTCATACCAGCATCATGGAACTCATTAAGAGCGCGCTGCATATGGCTTGCTGACGTGACGAGTACCATTCGTTTGTTTTTTACGAATGCCGCTGCTTGGCGCGCTTCTTCCCATGTATCTTTGGCTGTCTCAAGTAAGATGATGTCGGGTTTAGATACACCCAATGCAAGGGCAACTTTCGCCATCATACGGGCGTTGCTGACCTCAGTGCCACCACCATAACCAGAGAGAATCAATTTAGCGCCAGGGTAGATTCGTTGGATGCGAATGCCTTCGCTAAGTCTCATGAGACCGGTACGGCTGAGCTCAGACGTTGGCGGGATTTGATCATCAACCACATGGCCGCTGCCCAATACCATCACATAGTCGACGGGTTCATTGGTCGGCAAGAAAGCAGTGTGCTGTCGTTCCATTGGCATGAGAAGTTGACTAGAAACAGGTTGGAACGCGATGAGGAAAATACCACATAGTGCAGACAGCGTGATAAGGCACCCTGTTTTACGTTTTGTAGTGAACATAACAAGGGCCAAGCCCAGAAAAGCGAGAATTAACATTGCTGGCAGTGGCATCAACAGTGAAGACACTACTTTTTTCAGCTCAAACATATCCGAATAGTCCGAAAAAACATCACTTAGTACTAAAAAGAGACATCGCCTCTTTATTCCTGAAATTCCTGTGACAGAATAGCAGGCACGATAGGACATGATAACCCAAGTAGCTGTGACTGAAGACCGTAATTTCGACGATATCGCCCACAAATTTGCAAAAAATATTTACGGCTCTGACAAAGGAGAGATCCGTCAGATCATCGTATGGGAAGATTTAGAGCAAGCGTTAAGCACATTCAAAACCGATGATACACCTTTGCATATTCTGGATGCAGGAGGCGGTTTAGCACAGATGTCGCAAAAGATAGCTAGCTTGGGACATAAGGTGTCACTGTGTGATCTTTCTTCTGAAATGCTGAAATTGGCACAGCAAGATATTGATAAAGCCGGCTTGCTTGAACAGTATCGATTCATCCATTCTCCGGTTCAAAATATTGCACAGCATATGGATGAGCCAGTGGACATGGTGATGTTTCATGCCGTGATGGAGTGGTTGGCCGATCCAAAAGAGGCCTTGGATATCTTGCTCGAGCAAGTGAAGCCTGGTGGTGTGGCATCAATTATGTTTTACAACCATCACGGATTAGTCCTTAAAAATGTGATTTGTGGCAATATTCCTCATGTATTAAATGGGATGCCACATCGAAAACGGTTTAAGCTGCAACCCCAAAAAGGTTTGAAGCCTGAAGAGGTCTATCAATGGATAGAAGAGGCTGGTCTAGAGATCAAAGGAAAGTCGGGTATTCGCTCGTTTAGCGATTACATTGGAAACATGGAGTACATGGGCGACTACCAATTCGAAGATGTGCTTGAGCTTGAGAAGCAGTTATGCCGTCAAGAACCTTACCTCTCTTTAGGTCGTTATATTCACGTTTGGGCGCAAAAACCAGAATAAAAAAGCGGAGAATGTGATACAAGAGTTGTCATCGCATTACTAGGCTACAGTCGATAATCTCGTAGCTAGCGTTATAAAGAAAAGGCGTAACATCGACAGTTGCTCGGTGTTACAAAGAACAGTAACAGGAACCACAATGAGTGAAATGACTCAAACTGCCGAAGAGCAGCCAATTGATGAGTTGGTGGGCTGGGTCAAGCAGCATGATTTTTCATTAAACTTGCCGCCTGAGCGATTGGCATTTCTAATTGCTATCGCAGTACTAAGCAACGAAAGGTTCGATGAAGAGTTAGGTGAGGGTGAATTGCACGATGCATTTACCATTGTCACTCGTTTGTTCGAAGATACCGGCGAAGCCTCAGCGTTTCGCGCAAACAATGCAATCAATGAACTGGTAAAACAGAAATTGATTAGCCGTTTTACCAGTGAGATCACCGATGGTGCGAGCATTTATCGTCTATCGCCGCTCGCAATTGGTATTTCAGATTATTATCTACGTCACCGTCAATTCTCTAAGTTAAAACTATCGATTCAACTATCGATGGTTGCTGACGAGATGGCAAAAGCTATTGAAGCTGCACAAAAAGGCGGAACGCCGGGGCACTGGCGTAAGAACGTATACGGCGTACTTAAATACTCAGTTGGTGAGATTTTCGATCAGATCGACCTTAACCAACGTGTGATGGATGAACAGCAGCAAACAGTTAAACAGCAAATCGCCGACCTTCTTAATAAAGATTGGCGCGAAGCGATCAATAACTGTGAAGCATTATTGTCTGAAACTTCAGCGACGTTGAAAGAGCTTCAAGATACGCTGCAAGCCGCGGGTGATGAGCTGCAAACACAGATTCTTGATATCCAAGAGATTGTTTATGGCGACGACGAGCTAGAGTTCGTTGGCGAAACCCTATTTGGTCTACAAATGAAGCTAGACCGAATCACAAGCTGGGGCCAACAAGCGATTGACCTCTGGATTGGTTACGATCGCCACGTACATAAGTTCATTCGTACTGCGATCGACATGGATAAAAACCGAGCGTTTAGTCAACGACTGCGCCAATCGGTGACCGACTACTTTGACGCGCCATGGCTATTAACCTATGCCGATGCTGAGAAGTTGACGGACCTACGTGATGAAGCGTTAGTGCTTCGTGACGATGAGGTAATGGGTCAAGCGCCACTCGATGTTGAGTATGAAGAATTTGAACAAGTGAACGACTATCTCTCAGATAAAATTGCGGAGATGTTGAAGGTTCACAAACAGCAAGGGACGCCAATCGACCTTGGCCTAGTACTGCGAGATTACCTTGCAGAACACCCTCGCACACACCATTTTGATTTAGCCAGAATTGTTGTCGACCAAGCAGTGCGCTTAGGTTACTCAGAGTCTGACTATCAGGCGATCCAGCCTGACTGGCAGGCAATCAACGATTTCGGTGCAAAGGTACAAGCAAATGTCATTAACAAGTACTGATGATTACATGCCAGAGAAACTGGTAAAAGCGATTGCGAACCCACTATTCCCAGCGCTTGATAGCATGCTGCGTTCGGGTAAGCACATTTCAACAGAAGACCTAGATAATCACGCACTATTGTCGGATTTCGAACTGGAACTTCAACAGTTTTACCAGCGCTATAACACTGAGCTGGTAAAGGCCCCTGAAGGCTTCTTCTATCTGCGTCCTCGTTCGACCTCTTTGATTGGCCGAAGCGTCCTATCAGAGCTTGATATGCTGGTGGGTAAAGTACTGTGTTTCCTTTACTTGAGCCCAGAGCGTCTTGCTCACGAAGGTATCTTCACTAATCAAGAGCTATTCGAAGAGTTGATGGCACTTGCTGATGAAAAGAAACTAATGAAGCTGGCAACCAACCGTGCTTCTGGCTCTGATTTAGATAAAGAGAAGCTTTTCGAAAAAGTAAGAACGTCTCTGCGTCGTCTGCGCCGTATCGGTATGCTTATCTCCATCGGTGAAACGGGTAAGTTCCGTATCAGTGAAGCGGTGTTCCGTTTCGGTGCTGATGTACGCGTTGGTGATGATATGCGCGAAGCACAATTGCGACTAATTCGTGATGGTGAAGCAGTTGTTCATACTCAAGAGCCAAACCAAGGCAGCTTGCTAAATGAAGAGCAAGAAGAGACAGAACAAGATGCTCAACAAGATATTTTCGGCGACGAAATGCTTAGCAACGAACAGATTAAAGAAGAAGGTGAAGCATGATTGAAAGAGGTAAATATCAATCATTAACCATGGTCAACTGGAACGGCTTCTTCGCACGTACTTTTGATATTGATGGATTGGTTACAACGCTTTCTGGCGGTAACGGTGCAGGTAAGTCGACCACGATGGCCGCATTTATTACGGCACTGATCCCAGACCAAACACTGCTTCACTTCCGTAACACAACGGAAGCGGGTAGCTCTCAGTCATCACGTGACAAAGGTCTCTACGGTAAGCTACAGCCGGGCGCATGTTATGCCGCTCTTGATGTAGTGAACTCACGTAACCAGCGTCTATTGTTCGCGGTAAAGCTTCAACAAGTAGCGGGCCGTGACAAGAAAGTAGACATCAAGCCGTTCTTGATTCAAGGCCTGCCTAGCCACGTTAAGCCAACGGATGTACTGATCGAGAACGTATCAGACAGCCACGCACGTGTGTGTCAGCTTAATGATGTAAAAGCGGCAGTTGCTCAGTACGAAGGTGCGCACTTTAAAGCGTTCTCTTCTATTGTGGATTACCACGCGCAGATGTTTGAATTCGGCGTAGTGCCGAAGAAACTGCGTAACAGTGGTGACCGTTCTAAATTCTACCGTTTGATTGAAGCATCACTTTACGGTGGTATTTCCAGTGCGATCACGCGTTCTCTACGTGACTACCTATTGCCACAAAATGGTGGGGTTAAGAAAGCCTTCCAAGATATGGAATCGGCGCTACGCGAAAACCGCATGACACTGGAAGCGATCAAGACGACTCAGTCGGATCGTGACTTGTTCAAACACTTGATCACCGAGTCGACCAACTACGTAGCAGCAGACTACATGCGCCATGCGAACGATCGTCGCAATAAGCTTGATCAAACGATGAAGCTACGTGGTGAGCTGTTTGGTTCGCGTGAAACGCTACTTGAGCAAAACAACCTGCTTAATCGCGTTCAAGAAGAACTTGAGCTACTGGTTGAGCAAGAATCTTCTCTTGAACAAGATTACCAAGCGGCTTCAGACCATCTACAACTTGTGCAAACAGCGCTTCGTCAACAAGAGAAAATTGAGCGCTACAGCGAAGATCTTGAAGAGCTAAGCGAACGCCTTGAAGAACAGATGATGGTCGTTGAAGAAGCTCAAGAGCGTGTTCTTCTTGCTGAAGAGCAGGCAACCATTACTGAAGATGAAGTGGATAGCCTGAAAACTCAGCTTGCTGACTACCAACAAGCCCTCGACGTTCAGCAAACTCGCGCGTTGCAGTACCAACAAGCGGTACAAGCGTTAGAGAAAACCAAGCAGCTTTTGGATGATGAATCTATTACCGCTGAAGGCGCATTGACGCTCGTTTCGGATCTTAAAGCGCAAGAAGAGCAGAGCACGCAACATCTGCTAGCAACCAAACACAAGCTGGATATGTCATCAGCAGCGTCGGCTCAGTTCGAAAAAGCACTGTCTCTCGTTAAGAGCATTGTTGGTTCCGTTGAGCGTAGCGATGCGTCACAAGTGGCTAAACAAGCACTTGATAAAGGCCGTAACGCGAAACACGTTGTTGAAAATGAACAGCAATGGCGAGCACAGCACCGCGATATGGCTCGTGATGTTGCACAGCAGCGTCAAGCCAAAGAGCTAGCTGAAGAGTATCAGAAGCAGCACAACACTCAGCTTAATGACGAAGCGATCTTTGAAGAAGAGCGCGAGCGTCATGCAATGCAGATCGAAACCCTTGAGTACGCTCAAGAGGAACTGCGTGAAGCGAAGAGTGAAAAGCGCCGCGTGCAGCAGAATCACGACCAAGAAATTCAAAAGCTTGAAGCGATTGCACCTGCGTGGATCACAGCAAATGATGCACTCGATAGCCTGCGTGAGCAAACGGACACTGAGCTAGAAGATAGCCAAGCAGTTATGACGCAAATGCAGCAAGTGCTTGAAGATGAAAAAGCGCAGTCTGTCGCCAAAGACCAATTGGCGAAGCGTCGTGGTGAACTTGAACTAGAAATTGAGCGCCTTGCTTCTCCTGGTGGTTCAAACGATCCTCGTCTAAAAGGTCTGGCGGATACTCTAGGTGGCGTACTTCTATCTGAGATCTACGATGACATCACGATCGATGACGCACCGTACTTCAGTGCAATGTACGGTCCAGCTCGTCACGCTATTGTGGTGTCTGATCTTGACGGCATCAAAGAGAAGCTGGTGGACTTAGAAGATTGTCCTGAAGATCTATACATCCTTGAGGGTGACGTTGATGCATTCGACGACAGCTCATTTAATGCTGATGAACTAGAAGGCGCAGTGTGCGTTCAGTTAAATGATCGCCAAATGCGTTACTCACGTTTCCCAGACATTCCTTTGTTTGGTCGTGCGGCGCGTGAACAGCGTCTAGAGAAGTTGCGTGAAGAGCGTGATGTCGTGGTTGAGAACCATGCTAAAGCTGCGTTCGATTCACAAAAGCTTAATCGCCTATACCAAGCGTTCAATACGTTTGTGGCAAAACACCTACACGTTGCATTTAACGCAGACCCTGAGCAAGCACTGGCTTCAGTACGCGATAAGCGCAACCAAGTTGTTCGAGCACTTGCTGAACTGGATGCAAAAGAGCAACAACAACGTAGCCAGCTGACACAAAGCAAACAAGCGTTGGCAGCTCTAGATAAGCTAGGGCCTATGGTTCGTATTCTTGAAGACGAAACATTAGTCGAGCGCTTAGCTGAACTGGAAGCGCAGCTTGAACGTCTTGGTGAAGCAAAATCGTACCTTAACAATCACGGCAAAGCACTGCAAAGCCTAGAGCAAATTGTCAGTGCGTTGGATGCTGACCCAGAGCAGTTTGATGCTCTAGAAGCAGAATACAAGCAGGCGGACCAAGCGCTGCAAGCTCTGAAAGCGAAAGTATTTGCGCTGTCTGATCTGATTGAACGTCGTCACTACTTTGCTTACTCAGATTCGGTTGATCTACTGAACAAGAGCAGCGAACTGAGCGAGCAGCTTAAAGCGAAACTGGTTCAAGCTGAGCAAGCGCGTACTAAAGGCCGTGATGGCTTGAAGCAAGCGCGCGAGCAGATGAACCAATACAACCAAGTATTGGCGGCTCTGAAGAGTTCACACCAAGCGAAACTGGAAACGGTTCAAGAGTTCAAGCAAGAGCTTCAAGAGTACGGTGTGAATGCCGATGAAGGTGCACAAGAGCGCGCTGTTCGTCGTCGTGATGAACTGCAAGAGCGTCTGCATACGTCGCGCAGTCGTAAGAGTGAATACGAGCGTACCATTACCTCAACTGAGCTTGAGATGAAGTCTCTGGCAAAACGTTTGAAGAAAGTACAGAAAGAGTACACCGAGCTTCGTACCTTTGTGGTTGCAGCAAAAGCAGGTTGGTGTTCAGTACTGCGTTTGGCTCGTGAAAACGATGTTGAGCGTCGTCTGCACAAGCGTGAACTGGCTTACCTATCAGCGGGTGAGCTGCGTTCAATGTCGGATAAATCTTTGGGTGCACTGCGTTTGGCGGTTGCTGATAATGACGACCTGCGTGATGCACTGCGTCTATCGGAAGATAACGCACACCCAGAGCGTAAAGTTCTGTTCTACATTGCGGTTTACCAACACCTTCGTGAGCGTATTCGCCAAGACATCATTCATACCGATGATCCAGTAGAAGCGATCGAAGAGATGGAAGTGGAACTGGCACGACTAACAGAAGAGCTGACACAGCGTGAAAACCGTCTAGCGATCAGTTCTGAATCGGTAGCGAGCATCATTAAGAAGACGATCCAGCGTGAGCAGAACCGTATTCGTATGCTAAACCAAGGCCTATCGAACATCTACTTTGGTCAGGTTAAGGGTGTACGTTTGAATGTGAAGATCCGTGAAAGTCACGAGATCTTGCTAACGGGTCTTGCGGCTCAGCAAGAGCAGCACAAAGATCTGTTTGAAAGCACACGCTTTACCTTCTCAGAGGCGATGGCGAAGCTGTTCCAGCGCGTAAACCCTCATATCGATATGGGGCAACGCTCACCACAAGTTTTAGGCGAAGAGTTGCTTGATTACCGTAACTACCTTGAGCTAAGTGTTGAAGTTAACCGTGGTTCGGATGGTTGGTTACAAGCAGAGTCAGGCGCACTATCAACTGGTGAAGCGATCGGTACTGGTCAATCTATCCTATTGATGGTTGTTCAGAGCTGGGAAGAAGAGTCACGTCGCCTGCGCAGTAAAGACATCATTCCATGTCGTCTGCTGTTCTTGGATGAGGCAGCGCGTCTGGATGCGAAGTCTATCTCAACGCTATTCGAGCTTTGTGATCGTCTTGGTATGCAGTTGCTGATTGCAGCTCCTGAAAATATCAGCCCAGAAAAAGGCACAACCTACAAACTGGTTCGTAAGGTATTTAAAGACCACGAACATGTACACGTAGTTGGTCTGCGTGGTTTTGCACAAAACCGCACTGAATCGCCAGTTCAAGAGCTGATAGAAGAAGCTTAACGATTCAATTGATAGCGAATCGTAAACCGATCTCAATAAGCCCCTTTCCGAAGGGGCTTTTTTGTACCTGAAAGTAATCCTGACAAAATCCCTTCATACTTTATGGTTAATCTCAATGGAACGAGTTTGAGGTCACACGCACAAAACCACAATTAATGTATGGTAATAGTAACGCTGATGAAATATTAATAATATTGTATTACTTAATTGTTGGTTTTAGATGCTGTGTAAGGAAGGCTCGCTATGATTCAGATTGTGATTGATGGGAAGTACCGTATCGTCGAACAAGGACAGACGGTGCTGGAAGCGGCGAACACCTGTGGCGTTGAGATCCCTTCATTGTGTGGTCTTAATCGTTCGGGCGATAAAATTCCCTGTGACCTCTGTGTCGTGGAAGTGGAAAGTGGCGGAACCAAGCGTGCGTGTGAGCTTGAAGTTTATAATGGGCTAACGGTGGCTACCCAATCCCCACAGCTAACACAACATCGTCATCGAGCGCTCAATCGAATCATGTCAGATCACTATGCTGATTGTGAAGCGCCTTGCCAAACTGCATGTCCGGCAGGTGTCGATATCCAATCGTATCTCCACCATATTGCACAAAACGATCCTATAAAAGCGGTTGAAGTGATCAAACAAACCTTACCCATGCCGCTGTCTATCGGTCGAGTGTGTCCTGCCTTTTGTGAGACAGAGTGCCGACGTAACCTTGTTGATGACTCAATCGCTATACGTCAGCTAAAGAGACACGCCGCCGATATCGACTTAGAGGCGCAGCAAAGCTATATACCGCCGAAAAAAACGATGAATGGAAAGCGTGTAGCCGTTGTAGGTGGAGGACCCGGTGGACTCACCGCAGGGTATTATCTCGCCAATGAAGGCTACGATGTTGTGGTCTATGAGTCGATGCCGAAAGCGGGTGGGTGGCTGCGTTATGGAATCCCCGAATATCGCTTACCTAAATCTATTCTCGACCAAGAAATAGAACTCATGTGTCGTAATGGTATGGCTATTGAATGCAATAAAAAACTTGGCGTTGATTTTTCACTCACGAGCCTGTCGCAAGACTTCGATGCCGTTTGTTTGGCGGTTGGCGCTTCTAGTGCTGTCGAGATGAACTACGTCGGCAGTGACTTAGAGGGCTGTTATCTGGGTGTCGATTACCTTAAAGATTTCGTCACGGAACAAACCTATACCACGGGCAAAAAGGTCGCTGTAATCGGTGGTGGTAACACCGCGATTGATTGCGCGAGAACCGCAGTCAGAGCCGGTGCGGACACAACGTTAATCTATCGCCGTACACGCGATGAAATGCCCGCTGAAGATTATGAAATTGAAGAAGCGGAGCATGAAGGCGTTAAGTTCCATTTCTTGACCAATCCGGCCGAAAACATTGCCAATGAAAGTGGTCGTGTAAACGCGATACGCTTGGAGCGAATGGAGTTAGGTCCACCAGATGCATCAGGGCGACGTAGCCCAAAAGCAACCGGAGAGTTTTTCACAGAAGCATTTGATACCGTAATTGCGGCAGTCTCTCAAAAGCCTGATTTGAGCTTTATGGATAACGAGTCATTAGAGATTCCACTTACTCGCTGGAATACGGCGGACGCGGATCCTGACACCATGCATACGGGGATTGGTAACATCTTTAGTATTGGTGATTTTAGAAGAGGCCCAGCGACAGCGGTTGAAGCGGTTGGCGATGGCCGGATTGTTGCGGAGGCGATAGACCGATACTTTGATGGCACCATGTCTCAAATACCAGTGAAACCTTTTAATTCACGGAAAGAGAAACAACTAAAACAGGTTGAGCGCGAACAGTATCAAGCCATTGCGCGTGTGGCTCGTAAGATCATGCCAGAACTCAGCACAGAGCAGCGAGAGCAGAGCTTTGATGAAGTGGAGTTGGGTTTCAGTAATCTTGATGCGATTGAAGAGGCTAAGCGCTGTTTGGAGTGTGGCTGCCAAGCTAACAGCCAATGTGACCTGCGAGACTACGCAACGGAATATCAAGCCGTTCAATCTTTCCCTGAATACAAACTTGATGTGTTTGACGATGCGGTTTGGCAGGCAGTCAAAGCTAAACAAAGCAGTGCCTGTGAACCAAGACATAAATATGAAGTGGATGCGAGCTCTGAGTTTATTGTTTTTGACGCCAACCGCTGCATCAGTTGTGGTCAATGCATCCAAGCGTGTCGTGAGCAAAATGTTCATGGTGTACTCAGCTTCATGAATGCCGAAAATGGCAAGCCGGTTTCGCGTCCAGAGCTTAGACCAAACTTCGGCCCCAATCAGACCTTAATGGGCGACTCTAACTGTGTTCAATGTGGCGCATGTGTTCAAGCATGCCCAACGGGAGCCATGGTCGATGCCCGCTACAAGCAACAAGGCTCTGCGGATAACTTGAAGAAAGTGGATACCATCTGCACCTATTGCGGCGTGGGTTGTAAGCTAACGATGCATGTGGATGAATCGGCGAATAGGATTCGTTATGTCGAAGGTGCCAATTCGCCAGTCAATGAGGGCATGCTATGTGTCAAAGGTCGCTTCGGATTTGATTTTGTAGGCAGTGATGAGCGCTTAACCACACCTTTAATTCGTAAGGACGGGTGGTTACAGCCCGCCAGTTGGGAAGAGGCCATCAAATTGGTAGCGGATAAATTCTCTGCTATTAAACATGGGGTGGGCAGTCAGGCACTTGCTGGTTTCTCCTCTGCTAAAACCACCAACGAAGATAATTACGCCTTCCAGAAGTTTATCAGACGTGAACTTGGTACTAACAACGTCGATCACTGTGCTCGGCTTTGTCACGCCTCGACGGTGACGGGGCTAGAAGCTTCTCTGGGCAGTGGTGCGATGACCAATGACATTCCAAGTATCAAGCATTCAGATGTTATCTTTATTATCGGTTCCGATACCACAGCAGCGCACCCAATCATTGGATCGCATATCAAACAAGCCGTAAGGCATGGGGGCGCACGCTTGATCGTAGCGGATCCGAAACGTATTGATATTGCGGACCATGCTGAACTTTACCTAGCGCATAGGCCGGGTACCGACGTGATGTTACTCAATGGTGTCATGCAGCAGATCATTAAACACGGTTGGTACGATCAAGAATATATTGAAGAACGTGTCGATGGCTTCGATACCTTACTGCAAGAGGTTATGTCACCGAGTTATTCCCTTGATAAGGTAGAGTTAGTCACCGGTGTCAAAGCGGAAGACATTTTCGCAATGGCACGATTAATCGGGACAGCTGAGCGCACCGCAGTTTATTACTCTATGGGGATAACTCAGCACACGACAGGGCATGATAATGTTCGTTCGATCGCTAACCTGCAATTATTGTGCGGAAACATCGGTATTGAAGGTGGCGGTATCAACCCACTGCGTGGTCAATCTAATGTACAAGGTGCTTGTGATATGGGCGCTTTGCCCAACAATCTACCTGGGTATCAAAAGGTCTACAATCCACTGGTTCGCAAGAAATTTGAGATGGAATGGGAAGTAGCTGAATTACCTGCTGAGAGTGGCCTGACTCTAACGGAAATCATAGACGGAGCGTGTAAGCGAGAAGTACGTGGGTTGTATGTGATGGGTGAAAACCCTGTACTGAGTGACCCGAACCAAGCGCACGTGATTGAGGGGCTTGAAGCGCTCGATTTCTTGGTTGTGCAAGATATCTTCCTTACGGAAACTGCTCAATTTGCAGATGTGGTGCTACCGTCATGTTCGTTTGCTGAAAAGTCTGGGCATTTTACCAACACTGAACGTCGTGTTCAGCGTATCAACCCAGCGGTAATGCCTCCCGGTGAAGCAAAAGAAGATTGGGCGATCATTCAGATGATTGCGAATGCGATGGGAAGTGACTGGAGTTATCAAGCGGTTGCGGATATTACCAATGAAATAGCCCGCGTTACTCCTCAATATGGCGGCTTACGCTGGGAAAACATCACCCTAAATGGTGTTCAATGGCCAAGTAACAAAAACAATCCAGACGGCACCCGTATTATGCACCAAACTCAATTTACGCGTGGGCGAGGGCAGATGGAGGCGATTCCATTTAGATACGCCGCTGAGCTACCAGATGAAGAGTATCCACTGGTATTGACGACAGGGCGTATCCTTGAGCAGTTCCATACTGGGACTATGACTCGCAAAACTAAAGGATTGGATAATCTAGCAGGCCCAAGGGCTATGGTGAGCGTGCATGATGCAGAAGCATTAGGCATCACGAACGGACAGATGCTTAAGGTGTCGACTCGTCGTGGAGAAATAGAGATCGCAGCGTTTGTAACCAAGCGTATGCAAAAGGGCGTGGTGTTCATTCCGTTTCACTTTGTTGAGTCACCAGTGAACCGACTCACAACAACAGCAACCGATCCCCATGCAAAAATCCCTGAGTTTAAAGTTGCTGCAGTGAATATTGTTCCAATCGTCGAAGAGCAAAGTGTTTCCGCGTAGTAATTGAAACTACGTGAAAATGCACGAGTAACAAAGCAAAAGGTTACGAAGAAAAGCGCTACCAAGTACAAAAAAGCCGCATAGTCTGACTATGCGGCTTTCGTTTTATTAATGGTACAAGTGTCGATGTCACTAATACCTATGGCTAGCCCTATTCAGTGTGTACACCAAACTGCTTGGCTGCGTATGCAACTCGCTCTGCCGGTTTTGGGTACTCCGCAGGCGTGCCCAGGTTTTCAATATGGTGAAGACGAGGCAATAATCCTGCACCGTTAGCAATTTGAATTGCCAATCCCGGACGAGCATTGAGCTCAAGTACCATTGGGCCTTCTTCTTCATCAAGTACCATGTCAGTACCCATGTAACCAAGGCCAGTCATCTCCCAAGCGCTTGATGCTAGGGTTAGAAGTTTCTCCCAGTGCGGTACTTGCAGTAGAGCAAGCTCTTTGCCGGTATCTGGATGGTGAGTGACGGGTTGGTCAAACTGAACGGCTCGCACGGCCTTACCGGTGGCAATATCAATGCCTACGCCTACTGCGCCTTGGTGAAGGTTAGCTTTACCATCTGAAGCAGATGTTGATAGACGCATCATGGCCATTACAGGGTAGCCCTTGAATACGATAATACGTACGTCAGGCACACCTTCGTAACTGAAGCCATCAAAGCAACTGTCGAACTTAATTAAGTTCTCAACTACCGCTACATCGTTTTTACCACCAAGCGAGAACAGACCCGCCAGTGCATTACTGATGTGGCGCTCAACGTCTTCTTTGCCGATCGTTGAGCCGGACGGTTTAGTATAAACACCATCTTTGTGAGAGGTGATAACCAAGATACCTTTACCACCACTGCCTTGCGCAGGTTTGATTACAAAACCAGGCCAGTTTTCTACCATTTTGTGAATGGTTTTCACCTCAGCTTGGTGGCCAATGACACCGATCAGTTTTGGTACAGTGGCGCCTGCTTGCTCAGCGATGATTTTGGTTTTTAGCTTGTCATCCACCAAAGGGTATTTGGAGCGATCATTGTAGCGACCAATGTAGCTATGGTTACGCTTGTTCATCCCCATGATGCCTTTGTCTTTCAACTTAAACGGCGATGTAAACTGTTCAAACATAACTTAATCCTCCGCTAGCGGTTTAAAGCGACGTAGCTCAGTTAAGCGGTAACCAGTGTAAGTACCTAGTAGTAAGATGCCGCCTAGGACAATAAGTTGTAGACCAATAAAGTTAAATGTTAAGTGCTGAATGAATGGGTTTGTCATTGCTAAGTAAACGAGTACTGCGGTTAATAGTGAACCACCACCTTGCAACACAACCTCTTTCGCGCCTTCTTCTTCCCAAAGGATAGACATACGTTCGATAGTCCAAGAAAGAATGATCATTGGGAAGAACGTAATAGACAGGCCTTCAGTCAAACCAACCTTGAATGCAACAACCGTGAAGACGGAAATAATCATGATTACGGTGATGATCACCGCTGATATCCGCGCAACCAGAAGTAGGTTGAGTTTAGATAGATAACTACGAATCACCAGACCCGTACCAACGATCAGTAGGAAACCCACGATACCTGTTACCAGTTGCGTCTGTACGAAGGCTACTGCAATCAGTACTGGCATGAAGGTACCTGATGTCTTCAGGCCGACGATAACACGTAAGAACACAACGATAAGCGCACCAATTGGAATCAGCATGATGGTCTTAAACATCGCTTGTTCTTCCAGAGGCAAGCTATGAATCGATAGGTTTAGTAGTTGGTCAGCTGAAATCTTACTGTTGGTTGCTTCAGTTGGAGACACCTCTTGAGCAATCATAGAGAAGTGAACTTTACTGTTTTGGCCACCGACAACGTCAAGCAGTGACACGTTTGATTCATCCCAGATTAATAGGTTTGGCTGAACTTGTTGTTGGCTAGATTCAGGAGAGAAAAGTACCCACTGGTTTTTATCCCAAACTTGAATCATATGTTGGATAGATTGACGACGACGACCGTCTTCTAACTCGATAACACCAACAACTTTGTTATGGATTTCAGCAAAAGAAAGTAGCTTGTGTGCTGCTTCCACTTTGTTCATGTTGTTTAAGATAAGTGCTGAGTTTTGACTGTCTGGATCGTTAAGCGTTTTGATAAGCTCACGAGTAAAGGTCAGGTTGTCTGCTGAGCGCTGTGTTGCGCGGTCGATAAGGGCTTTTGCGGCCGCTTCTTCTGGGCCATCGAAACTTGGCGTGGCGACTTCGCCTTCTGGCGGAACGGCGTTTACCTGAGCTTGAGGGTCAACGAGAAATTGGGTTTTGTAGTAAATGGTTTGCGCACCACTTGCATGGCGGATAGACCACTCTGCGCGGCGACCTGTATCAGTATTTACGTAAGAGATACCGTAACCAGGTGAAGATGCAGACTCTCCGATGAGCGTGTAATTTGATTGTGTGTGAGGTGCGGCCAGTGAAACTTTTGCTTCTTGATCCATTGCGTTGAACTCGATTCGAGCCTCAACGTCCCACACTTGTCTGGTTTCCCCTGGCGTCCATGGCACGCCGTAGGTCGTGTGTCTGAATACACTCAATGCAATGCCGGCTACGATGAGTAGCACGATCGAAATATAAAATGGGATTCTTGACGTCATAGCTTACCCTACTATTGTTATTTATCTTCCGTTTGTACGTACTTTTTACTTACATCCACTAGAGCGATATCTTTAATGAACTCACGCCCTAGTAATACAGGGTGACTCATTTGAGAGCGATCCGCCAATGTAAATTGCGCTTTTTCATGGATTTTTCCAACTTTCACCCATAATTCGATCACAGCTCGACGTTCTGTCTCGTCACTGGTCGATTGGCGAATCTTCACGTATCGTACAACGGGTGCTTCAATCCACTTTTGTTCTTCTGCAGGTTGCGATTTATCGGCTAGGTGAAATTTCACCCAGTTCTTGCCATTGCGTTCGAATTCTTTGATATCAACCGCATTCAATGATGACGTTGTCGCGCCAGTATCAACGCGTGCATCGAACTTCTGTTTAATCGATTCAATCGTCACTTTTTCAATGGCACCAAGAATGGTTTGCTGATCATTTGAAATAGCAGGGGCTTTAGTGACAACCACTTCTTCCTCTTCGATTTCTTCGACTTGTTGCTTTTCGAGGGTAGTGAGGTGGACTTCAACTTCATTGGACAGGGCAATGATTTCTTCTTCTAGACTCTCGATGTAGTCACTTTGATTACTAAGTTGAAGCTCTAAGTTTTGAACTTTATTTGCGATGTTTGTCTCTGATTTAGCGATAGCATCCAGAGTTTCTTGATGATAAGCCGCGCCATTAGTGAGAGTACAGCCAGAGAGCAAACCAACCGCCAGAATAGGCGATAATCGCTTAAACATATAAAAACCTTTGAAATTAGAAAATAGTTCAGACTATTGAATAGTTTAGCCCACAAAAAAGGATGCGTGAAGCATCCTTATGTTAGCGTCCGGTCATATTGACAGGCTATGTGAGCCAAGCGCCAATTATCATTCGACGAAATAGCTCATTCATTGAGCATGCAGTGGATTTTATCCGACCTTTAGGCTGCTTTCGTCAAATGCTTGTCAGCGTCTTGGCTTTTTCAACGCTTATGCTCGCGTCGTAATCAAAACGCTTATGGTTTTGTTGCAACTAGAACGGCACGACGTGGTGCAGGATGCCCCTCAACCGTTTTGCTTGGGTCATTCGGATCCAAGTAGTCAGGCAGTGAGTTATGAGTCATCCACTCGGTTGTGCGTTGTTCGCCTACTGTGGTTACGTTTTCGTCGACAATACGCACATCTTTGAAGCCCACTTGCTCGAGCCAGCGCTTTAGAGCACGAGCAGACGGGAAGAAGTACACGTTGCGCATTTGTGCATAACGGTCAACTGGCACCAGCACTGCATTTTCATCGCCTTCGATAACCAGAGTTTCAAGTACCAATTCGCCGCCTGAAACAAGCTGATCTTTCAGCTGGATTAGGTGATCAAGAGGAGAGCGACGGTGATATAACACACCCATGCTAAATACCGTATCGAACGCTTCCAGTTTTGGTAGTTGCTCAATACCGAGTGGCAATAAATGTGCACGTTGATCGTCACCCATCAGCTTACGAATCGCTTCGAACTGAATCAGAAACAGATGTGAAGGGTCGATACCTACAGTCAGTCGAGCACCTTCGCCCAACATACGCCACATGTGGTAGCCATTACCGCAACCAACATCGAGAACTGAGCGGTTTTTCAATGGTGTGATGTGTGGAAGAACACGATCCCATTTCCAGTCACTGCGCCACTCTGTATCAATGTGAATACCGTGAACCGTGTACGGACCTTTACGCCATGGATGGAATGTTTTCAGCAGGTTTTCCAGCTTTTTCAGTTCACCTTCATGAAAAGGAGTATCGTTCGTCAGTGTTACAGAGTTCTTAAGGTCAACTTGATCCGGTGCACCTTGTGGGATCTTGTTTAAAGCTCGAACCCAGCGGTCGAAATCACCATGTTCTGCATTTTGCCAATCCGTTAACTGTTGAGGAAGGATATTCAGCCAAGGTTGCAGGCGCGTATCTTGAGCGATGAGTTGATAAAAATTGGCAAAATTAAACATAGTTTTTCACTGAGTTAATTAGGGTCGATAACCCTAAAGTAAAAATTAAATTCGTCATTCCCTACAGTGAGGGGCGAACATGATAGGGAATCTCGGTTATATCGTATCGGGTTTGAGATCCCCAACTCGCTCGTTCCTCGCTCTTGAGGATGACGCTTTGATACGAGTTATTTGTGTTGTGCTTTCAAAATTGTAGCGCCAAATAGACAACTATTTAACCGCAAACATTGAGCCGAAGTTAAAGCATTGGAACCAAACTTCGTGGCTAGAGAAACCAATCTTATCAAAACGCTCTTTGTGGGTTTTAATAGAGTCTGGACGCATGACATTCTCGATGGCACTGCGTTTTTGGCTCACTTCTAGCTCGCTGTAACCATTTGCTCGCTTAAAGTCATGGTGCAAGTCAATGAGTAGCTCGTTGGCATTTTCATCTTCGAATACATACTTTTCAGACAAAATAAGCACGCCACCTGGACGAAGGCCTGCATAAATCTTTTCAAGCAGCGCAAAGCGATCTTCTGGAGACAAAAACTGCAGCGTAAAGTTGAGTACAACCACTGATGCGTCAGTAATGTCGATTTCACGAATATCCGCTTCGATAACTTCGACCGGAGTATCGCTGCGGTAAGCATTAACATGAAGCTTACAACGCTCTACCATGGCTTCGGAGTTGTCTACTGCGTAGATAGTGCAACCTTCTTGCTGAATATGACGACGCATAGACAGTGTCGCTGCACCCAAAGAGCAACCTAAGTCATAGATGTTTGAATGCGGTTTAACGAAACGCTCTGCCATCATGCCGATCGCCGAAATGATGTTGCTGTAGCCAGGAACGGAGCGTTGGATCATATCTGGGAATACTTCAGCAACCCTTGCGTCAAAGGTGAAATCACCAATTTTATCAATAGGAGCGGAAAAGATAGTGTCTTTGTTGCTCATAACGTTTTCTCTCGACAGTCAGCAAATTAGCGCGATTTAGCGTGCTAAATAAAAGGGGGCATATTTTACGTAAAAAATGTCACTGTGTCACGAAAACTCAGGTTTCACTATGAAGCAACGGAGCAATCCTCTTAGCTCAAGTGAGTTAGAACATGCTGATTTGTGTATCGCCTTTGCTGGCTGGGAATTCGGAGAGTGCTGGCAACTCGATGTTATGGAGCTGGTGACACTGTTCGATGAGTTGTTTATATATCGTTGCTGCCAGTTCAGGGGCGTGGTCGTTGTCAGGCGTATGAATCATCAAATAGGGCTGTTTTCCTTCTGCAATCCATGTGGGTAGCTTAGATAACCAAGGCTTGAAGAACGCAAGGTTAGGTTGCTCGTCGTGCTGACCGATAAAACGAATCATAGGGTTATCAGATGTCGCAATGGCATGAACGGGTACGCGAGGCTTCTTCTTATGCGCATCAACGATCGCTTCTGTGGTTGGTGCGGCGGCAAACACAGGGCGACTGTCCATAATGATGCGATTGATGTTCTCTTCGACCAACCATTGATTAAAGCGCTTTTCGTCGTCGCCTTTATCAAAAAATCCAAGGTGACGCACTTCAACACCAAGCTTCATCTCTTTGGGGAAAAGCTTACAAAATTGTTGCAGTACGGGCAGTGATTCTGGCTCAAATTGATGGGGCAGTTGAATCGTCCATTGACCAATTCGTTCGTGCAGTGGAGACATGATTTGCAGGAACTCTTTTAGCTCTGCTTGACAGTGCCTCAACTGTTGCTGATGAGTAATGAATTTAGGCAACTTAAACGTAAATCGAAAATCATCGTGACTTGCGCTGCGCCAGTTGGTTACAGTGGTGATAGAAGGTGTTGCGTAAAAGGTGGTATTGCCCTCAACAGTATGAAAAACATGACAATATTTCTCTAGCCTTTCAGCTGGTTTGGTTCCTTTTCCATAGAATTGGCTCTGCCACTCTGAGTGCGACCACATAGTCAGTCCGAGTCTTAAAGGTAGTCTTGTCATGGTATCTAAAAGTGCTTTGGTTGTTTGAGTCAAAAACACTCTACGAGACTTTTGCTGACTTGGGTACTTTCAATATATAATTAGCGCAATTTTTTCAGTGTTGATGAATATTTGTTCGAGAATTGTGCCGCTTTGGCTGTTTCGTGAGCTATAAAGCGTCAAGGCTGAATAAAACACAACAAATAGGCGTGGGAAAGGTCGATTTTAGACAAGTTTCCGCGTATAAATGGATCTTTGAATTGTAATTAGATTCGGTCTAGTTACAGCATAGAAATTAGTAATTATTAAGAGATTGGGAAATTCATTATGCGTACCCATTACTGTGGTAACCTGAACAAGTCCCTGGCGGGACAAACTGTAGAACTTTGCGGCTGGGTAAACCGTCGTCGTGATTTGGGCGGTCTTATTTTCATCGATATGCGAGATCGTGAAGGTATCGTTCAGGTAGTTGTAGACCCAGATATGGCAGATGCGTACGAAGTAGCTAACACACTTCGTAATGAATTCTGTATCAAACTAACGGGTGAAGTACGCGTTCGTCCAGACAGCCAAGTAAACAAAGACATGGCAACGGGTGAAGTTGAGATCATCGCTAAAGGCCTTGAAATCATCAACCGTGCTGACGTTCTGCCACTAGACTTCAACCAGAAGAACTCAGAAGAGCAGCGTCTAAAGTACCGTTACCTAGATCTACGTCGTCCAGAGATGAGCGACCGCATCAAGCTACGTGCTAAAGCTTCTAGCTTTGTTCGTCGTTTCCTAGATGACAACGGTTTCCTAGATATCGAAACACCAGTACTAACAAAAGCGACACCAGAAGGTGCACGTGACTACCTAGTACCTAGCCGTGTTCATAAAGGTTCGTTCTACGCGCTTCCTCAGTCTCCACAGCTATTCAAACAGCTGCTAATGATGTCTGGTTTTGACCGTTACTACCAAATCGTTAAGTGTTTCCGTGATGAAGACTTGCGTGCTGACCGTCAACCAGAATTCACTCAAATCGATATCGAAACATCGTTCATGAGCGCGGAAGAAGTACGTGCAACAACTGAGAAGATGGTTCGTAACATGTGGCAAGAGCTTCTAGATGTAGATCTAGGTGAGTTCCCAATCATGCCATTCTCTGAAGCGATGCGTCGTTTCGGTTCTGACAAGCCAGACCTACGCAACCCACTAGAGCTAGTTGACGTTGCTGACCTAGTGAAAGACGTTGAGTTCAAAGTATTCTCTGGCCCTGCAAACGACGAGAAAGGTCGCGTTGCAGTAATCCGCGTACCAGGTGGCGCTAAGCTGACTCGTAAGCAGATTGACAGCTACGGTGAGTTCGTTGGTATCTACGGTGCGAAAGGTCTAGCATGGATGAAGGTTAACGACCGTGCTGCAGGCATGGAAGGTATCCAATCTCCAGTTGCTAAGTTCCTAAACGAAGACGTGATCAACGGTATTCTTGAGCGTACTGGCGCAGAGACTGGCGACATCATCCTATTCGGTGCTGACAAAGCAAACACAGTGTCTGAAGCAATGGGTGCACTACGTCTGAAACTGGGTACAGATCTAGAACTAACAGACGAGTCTGCATGGGCTCCGCTATGGGTTGTTGATTTCCCAATGTTCGAAGAAGACGACGAAGGCAACCTACACGCTATGCACCACCCATTCACATCGCCTCTAGGTGTGACTGCGGAAGAGCTAAAAGCGAACCCAGCGGCTGCTAACTCAAACGCATACGATATGGTTCTGAACGGCTACGAAGTGGGCGGCGGTTCTGTACGTATCCACAACGCTGAAATGCAATCAGCAGTATTCGATATCCTAGGTATCGAAGCAGACGAGCAACAAGCTAAGTTTGGCTTCCTACTAGACGCGCTTAAGTTCGGTACTCCACCGCATGCAGGTCTGGCATTCGGTCTTGACCGCCTAGTGATGCTGCTATGTGGTACTGAGAACATTCGTGACGTTATCGCATTCCCGAAAACAACGAACGCTTCTTGTCTACTAACAGACGCTCCAAGCCTAGCAAACCCTGCTGCACTTGAAGAGCTAGCGATTGCGGTTAAAGCTGCAGAGAAAAAAGAAGAATCAGCTGAATAAGCAAATTCCACTTTGCTTTAAATGACTCTTTCTTTTGAGTGACTTTTTGTTTATGTAAATTGAAATGCCCGTTAATTTAACGGGCATTTTTTTTATGCTTCTATATACTAAGCTCATAAATAAAAGTATGTATAAATAATCAGTATTTTAAGTTATGTCTATTATTCTTGGGATTGATCCCGGCTCTCGCATCACTGGTTATGGTGTTATTCGTCAAAATGGCCGTCACCTACAATATTTAGGCAGTGGCTGTATTCGTATGTCAGAAAAAGAGCTTCCAGGCCGCTTGAAGCAAATTTATGCGGGGGTGAGTGAGATCATCACTCAGTTTCAGCCAGACGTGTTTGCGATTGAGCAGGTGTTTATGGCGAAAAATGCTGACTCGGCTCTTAAGCTCGGTCAGGCTCGTGGTAGCGCGATTGTAGCGGCGGTGAATGCAGATCTTCCTGTACACGAGTACGCAGCGCGTTTAATCAAGCAAGCGGTAACAGGCAACGGCGGCGCAGATAAATCACTGGTTCAGAATATGGTGATGAGCATGCTCAAGCTTCCAGCCAAGCCACAAGCAGATGCTGCCGATGCACTGGGTGTGGCGATCTGTCATGCTAATACCAACAAAACACTCATCGCGCTCGCAGGTAAAGCCACGACGGCGAGACGTGGCCGTTACCGCTAACTCCTTCACCTACAATCGAATCACCATCAATCACTTATCTTTGATATGAAATGAGACTTCGAAAACAGTTTTTGTTAAATGGATTCGCATTCTATTTAACATTTAACTAACATTGGTCGGAGGTCTTACAAGTCAATCAAGGATGATTATCGATGAACCCAATTACATGGTGGCGATCGCTCTTTCTACCCAAAACTCATCGTTGGGGAAGTAATGAGTCGCGACAGGCGGACATTTTACTACTGTTTACTTTCATTGCGTTTATCGTTGGGCTGTACAGCCTGATTAAATGGAGCAAGCATGGCGAGCAATTGCTGATTGCAACCTCTATTTTCCTCATTGTCCTTGAACTGGTTTCTGCCGTTGTCTTAAAACTGTCGAAAAATCCAATTTTGGCTCTTAATTTCGGTTTTGTTGGTATGGCGGTTCATGCGCTAAATATCATTTACCAGAGTGGTGGGGTAGTGGACTCTACTCAAGCTTATTGGGTTCCCTTGCTGGTGGTCGCTTTCTTCTTATCGGGCACCCGAATCATTGCTCTTACATGGAGTGCTATGGTGATAGGCGTCGCAGTAGTGATGACTTCTATGCACCTTAACGGCGCAGTATTTCCAAATATTGCTTTGAACGAACAGGCTATGGTTGTAGAGACATGGTCTGGTGTCGTAATGCCTTTAGTCGTGATCTGTATTGCTCAAGCCTTTACCGCAAAGCAAAAAGAGGTTGCGATTGAACAAGCGGAATTAGCGCGAACTCAGAGCCAAAGTGTGGCAGCGCAGGCAACGCAGAGTGAGGCGCAATTGTCCGTGGTACTGGAGCAAGCAAATACAAACTCACAGAGTTTACAAGGCGTATCTGTTCAACTCGATCAACAATCGAATGACCTCCATTCACAAGTAGAAGTGCTCAATATGAACTGTGAATCACAGGCCAGTGCTGCCGAACAGATGAGCCAACAACTGCACCAAATGACGGAAGGGTTAGAAGAGTCCAATTCGTTTGTGAATGAGCTTAAAGAACGCAGCGAAGCGGTGGGAGTTAAAGCCCAGAAAAGCTCTGAGTCTTTGGAGGCGTCGACCAATGCCATCAGCCAGATTATTCAAAGCAACCAAGAGATCATGAAAGTCGCCGATCTTATTACGTCGGTGGCTGAACAGACCAATCTACTGGCACTCAATGCTGCGATAGAAGCGGCGAGAGCAGGAGAGCAGGGCAGAGGCTTTGCTGTAGTGGCTGATCAAGTACGTGAGCTATCAGCCAAGAGTAGCCACTCAGCGATTGAGATCCGAACACTGCTTGATCGTAGTAAGGAAGAAGTTGAGCATGGGCGCACCATCATTGAAACCACGGAAGCTGAAATGAATGGCATTATTTCCGAGGTTCAGACCATCTCTTCAGACGTTAATCAGCTAACTGACATCATGACCATGCAGATGGGATCTTTGCATGAGCTTGATCAGGCGAGTACCGAAGTGGCAAAGAGTGTCGCAGAGACCAAAACCGTATCTGGGCAAGTCGCGTCAAATGGTATCCAACTGAATCAGCAAGTCGACCTTGTTAAGCAATTAGTCACAAGTCTGAACAGCGCCGTCTCAAACGCCAAACACGCCTAATTAATTCCTCAATCAAATAGAAAGAACTGGATAAGCATCCAGTTCTTTTATATTCTGTCCATCAAATAATTTTCCATCAAGAGAGTAAGTTGTGATCGGACGTCTTCGCGGTATTTTAATTGAAAAACAGCCACCAGAATTATTAATTGAAGTGAGTGGCGTTGGCTATGAAGTACAAATGCCAATGAGTTGTTTCTATGAACTACCTGCAGTAGGCGAAGAAGCGATTATCTATACTCATTTTGTTGTGCGTGAAGATGCCCAGCTACTTTATGGCTTTAACACCGTTAAAGAGCGTGCACTTTTCCGTGAAGTCATTAAGGCAAATGGTGTTGGTCCTAAACTTGGCCTTGGTATCCTTTCGGGTATGACAGCAAGCCAGTTTGTTCAGAGTGTAGAGCGAGAAGACATTTCAACGTTGGTTAAACTACCGGGCGTGGGTAAGAAAACCGCAGAGCGTTTGGTTGTTGAAATGAAAGACCGACTTAAAGGTTGGGGTGCCGGTGACCTGTTTACTCCAGCAACGGATGCAGCACCTATCGACTCAACACCGAATGCACACGATGCAGAAGAAGAGGCAGTAAGCGCGCTTCTGGCTCTTGGCTATAAACCGACTCAAGCATCGAAAGTTGTGTCACAAATTGCGAAAGACGGCATGACAAGTGAGCAGCTGATTCGTGAAGCACTGAAATCGATGGTCTAAGTCGATATAGTTATTTAGATAAACAACACTCTACAACGCTTAGCTTTAGGCTAAATATTGGAGAGTGAAATACAAAATTAAATAGATTAAGAGCTCGTCACTCTTAAGTTGGAATGACCTATGATTGAAGCGGATCGCCTAATAGCGCCGGATAACCCAGTATTTAAAGATGAAGACGTCATCGACCGTGCGATAAGACCAAAAGCGTTATCGGATTACCAGGGTCAAGATCACGTACGTGATCAGATGGAGATCTTCATCAAAGCTGCGCAATTGCGTAATGAAGCGCTAGACCATCTATTGATTTTTGGTCCACCGGGCTTGGGTAAAACCACACTTGCGAACATCGTGGCTAACGAAATGGATGTGAATATCCGAACCACTTCTGGTCCTGTGTTAGAGAAAGCCGGTGATCTAGCGGCTCTGTTAACCAATCTTGAAGAGAACGATGTACTTTTCATTGATGAGATTCACCGATTAAGCCCAATGGTTGAAGAGGTGCTGTATCCCGCGATGGAAGATTACCAGTTGGATATTATGATTGGTGAGGGCCCTGCGGCTCGCTCGATCAAAATCGACCTACCTCCGTTTACTTTAATTGGTGCGACAACCCGAGCGGGTTCTTTAACCTCGCCGTTACGTGACCGTTTTGGTATTACCCAGCGCCTTGAATACTACAAGGTGGACGATTTACAGAACATTGTTCAACGTAGCGCTGACTGTTTGGGGCTCTCTATGGACCCTGAGGGGGCACTTGAAGTGGCGCGTCGTGCTCGTGGTACACCTCGTATTGCTAACCGCCTTCTACGTCGCGTACGTGACTTTGCTGAAGTGAAGGGGAACGGTCATATTTGTGCGGATGTTGCCGACAAGGCTCTGAATATGCTCGATGTTGATGCCAAGGGCTTTGACTACATGGACAGAAAGCTACTGTTGGCGATCATGGAGAAATTTGGTGGCGGTCCGGTTGGTATCGACAATATGGCGGCAGCCATTGGTGAAGAGCGTGACACTATTGAAGATGTGTTAGAGCCGTATCTGATTCAGCAAGGTTATCTACAGCGTACTCCAAGAGGAAGAATTGCGACAGATCGTGCATATCTTCATTTTGGTATCGATAAGCCAAGTTAGCCTTTTGATGTTGCAAACGTGAAATTAGGTCACCCATTTTTGAGTACTTTTGTACTCGAGACGAAAAGGTGACTACATTGATATAAATGTAAGCAAATTCATCATCGAATTTTATAAACCCTGGTTGCATAAGCGCCGGGGTTTTTAGTTTTTTATAGAATAACAACTCTTTGAGCGAATCGATATTAGCTGTCGATATGCTACTTCAAAAATGAAAACATTGATTTCAAATTTGACGTCGATAACAAAAATTGAAATAAGTCTTCATATTTCTTGTTAATACTTTATGGGTATTTGTAATTCAAATGTTGAGTGAGTGATAGCGGCATGTCACAGATATCATGTGTCGTTATCACCAAACCGAGAATTGGTGTGATTTTAATCATAATTGGTTAAAAATAACCCTAAATTGCTCGTAGAAATTTGATACAAATCAACGCAGGGTTCTCCTATAAACCTTTTGAAACATACTGATTTTACCAGTAATATTAGCGCCAGCTATATTAGCTCATGCTTAACAATAATCTAACTATAACGGTACGTTTTTGCTACAAAATTCAACTTGTAATAACAATCACGTTAATTGTTTTAACATGGATTTTTGCGGTGAATAATCACACAAGTGTCATTCAGCCGACACAAAGGAGTTACCATGATTGATGTTGTTGATCTGTCGCGATTGCAGTTTGCATTGACAGCGATGTATCACTTCTTATTTGTTCCACTGACTTTAGGTATGGCATTCCTACTTGCCATAATGGAGTCTGTTTATGTAATGACTGGCAAGCAAATTTACAAGGACATGACCAAGTTCTGGGGTAAATTGTTTGGTATTAACTTTGCCCTTGGTGTAGCGACAGGCTTAACCATGGAGTTCCAGTTTGGTACTAACTGGTCTTACTATTCTCACTATGTTGGCGACATCTTTGGTGCTCCGCTAGCTATCGAAGCGCTTGTTGCATTCTTCCTAGAGTCTACTTTTGTTGGCCTTTTCTTCTTCGGTTGGGATAGATTGTCAAAGCGTCAGCACTTAGCGGTAACATGGTTAGTCGCATTAGGCTCTAACTTCTCAGCGCTATGGATTCTGGTTGCTAACGGCTGGATGCAAAACCCAGTGGGTGCTGAATTTAACTTCGAAACAATGCGTATGGAAATGGTGAGCTTCGCAGAAGTTGTCCTAAACCCAGTAGCGCAAGTTAAATTCGTACACACAGTGGCGTCTGGTTACACAACGGGTGCAATGTTCATCCTTGGTATCAGCTCATACTACATTCTTAAAGGTCGTGACCTTGCCTTTGCTCGTCGTTCTTTCGCGATTGCAGCATCATTTGGTATGGCGGCGATTCTATCTGTAATCGTTCTAGGTGACGAATCAGGTTACGAGCTAGGTGAAGTTCAGAAAGTGAAGCTAGCAGCGGTAGAAGCTGAATGGCACACAGAAGAAGCACCAGCAGCATTTACTGTGTTTGGTATTCCAAACCAAGAAACAATGCACACTGACTACGCAATTAAGATCCCTTACGTAATGGGTATCATTGCAACGCGTTCTTTCGACAAAGAAGTAACAGGCCTACGTGACCTACGTGATGAACACGTTGATCGTGTCCGCACGGGTATGTACGCATACGAACTTCTAGAAAAACTGCGTGCAGGCGATAAGTCTGAAGAAAACATGACAGCATTTGATGAAGTGAAAGGTGACCTAGGTTACGGCTTACTTCTTAAGCGCTACACAGAGAACGTGGTTGACGCAACAGAAGAGCAAATCCAAATGGCAGCGGATGATTCTATCCCGACTGTTTGGCCTCTATTCTGGTCGTTCCGTATCATGGTTGCGTGTGGCTTCATCATGCTATTCGTATTTGGTGCTGCGTTTGTACAAACATGTCGCCAGAAAATCGAACAGAAACCATGGATTCTTAAAGCGGCTCTATTCTCAATCCCACTTCCTTGGATTGCGATTGAAGCAGGTTGGTTCGTAGCAGAATACGGTCGTCAGCCTTGGGCAGTAGGTGAAATCCTACCGACCAACGTTGCTGCTTCTGCACTAACTCTTGAACAGCTGTGGACTTCTCTATTCGCTATCCTTGCACTGTACACAGTGTTCTTGATTGCAGAAGTTTACCTAATGCTTAAATTTGCTCGCAAAGGCCCAAGTAGCCTTAAGACAGGCCGTTACCACTTCGAACAAAACGACAACTCTGTTGAAGACAAAGTTAGCCGTTCAGTAGAAGTATAAGTGAGGGAATATTATGTTTGATTACGAAAGCTTACGACTTATTTGGTGGGTTCTAATCGGTGTTCTACTGGTAGGTTTCGCCGTGACTGATGGCTTCGATATGGGTGTTGCTGCTCTGTCTCCTGTTATCGGTAAGAGCGACACTGAACGTCGTATTATGCTGAACACCATTGCTCCTCACTGGGATGGTAACCAAGTTTGGTTAATCACAGCTGGTGGTGCTCTGTTTGCTGCATGGCCTCTAGTTTACGCAACGTCGTTTTCTGGATTCTATCTAGCAATGTACGTAACACTAGCCGCACTTTGGCTACGTCCACTTGCGTTAGACTACCGTTCTAAGATTGAAGAGCCAAAATGGCGTAAAGCTTGGGACTACGCACTTTGCTTCAGTGGCACAGTTCCACCAATCATTTTTGGTGTTGCTTTTGGTAACCTACTACAAGGTGTTCCATTTGAACTAAACAGCCTGCTGATGTCTGAGTACAAAGGTTCGTTCTTCGCTCTGTTGAACCCATTTGCTCTACTGTGTGGCGTACTAAGCCTGATGCTGTTTGTTATGCAAGGCGCTACTTGGCTACAAATGAAGACCACTGAGTCACTACACGAGCGTGCTCGCGGTGTTGCTCAAATCACAGGTCTAATTGCTGTTGCGCTATTCGTAGCCGGTGGTTTCTGGGTTCAATCTATCGATGGCTACGTGATTACAAGTACGCTAGATACAATGGCGGATTCAAACCCACTAAACAAAGAAGTCGCTGTTCAAGCGGGTGCTTGGATGACAAACTTTGAAACTTACCCAGCAATGTGGGCAGCACCTGTCTTAGGTGTGGTAATGCCATTGCTAGCGGTTGTCGCGTCTCGTTTGGAGCGTGGTGGCTTTGCATTCTTGTTCTCAAGCTTGTCGAACGCAGGTGTTATCCTAACGGCTGGTTTTGCGATGTTCCCATTCGTGATGCCATCAAGCCTAATCCCAAGCCACAGCTTAACAATGTGGGATTCAACGGCGAGTGAATTAACACTTGGCCTGATGACTGCGGTAGCGGCGGTAATGGTACCTGTGATTCTTGCTTACACGACTTGGACTTACTACAAAATGTTTGGTCGTCTAGATAAGAAACACATCGAAGATAACGACGTTTCAGCTTACTAAGCTAGAAGTTAAATAACTTAGGAGAAATTTTATGTGGTATTTCGCATGGATTTTGGGTGTACTTCTAGCATGTGCATTCGGCATCATTAATGCTCTTTGGTTAGAGCACTCTGAAATGATGGATAAAGACAGTGAGTAATCTCACTGAGCAAGTGACTAAGCTGCACCAACCTATGGACAAGACTCTTCTGCGAGTTTTGTCCCTAGTACTGGGTTTCGTGCATGTTGGCTTGGTTATGTGGGATCCTGAAGCCTACGCTGAAAGCATTGGCGGTTTTAATGCCGTTATTGGCCCAATGTTGATTTGGGCAGTATGTTCAAGCATGGTTTTCGGGGTTGGTTTTAAGCCTAGAGCATGGATATGGCAGTTGCTGTTTAGCCCTTATGCTTCACTCACAATTTTGCTCTACCTAACAGTGTTAAGGTTCATATAGTGGCGTCAATGCCCGTGAATACTGGCTTTATAGCATTGTTTGGTTTTTAGCCGAAAAGAGGTCATCTTATACAGATGGCCTTTTTTTTCACCACACAAATCAAATATTTCATGCCGTTATACTATTAATGTCAAAGAGTTGAGTTATAGTGATATCTTTAACGTTTTTGTATTGTGGTATGAGTTTGCAGGGATCATCTAAGCCATTTACGTGGCCTGTTACCGTCTATTATGAAGACACAGATGCAGGTGGCGTTGTCTATCATTCCAACTACCTGAAGTTTTTTGAACGCGCTCGAACCGAGATGCTGCGCTCAATTGGGGTATCTCAGCAAGTCCTTTTAGAACAAAACATCGGTTTTGTTGTCCGACACATGGATATCGATTTTATCCAAGGTGCGCGCCTTGATGATGCTTTACAAGTCATTACAAAGATTTATGAACTGAAACGTGCTTCCTTAGTATTCTGTCAGGAGATCGTAAATCCTGATGGCAAAGCATTGTGTAAAGCAATGGTTAAGGTAGCATGTATCGACAATCAGAAAATGAAACCTAAGGCTATGCCGACTTTTATTCTTACGGAGCTGACAAACAGTGACTGCTGAAATCTCAATTTTAGGCCTTATTTTAGAAGCCAGCTTACTGGTTAAACTGGTAATGCTTACCCTAATGGGTATGTCGGTCGTCTCTTGGGCGATGATCATAAAAAGAAGTAAAGTGCTTTCTCAAGCAGCGAAACATACGGAGACCTTTGAAGATAAATTCTGGTCAGGTGTTGATCTGTCTAAGCTCTATCAAGAAAGCAACAAGCGTAAAGATGAACTGTCGGGCACAGAAGAGATCTTTTACGCTGGTTTCACCGAATTCGCACGCTTGCGTAAATCTAACGCGGCGTCACCAGATTTCATTATGGAAGGAACAGGCCGTGCGATGCGTGTTGCCGTTGCTCGTGAAGTCGATGAACTTGAAACCAACTTGCCGTTTCTTGCAACGGTTGGCTCAATCAGTCCATACATTGGCCTTTTTGGTACCGTTTGGGGGATCATGCACTCATTCATCGCGCTAGGTGAAGTGAAGCAAGCTACATTAGCAATGGTTGCTCCAGGTATCGCAGAAGCACTTATCGCAACCGCGATGGGCCTATTTGCGGCAATTCCAGCAGTAATGGCGTACAACCGCTTCAGTAGCCGTGTAAGTAAGCTTGAGCACAACTATGCGACATTCTCGGAAGAGTTCCACAGCATTCTTCACCGTCAAGCGATGGCTGGCAGGGAATAATCAATGGCAGGATACCAACCTAAAAAACGCAAAATGACCGCAGAGATTAACGTTGTACCTTACATCGACGTTATGCTGGTTTTGCTGATTATTTTTATGGTGACCTCTCCGTTCGTTACTCAAGGTGTGGACGTAGAGTTGCCACAAGCATCAACGGCTAAATCGGCTCAAGATCTTCTTGGTGACGACAACGCCAGCTTTATCATCGTTGAGGTGAATAAAGAGGGCGAACTCGGTTTAAGCGTGAACAATGAAGAAGTTCAACGTGGCTTATCACTAGAAGAGATCATTGTGCGAGTGAAAGCGGAACTTTCGATTAAACCAAACTCACCAGTGGCTGTTGGTGGCGATGCTGCAACGCCTTATGCTGAAGTTGTTTTACTACTTGATGAATTGAGCCGAGCAGGGGTGCCTAAGGTTGGCCTACTGACGGACATAAGGGAATAACTCCGTAGCATTCATGAAAACAAAAAAGACTAAATCGAATAGCTTAAGTACACCACTTATCGTGTCGCTCGCGCTGCACGTGGTGTTATTCGTTGTGCTGATTGTGGGTGCAGATTTTACCATGTCTGAGCCCGAGCCAAGTGGCCAAATGGTTCAAGCGGTTGTTATTGATCCACAATTGGTTCGCCAACAAGCGCAGCAGATTCGTCAACAGCGTGAAGCTGCGAGTAAAAAAGAGCAAGAACGTCTTGATAAATTGCGCCGTGAAAGTGAACGCCTAGAGCGTAACCGTAAGGCGGAAGAAGAGAACATTCGCAAGCTGAAAGAGAAGCAAGCCAAAGAGGCAAAAGCCGCTCGTGAAGCGGAGAAGCGACGCGTTGAACAAGAGAAGCAGCGCAAAGCGGAAGAAGTTCGACTTAAGCAAGAGAAAGAGCGCGCTGCCAAAGCTGAAGCGGATCGTAAGCTTAAGGAAGCTGCCTTAGTAAAAGCGGAACAAGAGCGTAAAGCGAAAGAAGAGGCGATTGCTAAAGCAGAACAGGAACGCTTGGCAAAAGAGCAGGCTGCTAAAGAAGCCGCTGAAAAAGCACGTAAAGAGAAAGAAGCCGCTGAACGAGCTGAAAAAGAGCGTTTAGCAAAAGAGAAAGCGGCAAAAGAAGCGGCAGAGAAAGCTCGTAAAGAGCAAGAGCGTTTAAGACGACTTGAAGAAGAGCGTAAGCAGCAAGAAGCCGCACTCAACGATATTTTTGCAGGTCTTGAAACTGAAGCTTCACAAAACTCTTCAGCAAGACAACAATTTATTGGTGATGAAGTTCAGCGATATGGAGCGATTTACACCCAGCTAATACAGCAAAACCTGCTGTTGGAGGATAGCTTTAGGGGAAAGTCGTGTAGGGTTAACCTTAAACTGATTCCTACGGGATCAAACGCGATTTTAGGTAGTCTTTCGATTTTAGAGGGTGACAGCCGTCTGTGTGCTGCGACAAAACGAGCAGTGGCACAAGTGCAATCTTACCCATTACCGAAAGACCCAGACATCGTAAGCTCGTTGAAAAACATTAACCTAACAGTATCACCAGAGTAAAAGGACGAACCCGTGTTAAAGAAACTATTACTGAGTTTTATGTTTGTAATAGCGACCAGCAGTCAGCTTGCGCACGCTGCTTTGGAGCTCGTTATTACCGATGGTATCAACTCGGCACGACCAATTGCGATTGTGCCATTTAAATGGGAAGGCAAAGAGAAACTGCCACACGATGTTTCTGCTGTTATCGCATCAGACTTACAGCGCAGTGGTAAATTCAGCCCAGTAGCAACTAGCAAAATGCCACAAACGCCGTACAACGAAGCGAATGTAGACTTCGATGCGTGGACAAACCTAGGTGTTGATTCTCTGCTGACCGGTAGCATTACTCAGGATGCGCAAGGTCAGTACGTAGTGAACTACCAACTGGTTGATATTGTTCGTGGTCAGCTAACTAACGGCCAAAGCCGCGCTTTGAGCGATGAAGGTCAGCTGGTTCTTTCGAAAGACCACGTTCTTTTCAATAAGAAAGCAACTGTACCAGGTCCGCGTTTACGTGAATACGCACACCGTATTTCAGACCTTGTTTATGAAGAACTAACGGGTGAAAAAGGCGCATTCCTGACACGTATTTCTTACGTTGTGGTGAATGACAAAGACAAGTACCCGTACCAACTGCGCGTAGCGGATTACGATGGTTACAACGAGCGCTTAGTGTTGCGTTCTAAGCAGCCTCTTATGTCACCAGCTTGGTCGCCAGACGGTAAGAAACTCGCCTATGTGAGCTTCCAGAACGGTCAAGCGGAAATCTTCATCATGAACATCTACACCGGTGAACGTGAAAAGGTGACGTCATACCCTCGTCATAATGGTGCGCCAAGATTCTCTCCTGATGGTAAGAAACTTGCGCTCGTGTTGTCGAAGACAGGCAGCCTTCAGGTTTATACGCTTGATCTACAAACTCGCAAATTGACGCAAATTACGCGCGGACGTGCCAACAATACAGAACCTTTCTGGCATCCGGATGGCAAGTCTCTCATTTTTACGTCTGATCGCGGTGGTAAACCCCAGATTTATAATGTAAATTTGTCAAATAATTCTACCCAACGAATTACATGGCAAGGCAGCCAGAACTTAGGTGGTCAAATTACCCCTGACGGTCGATTCCTAATTATGGTGAATCGCAGCAACTCTGGATTTAACTTGGCTAAGCAAGATTTGGAAACCGGCGCAGTACAGGTACTAACAAAGACCTTACTGGACGAGTCTCCAAGTATCGCTCCAAATGGAGGTATGGTTATCTATAGCTCTATTTACAACCAAACAAATGTACTGTCGATGGTTTCAATCGATGGTCGTTTTAAAGCTAGATTACCGGCAACTAACGGACGCGTAAGAGCGCCAGCCTGGTCGCCGTTTCTGTAGCCACGCTTAAAATTAGCTATTGATAGTAATCACTATTGTAGCAAGTAACTATCTATAGCAATTTATCGGCTGTAGAAACTAAGTTTGATAACGTAAGGAAAATAAGATGCAACTTAATAAAGTTCTTAAAGGCTTGATGATTGCACTACCAGTGATGGCAGTAACAGCATGTAGCTCAAGTGATGATGCAACATCTGCGACTTCTGGTACTGAAACTAACCAAGCAACTTCAGGTACAGAAAACAACGTAGACACAACTGTTGTGACACCAATTGACGCGAACGGTCAACTGTCAGAGCAAGAGCTTAAAGAGCAAGCACTACGCGAAACTCAAACTATCTACTTCGCATTCGACAACTCTACAATCGCGGGTGATTACGAAGAGATGCTAGCAGCTCACGCAGCTTACCTAAGCAAAAACGTTGACATGAAAGTGACTATCGAAGGTCACGCTGACGAACGCGGTACTCCAGAGTACAACATCGCTCTAGGTGAGCGTCGTGCACAAGCTGTAGCTAAGTACCTACAAGCGCTAGGTGTTCAAGCTGACCAAATCTCTATCGTAAGCTACGGTGAAGAGAAGCCACTTCTTCTAGGTCAATCTGAAGATGTGTACGCTAAAAACCGTCGTGCAGTACTAGTTTACTAATTAGTAGACTTTTTAATTGAGGAATAGCCTCATGTTCAGTAACAAAAAGCGTGTCATTATGCTTTCGTTACTGGCAAGTGCAGCGAGCACCGCGCTCGCTGCACCAGCTCCAGTATCCGATCTTAATAGCACCGTAACCAATTCAACTTCCTCTTCTACTCGAGCGGCTTCAAACGAATCCGATATCGAGCGTCTAGAGCGCTTGCTACAAAACCGCAATCGCGTTCAACTTCAAATGCAGCAACAAATGGATGACATGGCTCTTGAAATCAGTGAGCTACGTGGCCAACTTGAGCGCAACAGCTACGACATGAAACAGATGTTAGAGCGTCAGCGCGAGTTGTTTATTGAGCTTGATAAAGTACGAAGTGAAGTGAAAACATCAGGGTCTGCTGCCGCTGCAGTTCCAGCAGCCGAAGCGAAGGGCGCTGAAGGTACTTTCAGTACTGATGTTGATGAGCAAACTGCTTATCAGAACGCTGTGGATATGATCCTAAAACAGCGAGACTACACGGGTGCAATCTCTGCATTCCAGAAGTTTCAAACAGACTTCCCAGATTCTACGTTCACACCTAATTCACACTATTGGTTAGGTCAGCTCTATTTTGCTAAGAAGCAAGATAAAGAGGCAGTGAAGAGTTTCGCAGCTGTTGTGTCTTACAAAGACTCAAACAAGCGCGCTGATGCGTTAGTGAAGCTTGGTGATATTGCTGCACGTAATAACAACTCTGCGCAAGCGAAAAAGTACTACGAACAAGTGGTTGCCGAATACCCGAACAGTGCATCGGCAAAAGTAGCCAAGACTCATTTATAGTTCTTTAGTAAAAGAGGCGCATCAGCGCCTTTTTTTATGTCCAATCCTTTTTGATCCCAATCGTTGTACTGTGTAGAATGCTCTAATTCTCGGAAGAAGTTGCGTAGAGCAAGAGCAATGAGCCATATATTAGATAAAATCGACACTGTTTACCCATTCCCACCGAAGCCAGTTCCATTGAACGATGCTCAAAAGCAGGCTCACATAGCGAACATCAAAAAGCTATTAAAAGAAAAAGATGCTGTTTTGATCGCTCACTATTACACGGACCCTGAAATCCAAGCTCTTGCAGAAGAGACGGGTGGTTTCGTAGGTGATTCGCTAGAGATGGCTAAGTTTGGTAACCGTCACCCAGCGAGCACACTGATCATCGGTGGTGTTCGATTCATGGGTGAATCTGCGAAAATTCTGACACCTGAAAAGCGCATCTTAATGCCGACATTAGAGGCAGAGTGTTCACTGGATCTAGGTTGTCCGGCCGATAAATTCACAGAGTTCTGTGATGCACACCCAGACCATACTGTTGTTGTTTATGCCAACACATCTGCGGCAGTAAAAGCACGCGCCGATTGGGTTGTAACATCGAGTATTGCACTTGAGATTGTTGAAAGCCTAGATGCTGAAGGCAAGCCGATCATCTGGGGTCCAGACCGTCACTTAGGCTCATACATTGCTAACCAAACTGGTGCAGACATGCTTCTGTGGCAAGGTGAGTGTATCGTACACGATGAGTTCTCTGCTGACGCCTTGAGAAAAATGAAGTCTGTTTACCCGGAAGCTGCAATTCTTGTGCACCCAGAATCTCCAGCAAGTGTGGTTGAGTTAGCGGATGCGGTTGGTTCTACAAGCCAACTGATTAAAAAAGCTAAAGAGTTACCACACCCACAAATGATTGTGGCGACCGATAAAGGTATCTTCTTCAAGATGCAGCAATTGGTTCCTGAGAAAGAGCTAATTGAAGCTCCAACAGCGGGTGCTGGCGCAACATGTCGTAGCTGCGCACACTGTCCTTGGATGGCGATGAACGGTCTAGAAGCGATTGAGAACGCACTAGAGAACGGCGGTGAGCAACATGAAATCTTCGTTTCTGACGAGCTACGTGTGAAGTCTCTTATCCCACTGAACCGTATGCTTGATTTCGCAGAGCAGCTGAACATGCAAGTGAAAGGCAACGCGTAAGCAAGTCCTTCACTTTAATTTTTAAAACCAGCATTCGTGCTGGTTTTTTTGTACCTATTCCTCGGGTTTTGCACCAGATATCTTGTTGATAAGGCAAATTTTTCCTAGCATGTAATTAACAAAATAGTTAATTGAGGTGCCGATGGTTATCTGGTTACAACTCAAGCGTTGGCTTCAGGCGAACTTATTCGTACTAGATGGCAAGAATTTGTTGTTCGCTTTTGCTGGGTACGTGGTAACGGCATGGCTGCTGTTACTCATAGCGGGCGAGCACGATTTGACTTCTTCCTTGACGACTTTCGCGTATTACTTGGTCGTGACGGCGTCTACGGTGGGCTATGGTGATCTGTCGCCAACCACTGAGTTTGGGCAGTGGGTTGTGATTCTATTTGTGATCCCTGGAGGTTTAAGTTTGTTTGCTGCTCTATTGGGTAAAGTGGCGACTGAGGGGGTTGAGTATTGGCGTGCTGGTCTATTGGGCAAAAGGAGAATTCGAGTGGAAAACCACATTTTAATGCTAGGTTGGAATGAGCAAAGAACAATTCATCTCATAAGAATGCTGCAACACGAAGAGACGGGTAAGCGCCCAATTGTGTTGTGTACTCGTTCAGATATCGAAAACCCACTTCCAGGCGAGATTAACTTCGTTAGAGTGAACAGTTACACCGATGGCAAAGAGATGGAAAAGACAGGCATCGAATCGGCAAGCTGTATTTTGATTGATAACCCAGAAGATGACATTACGCTTTCTGCGGCCCTTTATTGTGCAAACCGAAACCCTGATGCCCACTTATTGGTTTACTTTAAAGACGAAGCCTTGAGTGACCTGCTCCATAAACATTGTCCAAATTCAGAGTGTATTCCGGCCGTAGGAGCGGAAATGCTGGCTAAAGCGGCGGTTGACCCGGGCTCAAGTGCCTTGCACCAAGAGTTGCTTAGTTCGACACGTGGTATGACTCAGTATTCGACCTATTACCCAGAGGGTGCAGAGCCGATAACGGTAGCGCCGATCTTTAGTGTTTTCAAAGAGCGTTATCAAGCGACGTTGATCGCTATCGATCATGGTAAAGGGCAGGGGATTGAGCTTAACCCTGAGTTAGATGTTGAAGTCGCTGGAGGATCAAAACTCTTTTATATCGCGGATGAGCGAATCCCAGAGTTTAACTGGGCAACCATCAGTGACCGATAACGGTTTCTCGCTTACATTCTTTTCTAAAGAGATCAAAAAAGGCTTCCGATGGGAAGCCTTTAACTTTTTCGTTCAGGGTGTCATCAAGTGATGCATGAACGAAGAAGAGCCTACTGAACTTCAGCCAGTGCAATACCACGCTGTGTTAAGCCACATAGCATCACAGGTACAGCATTGAAGATCTCTTCAAACTGCTCTAACCCCTCAACGCCTTGTTCCGCTAATGTCGCGATAGACGTCTCTGGATCATAAAGCATGCTGATTGATAGGAGAACGCCGCCAACTAGTGCATTGTCTTCACTGTTTTCAGGCATCAAGGTTTCCCAATCATCGCGAGCAATCTGCCAGCCTTGCAGTAGGCCTTCACAGAAGTCACGAGTTGCTTCGTTCACTACTTCTTCTTCATCGAGTTGGCAAGCCTCAGGCCAAGTCCAGTTGCCTTCCATTAAATCTGGGCGTGTTTCATTCCACAGAGCAATGATTGCTTCAATGTAGCTTTCGAGTTGTTCGCCATCAGCGAAAGGAGCAACTTCTTCACCACCCCATAAGAATGGAAGCCATTCGTGCGGCGTTAACACGTTTGGCGCAGCTGCCATTGCAGTTACAAAGCCAAGAGTTTTGTGTTCTGTGATGAGTTTTCCTTCCAACTCAGGAAGCGCAAGAATTTCTTGTAGTGTCAAACTGAAGTACCGTAGTAGGTGAAACAAATTGACGCTTATAGTACCAATGTTGTTGCCGCAATCAAAACCCAATCTAAAAAGGCTTGATGTAACTGAATATAATCGCTAGCTTAAATAAAAAAGCAACAACACAATAATATGCAGATACGTTCATCTCTTAAGAAAAAAAGTAAGGTTGCACTTGGATTGTACCTTGCCACCTTCATTGCCATTATTGGTAGTGTGACCTATTTCGTTGTTGAATCCCCGGTACGTGCAAAGCTCCAACAAAATTTGGACTTACGAGCAGAGATCCTTTCTTCATTGATTGAAGCGCCGCTCAATAGCTCTGAGGGCTTCTTGCATAGTATTGTTGGCCTAGCACAAGCTCAACCCGACTCCAATTTACTTGCTCGCCATTTTAAGTCGGTTCTGGCAACTAGTGACGAGACCATTATCAGTGCTGGTATTTGGCCGGAACCTTATGTATATGGGGCCGACCGAGAACGAGACAGTTATTTCTTTAATAAAGCTGATGATGGAAAAATAGATCAGCTTTTCTCTTACAATAACCCTAAGTCTATGCTGTACCACCAAGAGGCTTGGTATACGTCCGTTGTCGATAAACCTATTGGCACAGTGTCTTGGAGTGATGTCTACCTTGATCCATACACACACATTCAAATGATCACGGCCTCAGCCCCGTTTTATTTGGACGGTAAGTTCTCGGGCGTCGCGACCGTCGATCTGTCCTTAACTGAGCTACTCAACTTTATTAAGAGCCACGCAGAAGAGTACGATCTAGGTATTACACTGCGAGATCAGCATCAGCAAATTTTAGTGTCGCATAACTTTAACTTGGTTGAAGGTATCTACATCAGTAACCATAAATTTGGCCAGTTTGATTGGCAGGTTGATGTGGTTAACTCTAAGTTGTTAGTGTCTGATGAAGTGTTTAGGCAGGTGATGAGTATTGAAGGGGGGATTGTCCCGTTTCTACTTTTGTGTGTCATGGCCGGTTACTACCTTCTGAATCGGTATCTCATTAGCCCAATTACGACCATCGCAGCCAAGGTCGACGGCTCGAAAGCGGGCGGTATTATCGATGTTAATTATCATAGCCAAGATGAAATAGGGCACCTGATAAAAGCCTTCAATGAAAAAACGGTATACCTTGAAGCGGAAAAAGTGAAGGCGCAGGCTTCGACTAATGCGAAGACGGCATTCTTAGCGACACTTTCTCACGAGATAAGAACGCCAATGAATGGGGTTTTGGGAACTGCGCAGATCCTATTAAAAACACCATTAAACAAAGAGCAAGAGAAACACCTGCGCAGCTTATATGAATCGGGTGATCATATGATGACCTTGCTTAATGAGATTTTGGACTTCTCGAAAATAGAGCAGGGCAAGTTGGACTTAGATAACACCCGTTTCCCACTCGATTCTCTAATCGGCAGCATTAACAGTGTCTATTACACACTCTCTACTGAGAAAGGCCTTCAGTTCAAGGTTTATACAGAAGTGCCTGCAGGTCGCTGGTATTTCTCTGATAAAGCGCGCCTGCGTCAAGTACTGTTCAACTTACTTAATAACGCCGTTAAGTTTACGTCTCGTGGTTTTGTTGAGGTGTATTTCAAAGAGATAAACCAAAATGGTCACACCTACTTGAACATTCGAGTCCGTGATACGGGTATTGGTATCTCTAAAGAAGCTCAGAAGCGAATCTTCAACCCATTTGAGCAAGCGGAATCTTCAACGACGCGACGTTTTGGTGGTACTGGCCTTGGGTTAGCGATAGTCAAAAAAATCACTGAGTTAATGGAGGGCGATATTCAGGTAACCAGTGAAGAGGGTATTGGCACCAGTTTTGACGTGAATTTGAGAATTGAGCCAACAGAGCCCGGAGAGATAGAGAGCTTACCTCACTCCAAGCTAAACTATTCGGGGTTAAAAGTGCTCATTGTTGAAGATAACCGCACCAATACCGTAATTATTGAAACCTTTATGAATAATAAAGGCTTCAGTTGTAAGAGCGTGGAAAACGGTGAGCTTGCTATTCAAGCCGTGGCATCAGAGCGCTTTGATTTAATTCTGATGGATAACCACATGCCTGTCATGGATGGCGTAGAGTCAACAACCGCGATACGCGCTCTGGCTGATGAGATGTCCTCAGTGCTTATTTTTGGTTGTACTGCAGACGTCTTTAAAGAGACTCGAGAGCGAATGGCTGGGGCAGGGGTCGATTACATCATCGCTAAGCCAATTGACGAGCGAGAGCTCGATGACGCCCTGTTTAGATTCTCGAATAAGCTATACCAATACCATGATTCTCAGCCGGAAGCGAATAAAGAGCCTGTGATTAAAGCACCAGACAACGCTGAGGAATTACTGGTGACCTTGTATATCGCTCTTGAGGATCAGAGTATTGAATTGGCGACATTTGCGCTAGAGAACCTACTGATTCACATTGAACCGACGGATGATTCTTTGCTTCCATCGTTACTGACCCAAGCTATCCAAGAGCTTTCTAAAGGGCGTTTCCCTTCGCAAGAGCTCATCAATTCAATAACCGTCAATATTCCCGTAGAGTAGCTGTATTTTAATTACAGTAAGTAAAGTACGATTTGGGTAAAATTTGAACTTGATCTGCTTTTCTGGTGGAAGTAACTGGTTTTACTGTAAATTCTGGTTGTAAATTTACAACTTCATTTTAAATTTGAAATCTATCACTGCAAGTCTTGTGGTTTAATAGTGGCATAATCTGGATGGGTAAGGATTTACCCTTTTTATATGTTACTAAATCGCTGGATTGGCAGTGATATATTTTGAGTTTTAATCAATGAAATCTCGTGGACCATTCTGTATCCGTAACGCAGCAGCGGACACTTTTGCTATGGTAGTTTTCTGTTTTATTTCTGGCATGATCGTTGAGATCTTTATCTCGGGCATGTCTTTTGAACAGTCTCTTGCATCACGAACGCTCTCTATTCCTGTCAATATTGCAATCGCATGGCCTTACGGTGTTTTTCGTGATTGGGTTTTGCGTAATGGCGCAAAGCTATCAGACAGTTCATTGGCGAAAAATCTTTCTGATCTAGTTGCATATGTTCTGTTTCAGTCTCCGGTTTATGCGGGTATCTTGTTCGCGGTAGGTGCGTCAACGGATCAAATCATTACAGCGGTAACCAGTAATGCCGTAATTTCATGCGGTATGGGCGTGCTATATGGCTACTTCTTAGATATGTGCCGCAAGTGGTTCCGTGTACCGGGTTACTATCAACAAGCGTAACCCTGTTGATATTTGGTCTGTTTTCAAACGAATGAGTTAATTTGTAAGCGAACAGACCAGTTAAGCTAACTTTTTTGACAATGCCCCTTGACCAGAGCAAGCAGAATCAATAAAGTAGCGCCTCGTTGAGCAACATAGCTTAACAACAAAATTTGGTGAGGTGTCCGAGTGGCCGAAGGAGCACGCCTGGAAAGTGTGTATACGGAAACGTATCGAGGGTTCGAATCCCTCCCTCACCGCCATATTCTAGAAAGCCTAGCAGCAATGCTAGGCTTTCGTCGTTTTAGGCCGTTCTGAAAGACGAATTTAGAATTGTGTTAGCCAAAATCCAACGTCAACAGTAGTCGATTCTCTTGAGCAGAAACCATTGGTGATCTATGTACTAATGCTGTTTCTTCATTGCCAATCCACGCTCCACCTTTTAACAACGCTACGTCGCCGCACGACAACTGTTGAACATCACTTTCATCTTGGTATAAGCCTGATAGATGGTCAGGTTGCCCGTTACTACCGTGACCAAGCTTAGATCGATCCAATACATGATTAGGTAGCCATTGTGTTGCTGTTCCGTAGAAGGTGGTGACTAATCGACATGGAACGCGATCTACGTGGAAGCGTGGGCACATGGCGCGGTCTAACGTGGCAAGGCGCACACCCGCATCTTTGAGATCGAATAAACAACAGAACATATCGACAAGCTCTGCAATATTCTGAACTAAAGCTGGCGGCAAGTCGTCGAGTGTTCTCTGTAACTCTTGATAAGCGCTTTCAGAAGACACATTCACTGACTTGCTGAAATCAGGGTTATTGGCAACAAACTCCTCGATAGCTTGTGTTAACTCATCACTGAATGTGCGCTCCCAAACCACCATATTGATATGGTCTTGATAGATATCTGTCAGCACTGTTGACGATTCCCCTGTGCTGTACGAAGGTGTATTGCTCGTTTCGGTAGCCGCAGAAAGTCGTTCAGTAGTCGCAGTGTTCATGGTGTCATCCCCAGTGTCTAAATCCGTTAAAGCGTGTATTGCATCTCGCAGTATTAATACAAAGCTAGCAATGAAACGTTATATCATAACAATTGTTGCAATCAAAATGCTGCGATTGAATAGAGTTGGAAACGCTTTGGGATAGGAATAGAGATAGGTGATTTCAAGCACAGATTTTCCACCTTACATCAATAACAGGAATATTTGTCGAGATTAGGTAGCAGTATGTATGAGACCCTTAGCGAATAGCTGTAGTACAAGGATTAGTTATGCATCATTTCAATATACGCGCTTTGGAGTACCTCAACGGACTGTCGAAATACGGTTCATTACGTAAGGCCGCGAAAATGCTCAATGTCGACCCAGCCGCTATGAGTCGTATGTTGGGGCAACTGGAAGCTCAGGTTGAAATGAAAGTGTGGGAGCGTAATAACCGTCAATCGTATTTGACTGAGGCTGGCAATGAGTTGCTCAATCACTATCGCAACATAATTCGAAGTGAAGCGGCGGTACTTTCTCAGCTAACGAAATTGAAAAACTTAACGGGTGGTAGTGTTAGTATCGCAATCGGAGAGGGCTTCATTACGAACTTGGTTTCTAAGCCGATGGAAACCTTTATGACTCGTTACCCAGATATTAACCTATCGATTGAAATCGCTGGCGCACTAGACGCAGTTAAACTTCTTGAAGATCAGCAGATCGATTTTGCTATAACGTACGCTGCTGCACCACATCCCAAGTTACATACTCATGTTGAGCGAAGTCACCCATTAGAGCTCATTGTTCCCAAGGGACACCTATTAACTTTAAAAGATGAACCGACAACACTGCAAGATCTGCAAGCTTTACCTCTAGCGCTCATCGATAATTCGACCGGTATGGGGAGGCTTGTCCATCACGCGCAACAGGTGTCTCACGTGAGCCTATCACCAAAGCTACAGACTAATTCAGTGAGTGCATTGAAGAACTTTGTATCAGCTGGGCTGGGTGTCACGTTTATGCCTAAGCTAACGGTTTTAGATGAGGTTGAATCGGGTGAGATTGAGGTCGTGCCAACTGATCTTGAGATTTTGTCTAAAGCTCGAGTTAAAGTTCAGTCACTAAAAGGTCGAGCGTTAAGCCCTCAAGCGAGTACACTGCTTGATTTCTTAGTTGAAAACACCCACTTCCTTCGAAGCGATGCAAGTGGGTTGGTCCGATAGTATCTAAGCTGAAGTTGTGTCTTCGATGAGGTGCACGCTTAGTTCTTCTGGAAGATTACGATTATTGGTATAGACGCGATCAAAGCTATCTAGAGATGCGACTTTTAGAGCTGCGCAGCGGTCCCATTTGCTTGCATCGGCCACTAGCCAGCTTTCACGACAGTTGGTGATAATGGCTTTGGAAAGATCTGCCTCTACTTGCTCATGCTCCATCGCATAGTGGCTACTTGTTATAGAGCCACAACCACAGATGCCAATGTCGGCTTCAAAATCTGAGAAGAATTTAACCACACTACTGCCAACCAAGTCTTGATGCTCTCGTCGCAAAAGTCCGCCTGCCAAGTACACTTCAATCTGCTCATTGGCTTCTAATATACGTGCAACTTGCAGGTTGTTGGTAATAACACGCAGTGAGGGCTTAGCAAGCAAATATTGAGCAATTCGGGTGACCGTTGTTCCAATGCCCATCATTATGGTAGCGCCTTCCGGAATCGCTTTAGCGACAGCCATCGCGATGCTGTCTTTACTCTCTGATTCGACACCAGTACGGAAACGATAACTGGTATTGGTGAGTGCTGTTGGGAGGCTCACACCACCATGAACACGTCGCGCTAACCCTTGCTCACAAAGTTGGTTTACATCGCGTCTAATCGTTTGTGTCGTGACTTCAAACTGCTCCGCAAGATGGTCAATCTGAACATCTTGATTGGTTTTAAGAGTGGCAAGTATCAGTTTTTGGCGCTGGTTTAATTCCATATCGTTTCACTAAAATTGGTTTGGCATGTCGGTAATGATGTTATCGACACCCATCTCATAGAATCCTTTCGCTTTTGATGGCTCGTTGAGTGTCCATATCTTTAGAATTATACCCGATTCTTTTATCTCATTGGCGATAGAAATATCGAGTAGATGGTGGTCGATATGAATACTATAAAGCTCCAAACTTAAAAGGTTATTTAGGCTTTGTTGATCCCATTTATCGCAGATAAAACCACGTCTTACTTCGGGATAGTGTGTTTTACATTGTGCCAATACGTCCTGATTGAAACTAGAAAACAGCAATTTGCCTAACGGATAATTGATACGTTCAACGGTCGCAAGTACTTCATCGGTTAGAGCTTGAGTTGAGTGTTGGTTATAGACTTTTAATTCAAGGTTTAAAGTTACTTCAAGCTCCATACACTTGAGCATGGCTTCTTCCAAAGTGGGGATGGTGGTTCCCACAAACTCGCTATCAAACCAACTACCTGCGTCTAACTTCTTAATTTCGTCTAGTGTGAGGTCCGAAAGCTTACCCTCGCCATCGGTACAACGGTCAACGGTTTCATCATGGATAACGACTGGGATTTTATCGGCGGTTAGTTGCGTATCAATTTCTATCCACTTTGCACCTGCTTGAGCTGCGCGTTCAATACTGATGATTGTATTTTCCGGTGCTAAAAGGGCTGCACCTCGATGGCCAGTGATCATATCAATGTCTAATTGTTCATTTGAAATTTGAGTGAACATTATCGTTCTCTCGTTACAGATTTATTACTATCCAGATGAAATTTCGAACACAAAAGTCGCATTTTATGGACAAGATCATATTTCCTGCAATGTTCAAATAAACATTTTTATGTTCATATGAATGTAATAATTGAATCGCATACTCAACCAAAATTTAGCCTTCTATACTCAATTGAAGTAACACATCCAAAACAAAGGATTCAAAATGAAAAAGCTAATAGGAACAGTAATGACGGCTGCAGCGCTTCTTGTCGGTTGTGGTCAAGCAGATGAAGCCACAACAGAAGCAAAGCTTGAACCGATTGATATCAATATGAGCTTGGTGTTCACACAGAATGAGCTTCTAACGCAGGAGCTAGTAAAGGTAACGGACAAAATTCGTGAGCGTACGGATGGGTCGGTTAACATTAAAGTCTTCCCTGGAGGCCAACTGCCAGTTTACAAAGATAACTTGGAGCAAGTCGTCAACGGCGCGAACTGGATTGCTGTTGAAGATCTGACTTATCTTGGTGACTACGTTCCTGACTTTGCGGCACTTGCTGGCCCGATGTTGTACAACTCTTACGATGAATACCTAGCGATGATGGACACCGAGTATGTAGCAGGCCTTAAACAGAAAGCTGAAGAGAAGGGCATCAAGGTATTAAACGCGGACTATATGTTTGGTTTCCGTCATATGATCACGAATAAAGAGATCGTTAATTCTGCAGACATGGCGGGGATGCGTATTCGCGTACCACAAAGTCAACTGTTCATTAGTACACTCTCAGCAATGGGGGCAGCACCTGCTTCTCTTCCTTTCCCAGAAACATACGCTGGTGTTCAACAAGGCGTGGTTGATGGTCTAGAAGGTTCTATTCTGACGATGTACTCAACGAAGATCTACGAAGTTGCTAAGAACATGTCGCTCACTAAGCACTTCCTTGGCTCTGTTGGCATCTACATTTCCCCAACTTTGTGGGACAAGTTTACGCCAGAGCAACAAGCGATTATCAACGAAGAGCTAGAAGCGGGTGTTGAATCTAATACTCAAGAACTGGTTAAGCTTGATGAAGAGTATAAGCAGAAACTGGAAGAACTGGGTGTGACGTTCAATGAGGTGAACTCTGAAGAGTTTAACCAGCTGACGGCAGACGTTTACAACCAGTTCCCAACTTGGAGTGAAGGCGTTCACGCGACCATCATGAAAGAACTTGAGACGATTCGTGCGGCTCAATAACGACTAGAATTCCATTTGTTAATACTAGCGCCCTAATGGTTTGGGGCGCTTTATTCCTGTGTGCTCGTAGTATTTATGGTGAGCATATCTAGGAGGGGCTTTTGTTTTTATTAAGAAACCTTGAAGAAATCTTAGCGTCGATCTCCATTTCAATCACAGTGCTTGTGGTGATTGTAAACGTAGTTTTGCGTTATGGATTCGGCTTTGTTGTACCTTGGAGCGAAGAGCTCTCAGTGATCTGTTTTATCTGGGCTGTGTATCTAGGCATCAGCTCATGCTACAAGCACAAACTTCACATGGGCGTAGATGTCATAGTCGCCATGTTACCTACGCGACCTAAGCGCATTTTTAAGTTGGGAGTCTCTGTATTTCTATTAGGTATCAACATTTTAATGTCAGTGCTTAGTTACCAGTATTTGATGCTTTCTAGCAAAGTGACGCCAGTGATGGGCATGTCTTACTTTGCAATCAATGGGGTATTAGTGCTCAGTTTTTCCTTGATGGCTATCCACACAGTTAAGTTTATTGTGGACGATGTAGCTTCTCTAAAAAGTTCTAAGCAGTAGGTAATCTCAATGGAAAGCTATCTTCCAATTATTATTCTTTTTGTTCTTTTCCTACTAAATATTCCAATTGCATTTTCTTTGATATCGTCGGCAATGGTTTATTTCTTGTTTATCAACAACTCGATTCCCGTAACCTTGGTAATGCAAAGGTTCATCAGTTCGGCGGAGTCGTTTCCACTGTTGGCGATCCCTTTTTTCATCATGGTGGGATCGGTGATGAACTACGCGGGTATCAGCAAAAGTTTACTCGCGTTTGCCGACTCAATGATTGGCCATAAGACGGGCGGCTTGGCTCAGGTTAACGTGGCATTGAGTACGCTGATGGGTGGTATTTCCGGTTCTGCGAACGCCGATGCCGCAATGCAGTCAAAAATCTTAGCACCTGAGATGACCAAGCGCGGCTACGACTTACCGTTTACTGCGGCTGTGACCGCCGCATCTTCAAGTATTAGCCCAGTGATTCCACCTGGTATCAACTTGATTATTTTCGCGCTGTTGGCGAACGTTTCGGTTCATCAAATGTTTATCGCAGGTTATGTCCCCGCGTTTTTGATGGCTCTGTCTTTGATGGTCACGATTTGGTTTATTTCTCGTAAGCGCAACTACAAACCTTCACGCTCGAAACCAGCGACAGCAAAAGAACGTCTTCATTACTTCTTTAAGGCTGTACCCGCTCTGTTGATCCCGTTCGGCATCATTCTTGGTATGCGCTTTGGACTCTTTACACCGACGGAAGCTGGCGCTATTGCGGTTCTACTTTGCGTCATCATTGGTGCATTTATCTACCGTGAGTTGAGCTTCAAACACATTCCACAAATTATGCGAGAGACGGTTCAAGGCACCAGTAGTGTAATGTTCATCATCATTGGTGCGATGGTCTTTGGCTATTACATGACGCTGGAGCAAATCCCACATAACGTCGCATCGGCATTGATAGAGCTAACAGATAACAAACTGGTACTGCTGCTATTGATCAACGTGTTGCTGCTGGTGGTCGGTATGTTCATCGAAGGCGGTGCAGCAATGATTATCCTGACGCCTTTATTACTTCCTGCTGTATTGAATCTGGGGGTGAATCCGGTTCACTTCGGCATTATCGTGATCGTGAACATTATGATCGGTGGTGTAACTCCGCCATTCGGCTCCATGATGTTTACGGTGTGCTCGATATTGAAAGTCCGTATGGTCGACTTCGTTAAAGAAGTGGCTCCCCTGTTGCTAGCACTATTAGCGGTATTGATGTTACTGACGTTCTCTGAGAGCGTGGTGATGTTCCTGCCGAATTTGCTTTAACACTGTTTCGTTAATCATTATTTAGAGGTGTAAAAATGAATTCGGTCACGAATGAATTAAACCAGAGTTGGAAAGATGTAGATTGGGTTTTGACAGATGTCGATGACACATTGACGTGGAAAGGCGAACTGCCGCCAGAAACCCTCATCGCACTAAAAAAGCTTCGAGATTCGGGAAAAAAAGTGGTTGCTGTAACCGGTGCCTGCGCAGGGTGGTGCGATCATATTGCACAGCTTTGGCCTGTCGATGCGGTGCTTGGTGAAAACGGCGCGTTCATTATGGAAAAGAAGGGGGGGTATTTAACACTGCGCTCAGATGTTCCAATGACAGTCATCAGTGAGAAACAACAACAACTGAAGCAACAAGTTTTGGACATATTGAAAGACTACCCAGACTTGGAATTAACATTGGATCAGTCTTATCGATTGTGTGAAGTAGCAATTGACATTGGTCAGAATAGAGCGCGTGTCAGTGAGTGTGTTATTGAAGACGTCGTTGCCAAAATCCATGCATTAGGAGCGCATGCCACCGCTAGCTCGATACATATCAATGCCTGGTATGGCGAACACTCTAAAAAAGCGACCGCGACGGCTTTCCTCAAGCAGAAAGGGCTGTCAGCCGAGGAGATACTCAAACACAGCTGTTATGTGGGAGATTCTATGAACGACCAATACATGTTTGAAGCCTTACCAAACAGCGTCGGTGTCGCAAATATTCAACACTATTGGCAACGCCTTGAACATCATCCTGTCGTTGTGATGACTCAACCTGGCGGTTATGGTTTTGCGGAGTTTACGGACAAGTTACTCGCGCTAAAATAGTAGATAGACATGCTCACCCCTTCATAGGCAAAAGTAAAACTACCCTTAAGGTGGTATCTGTAATTTCTGTCTATGAAGGAATATTTAGCTGAAAAGTTCATTTTCTATTGGTGTTTTACCAGGTTGCTTGTCTCGATTTAAATAGAACTTACTGATGATTAACCTTCTCACAAGAACCATATTCCCTTCTAAATTTATTATTACGCATACTTATTTTAAATGTCATTTGGTTTGATATTAATTTCATTTATATCATTAATAGGTCAAAAAATAGACATCACGTTCTCATAAAACCCACCACACCAATTATTTATAAAGTTGTAAGTAGTGATGTTTTTTTAAACATTATCGTGTTCATGTTGATCATTATTTTAATCAATGGTGCCAAATCAGCTGTCAATAGCTAAGTTGTTATTGAGTTGTATGTCTCATTTTAATTGAATAAATATCACGTATTTAGTTAAAAATATGTGATTTTTCTGAACTGATATTCAATTTTTTTAAGACTTTGTTCACGTTTTTATCAATGAAAATTAAAGGGTTATTGTGTGATTTATAATTTAAACTAACTGTTTCAAAATCAAGACTTTGTATTGTTTGTTTTATTAATTACTGGAAATTTTGTGTGTTTTTGATACTGAAAATCTATAAAAAATAAACATATTTCGCTTGAAAATGAATCGAAATATAAATTTGGTCATTTGAATGTTTAATTTTGTAGATATAACATTGCGACAAAATTTTTCGATATTGGTTCCAAATGTCTTCAAATAAAAAAATAGTTCGCTTTTTCATAGCGCTATTCGCGTTGCTTGTTCTTTCTGGCTGTCAATCGACAAAGCCTGAGTGGTACCTGAAGCCTCAGGCTGACAGTGGCGAGTACATTTATGCGGTTTCTCAAGCGCGAACTCTGTCTCATGCCAAGAAAATTGCTGTAAACAACATCAACGAAAAGTTATGGACCCAAGTTGAGTCATCTTTCTACATGAGAGACACAGTTCGAGAAACCAACGGTAAGGGTTTTTCAAATAGCCTAGTTGACAACAAAGTTAATACTAAGACTGAGTCATTGACGCTTAACGGTATTGAATATGTACAAATGGAAGAGAACGATCTTGGTGCATTTGTCGAAGTGCGTGTTAAACGTTCTCTCGTAACTCAACAGTTGATTCGCGAAATCAATGATCTTAACCGTAAGGCTCAAATAGAGCTTGATGCGCTCTCTCACGAAGATAAATTACTTTGGTGGTTAGACAACCGTAGTGTTTATCAAACCGAGCACGATGCTTCAGTGCGTATTGCAATGCTTTCATCTCTGAAGCCTAGTTATAAAGCTGACATCAACGCAATTGAACAGCTGACTATTACGCACCAAAAGCTAAGCAGTCAAATTAACATCCGCCTCTCGTCTGACAGAGAGTCAAGAAAAGCAATTGAACTTTTAGGGAATCAACTATCAGAGTTCAACATTGCGACATCTACTTCAAAGAACAAAAACCAAACGCATGTGTTGAAAGTGGATTCTGAGCGTCGAAGAAACAAAGTCGGTGATGCTTATATTTCAACCTTGGTCTCTAATATCAAAATTGTAAATAAGAAATCCAAAACAGTGTCACGTAGTGAAATTATCTCTACGGGTAACTCTGTTACTAGCTACAAATATGCCGACGAAGGGGCAGCTCGCCACTTTGATGAGCAAATAAAAGAGAAAGGGATTTGGACTGCGCTAGGCTTACTCAAATAGCGATCTTCTAGTCCTAGAAAAATAAATAAAATAAATATATTCGGAGCGAATAGATGTTAAAGAAAACGTTAATGGCTAGTGCAATAATTACTGGTTTGAGTGGCTGTGTTATTAAGGAGGATGTTGTTTGTACTCCTGACACGCGCGTTGAGATTGAAACTGCGGAAATCCAGTTACCGTCTTCAGATAACTTGAAGGTTGTTGTGCTTCCTGTTGATCTTGAATTTAAGAACTCTGCATCGAAAAAAATGCAGTCTGCTATGCGTAATGCATTAGAGACACAAATTGATGAAACAGGTGCAAACCTTGTTGATCGTAAAATTGCCAATAAAGCGAAAAGCGAGATTAAATTGGCTGAACAGAGCGGTCGTATGAGTACCAAAGGTGTGCCAATTGCTGATTTCGCGATTATTACCGAGATTACTCACGCTGACTTAACTACGAAATTCAGTGAGCGCGATACCTATAAAAATAAAGACGGTGAAACTAAAGAAATTCCACCGTCATGTAGCTACGACTTTGATGTTGAAGCTGTAGCAAAAGTTGTGGCACTGCCTAGTATGGAAGTGATGAAACGCATCAAACTAGAGGGCGACTTTTACTCATCAACAGAGACTAGTAACTCTCGCTGTCCTGTGAGCGAATCAGGTTATGGTTCGATGGCGGCTAAAGCTGCAGCGGAAGCGGTAAATCACTCGACTGAACTTAACAAAATGTTAGCTGCAAGTGCTCCGGTTTTAGAGATGCGCCAATGTGAAGTGGGTACTCAGGTACGCATTGCGATGGGTAAGCAGCACAAAATTAAACCAGGTGCAGATATTATATTCTCAAACGCTGTTAAGTCTTTAGAAGGTGAAACAGAGATTTACCCAATTGGTGAAGGCTACGTTGTAAACAACGAAATCAATGCTGTAACTGACAAGTATTCTTGGGTAATGATTGATGAAGAAGTCTCACTAAAAGTTAAGAGAGGCACAATGAGTAAGGTGGATGCATCAAGTCTTCAATGCGATATCACTGATTTAGAGTGTCATGAACAAAACCTTAGGAATAGCTTTTAATTTATGAAAAAACTACTTATTGCAACCTCATTGGTAACAGTACTGGCTGGTTGTCAGAGCAACAATGCAACGGTTAAAGAAGCGCAAAACTTTGCACCATGTACTTTCCCAGATGCTCCTACCGTATCAGCACCGGGTTGGATCTGTGATGTAATTCCTAGTGATATCGCTGTTGCCGCTAAAGGGTACTCTAAGAAGAGTGCTGCAGGCATGAGCGTAATGCGCAAAATTGCTGTGAATGATGCTCGCGTAAACCTAGCTGCCGAGTTTGAAACTGACGTGAGTAACCTATTCCAAGCAGCGACTGAAGGTGTGACTTCTACATCAGCTGCAGAAGGTGTAACGCTAGTGACTGAAGATGTTCAAGAGACATTCGAAAATATCACTAAGACAGTCGTGAATAAAACGCTAACTAACAGTCGTGTTATCGTAAGTCAAGCAAGCCCAACCGGTGGTTTATACGTTCTAGTGGGTATGGACCAAGCCGCATACGACGCGAACATGAATAAAGTAATCGATGAAGTTGGTGGTGAAGATTCTGCTCTTTGGGATCAATTCAACAACGAAAAAGCGGCAGCGGACCTTGCTGCAGCGTTCGATGCATTGAAAAAATAACCGCGAACGGAACCGCGATTAGTATTAGTGAAAAAGGCCGCCATTTGTGTGGCCTTTTGTCTCTATACACTCTGGGAGTGAACTATGTATAAAATGATCAATAAGACTGTTTTAGCTGTCGTTATCTCAGCAGCTATCAGCTCTCAAGCATTTGCTGTATCAGAAGATCAAAAGCAGCAGCTAAACAGCGCTATTGCTAAGGCGAGCCAGTCTCAAGAAGACAAGATCAAAGAGTTTCATGCTTACGTTAATGCCTACTTGGATGAATACGAAGCGTGGCGTGATGAATACACCAATAATCTTGATGAACGTCGAAGCGATCTCATCAAGACATGGGGTGAGGGGGAAGTTTCATCTCAAACTAAACAGGTGGATTATTCTCAAGACGATCAAGTAAAAACGGCTGTCGATTACGAAACCAATACAGCAACAGTCTCTGTGTTGGTGGATGAAGATAGTACTCCGGAAGAGATCGAAGCACTGGTAAAAAATATCCCTGTTGAGGTTGCGGGTCAAAATGTTGAACTCGCCAAACTCAAGGCGGAAGACCACGCCGTGCTTTATTCGTTGGAGAAAGAGCAAGAAGAGAAAAATTTCGTTATCCAGCAGACGCAGAGCCAGATGAATGAGCTGGATGTGCAAGCTGAGCGACTGATTTTGTCTGATACCGGCATTCCTGATTCTTTCATTTACCAGCGTGCTCACAACAAGAAAATGGCACTACTGGCAAAAGCTCAGGAGCGTATTGCTGCGCAAACCAAACTGTATGATGAAATGCGTGCAAAACATGGTATTGAAGTGAAGCGACCAGAGCCGGCCGTTGAGTTGGTGAAACCCGTTGAAAAAGTCGAAGTACCAAAAGAGGTCGCCAAGCTAGAGCCAACGCCTACAGAAAAGCAGCCAACGAAAGTAGTTGAAAAGGTCGTTGAAAAATCGCCACAGCCAGAAGTTGTAAAACCTAAACCTATTGTTGAAGTTGCAGCAGCTCCGGTTAAACCGAAAAAAGTCATCAGCTATAAAGTTAAGCTTCCTGAAAACAGCCTTAAGGCACGTGCGAGCAAGTACAGCACCTTAGCAGAGAAAGAGAGTAAAAACTGGGAGATTGATGCGGCGTTGATCATGGCAATCATGCACTCGGAATCGGCTTTCCGTCCGGATGCTAAATCACATGTGCCTGCGTTTGGTTTGATGCAAGTAGTCCCGACGAGTGCTGGTCACGACGTGAATAAACAAGTTCGCAACATCGATGCGCCGATGAAAGTGGCAGACCTATATCAGCCGGTTATCAACGTAGAAACGGGTACGGCTTACTTAGATATCTTGAACAGTAAGTATCTTCGCAAGATCAAGAATGACGAGAGTCGTTTGTATTGTGTCATTGCGGCTTACAACACTGGTGCGGGTAATGTAGCAAGAGCGTTTAACAAAGACCGTTCTACCAGTATTGGCAAAGCTTCGAAGGTCATCAACCAGATGACTCCTCAACAAGTTTATGACCATCTCGTGGTGAATCTACCGTACGACGAAACCAAAAATTACTTGAAGAAAGTAAACAGTCGTATCGCGTTATATAAGTAATAAATCAGGTAAGTAAAACAACAAGGTACATGTCACCCGGCATGTACTTTGTCTACCATTTAAGAATTGAGAGTAACAATGTTTAAAATTTTCGCTTTAGTATTTATCTGTTTCGGCATTTATTTAGGTCTTAATTACAGCGATGAAATTGAAAGTATCATGGATACCGATGCGTTTGAGCGAGTACAAGAGAAAGCTGAAGACGGTACAGATGCGTTAATGGACAAAATCGATGAGATCAAAGGTTAAAAATGTCTGAAGAACAAAACAAGGAAATTCAAAAAGATATTCAGGAAGAGTTACAAGAGCTTCAAGACACTCAAGAGTCTCTGTTGGAAGAGCAGAAGAAGGGCGGTATAGCTCGCACTATTGGTCTAGTGTCGGTGATTTCCATTGCTTTGGGCGGCTTCAATGACAGTTTTGATGCATTGGAGAAGATGTTCGATTTTGGTCTGTCTCAAATGACAGATATCCCGTCACATAGAAAGCTAGATAAAATTTATATTCGTTCATCTGCTGAGACGTTAGATCAAACATTTGGTGCGCCAGTTTATATTAAACGAGCGTCAACGGATGACGTCATCAAGTACTACCAAGACGATAATTTCATCCTTTCTGCCATTACCCGAGACAATGCGATCGTCGCTTATCTTGTTTTCCCAAATGAAGGCTTCGCGCCAGAAACGCTAGAGCATGCGGGTGGTTCGGAGTTCTTTGCTAAAACGTTTAGTTCAATCGAGAGTGTGAATGAGATCCGCGCATCGTTTGCAAGAACAGGTAACTACTACATTGAAGAGAATAATGGTGGCGAATTTGGCTACTTGTATTCTTCTATCAGTGGTGCAAGTGAGTTTATCTCACCTATGTCACAAGAAAACAGGAAGTTACTTTCTGAAGTGGTGGATGCACTGACAATGGATGATAACATTGTCGAAAGCGTACAATCTTTGCGCAAAAATGCGAAGCCGAATTTTTATGGATACAGCACCTTAGGTGTGGGTGCTTTAGAAGAAGCAATTCTATCTAATACTGAGTACCGACTAATTCATAAGATTTAGAACCTCTTATTTTCTCTAGCCTCTTCTGAGGCTAGTTTTCAATGGGCGATTTCAAAATGGCAAATATTGAATTTGAAGCTTTCTTAGACAAGCTGAAAGCGAATAAAAGAGTGATTGTGCAGGCTCATGATTTTCCAGACCATGACGCGATCTCCTCTGCTTATGCGCTGGCTTACCTGCTTAAAAACCAAGGCTTGAATCCGTTCATCACCTTTAAAGGGCACATCGATAGAGTGTCACTGAGAAATCTTATCGATTGGCTCGAAATACCAGTATATAAACCCGAAGATCTACGTTTGAAGCCGGACGATAAAATCATTGTGGTTGATGGTTGTATTGGTGAGAAGAACATTACTGATTTCACTGGTGAGGAAGTCGGTGTTATCGACCATCATCAGGTGGAAGCGCCGGAGTCGGTTTGGTATAGCGATATTCGATCTAATTATGGTGCTACTGCCACTATCATGGTTGAGTACTATCAATATTTTTCCATTGATATGCCTAAGCGTGTGGCGACTGCATTGTTGGTCGGTTTGAGTTTTGATACCGCCAACTTCACCCGAAGCGTAGGGGCTTCAGATCTTAAGGCGCTTGCGTACCTGCAAGCCAAAGCCGACAACGCGATCGTGAATAAGATTTGTCGAAACCAAGTTCAATTTGAAGAGCTGAAGCTGTTCAATTCAATGCTTGCCGGTATGCGTCGCGAGAAAAATGCTGCTTTTGCTGTACTTCCTGAAGGATGTCCTAAAAACATGCTAGGTGTACTGGGTGACTTTCTTTTGAGCGTTGATGAGCTTGATATTATTGTGCTTACCGCGAGAACGAGCGATAAAACGTTTATTTCACTTCGCTCGGAGTGCTCTGAAAATAATGTCGCCAAGGTTATTCAAAAAGCCTTGAATGAAAAAGGCATTGGTTTTGGTGGTGGACATCCACATATGGCTGCGGGGATGATTCCAAGGAAGTTTCGAACAGGAGAAGAGCTTGATTGCCTGTATGAGCTAATTCGTCCGAGCCTTGTTCTGGATGCCGCTAAAGCATCATAATTTTACGTTCTTTACCGTCTTTATTGTTACCTTACTAAGTTTGTTGACACCGCTGATAACATAAACTTCAGCGGTGTTTTTGTATTCTGAAACCGTAATTTTGCGTAGGAAAAAGCCACATAATCAGTGTATTAGGTGGTTAAGATCTCTAAATGACTTTTAGTCAACGCTCTCAAGCTTGTCAAGTCAACACCTGATTCATAAAGTGTCCCCAAGTTACGAAAATGTTGCTAAAACAGGGGCAGGGCAATGGAAGTGATTGTAATTGGTAGTGGTGTAATTGGATTGACCAGTGCTTGGTACTTGGCCAAAGAAGGGCACAAGGTAACGGTGATCGATCGTCAAGATAGCAGTGGTAAAGAGACCAGTTTTGCCAATGCAGGTCAAATCTCTTATGGCTATTCTTCTCCTTGGGCTGCACCTGGGATTCCCGTTAAGGCTCTCAAATGGTTGACGCAAGAGCATGCACCGCTGAAAGTGAAACCTTCACTCTCGCCCGCTTTGATTCAATGGGCAACTCAGATGTTGTCCAACTGCAGCCCAGCCAAATATGCGATCAATAAAGCTCGCATGTTACGCATTGCGAATTACAGTCGAGATTGTTTAACTGAGCTGCGTGAAACTGAAAACCTTGACTATGAAGGCCGTCAGCAAGGAACGCTGCAAGTGTTCCGTGATGCTAAGCAGCTAGAAGCGATTCAACAAGACATGAAACTGCTCAAAGAGAGCGGCATTGAGCACTCTTTGTTAAGTGTTGAGGAGTGCATTAAGGTCGAACCGGGGCTTGAATCCGTTAAAGATAAGCTTGTAGGTGGGTTGTATTTACCGGGAGATGAAACGGGTGATTGCCACAAGTTTTGTATTGAGCTGACTGAAAAAGCCAAAGCCTTGGGTGTTGAATTTAAGTTTGATACTGAAGTGCACTCGCTGAACCGTCAAGGCTCATCGTTAACCAGCATTAACACCAGTGCTGGCGAGTTGAAAGCGGATGCTTTTGTTTTGGCGACGGGAAGCTATTCGACCGAGCTTTTGAAACAGATCGATATTGATGTGCCTGTTTACCCTGTGAAAGGTTATTCGTTAACACTGCCGATCATCAACGCAGACAAAGCGCCAACCTCAACCGTGATGGATGAAACCTACAAAGTCGCGATGACACGCTTTGATGATCGCATTCGTATTGCAGGGACTGCCGAGCTGGCTGGTTTCAACTTCGATATACCAGAGAAACGTAAAGCCACCATTGATATGGTTATTAAAGATCTCTTTCCAGAGGCTGGCGATCACGCGAAAGCCGAATACTGGACTGGGTTAAGACCTATGACGCCAGATGGCACGCCAATCATAGGTAAGACGCCGGTAGGCAACCTGTACACCAACACCGGTCATGGGACTTTGGGTTGGACCATGGCATGTGGTTCAGGAAAAATTCTTGCGAGTGTGGTGAGTGGAAAAGTACCAGAAGTTGAAAGTGGCGATCTGAGTGTATCTCGATATCAGTAAAATCTTGTAGATACGCGATTCGAAAAACTCGGTGAAACAATGAGATATAAAAAGCGCCTTCAATATATTTGAAGGCGCTTTTCGTATTTTGGGGCTCTTTAATTGAGTTATTGTGTAGCGGAAGCAAGCACTTCGGTAAAGCGAGCCCAAGACTTTTGGTCGGCTTCGAGCTGATAGTTCATAGAGCCAAACACTGTGAATGCATGAGGAGCGCCGCTGTACGTCAGCATTTCATGTTCGACATTCGCCGATTCCAGTTGCTCAGCCAGATTTCCGAAATCCGCCATTGAGATCATAGCATCCGCAGTTCCATGGAAAATGACAACCTGAGATGGTGTTTGGGAGTAGTCTTGTCCCTCGGGTGTTGATAGCCCACCATGAAAAGAGACATAAGCCTTAGATGGAATGGCGGCTCGGGCAGCTTCTAATACAGCAGCACCTCCAAAACAGTACCCCATCATGACATTGTTATCGAGGTTGCCACCTAGTTTCTCTGCTTGAGCGGCCGCACCAATGAGCAATGAACGCATCTTTTCACGGTCTTTGTAGAGCTCACCTGTGTGTTGTTTCTTGTCTTTCACTTCGGTAGGACGAATGCCTTTGCCGAAAAGGTCTACAGCAAATACGTTGTAACCAAGTTCATTGAGCATCTCTGCTCGCTTTTTTTCATAGTCAGTCAAGCCATCCCAATCATGCACAAGTAGCACCAATGGTGCGTTGTCACTGGATTCACTCCAATAGCCTTCGTATTCAAGACCATCCACCGTATAAGGTATATTTTCTCCGGCCATTAGAGGGGCACAAAGAGCTGCACTGAGTAAAGATAGAGCGGTTCGAATTTGCATAGTTCCTTCCTGTCGGTATTTTCCTATTGGAAAGTATAGGAAAGAACTATATTGCTGCATGAAGGATGAGATAAAAACGAGATATTACTTCTACCGCTAAGCCTAGAACGACTACCAATCTAGCGTCTGACTGGCCGTGATATCTGGGTATTTACGCTGATAGCGGGGCAACATAGATTCATTGCCGAGCAAGCCGCCTTGATGAATATAGATAAGTGTTTTTTCTGGATTGTTTTGTTGCCACTGTTCCAAACATTGCCACATCAAAGGGTCGTAGAGTAGATCAAACTCCACATCGGTCTCTTCTAGAAGGTCGAGCCACATTTGGTAATCTCGTTGATAGAGTTTTCCAAAGTGATGTTTAGATTCTAAAGGTAGAATCTCAGGATGGTCGTCTTCACCTAACTCGTCAAACTGTTTTGTCAGGTAGTCATTACCGCCAACACAAGCACAAGTGATGACCGGAATATTGTGTACTTTAAGGTGTTTATGAAGATAAAGGGCAGTACTCCCAGTACCAGCTGGTAGCGCAACGACAAAATCGTGTTTCGGCTCGAAGCGTGTCCAACTTAAGATCTCCATAGCGAGCTGTTTGACGCCATATTCAGACATTTTGCTGCGTCCGCCTTCTGGCAATACGATACATTCAGGTCCTGGCTGTCTGATTTGCTCGATGTACGCTCTTGGATGAAGATCGCTAGCGACCACTTGCATGCTGATCACTTTGGCACCAAGGTCTAATGCACCTCGGTAGTTTCCTATCGGTTTATCAATGAGCCATTGGGGTAAATGGTCAACGTAAAACTCCAGCTTCCACCCCTTAATTTTCGCTAATGCCGCCAACGATAATAGCGAGTTTGCTTGCGCTGAACCGTAACAGATCAAGGTATCTATGTTTGAGTGCTCTTCTTCGAGTAATTGCATGAATTTGCGAGCTTTGTTGCCGCAGAAATGTGAGTGCAATTGGTCATCACGCTTTAAGAAGAAAGTGCGGCCATTAAACTGGTGTTGGGTGATAGGGCTGTTGTTGAGTTTCATGTTGAGTAGGTGCCAAGGGACACTTGTTGAACATTTGGGACGCGCAGTATCCGGCAACTGATTGAGCAAGTAAACCGATTGAATCAAAGTTTGGGTGGATGAGCTACCCAAACATTGAAACTTGTGTTTATTCTAAGTGAGACGAGGTGTTCGCAGGTTGGTCAAACACTACCAGTGCCACACAGCCACCGTTTTGATGATTGATGAGTTCAAAGTCCCAGTTGTATCGACTACATAAATCATCGACGATCAGTAGACCTAGGCCATGTCCACTTGGGTTGTATTGTTCGGTGAGACCTTCTCCTTGGTCATGGATACTGATCAAATGTTGGGTCAGAGTGATTGTAACTTTGCCATGGTTGGTGGCAGCAATGGCATTTCTCAGCAGATTGCCAATCAACATGTTAAGAATCGCACTGGTGGCACGAACACTCGGTTCGCCTTCCACTTCTAGTTCAACATTAATTTGTTTTTCATTCGCTTGTGCGGAGTTTTTAGCGATGATCTGCTCTAACTCTTGCTGAGTAAAGAGTCGAATTGGTGCGTCATCCTGATTGCGTTCATAGCGTACCAACCCTAAAAGGGCGTCGACCATTTCTGACATCTGAGCAACGGCATCGTCAACGCGTTTTACTTGGCGATGTTGGAACTCAGTCATTTGGCTGCGTAGAAGTAGTTTGTTAGAGCCTCGCGCAACCGTAAGCGGCGTGCGCAATTCGTGGCTAGAGTAGCGAGCAAAAGCTTGTTCTCGTTTTACTAGTGCATTGATTTCACTTCGATAATCATTAAGTTGATTGGTGAGCTGACGAAACTCAATGGCTGCACTGTCTTGAACTTTAAACTCTTGGTTTAGGTTACTCTTGTTGCTCTCTAGTTGTCTTGCCAAAGAGTTGAAGGGCTCAATGAGACGTTGAGACAGTCGGTATAAAAGAGCGCCGAAGCTGAAGATCAAAACCGCTAACAAGGTGAGAACAAGAGTGGTTGCATAAAATAACTCTGTGACATCAAATTCAATACGATCAATCTCTGAGAGTAATATAAGAGGGTAGGTAACGCCTTCATGCGAATACTCGCCCACATAGACCATACGCGAATGGGGTTCGTCACCCACTTCACCAAGAAATGTATCTTTATCTCCGATAAAACGCTGATAGCGTTCAGGAATGAGACTGCGGTCATTGTAAGCAATGGTTAGGTCGTCAATGCGTATTTTTCCATTCGCTCCCGCTTCAAATAAACTCACTGCATAATTACGGTCAATTAGGATACGTCGTTCACCAACGCGGTCTTCCGATTGGTACATAGCAACAAGAAAAACCGCATAGACGAAGGCGGTGATGATTACGGCCATCAACCCAAAGAAAAGCGCTAAACGACCAGTTAGACTTTTGGTGCTATTGAGTACATTGAGGATCACGAATTCGACTCCAATCTAAAACCGACTTTAGGCACGGTAATCAGCATTTGTTGGTCAAAGGGTTTGTCTAACTGATTTCTTAATTGGTAGATGTGGCTACGCAGTACGTCATTGTTTGGCTCGTCTTCTTCCCAAAGTTTATAAGAGATGTCTTCGCGAGTAACGACATCCGGTGCACGCTTACACAGCATCTCAAGGATGGTGTAAGTGGTTGGATTGAGGGCTAATAATTTGTCCTGTCGATAAGCTTTACGTGTCTTTTGATCAATGCTGATTTCACCAAATACCAACTTGCTGGATGCCACCGTGCCGTGGTACCTGCGAACCAAGGCTTTCATTCTCGCTTCAAGAATATCGAGGTCGAACGGTTTGGTGAGGTAATCATCGGCCCCATGTTCAAAACCTGCGAGCATATCGTCTCGGCTGTCTAGGGCTGTCAGCATTAGAATCGGGGTCGTGTTTCCGTTCTCACGCAGTTTATTACATACGGTTAGGCCATCCATGCGCGGTAACATCAGGTCTAGGATAATGATGTCGAACGAGTTATCTGTGGCGAGTTGTAATCCAAGCTCACCGTTATCGGCGTAATCGAGCTCCATACCAATGCACTCAAAATAGTCGAACAGCACACCAGCGATTTCACGGTTATCTTCAACCAACAGAACACGTTTCATTTTATTACCCATAAGCACTTATTTTGTTATAGCGATCATCCTGAATTGACGTGAAAAATATGTCAACAACATAACTTTCATGGATGGGAAGCTAGTCTGCTACGGAATCAAAAAATAGAAGACCGTATTATGACTGAACTTCATATCAACTCGCGCCGCTCACGCGAGCCTCAAATTAGCCCAGCAATTTCGCTGTCTATTATTGTGCCTTTCTTCAATGAAGAGGAAGTGTTGCCCGAATTCCACTCACGCTTAACCAGAGTGCTTGATGAGTTACCTATCTCTAGCGAGATTGTTTATGTCGATGATGGCAGCAAAGACAATAGCTTGGCTCTGGTGGAGTCGTTCAAGTCAATTGCGAGCTCGATTTCAGTGATCGGTTTATCACGTAACTTTGGTAAAGAGTCGGCGATGAGTGCAGGTTTAGAACACTGTCGTGGCCAAGCGGTAATTTTATTGGATGCGGATCTACAAGACCCACCGGAACTGATTCCAGATATGGTTTCTAAATGGCGAGAAGGCTATGACGTGGTCAATATGCAGCGCAGTCAACGTGACGGCGAAACCTGGTTTAAGAAGTTTTCTGCAGCAAGCTTTTATCGTGTCATGAATGCCGCAGCGAAGATCGATGTTCCTGAAAATGTTGGCGATTTTCGTTTACTAAGCCGTGAGGTTGTTGACCATATTAATCAACTACCAGAGCGTAATCGATACATGAAAGGTATTTTCTCGTGGCCAGGATTCAAGCAAACCACCGTCCAATTTAAACGTGATGCGCGCTTTTGTGGTGAGACCAAGTGGAACTATCTCAAGCTACTTGGCTTGGCAATGGATGGCATTACCTCATTTTCAATTCGACCACTGCGCATTGCAACCGCGCTCGGCAGCATGGTCGCTCTGAGTGCCTTTGTTTACGGCATGTTTATCATCTTTAAAACATTGATGTTTGGTGAGCCGATTACTGGTTACCCGTCGATGATGGTTGTCCAACTTGCACTTGGCGGTATCCAGCTTCTTAGTATCGGTCTTATGGGTGAATACATTGGCCGTATCTTCATCGAAACCAAGAATCGTCCTTTGTATCTCATCCAATCTGTTGTCGATAAACCGGCACTGAAAACAACGTATAAATTAGAGGAATCAGCATGAGCCTGAACAGAACGCACCTGTGGTATTTATTAGCCTTTGCGCTAATTCTTAGGTTGCTGTCACTGGCGACGTATCCGTTGATGGATACCACCGAGGCACGCTACGGCGAAATGGCTCGCTTGATGGTCGAAACCGGAAACTGGCTCACACCCCAGTTTGATTATGGCGTACCTTTTTGGGGCAAGCCGCCACTGTTTACGTGGATGAGTGCTGCGGGCATTGAGCTATTTGGCCTGAGTGAGTTTGCAGTTCGTGCTCCTCACTGGTTAGCGGGTGTATTCACTATTTTATTGATTGCGTATTTCGCTAAACGTACCGGGAAGAGCGCATTAGTTGCAGCTGTAGTTCTTGCAACGTGCGGTATTTTCTCGATTGCGGCAGGTGCCGTGATGACGGATATTGCCCTAACGTTGGCGATGACTATTGCTATGTTGGGCTTCTACCTGTGTTGGAAAGGGGAAGGTAGTCAGCGTACGAATAATGCTTGGGGTTATGTTGGCTTTGTTGGTCTTGCTTGCGGTTTACTTGCGAAGGGGCCTGTCGCGATTGTGATCATGGGGATCGCGGTTTTCCCGTGGCTTGTTCTACAACATGGTTTGATTGGCGCATTCAAAGCACTGTGGCAGCGTTTTCCAATTGTCTCTGGTTTAGCGTTAATGCTGGCGATTGCTCTGCCTTGGTACATCATGGCTGAAATGGCGACACCGGGCTTCATTGATTACTTTATCGTGGGTGAGCACTTTAAGCGTTTTGTCGTGAGCGGTTGGGAAGGTGATCTATATGGTTCAGCGCACGATGAAGCCAGAGGCATGATCTGGGTATTCTGGATTCAGGCTGCAGCGCCTTGGTCGATTGTATTGCCGATATTAGCATTTGCTCGTCGTCAAAAGATCAAAGAGCAGAATCAAACCCACAGCGGCTTATTCTCGTTTCTAATCTGCTGGCTAATATCACCACTGCTGTTGTTCACTATGGCGGGAAATATACTGCCAGCTTACGTATTGCCGGGTATTCCTGCATTAGGCTTGTTGGTGGCGATGCTGGTGGTTGAGAAAGACAAGAAATGGTTCTCAAGTGTGGCGTTGGTTCTGCCCGTACTTCTGATGATTGCGATGGTTTATTTGAACTTGGGCAAGGCGAATGAAAAGAGTGACCGTATTATTTTCAACCATATCGAGGATGATGCGCCAAGTTATTATATTGGTAAGCGTCCTTTCTCTGGTCAGTTCTATAGTTTAGGGCAAGCCAAAAAGATCACTGATATCTCAGAGGCCGACACTAGCAGCAAGTTTTATCTGATTGGTAAGAAGGCTCAAGTTGAGTCGGTCATTGCAGAAAATGCATTGAGCTGTCTTCTAGAGCCCGTTGATAAGCAGAAACGAGCACTATTTAGCTGCAAACCACTGAGTCAGAACGTTAATGTTGAACCGGTCGCAGTAAAGATTCTTGATGAAAACGCGATTTCACTTTAGAACAATGGCCTCAAGTGTGGAGAGATTATTGAGGCCTCATCATCAACTGATTAAATTCGCCTGTGTGGGAGCGGGTGGATTCGTCGTAGATTGTGCCGCTTTCGCGTTGTTTCATTTTGTTGGTGATGTGTCAGTGATGTGGGCGAGGGTATTGGCTTTTTTTGTCGCAGCAACCAGCACTTGGCTTGGTAACCGAGTCTTGACGTTCGAGTACCAAGGGACAGGGGCACGTAGAGATGACCTCAAACAATGGCAAAAATTCATGGCCTCTGCGATGTTATCAGCCGCACCCAACTTAATCTGCTTTAAGGCTCTCACATTAATACTGCCTGAATTCAATGGTTCGCTGTTTTTGGCGATGGCGATTGGGGTATTGATTGGGATGGTCAGTAACTACTTACTTAGCAAAGCTTGGGTGTTTAAACAGACTCAAGCTTAGTGCTTCAGCTTCGTCAGAGAAACAAAAAAGTCCAAGTGGGGAATCACTTGGACTTTTGTTGTTTAAGGTGAGCGGTTCTCGGTCAGTTACTGAGGCCTAACGTTGCGCAGCACGTTGGCGGTTCTTCCCGTTACCTGCAGGCTTGCCACCTTGACCATTGCCCGCTTTGTTGCGGTTCGGTCTGCCGTTACCTTGTGACTGTCCGCCCGGACCTTTCTTGGTGAAGCCACTTGCTGGCTTACGACCATTGCTGTTACCGTTTGCATTACTTTGGTGAGCGTTACCTTGGCCGTTATTGCCGTTTGGTTTCTTACCGCCAGGCTTATTGCTACCAGATTTGGAGTAGTTACGTGGCTTCTCGCCGCCTAAACCCGGTTGCGACTTACTGTGTTTCGTCGCGAAACGGTGAGCACCGTGACGGCCAGACTTACGACGCTGAGCAGGTGTTTGTGCATCAAAGTCATCTTCTGGAACCAAGCAACCCGGTTTATCACCAATTAGGTGCTTCTTACCCATATCGATAAGCGCTTCACGGATCAGTTTCCAGTTCTCTGGATCGTGGTAACGCAATAATGCTTTGTGCAGGCGGCGTTGACGGTCACCTTTTGGCACTGGGATATCTTCACGCTTTTTGTACTTAACGCGTTTCAGAGGGTTGGTCTCTGAGTAGTACATCGATGTCGCGTTACACATTGGCGATGGGTAGAAGTTCTGAACTTGGTCACACTCATAGTTGTGCTTCTTCAACCAAAGCGCAAGGTTCAGCATGTCTTCATCTTCAGTACCTGGGTGAGCTGAGATGAAGTAAGGGATCAGATACTGTTTTTTACCTGCTTCAGCGCTGTACTTCTCGAACATCTCTTTGAAGCGATCGTATGTGCCCATACCTGGCTTCATCATCAGATCCAGAGGACCTTTTTCAGTGTGCTCTGGTGCGATCTTCAGGTAGCCACCTACGTGATGTGTTACAAGCTCACGAACATATTCTGGCGACTCAATCGCAAGGTCATAACGAACACCAGAAGCGATCATAATCTTCTTCACGCCTTTCACTTTTCGTGCAGAACGATAAAGGTCGATGGTGTGTTTGTGGTCTGTGTTTAGCTTCTCACAGATTTTAGGGAACACACACGAAGGACGACGACAGTTCACTTCTGCTTTCGGGTCTGAACAACCTAAGCGGTACATGTTCGCTGTCGGGCCACCTAAGTCAGAGATAGTGCCGGTAAAGCCAGGTACTTTCTCTTTAATATCTTCGATCTCATCTAAGATAGATTCTTTCGAACGGTTCTGGATGATGCGACCTTCGTGCTCGGTAATAGAACAGAAAGAACAGCCACCAAAACAACCACGCATGATGTTAACCGACGTTTTGATCATGTCGTACGCAGGAATCTTCGCTTTGCCGTACATAGGGTGAGGCACACGCTTGTACGCAAGGCCGAATACGTAATCCATCTCTTCTGTGGTCAGAGGGATCGGCGCTTGGTTTACCCAAAGCTCGCGGTCACCGTGACGTTGAATCAGAGCGCGACCCGAGTATGGGTTAGTCTCTAAGTGCAGGATACGACTAGCGTGAGCGTAAAGAATACGGTCGTTGTTTAGCTTTTCAAACGCAGGGATACGAACCGCCGTGGTTTTCGCGTCGTGGCGAGAAGGGCGAATAGTAATTGGCTGTGCTTTAGGTTCTTCGTCTTTCTTAGTATCACACTGGGTTTCAACCTCATACGGGTTAACCGGCACGTAAGCCTTACCCGGCTTTTCGATACGTGAAGAGTCGATGATTTTGAAGTTCTCAGGTGCAGCAGGCAAGTTGACAGCAGTACCGCGAATGTTTGTCAGGTTCGCGATCTCTTCACCATCGGCTAGGCGGTGTGCCACTTCAACCAGTGCTCGCTCTGCGTTACCAAAAAGAAGAATGTCTGCTTTCGCATCGAAAAGAACAGAACGACGAACTTTGTCAGACCAGTAATCGTAGTGAGCTACGCGGCGAAGACTTGCTTCAATACCACCAAGAACAATCGGCGTTCCTTTGTATGCCTCACGACAACGTTGAGAGTAAACCAGAGTTGCACGGTCAGGGCGCTTACCACCTTCATTATTTGGTGTGTAAGCATCATCGTGGCGTAATTTACGATCAGAGGTATAACGGTTAATCATGGAGTCCATGTTACCCGCGGTGATGCCGAAGAATAGGTTAGGTTTACCTAGCTTCATGAAGGCGTCTTTATTGTCCCATTTTGGCTGAGCAATAATACCTACGCGGAAACCTTGCGCTTCAAGCAAACGACCGATGATCGCCATACCGAAACTTGGGTGATCGACATAAGCGTCGCCCGTTACGATGATAATGTCGCAGCTGTCCCATCCAAGAGCATCCATTTCCTTTCTACTGGTCGGTAAAAAGGGAGCTGTACCGTAGCATTCGGCCCAGTATTTTTTGTGTTCGTGAATAGGAGTGATATCGCTGTACATATTTCGACCTCTGATTTTTGAGGCGGGAATTATAGCGGCATGCGCCCAGACTAGCCAGTAGAACATGCCCCTGATAGTTCTAGTGTCTTTCCCCAATAAGCGATGCAAAGCTGTATTGAGAAGTGATTCTTGGAAACAGCATAGACCAAGGATACGAGACAGTGAGCAAATTGATGATTTTGATTAGTGTTCCAAGCAGTTTTTGATATCATTCTGCGAAAATAAGTCCATATAAGTAGATCCCGATGATCGAATCTGTATTACTTCAATTCGCACCTATGTTATTGGGTGCACAACTCGTACTAACGCTGATCTTAGTGAAAGGTGATATCTGCCCAGGCCAGCGCGGTCGTATTCATAAGGTATTACCAGCTATTGGTGTACTCTGGTTGGCAGTGGCGTCACTTAAGGTCGAAGCTTTCTTAGTCGTATTTGCCATTTTCTATTTCTTCTCTCAAGTTCAGACGAAGAAGACTCGCGATGCCGGACCGATTTGGGTGATGTATTTAGCCTGTGGTTTGGCGCTCTCTTATGTTGGGATTCAAGCAAGCGAGAAGGCGACTCTAGTTGGCCTAATCTCATCATTGCTTCTAACAGCCTTACTCGGTAGCGCGTTCTCACATCTACTTCTGACCATTGCACGAACACGTCTTCAGGCATTCCACCGAATCTTGCCTGTTGCGGGTATTCTAAGCGGAATGCTGGTGGTGTTGACCACAGTACTGGGCGTCTACTCGCTTTCTGAAGAAGTATTGGAACCTATGGTGCCGTCGCTATTGTTTAGCTTTGCGCTTCTAATCTCATCGATTGTGGTTTGGTGTTGGCATTTGCTCTTCGCAAAAACGCCTGAAAAAATCCAGCTTGCGGTTGCTTTGCTAATGCTGATTGCTTCTGTTGTTGGCTTAGAGCCAATTTGGGCGCTATAGCTATTTAGGCGCCATCGCTATTTAGGCGCCATCGCTATTTAGACACTATAGCAATTTGGGAATTTCAGAAAGCTGCGAATTGTGCTGTGATTGAGCGAGAAATGTGATCTATTAGTAAGCGGGCTTACCATTGTCGTTCTAAACTTAAATCAGTCGATGTGTTCGTAAGGAGTACGAGATGGATTTAAGCAACGTCAAAAGCCTAGATAGCATTATTCTATTGGGAATCGTCAACGAAAAGTTGCGTCTTGAGTGTGATAGTTTTGAAGAGCTTGTCAGCATGTATGAAATGGATATCGAAAGTGTGGTGGGCAAACTAGATATGCTCGGTTACCAGTACGATCCATTGACCAATCAATTCAAATCCTATGCCCGATAGCTGTTTAGCAGAAGCTTAAAGGATTTAAATATCACAGTTAAAGCCACAGATTAACAGTCTGTGGCTTTGTTGTTTTTGGCACTTCTAAATCTGGTGCATCTTTAAAATAGGGTTGCTACTGCTAGACAACCTTGATTCCATCGAGATGACTTTTACTCTGCTGTCTTGCGGTACTGAAGAAAGCTTGTAAATAGCGCTTATCTTTATCCGAGTTCCTTACAGCTGCAAACAGTCGACGAGATAAACCTTTCCCTAGCGGCTTGCTAGCAATCAAGCCTTGTCTTGAAAACTCACTGATTGCCCAGTTGGGCAGAGCTGCTACGCCCAAACCTGCAGATACCATTTGTACTAACATCAATGTGTTATCAGCTTGCTTCCATTTTTTAGGCTCGATGCCAGCAGGTTGAAGGAAGTGTTTCACTACATCGAGGCGCTGTTTCTGAACAGGATAAGAGAGCATGGTCAGATCGAACAAATCTTCCGGCTGGATTGCTTCTTTTTCTGCAAGAGGCGAGTTAATTGCCGTGATCAGTCGCATCTCGAAGTCAAACAGTGGTTCGTAATGAACTTCCGATCGAGGCTGGATGTCCGAAGTGATCACGAGATCCAGCTCTCCTGCCATCAGTGCCGGTAAAGGCTCAAAGCCAAAGCCAGATGAGAAATCGAGGGTCACGCTTGGCCAAGTGACCTGATACTCCTTGAGAGCAGGCATCAACCATTGAAAACAGGAGTGGCACTCTATCGCCATATGAAGTCGGCCGTTCACATCCTCTTTGAGACTGGCTAATTCGTTCTCTGCTTTGGCCAGTTTAGGCAACACTTCATCCGCCAATCTGAGCAGGATTTCACCCTCTGACGTGAACTTCACTGGGCGAGTTTTACGCAAAAACAGTTGCCCACCCACACGAGCCTCGAGATCCTTTAGTTGGTGCGATAACGCAGACTGCGTCAGGTGTAGTGATGTCGCCGTCGCTGTTAAAGATCCACTATCACGCAATGTGGTCAGTGTTCGCAGGTGTTTGAGCTCTATCATGAGTGATCCTCATAGTTCCTAAGCTGATGTTTAATATTTCTTAATAACTACCCTACGTCGTTTTTGTGGATGTGTAAACATCTGGACGTCTAAATGTTTTCGGTTTTCTCATATGTGAATTCACCAACATGAGGTTTTCTAATAAACAAGTTGAATATTTGGAGATTGTTCACAAAGGCGTTTGGCGAGATAGTTTAGCCATCCAGACGCCTTTGAATGAAATTAATCAGCGTCTGACCGGATTTAAAAATAGTGATTAAGGAATAGGCTCATGACAACAACGACTCATATTTTAGGCTACCCACGTATCGGCGAAAAACGAGAACTCAAATTTGCATTAGAAAAGTATTGGCGTGGGGAAATCGACCAAACTGAACTGAAAGCAGTCGGTAGCGAACTGCGTCAGCGTAACTGGCAAGCACAATCCGACGCTAATCTGAGCTTTGTTACTGCAGGGGACTTTGCTTGGTACGATCACGTTCTTGCCACTACGTTACTACTGGGGCATGTACCAAAACGCCACAACAATGGCTTTCCAGATTTAGATACGCTTTTCCGTGTAGGCCGTGGTCAATCTCAGAGCACTTGCTGCGGCTCGAATCACCACCACGATCAGGACGGAGCGGCAGCGTCAGACATGACCAAATGGTTTAACACCAATTACCACTACATCGTGCCTGAATTCAGCAAAGACGATTCATTTGAGGTGAGTTGGCCGCAACTATTTGATGAAGTGAATCAAGCGATAAAAGAGGGGCACAAAGTAAAACCTGTACTGCTAGGGCCGCTGTCATACCTCTACTTAGGCAAAGAGGTAGAAGAAGGTTTTGACCGTTTGAGCCTATTACCTCGCTTGTTAACCGCGTATCAGGGAATATTAGTGAAATTGGCGAAGCTTGGTGTGGAGTGGGTGCAAGTTGATGAGCCTATCTTATCGCTAGAGCTTGAAAAACCGTGGGCAGATTCATTCAAACTTGCGTATCAAGTCATTCAGGGAGATGTAAAGATCCTCTTAACGACTTACTTTGATTCAGTGAATGAAACACTTAATAAGATCATCGAACTTCCAGTTAACGGCTTACACATTGATTTAGCAGCGGCTCCACAGCAGTTGAATGAGGTTGTCGAAAAGCTCCCTCAAGACTGGGTACTGTCTGCAGGTGTTATCAATGGGCGCAACGTATGGCGAGCGGATTTAGCGACACAACTTGCATTGCTGCAACCTGTAAAAGAGGCGTTAGGAGAAAGGCTGTGGGTCGCGAGCTCTTGTTCACTGTTACACAGTCCTGTGGACTTGGATCTTGAAGAAACACTAACAGAAGAAGTGAAGAGCTGGTTCGCCTTTGCTAAGCAAAAAGTCACGGAAGTAAGCCTGTTGGGAGCTGCGCTAGATGGGGACGATAACGCTATCTTAGCGTGTGAAACTTATAGTCAACCGATTGAGGCTCGCAAACAAGCGACCCATGTGAACAAGCCACATGTTCAAGCACGATTGAAAACGCTGACGAAAGCGATAGGGGAACGAAGCGCGCCTTATGCCGAGCGCGCTGCTCACCAGTCTGAGGTGTTAGGTTTGCCATTACTACCAACAACGACGATTGGGTCGTTCCCTCAAACGGGTGAGATTCGTGTACAACGCAGTGCTTATCGCGCAGGGAAACTTAATGAGAGTGAGTACAAACAAGCATTGAAAGGGCACATTGCCGACGCTGTAAAACGTCAAGAAGCGCTCGATCTTGATGTGCTGGTGCACGGAGAAGCCGAACGTAATGACATGGTTGAATACTTCGCTGAGAACTTAGCGGGTTTTCAAACCACCAAGTTCGGTTGGGTGCAAAGCTACGGTTCTCGCTGCGTAAAACCTGCCATTGTGGTTGCGGATATTGAGCGAGAAAAACCAGTAACCGTTGAGTGGTCGACCTACGCACAGTCACTTACCTCAAAACAGATGAAAGGCATGTTAACAGGGCCGGTAACGATTTTGTGTTGGACGTTCCCACGTGAAGACATCTCTCGCAAAGAGATAGCTAACCAATTAGCTTTCGCGCTGCGTGACGAGGTTTCAGATTTGCAAGATGCAGGCATCAATATTATTCAGATCGATGAACCTGCGATTCGAGAAGGATTACCTTTAAAGAAAGCAGCTCATGCAGAGTACTTAGAATGGGCGGTTGATGCGTTTAAAGTTGCTGCCGCAAGTGCCAAGCCTGAAACGCAAATCCACACCCACATGTGTTACAGCGAGTTTAACGAGATCATTGAATCTGTTGCGGCACTTGATGCAGACGTGATTACGATTGAAACCTCTCGCTCGAATATGGAGTTGCTCAAAGCGTTCGAAGAGTTTAACTATCCAAATGAGATTGGACCGGGTGTGTATGATATTCACTCGCCAAACATTCCATCAGAAGAGTGGATTGTAGGACTTCTTAAGAAAGCAGCAGAAAAGATCTCGGCAGAGCGTCTTTGGGCGAACCCTGACTGCGGCCTTAAAACACGCAATTGGTCAGAAACCGAAGCAGCACTAGCCAACCTTGTCTCGGCAACCAAAACACTGCGTAAAGAGTGGGAAGCTGAGGGAGTGTAAGATAAGTAAAGCTTGAGTAAGGCTTTGTATCTAATGCCTTACTGGCATAAAAAAGCCTCGCACTCGCGAGGCTTTTGCTTTTCATCTTGCTCGAATCTCGAACTAGCTGCCGCTTTCGCAGGTCTGCTTGCTTATGAGCTGCTCAACCATCAATTGACCACGAGTATTACGTATCTTGATGTTGTATGCCAAGCCCATGTCTAAGTTGGCACGTACTTCAGAGTTGGTACAGTAGCTATTAACGCTGGTTTTCAATACTTGATTGAGTGGCTTTGCACCTTGAGCATCTTGGTTGTAGATCATCATGATTTCAATCACGGTGTTCTTTGCCAAGACACGCATGACTTTCAACGGGCCGTATTCGATCGGTAGTCCCGCTGATAGAACACCTGCTCGGTGTTGCGCCATCATCTCTAATTGACGTTGTTGGTCTTGGTCACTTGAACTACAACCCGCAAGAACGAGTGCAGCCAGTGATCCGATAATCCACTTTTTCACTTTAAAATACTTTCTTAAATGGTTTTACAATCACATTAGCATAGACGCCAGCTTCAATATATGGGTCTGCATCAGCCCAAGCTTGCGCTTCTTCTAGTGAGTTAAATTCTGCAATGACTGTCGAGCCAGTAAAACCCGCTTCGCCAGGGTTATCTGAATCGATAGCTGGCATTGGTCCTGCTGTTAATAAGCGGCCTTCATCGTGAAGTGTTTGTAGGCGTTCTAGGTGTTGAGGGCGAACGCTCAGGCGCTTTTCCAATGAGTTTTCGACGTCTTGAGAAAAAATCACGTACCACATATTGGTATATCCTTATTTATACTTCACAAAAAAGAGGCTCGGTGAGCTATGTAGCTAATTTACGCGAACTAATCGTATTTGGAAGGGGGAAAAACAAGAAAGTGTGAATTGGTGCGCGTCGAAGAGGCTGGGTCTTTAAAAGCTGAGTGGAAAACGCTCTAAAGACCCGAAATTAGAAGGCTATTCGTCTGTTTAGCGAATGGCTTATTTGGCAATAGCGCGAGGTTTACCTTCAGAATCAATGGCAACATAGTTAAAAGTTGCGTCACATACCATGAAACGGTCTTCGATTCCGTGGTCACGAACCGGCTTAACCCATACCGCTAAGTCAATGCTCATTGAAGTGCGACCGATTTTTGTGCACTCACCGTAAACACATACTACGTCACCTACCTTCACTGGCTTTTTGAACGTGATACTTGAAACCGATACGGTTACGATGCGGCCGCATGAAATTTCTTTCGCTAAAATACCACCCGCTAAATCAAGTTGAGACATGATCCAGCCACCGAACACGTCGCCATTGGCATTGGTGTCGGCAGGCATAGCAAGGGTGCGAAGAAGAAGTTGGCCTTTTGGCGCATCAGAAGTGTGACTCATTATAAGGGATTCCCAAAACATCAATAAGTCAGTGGCCAGCGTTTATCCTATTGGCCACTGTGAACGAAATTATGTGCAAGATTGTAACAAAAAATGAGATTGAGATCTCATTCGACCATTACTCATCGTCTCTATTTTTTTCAGACACTGAGTGGTGTTTTTCTTCAGGTAGGTTTTTGTAAATGTATAGGCCAGTTAATAGTGTGAATGTGATCGTGGCGATCAACAAACCGAACACTTTGAAGTTCACCCAAGCATCGAGCGATAAGCTGAACGCGACATAGATGTTCAGGGCGGCACATAGTGTGAAAAATGCCGTCCATGCCCAATTAATCTTGCTCCATACAGAATCAGGTAGCGTGAGCTCTTTTCCAAGCATTCCTTTAATCGCCGGCTTACCCATCAATTGGCTGACGGTTAACCCAATAGCGAACAGCGCATAGACAATAGTGACCTTCCATTTGATAAAGTCATCGTCATGCAGGAAGATTGTCATACCACCAAACACCGCCACCATAGCGAAAGTGATAACTTGCATTTTTTCTACTTTTTTATATAGCAGGTAGGTGAGTGCTATTTGAATGGCGGTTGCAGCAATCAATGCGCCAGTGGCCGTATAGATGTCGTACATCTTATACAGGGCGAAGAAGATGATGAGTGGGATAAAGTCGATGATTTGCTTCATTTTGAACCGAACATCCTGTTGAGATACCTCCATTCAGTCTAGCCAAAAGTGCTTCGATTCAAAATAGAAGGAAGCACTTGAAAAATGAAATGTTTGATTGAGCGGCTTGTCACCGAGTGCATGAAGTTTGGTAGCGTGGGATAAGCTGCTTAATGTCTTCCAAATAACCTTCACTTTTAAGGTTATCAAGGGTTTGCTCCAGCTCTTCTTCACTCATTGTGAAGCATGTCGACTTACCTGTCGTTAGGTCTAAATACTCGTGATATTCACGTTCTGTGAAGTGGCCGATACGATCCATGAGTAGTGTTTTGATTCCATGGTGAATTAAGCCGTAATACGTGTGTCTTTGTAAGGTCATAGCCTATCCTCCGGACAAGCTGCAGTGAGAAAAAATGCAACCTGCTTAATATTGGTTGGGTTGTCTATGACAAAGCAATTCGAATGCCATTTTCATATAGAAGGTGGAATTTTCAACTCAGAGCAGTAATTTGTCCCACCTTTTCATTCAGTTAAAAGAATGCTTAGTCTGCTTTCACCAAAACAATACGTGTTGTGAGAAGAATAGTTTTATTTTGAGAGGCAATTTTGCACATCAATTTAGGAATAACTTGATTCTCAAATTGATAATTGTGGTTGCCGTGCACGGAAAAGCTTTGCCTCAAAGGTATTTGGCTTTCCATTGGTGGCTAATCCACCAACCAATCAACCAGAGTTGATAATGACGTATTTTGACGATTCTTGGGTTGTAGAAGGAAATAACCATTCCCCGAGAACACACTGCCTTCACTCACTTTTACTAATCTGCCTAAATCGATGTCTTGCTTAGCAAGGGTGATATCACCGATGGCGATGCCGAAGCCTTGCATCGCGGCGTTCATTGCTTGATCGAGCGTTGCAAATTGCTGGTTGTTCTTGCTTGAAAGCTCATTACTGCCGATATGCTCAAGCCATAGTCGCCAATCACTCTGCTCATTATTGGCGTGCAACCAAGTGTACTGGGACAGCTTGTGTGGCTTGATGAGGTTTGACTCGGAGTCTATGAGATGCTCGTTCACAATGATCTGCGATTGGCATATCGGAGCCAACTGCTCGTTAAACAAGAGCTGGCTAACAATTGAGTGTTGGTTTGGCTTTTTACCATAGGTAATGACAGCATCAAATGGGTCAAAACTAGGCTCAAAAACATGCTTGATAGTCGATGTTAGCTCGACATCAATCTCAGGGTAAGCCTGTTGAAATGACATGAGTTTGGGTAACAGCCAGGAGGTAATACAACTCGGGGCATTGAGTTTGATCTTCGAGGGCGAGCTCGACACCTGATTGAGAGCCGACTGCAGTTGTTGAATGGTTGCTTGAATAAGCGGAACTAACTCTTCGCCTTTTGGTGTTAACGACAGCCCACGAGCATGACGATAAAAAAGATCACACCCCAAATTATCTTCGAAAGACAAAACCTGACGACTAACAGCACCTTGAGTGACATTTAGCTCTTGAGCAGCACGTGTAAAGTTTAAGTGCTTTGCCGTAGATAGAAAGGCAAGCAAGGTTTTGGTTGAAGGGAGTGCGTGGTTCATATGTTTACCTATGATTTTTTATCATGGCTATTATGTAAATATTTCGATTCATTTATCAATAGTGTTCTGTTTGAATGTAAATACTTAATCATCATTTGTGATTCAATATGTGTATATGTCACATAAATTGAATATGAAAGCGATGGTGAAGATATTTTGATTATTTGGAAAGGATCGCCTCTTGATATCTTTTATCGATAACTTAGTGCCTCAGGCCGTAAAAAAATTAATACCTTATCAATCAGCAAGAAGAATCGGTGGTGACGGGCGTGTTTGGTTAAATGCAAACGAACTAGAGAGCACTCTGTTTCCGGGGGAAGTAGGGCATAACCGTTACCCAGACTTTTTGCCGCAAGATATCGCGAAGGCATACCAAGCGTATTGTGAAACTGATGCGGCGGCGGTTGCCGTGCGCGGTGCTGATGAAGCGATTGATTTAATAATCAGAACATTCTGCAAGCCCGCTCAAGACAAAATACTGATCTGCTCGCCAACCTACGCAATGTATGAGTTTTGTGCCGATGCGCTGGCGATTGAAACGCTCGATTCACCTCTGAAAGAGGATTTCTGTCTAAATGTTCCTGATGTGGTGAACAAAGCGGAGTTGGCGAACATCGTTTTTCTATGCTCTCCCAACAACCCTACCGGCAATGTGATTCCTAAAGCGGATTTGATCGAGGTACTAGAAGGGACTCAAGGAAAATCGCTGGTGGTCGTAGATGAAGCGTATATAGAGTTCGAACCTCAAACATCGGCTGTGAGCTTGATTGAGCGTTACCCTCATTTAGTGGTGATTCGTACTTTGTCCAAGGCGTTTGGGCTTGCTGCAGTACGTTGTGGGTTTATCATAGCGAGCCCAAATGTAATGCAGTATGTAGCCAAACTGATACCGCCGTATCCAATGCCAGATTGCTCATCACAAATCGTATTAGAGGCGTTATCAGATGAACGCGTTTCAGTAATGCAAGATGCCGTACGACAGTTGATTGAAGTGCGTAACCATTTCGCAGCTCAACTGGCGCAATTCGATTTCGTTGAGAAGGTTTACCCGTCGTCGACCAACTTTGTATTGTTAAAGCACAAGCCTGAACACCAATTGTTTAGTGTGTTGGCAAAAAATGGCATTGTGACGAGGAACCAACATCATGAGCCAGCGTTACGTAATTGCGTTCGCATCAGTATTGGCAGCCAAGAGAGTATGGATGAAGTGATCGCGTCACTTAATCACTACCAAAAAGAATTACATCAGAGACAACAAGCTCAAACTAAAGAACCTCAATTTCAACTTGATAAAAATCATATCTAGGATGGCAATGATGAAAAAGATATTACTAGGACTCACTTGCGCTGCAGCTTTACTTGGTACCACCGTACAAGCGAAAGAGATTCGTTTGGCGTCAGACTTTACTTATCCGCCATTTAATTACAAAAACAGTGAAGGTGTGCCGGTGGGCTTCGACATCGAAATTGCTGATGCCCTATGTGAACAAGCAAAACTGGATTGTACTTGGGTATCTCAAAGCTGGGATTCACTTATTCCTAGCTTGTTGGCCAGAAAATCAGACGTGATCATGGCATCAATGCGTATTACAGAAGAGCGCAAGCGTAAGATCCTGTTTACTGATAAGTACTACCAAACCCCAGCAGTATTCGTTGCTGCTAAAAGTGCGACATTCGATATTAACCAAGATGGCTTAGCGGGTAAGACCATCGGTGTGCAGCAAGGCACTATTCATGATCGATATGTGACGGATAAGTTCGGCAGTGTCGCAACCATTAAGCGCTACACTGGCCAAGATGAAGTCTACCTTGATCTTCAGAACGGTCGTTTAGATGTTACTTTTGGTAACTCAGATCAGTTATCGCTCGCTTTCTTGGATAAGGCAGAGGGTGCAGATTTCGAATTTAAAGGTAAAGCGGTAACCGATAAAGCCTATATCGGTGAAGGCACGGCACTCGCGTTAAGAAAACAAGACGCAAAGTTAGCAGAACAGTTTAACAATGCTATCGAAGAGATACGAGCAAACGGCACCTACGATAAGATCGCTGCTAAGTATTTCTCTTTTGATATCTATGGTAGTGATTTGTAAATTCGAAGCACCGATGTTGAAAAATAAATTAAACGACGAATTATGAGCACAATAGAAATGCTATTCGTTTAATATTGATTAATAATAAACCCCTAGATCTTAAGTTCTAGGGGTTTTTGTTTAGTAGCCAGGTAAACAAGGTTATAGAGGAATATATTTATTAGTTGAGCCATGTTTAAACATAACGTGTCATTTGTTTAGTGAATCCATTCACCAAAAAAATGATCTAACGGTAACATAATTGTCAATTTGCGATAATTAAATAGAACATTATGCTGCTGTCTCGTTATATCAATATAAAAGTACAATTTGTTGTTCTTTTATCAATTATCTCGCTCAGTTTAGCGGCGATAATTACCATCAATGTATTTATCCACCGTGATAATAGCCAACGACTCACCCAGTTAGAGTTAAGTTATTACCCTGCGTTAGAGCACGCCACTAAAATAAATTCTCTGTTGCCAAATGTGCGACAGCAATTTGAAGCCGCTGTGATCATGGAAGATGAACAGGCCATCGATTACGCACGCCAAATATCCGATGATCTACAAGTTGAAGCCAATGAAGGAGCGAAGGTCCTACCTTCACAGGCTTATTCGTTTAATCAATTGTCACTTGCATTAAAGAAATACACGGAATCTGCGTATGCGCTAAGTCTGGATTTCATTAATTTAAATGACTCCTTTGACAACCTCACTGCTAGGTCAAATAAGTTAAGTGCTGAATACGATTCATTGCTCGCGTTAAGTGATGCGTTGCGTTCTTCAGCGAGCCAAAACGTTGTTGACACTATTTTTCACTCAGAGAACGCTGCAAATGATGCTGCCCAACAATCAGTATGGCTTGGCATTTTCTTTATCTTGTCTGTATTTGCCGTCGGCTATGCAATCTTCAAGTCCGTTATCAATTCAATATCCTTGGTAACCGAAAAAATGCAAGCCATCGCGACGGGTGATGGCGACCTGACTGTTCGTATCGATTATTCCGGTAAAGATGAAATCGCTATTTTAGTACAAAGCGTTAATCAGTTTATCGAGAAGCTTCAGGGGATCATCGCAAGCACCTTGAGCATTGGTCAGGAGCTGGAAGTTGTTAGCGATAAGATTCGCAGTGAATCCCATCAAACCTTGGCGTTAAACAGCACTCAACGTGACCATATCGAAGAAGTTACGGAAGCGGTTAACAACATCATAGCTCTCATAGAGCAAGTTGTCGGCTTTGCATCACATGCTGATTCACAAGCACAGAAGGCGAATACAAGTGCACAAACGGGTACTCAAGTTGTATTGAAAACAAGCCAAGAAATAGAAGAGTTGGCAAGTAACATTCGTGATACGGCGACCAAATTAAAACAGCTAGACAAAAATGCGAGCAACGTTGGCTCAATATTGAGCACGATACAAAGCGTTGCGGAGCAAACCAACCTACTTGCACTAAACGCTGCCATTGAAGCCGCTCGAGCGGGTGATCATGGACGTGGCTTTGCTGTTGTTTCAGATGAAGTTCGTGTCCTAGCCAATAATACCCAGCAATCTGCAACAGAGATTAATGCACTACTTGGTGAGCTCAAGTCTGGCTCTAATGCTGCAGTAGGTGCGATGGATCAAGGTCTTGCAAGCTCCTCTCAAGCTGTTGGAGATGCACAGAACGCAGGGGACTACCTACTAGAAATCAGCGGCCAGGTTGAGGAAATCACCGAACTTAATCGCCAAATAGCGAGTACGACTGAACATCAGGCTCGCGCTTCAAAACAAATTCATACCCATATGGATGATTTTAGACAGTGCTCTCACCAAGTATCTCAGTCTACCGATCAATTAGAAGCTCTGAGTCACCAACTCAGTGACATCGTTACAGAGCTAAGCAAATCAACTTCACAATTCAAAGTATAACGGAGAACAATAATGACTAACTCCCCATTTCGCTTATTGCCTGTAGCAGTAGCGCTTGCGACGTCGTTCGCAACACATGCTGCAGATGAGCAAAAATTGGCAGAGCTAGAGAAAAAGGTCGCGATCCTTGAAGCGAAAGAACAAAACTCAATTGCTGATAAATTTAGTTTCAATGGCTTCGCGTCTTTAAACATGCAATTAGGTAATCAAAACCATGGTTTTATGAAGTCGGAAAACAAAGTGCGTTTTGATGAAGGTTCTTTGTTCGGTTTACAAGGTGAGTTCGAAGTCAACGATTCAACTTCAGCAGTAGTTCAAATGGTCGCTCGTGGTAATAAAAAAGAGAACTGGTCTCCAGATATAGAGTGGGCATTCCTAAGCCACAAAGTGACACCTAACTTGACGGTTCGCGGCGGTAAGCTGCGTTTGCCACTGTTTATGTACTCTGACTACTTAGAAGTTGGTTATGCGCAAGTTGGCGTGAGAGTTCCTAATGAAGTATACGGCTCAGTGGTTTTAACCTCTCTTACAGGTGGTGACTTCATTTACGATATGGAACTGGAAGACAGCACGCTTTCATTCCAAGGCTTTGCTGGCTCACAGAAGCTGTCGGCATCAAAGCATAGCTACAACGCTGATACTCAGTTTGATGACATCGCTGGTGGTGTAGTGAATTGGACTGATGATACTTGGACGCTCCGTGCCGTGTACGCTCAGTCGGTGATTAGCTCTTCTACAAACTGGAATGAAAACAACCAGTCAGTGCTAAATTCAACGTTTGATGATGACAAAGCTAAGTTCTATGGTGTGGGTGGTCGATACGAAAATGGCAATCTAATGCTGGTTTCTGAAGTCACTCGCACAACTGTTGAAGGTTTTTACTACGACGTGGATGCTGCTTACCTAACAGCGGCATACCGTCTGGATGAAGTAACGCCATATGTGACAGTTTCACATATGGAAACACAGGACGATGACGAGAGAAATGCAACGGCAAACCGTCAGCTTGCAAATCTACTTCAAAATCCTAGTAGCATCCAAGCTCGATACGCATACGGCTCCGCGAAAGCGCTGGCTGATAAGCTAAACACACAACGCACTACCTATAGCATTGGTGCGCGTTGGGACTTCTTACCAAATATTGCGCTAAAAGGTGACATTAGCTATCTAACTGGCTTTGGTTCAACCTATGGTGGCGTGGCATCGGAATATAAAAACGACGACAACATCTTGTACACAATAAAAGTTGACGCAGTATTTTAAGGAAGAGAGTCATGTTGAAAAAAACATTAGTAGCAGCTGCTCTTCTTAGCAGCGTAAACGCGTTCGCAGGTATAGTTGTGGTCGGAAGCCCTTCGATGAGCGAACTTGATGCATCGACAGTGAAGAAGTTGTATTTAGGTAAGGCTAAATCGCTTCAAATTGAAGCCGTAGAGTTGGAGGATGGACACCCAATGAAAAGTGAGTTCCACCAAGCCATCACTCAAAAGACAGAAGCACAATTACAAGCATACTGGGCTAAACGAGTATTTACAGGTAAAGGCCAACCACCTAAAGCGGTAGGGCAGGAAAGTCTAGCAAAAGATATGGTTGCTAGTTCTTCGAATACGATTGCTTATATCGATGAATCTTTGGTTGATAGCTCTGTTAAAGTCATCTTAAAACTCTAGATTTATATGTGGCGCTCAACATGAGCGCCACTCTTACATTAGCTTACGTACGGCTAGCGGCTCTTACTGAACCCTTACATGATATCGCAAACTTCTATGTTATTGTTTGTTTGAGTAATTACTCAGTTCGATCTAGTTACATTTCAAGAACACCTATTAATTGTAGCCTTCATCTTGCCGGTTATTTAGCAGTGTCCTAAATGTGTTTGTTCCATATTGAGATTGTTTATTCGAGTTATAAGATGTGTTGTATATGTAAACAAGCGGGTGGAATACAATCTGATGCCAAATGAGAAAAGAGAAGAAATATTAAATTCAGCAGAAAAATTATTTATTTCTCAGCCTTATAATAAAGTATCAATTCGCTCTATTGCAAAGTCAGCAGGAGTAAGTCCTGCATTAATTCTGTATTACTTCAATAATAAAGAACAGCTTTTTGATCAGCTCATTGAAGAGCATACGAATCGTTTTGAAGAACAATTTTCAAAGTACCAAAGAGCAGAAGGGGTTCAACTACAACAGTTAATCTCTGAGCTTATTGATTTTTGGGAAAGCGCACCCAATGTTTTTTTGTTTTTTACTCTCGGTGGCAGTTCGTTTAATCACGAAAATGTACAGAGACTAAAAGAATCAAAGTTTGGCTTCATCTATCACAAAACCCTTGAAAACCTCCTTTATTTAGTTGATGGCTGTAACGAATCCAACTTTCATTATTACCAAATGTTGATGAACTCACTGGTTTCTCAACCTTATTTAGAGTCAAGGAAGAAGAAACTTAATTCTGAAAGCTCAAATTTTAATTTAAATCAATATCAGGAAGTGATAGCGAACTTACTAAAGAACGAAAGTAGCTATTCATATTAAGCCACTTCGAATGGCAAGGCGCAAAATCTATTAAAGTCGTTCTCGCAAAGCTCTTCTATAGAAAACGAAAAAGCCACTCATTGAGTGGCTTTTTGCTTATCGATGGAATCGAAATTACGCTTGCTGCTTCTGTAGCTCAGCTTCTTTCTCTTCGTCTTTGATCAGAGAGTCAACGATTACTGCACATGCTGCATCACCAGTGATGTTCAGCGCTGTACGAATCATGTCGAAGATACGGTCAAGAGCGAACAGTAGTGGTAGACCTTCGATTGGAATACCAGCCGCTAGCAGTACTGCTACAACTAGGAATGATGGACCTGGAACACCAGCTTGACCGACAGCGCCAAGAGTTGATGTTACGATGATTGCGATGTACGCGCCCATTGATAGGTCGATGTTGAATAGTTGTGCAAAGAAGATAGCAACTAGGCCGTAGTAAATCGCATTACCAGACATGTTGATCGTTGCGCCTAGAGGCAGAACGAATGATGCCGTTGAGTTACGAACACCTAGCTCGTTCTCTACTGTATCCATAGTTACAGGTAGAGTTGCCATTGAAGAGGCTGTTGAAAGCGCAACTGCTTGAGGCTTCTTCATTGCTGTCAGGAATTTCTTCGCTGATGTCTTTGTGAAGATTTGAATCATCAGTGGGTAAGCAACGAAGCCAAATACTAGGATTGCAGCAACGTAAACAACGAATAGCTTGAACACAACCATTAGTGCGCCGAAACCAAACGTACCAACCGCTTCAGCCATTAGGCCAAATACGCCAAGAGGAGCGATGATCATTACTTTGTTGATCATCCAAACCATAGCGTCAACGATCGCATTTACACCGTTGATGATTGGCTCACGCTTCTCTTTCGCTTGCTTAGAGATTGCGATACCAAAGAATAGGCAGAATACAAGGATTTGAAGAATGTTTGCTTCGTTTAAAGACTGGAAAACGTTGGTTGGGATCATACCAGTGATGGTAGCCCAGAAAGTTGGAAGTTCGCCTTTCGATGCATACTCAGATGAGAACATACCTTCAACACCAGAAACGTCGATACCGCGTCCTGGTTCGAATACTTCACCCATGATCAATGCAAGGGCAACAGCCAGTGCAGAAGTCATTGCAAAGTAACCCAAAGTAGTGATACCTACTTTACCTGCTGATGAGCTATTACCTAGGCCAGCTGCACCAGAGATCAGTGCAACAGCTACCAATGGGATAACCAGCATCTTGATCAAATTAATAAAGATCGCACCTAGAGGAGCGAACATGGTTGCGCTCTCGCCCATCATGGCACCCACTACAGTACCTACGATCATAGCAATAACGACTTGAATGCCGATATTGCCTAGTAAACTCTTTTCTTTTAACACTTCCGTTACCTCTGTGCTACAAAATGTAAAATTCCTAGAACTACATGCCAATGTACGTCGTACCATTGGATGAATATTTCGTGAAGAGTTTTACACGTATCTGTTACATTTATCAATATGAGCAGGGATGAAAGTCCGTCAAAATACGTGACGAGAATGTTGTTTGGCGATCTTTTGCACTAAAGCAAACGTTTGCTTTGGTTTTTTGAAGTAATGCTATTTGTTTAATTTATAAAACCATTACAGGTGTGTGTTTTGTGAATGCTTTCAAACTTCGGTACCTGACACACGTTTATTAACATTTGCTTTTCATTTTTGCGCTTTTTTTACTCGTTATGGTTCGAGGAGATGCCAGCATGTTTGTTGTGCGAAATTTAGCCTGAACTATGCTTAAGGTATCGAGTTATTACCAAGATGTTACCTCTGCGCTTTCAATAAAACGTCTATCTAGCATCTCAGTTGTAAGGAGAGAGGCATGACTTTTATATTAAAGTGCCTGTTTGCGTTTCTTCTGCTGTTCAGCTCTGCATTTTCTCAAGCTGATGAGGTTTGGGTTATAGAGGTGAATGGAGGCATAGGTCCTGCGACCAGTGATTACCTCACGAGAGAAATAGAACAAGCTCATGATGAGCAAGCCAAGCTCGTCATATTGAAAATGAACACGCCCGGCGGGTTGGACTCGTCAATGCGTGACATTATTCGATCTATTACCACTTCACCAATTCCGATCGCGACTTGGGTTGGTCCTGCAGGGTCGCGAGCCGCCAGTGCCGGAACCTATATTTTACTCGCCAGCCATATCGCTTCTATGGCACCCGGAACGAATCTAGGCGCCGCTACACCGGTATCTCTTGGTGGCGGGAAAGCGCCTTCTGATCCTCTATCCCCGCAAGATGACTCGAATCAAGACGATAAAGCGAATGAGAGCGAGCAGGGTGATATAAACCAAGAGAACTCTGAACAAGTAAAAGCCACGACGGCGATGGAGAAGAAAGTCATTAATGATGCTGCTGCTTATATTGTGAGTTTGGCTAAACTGCATAATCGCAATGAAGAGTGGGCAGAGAAGGCAGTTAGAGAAGCCGCGAGTTTGGACTCTGAAAATGCACTTGCCCTTAACGTGATTGATTTCATGGCGAGTGATTTACCGCAATTAATCGAGATGACCAATGGACGTAATGTCACTATTAATGGTGTGAGTCAGGAAATACAGCTGAACGACGTTGCCTTTGTAGAACGTGAGCAAGATTGGCGCTTTAGTTTACTCTCGGTGATCACCAACCCGAATGTGGCTTACATTCTCATGCTTATAGGCATCTACGGTTTGCTTCTCGAATTTTATAATCCCGGAGTGGGTCTGCCGGGCGTACTTGGGGGTATTTGCTTGCTGTTAGCGATGTACTCTTTGCAAATGCTGCCTGTCAGTTACGCTGGACTTGCGTTAATACTGCTCGGGATTGCTCTGATGATTGCTGAAGCTTTCAGTCCAAGCTTCGGTATTTTCGGTTTAGGTGGTGTAGCGGCGTTTTCACTTGGCTCAATCATGTTGATGGATACTGAGGTACCGGGTTATCAAATTGCTCTGCCATTAATCATCGGTATTAGTTTGTTCTCTGTCGCGTTTATTGTAATGACAATATCTATGTTAGTTCGAGTGAGGAACAAACCTGTCACAACAGGGATGGAAGCGGTTGTGGGGGAAACTGGCAAAGTGGTTAGCGGTTTCCCTGGCTCTGGAAGAGTTTTAGTTGAAGGAGAAATCTGGCAAGCCAAATGTGCCAGTGAACTGCAAGTAGGACAGAGCATTAGAGTCACTAAGCTAGACGGGCTTTTGTTAGATGTAGAAGCGTTGGACGTTGAAGACCATGTTGGAGGATCGTCGACTAAGTCTTGATATCTGCAATACCAAGCTCGACGACTTAGTTGAAATCTCCTTCGTTATCGTTACCAGTAAGGGGGCGGTTATGTTTATACACACAATAGGTATTGTTGTTGTGCTCGTTATCTTATTAATAGCGAGCATGTTTAAAGTGCTGCGCGAGTACGAGCGTGCAGTGGTCTTTTTCCTCGGGCGTTTTTATCGCGTCAAAGGGCCGGGTCTGATCGTCATCATCCCGTTTATCCAACAAATCGTAAGGGTCGATCTACGAACCATCGTCTTGGATGTCCCTACACAAGATTTGATCACCAGAGACAACGTGTCGGTGAAGGTGAATGCCGTGGTCTATTTCCGCGTATTAGATCCTAAGATGGCGATCAACAATGTTGAGAACTATCTGGAAGCGACAAGCCAACTCTCTCAAACGACGCTGCGTTCGGTGCTAGGGCAGCATGAGTTGGATGAGCTTTTATCAGAGCGGGAAGAACTCAACAAAGACCTTCAAGCGATATTGGATCAGCACACCGACAATTGGGGCATCAAAATAGCCAATGTAGAAATTAAACATGTCGACCTTGATGACAGCATGGTGAGAGCGCTCGCTAAGCAGGCGGAAGCAGAACGTGCTCGTCGTGCTAAGGTGATACATGCCACGGGTGAGCTGGAAGCATCGACTAAGCTCCAAGAAGCAGCAGATGTATTGAATAAGTCACCGAATGCGATTCAATTGCGATATATGCAGACGTTAACAGAAGTGGCGAACGAGAGAACCACAACGATTGTGTTTCCAATGCCAGTCGACTTAGTGGACAAAATTACCGATCCCCTTAAAGCAACACTGAATGAAGCCGCTATTAAAAAGGCGATGAAATCTGACGACTAGTTGCTTAGCGGTAAGAGAAAAAATACGTGTTGAGAATAACGAAAAAAGCGCCCAAAGTCGGGCGCTTTTGCTTGTTAAAGGGGGGTTAACCAATACTGGCGACTACTTTTGTGTTGCCGCTTTCATTGGTGTGATGAACTCAGCCAGCTTCTCAAGCATTAGCTCTGGTTGCTCAATATTCTGCTCGATGATCTTAACAACCGCTGAACCAGAAATAGCACCTGCAGCGCCTGCTTCAATCGCTTCTTTCACTTGCTCAGGTGCTGAAATACCAAAACCGAGTAGTGCTGGTGGCGCGTTGAATTGGTTTAGGCGATCAAGCATGTGTCCAACTGGCATGTTTGCTTTTGTCTCTGCACCCGTTACACCGGCACGTGATAGTAGGTAAGTGTAGCCACCGCCAAGCTCAGCCACTTGCTTCAGTGTCTCATCGCTTGCCGTTGGTGGTGCGATGAAGATAGGGTGAATTCCGAACTTCTCTGCAGCCGCAACAAACTCTGCGCTCTCGTTAGTTGGAACGTCAGCAATCAGAACAGAATCGATACCAGCTTTTGAACAGCGCTCGTAGAAGTCTTCAATACCGCGGGAGTAGACAAGGTTTGCATACATTAGAAGGCCGATAGGCAAATCTGGGTACTTCGCTCGAATCTTACCAATCTGCTCAAAACAGATATCTGGGGTAGCACCTGAATCTAGCGCACGAATGTTTGCACCTTGGATGGTTGGGCCATCTGCCAGCGGATCCGAGAATGGAATGCCTAGCTCTAGTGCGTCAGCACCAGCTTCGACTAAGGTTTCCATAATCTTGTAAGACTGCTCTGCGTTTGGATCGCAAACCGTTACGAACGGTACAAATGCGCCTTGGTTTTTATCGTTTAGGCGCGCAAACATCTTCTCATAACGGTTCATTAGATAGCTCCTTTTTCTTCTAAGATGGCGTGTACGGTGAAGATGTCTTTGTCACCACGACCTGATAGGTTAACAACTAGAAGTTGTTCTTTTTCTGGGTTCTCACGAGCCATTTTCAGTGCGTGTGCTAGTGCGTGAGAAGATTCAAGCGCAGGGATGATACCTTCGTTGCGCGCGATCTCTTGGAAAGCTTCTAGTGCTTCATCGTCGGTTACGTTGTCGTATTCTGCACGGCCAATCGCATTAAGGTGCGCGTGTTGAGGGCCAACAGATGGGAAGTCTAGACCTGCTGATACCGAGTAAGACTCTTCAACCTGACCGTTAGAGTCTTGCATTAGTGGCGCTTTCATACCAAAGAAGATGCCCGTTTTACCGTGTTTAAGCGGTGCACCGTGCTGGTCGGTGTCGATACCTTTACCTGCTGGCTCAACACCGATTAGGCGAACGCTCTCTTCTTCGATGAAATCAGCAAACATACCGATTGCGTTTGAACCGCCACCTACACAAGCGATAACCGCATCAGGTAGGCGACCTTCACGAGCTAGGATTTGATTCTTAGTCTCTTCGCCAATCATACGTTGGAAATCACGAACGATAGTTGGGAATGGGTGAGGACCTGCAGCGGTACCTAGTAGGTAGTGCGCGTCTTCGTAAGTTGCAGACCAGTCACGTAGCGCTTCGTTACATGCATCTTTTAGGGTTGCAGAACCTGAGTGCACAGGGATAACCTCTGCACCCATTAGCTTCATACGGAATACGTTCGGGCTTTGACGCTCAACGTCTTTTGCACCCATGTAAACGCGACACTTAAGACCAAGCAGTGCACAAGCCAGCGCTGTTGCTACACCGTGTTGACCTGCGCCAGTTTCAGCGATGATCTCTTCTTTACCCATACGCTTTGCAAGCAGAGCTTGACCAAGCACTTGGTTGGTTTTGTGCGCACCACCGTGAAGTAGGTCTTCACGTTTTAGATACAGTTTAGTTTTTGTACCTTTCGTTAGGTTACGAGTAAGCGTCAGCGCCGTTGGACGGCCAGCGTACTCTTGAAGCAGCGTCATGAACTCACTGCGGAATTCTGGGTCAGCTTGAGCGTCGATAAACGCTTGTTCCAGTTGCTCTAGGGCTGGCACTAGAATCTGCGGTACGTATTGACCACCGTATTCACCAAAGTAGGCATCAAGTTTAGCCATCGTGTTATTCCTTCAATTTGCTTGGTATGTCTGCATACCAATATCTTTAATCGTGTAGAGCACCTCAATGCAATGCTCTGAAATAGGGTCTGTAGTCTGTCTACAGTGAGTTTTTAACTCTTAAGCTTGGGTGCTAATCGCTTAGTAGTGGCGAATTGCAGCAAATGCTTGATTAAGTTTCTCGGCGTCTTTTTTGCCCGGAGCAGTCTCAACACCAGAATTGAGATCAAGCCCTAAGCAACCTAAAGCGGCGGCTTGCTGTGCGTTGTCTGGGTTCAAACCACCCGCTAACATCACAGAGCTCTGATCGTTAATCAGTTTCCAGTCGAATACTTGACCTGTTCCACCCGTTTGAGTACCGACTTTTGCATCAAGTAGATGGCGAGATACGTGACTATCAAGCAGTGCTGGTAGTGAGTCTTCGACACCGTAGGCTTTCCAGATTTCGACATGTTCTGGCAACTGGCCTGCAAGCTCTGTGACGTATTGTTGTGACTCATCACCATGCAGTTGAACACCATATAAACCAAGCTCTTTTACGGCTTTGATAACGCTAGGTTGGTCATGGTTTTGGAATACGCCAATGTATTTCAGAGGCGCACCACTCATGGTTAAGCGTGCTGCCTCTAGGTCGACACAACGCTTAGACGCTTCAACAAAAATGAGACCGCCAAAAACTGCACCTGCTTGGTAAGCCTTAGCGGCGTCGTCAGGGTGCGTTAAGCCACAAACCTTGTTTTCACCTAGTGTTACTTTGCGAACTGCAAGCTCTAGGTTTTCTTCAGCCATTAATGAGCTACCAATAAGGAAGCCGTCAGCAAATGTCGCTAGGTCTCGCACTTGCTGGTGAGTGTAGATACCAGACTCTGAAATCACGACCGCGTTTGGTGCCAGTTCACGAAGCAGAGGTGCCAGCTCTTTGGTACGGTTTAGGTCGGTGCTTAGGTCACGAAGGTTACGGTTGTTGATACCAATTACTTTCGCATCTAATCCCACAGCGCGGTGCAACTCTTCTTCATTACTGACTTCAGTTAGCACGCCCATGCCTAGTGAATGAGCAACTTCAGCTAGTTCACGGTACTCATCATCGTTCAGTACAGACAGCATCAGTAGGATAGCGTCTGCTGAGTAGTGACGAGCTAAGTAAACCTGATAGGTATCGACCATGAAGTCTTTACATAGGATTGGTTGTTTAGCAATGCTACGTACTTTAGGTAAGAATTCGAAATCGCCTTGGAAGTACTTCTCATCAGTGAGTACTGAAATCGCGTGTGCATGGTTGTTGTATACCGATGCAATGTATTCAAGATCGAAGTCGTCACGAATCAAGCCTTTAGAAGGCGACGCTTTTTTACACTCGGTGATGAATACGGTTTGCTCTTGGGTTAGTGCATCATAAAAGCTGCGGTCTGAAGCCGTTAGCGCATCTTTGAACTCATTTAGCGGTTGCTGCTGTTTACGCGCTTCCACCCACTGGTATTTGTCGCGAACGATCTTTGCTAATACTTCGGCCATTTCTGCTTCTTTGACAGAAACGTGAGTTGATAACTTTTCGTTTGTCTGTGTCATCTTTCTAGTCTCAAATCTCGTTCGTTATGCGTGGTCGGCAAGTTGTTGTACAAGCTCATACGCCTTGCCTGAGTTCATCGCTTCTAGTGCTGTCGCTGCGTTAGCTTTTAGGTCTTCATGGCCAAACAGGCGCATCAATAGAGCAACGTTCACTGCAACAGCACCAGCTTGAGCTTCAGTCCCTTTACCTGTAAGGATATCGGTTGTGATTGCTTTGTTCTCTTCCGGCGTGCCGCCCTTGATCGCTTCTAACGGGTGCTGATTGAGACCGAAATCTTCAGGCGATACCGTGTACTCGTGAATCTGACCATCTTTGATCTCTGCAACAATCGTTTCGCCGTGAATCGCCACTTCATCTAGGCCACTGCCGTGAACAACAGCTGCGCGCTTCATGCCCATTTGCAACATGGTTTCAGCAATTGGTCGAACCAACTCTTTGCTGTAAACACCCATCAGTTCGATGTTAGGGCGAGCTGGGTTAATCAGGGGACCAAGGATGTTAAAGATGGTGCGAGTCTTCATGGTTTGACGAACTGGCATCGCGTGACGCACACCGCCGTGATATTGCGGTGCAAACAGGAAAGCAACACCAAGCTTATCAACGGCAGTGCGAGTGTCTTCTGCACTCATTGCTAGGTTAATGCCGAACTTGTCGAGAAGATCCGATGAACCCGATTTGCTTGAAACGCTGCGGTTACCGTGTTTTGCGATCTTTAGACCACAAGCCGCTGCAACAAAAGCAGAAGTCGTAGAGATATTAATTGTGTCATGTCCGTCGCCACCTGTACCTACGATGTCAGCAAAGTCGTAATCAGGGCGAGGGAAAGGGTTGGCATTGGCTAGCAGTGCTTTTGCTGCACCTGCGATCTCTTCTGGCGTTTCGCCTTTAATTTTGAGTGCGGTAAGCACTGACGCCATCAAAATAGGGTCAAGTTCGCCTTTAATGATGATGTCGAAAAGCTGTTGGCTTTCTTCTTGAGTAAGAGATTGTTGGTCGTAAAGCTTATTAATAATCTGTTCCATGATCGTGTCCTATTTTCCATTCTTCTCAAGAGTCGTGTTCTTTTCTAACGCCCACTCAATGGCATTTGCCAATAGAGTTGCGCCGTATGTGGTCATGATGGATTCAGGGTGGAATTGGAAACCACACACCTTGTCTTGCTCTTGAACCACTGACATCACCAAATCGTCTACTTCTGCAGTGATGGTTAGGCTTTCTGGTACGTGTGTCGCAACCAAAGAGTGGTAACGTGCAATCGCAAGTGGAGATGGCAAGCCGTGATAAGTAGCGTGATTGTCGTGTTCCATCATCGACACCTTACCATGAATGATTTCGCCAGCGCCTGCAACTGTACCGCCATACGCTTCGACAATTGCTTGGTGACCAAGGCAGATACCAATCATCGGCACTTTGCCTTTTAGGCGTTGAATCAGCTCTGGCATGCAGCCTGCATCAGCAGGAGCCCCAGGACCTGGAGAAAGCAGGGCGACAGGGTTCTCTAGCTCATTGATCGCAGCTTCTACCGCTTCTGCAGGGATGTTGTTGCGGTAGATTTTTACGTTGTGGCCCAATGAACGGAACTGGTCAACAAGGTTGTAAGTAAACGAGTCAAAGTTATCAATAAATACGATATCAGCCATGATTAAGACTCCTGCTTACTTGATGTTTGCTTAGGTGCACTATGCGCCGCTTGAATTGCGGAGATGACTGCTTGCGCTTTACCGCGCGTTTCATCTGCTTCTGCTTGTGGGTCTGAATCGAAGACCACACCTGCACCAGCTTGAACTTGTGCAATACCATTTTCTACATAAGCAGAACGAATCACGATACAAGTATCTAACGTGCCTTCACCGGTTAGGTAGCCTACTGCGCCGCCATAGCTGCCACGACGAGTCTGTTCAACATCGCGAATCAGCTGCATAGCACGAATCTTAGGTGCGCCAGTTAGTGTGCCCATGTTCATACAAGCTTGGTAAGCGTGCAGGGCATCAAGGTCTTCACGAAGTTGGCCAACAACTCGAGAGACTAAGTGCATCACATGGCTGTAGCGGTCCACCTTAAGAAGGTCGGCTACGTGGCGAGTGCCAGCTTCAGAGATTCGAGCAACGTCGTTTCGCGCTAGGTCAACCAACATCATGTGCTCGGCATTCTCTTTTTTGTCGGTACGTAGCTCTAATTCAATTCGGCTGTCTAGGTCGAAGTCGATTTGTCCATTAGGGCGTTTACCGCGACGACGAGTACCCGCGATGGGATAGATCTCAACTTGGTTGGTCTCTTTCTCATATTTCAGGGCACTTTCTGGTGAGGCACCAAACAGAGTAAATAGCTCATCTTGCATGTAGAACATGTAAGGACTTGGGTTGCTCTGTTTTAGCTCTTTGTATGCCGCGAGTGGTGCAGGGCAAGGCAGAGTAAAGCGGCGAGAAGGAACCACTTGGAATACGTCGCCTTTCACTACGTACTCTTTTAGGTCACGAACCGTTTGGCAGAAATCTTCGTCAGAGACACTTGGCACAGCTTCAACGTTATCAAGAGGGGTGACTTCGGCAATCTCTTTTAGCGATTTGCATTGAGTTTGGATATCAGCCAAGCGCTCAGTTAGGCGAGTCTTGATTGCTTGGTCTTCTGAGAAAACGCTCGCGTGAAGTAGGCCTTCATTTTGTTGGTGGTCAAAACGCAGCAGTGTTTCGGCTACATAGAAGACAAAGTCAGGGCAGTTGTTTGTCGCTTCTGCGTCGCCAAGTGGTTCGAAGTTTGCCACGATGTCGTAAGCAAACAGACCAGCCATAAATAGCGCGTGTTTATTGTTTGGGTCTTGCTTGAAGCTGTGTTGAACCAAGCGAAGTGCATCAAATGAAGATGCTTCTCTTAAACGAGAGTCTTCGTCTAGGTTAATGCTTGGTTGGGTAAAGGTTAGAGTCAGTACATTGTCTTTTAGTTGAGATTCAATGTCTGATTTCACGTTTGCGTTTAGATGTTCGATCAGGTGTTGACCGTTGTCTGTTAGAGCTTGGAAAGTGACCTGATGGCCTTCGCATACGATACGCACGGCAGAATCGATAAGCAGTAGGCTAGTGAGGTTTTGCTTTGACTCAATCTCGGCAGACTCTAGCAACAAGCTGTCTGTTTTATTTTCACACAGTGTGTGGAATACGCTTGTTGGATCTTGCGAGTAAGGAACGGTCGCATTGATGACATCAATCGTTCCCAGCTTTTTGATTTCAATGGCCTTGTTCACAAGACCTCCTTTATGATTCTTTAAATTTCCTGCCGTACATAGTCGCATAAAGATACCGTTCGCCCAATCTAGAATCTGGTCAATTCGTTGATTTGTTAGTCAGTTGAATGTGAGATGTCCGACAAATTAAAAAGCCCGCTATGAAAGCGGGCTTAGTGATAAACTTTTTATAAACAAACTGTTTAATTAGAAGTACACGTTAGCCCACCAAGAACTTGTCCAAGTGCGCCACCAATTAAGCTCTGAACTTGCTTCTACTGAAGAAAGTTCTAAAACTTTATCTTTATGGTGCTGGTTAAATTCTTGTAACATAGTGAGCCTATAAATAAAGGTACTTCGTATTTGTGTACTAGTTAACTAGTTCAGAGCTCGCAAGTCAAGCCCAATAAAGCAAATATCGTGTTAAATGCAAAAATAATGAACAGAAAATATGAGAATTGATCTACATAGCCATACCACAGCTTCAGATGGACGACTGACACCACCTGAGCTGATTGACCGTGCGTTAAGCTTCAATATTGAAGTTCTGGCTATTACCGATCATGACACAGTTGATGCACTTGAAGAGGCGCATCGTTATATCCTTGATAATAAGCTGCCGATCCAATTGATTAACGGTATCGAAATTTCGACCGTTTGGCACAACAAAGACATCCACATCGTGGGTTTGAATGTCGACCCAGAATCACCAGAGCTCAATGCGTTGATTGAACAACAGAAGCAGCACCGCATTGGACGCGCGGAATTGATCGCTCAGCGACTTGAGAAAGCGACGCGTGAAGGCGTGTTAGAAGAAGTGAAAGCGATAGCGGGCGATGCGCCTATTACTCGTGCTCATTTTGCTAAATGGCTGGTGGATAATGGTTATGCGAAAACCATGCAGCAAGTGTTTAAGAAGTTTCTGACTCGCAATAACCCAGGTTACGTGCCACCAACGTGGTGCAGTATGAGCGATGCGGTGACGGCTATTCATGCAGCCGGTGGACAAGCGGTGCTCGCTCATCCAGGGCGTTATGGTTTTACCGCTAAGTGGGTAAAACGTCTATTGACTGCATTTGTTGAAGCAAATGGTGACGCGATGGAAGTTGCCCAGCCACAACAAGCGCAACAAGAAAGACGCACTCTTGCGGATTATGCTATACAATACAAACTATTAGCCTCTCAAGGCAGCGATTTTCATTACCCGTCTCCGTGGATGGAGTTAGGGCGCAATCTTTGGCTGCCTTCTGGGGTCGAAGAAGTATGGAAAGATTGGGAGTTTCAAACGGATTCGTCACCTGAAACATTACCAGACGAACAAGCTCCTTCTGAAGATAGAGTCGAGAGACTCGATAATGAGGAAAAATAATGAGCCAGTTTTTTTATGTACACCCAGATAACCCACAAGCTCGTTTGATTAATCAAGCCGTAGCTATCGTTCGTAACGGTGGTGTTGTGGTTTATCCAACAGACTCGGGTTATGCTCTTGGCTGTCAGCTTGAAAATAAACAAGCGTTAGATCGTATCTGTCAAATTCGTAAAATCGACGATAAGCACAACTTCACGTTACTATGTCGTGACCTTTCTGAGCTTTCTCTTTATGCACGTGTTGATAACACCGCATTTCGTCTATTAAAAGCGCATACGCCGGGCCCATACACGTTCATTTTTAAGGGAACGAAAGAGGTACCACGTCGTCTAATGAACTCGAAGAGGAAGACAATTGGTATTCGTGTTCCAGACAACAAAATTGCCTTAGACCTTTTAGATGCTTTAGGTGAGCCTTTGATGTCAACATCGTTGATTTTACCGGGAAATGAGACGACAGAGTCTGATCCTGAGGAGATCCGCGATCGTCTAGAACACGCAGTTGATGTGATTCTAAACGGGGGCTACTTAGGTGAGCAGCCAACAACGGTTATTGACTTTAGCGATGACGATCCTGTGGTACTTCGAGTAGGCTCAGGCGACCCAGAACCGTTCGAATAAGCCGGATACTCGTTCACATCATGTTACTGTGTGTTCTACGGTAATGTGTAAATAACGAGTGATTTTTCAAAGGTTCTTTGCGATAATGCGCGACCGCGATTTTGGTCGCGTATATTTCATTCGACGTCTGTGAAGACGACAATTAGGTAGAAAAGAGTAAATGAGCGAAAAATTACAGAAGGTTTTAGCGCGAGCTGGTCACGGTTCTCGTCGCGAGCTGGAAGCTTTAATCAGAGCAGGTCGTGTTAGTGTTAACGGCCAAGTCGCGAAATTGGGTGAGCGTCTAGAAGACGAAAACTCAGTGATTCGTATTGATGGTCACACTGTATCAGGTAAAGCGTCTGAAGAAGTGGTTTGTCGCGTACTTGCTTACTACAAGCCAGAAGGTGAGCTTTGTACTCGCCACGACCCAGAAGGTCGTCGTACTGTGTTTGATCGTCTACCTAAGATCCGTGGTTCTCGTTGGATCTCGGTTGGTCGTCTTGATGCAAACACATCAGGTCTACTGCTGTTCACTACTGATGGTGAATTGGCGAACCGTCTAATGCACCCAAGCCGTCAAGTTGAGCGTGAATACCTAGTTCGTGTATTCGGTGAAGTGACAGAGCAGAAGGTTAAGAACCTTGTTCGCGGTGTTGAGCTTGAAGATGGTATGGCTCGCTTCGAAGATGTTGTTTACGCGGGCGGTGAAGGTATGAACCATACTTTCTACGTAGCGATCAACGAAGGTCGTAACCGTGAGGTTCGTCGTCTTTGGGAATCTCAAGAAACGACAGTAAGCCGTCTAAAACGTGTTCGTTACGGTGATATCTACCTAGATAAGAAACTGCCTCGTGGTGGTTGGAAAGAGCTAGACCTTCAAGAGGTTAACTACCTACGTCAATTGGTAGAGCTGAAACCTGAAAAAGAGACGCTACTGGATCTTGATCCATCAAACACATCACGTAAACGTGAGCGTTCTCGTAGCCAGAAGATTCGTCGCGCAGTTAAGCGTCACGAAGAGCGCGCAAATGCGCCAAAAGGTCGCAGTAACCAGCCTAAGCGTAAGAAGCCAGCGACTCGCGGTACAACGACGCCAGATGCAGGTCGCAGCGCACCAAGCAGCAAGGGCAAGCCAAGTAACTCTCGCTCAGGCAACGGTTCTCGTGGCAACAACACAAACCGCCCGAACAAGCCAGCTAAGCCAAGAACTCGTCAGTAATTAACGACTTCTTTTGAATACTAAAAAACCTGCTAACTTAGCAGGTTTTTTTACATCTAGAAGAAGGTGAAGGTGCTGGATTCGAGTAATCGAGTAACGAAAACATATTGCTGTAATCGACAGTAAGCGTGCTTTTCGCATCTCTTATCTCGTTTACGCGCATCTAAAAATCTTTTCGTATCCGTATCTCGTCTCTTAGGCTATTTATGATTCGAGAAGTTATCGCCTTTTGCCATGCGATCATAAAGAATCACGTTCACTGCCGCTGCGAGGTTCATACAACCATTGGTTGGAACATAAATCGTCTCACGACAGAAGTCGGTGACCTCTTTTTTCAGCGTGCCGTCTTCAGGTCCGAAAATGTAGAAAGCGCGGGGAGGGTGTTTGTACTCAGGCAGAGGCTTGGCACCTTCAATCAAATCGACAGCTACAGGTACACACCCAACAGGAATAATGTCTTTGAGGTCTTCAACACCAATCAGTGGAAGCTCTAAGTGTTTCTCTTTTGTGTCGGTGTGGAATTGACGCGCGTGGTCGTAACGTGTACCTGTGTAAAACACAGAATTTGCACCGTAGCAGCCAGCGGCACGCATAACGGAGCCAACATTTTCAGGTGTCTTTGGGTTTACTAAGCCAATACAGGCATAGCCTTTTGACTGAGTATCAGTTTTAGCTTTGGTCATAATGTATCGCGGTGAAATCGGTGACAAAAATTAGCCGAGCACAGAGCTCGGCTAAGATATTGGCCTGCTCGTTAAATAGAGCAGCACAAGCTTAAGTTCTAGTCACGCTTCCAAAGAATGTGGCAGAACTTATGGTCTGGGTCGCGGCTGATTAGCATACGAGCGAAAACGTCATCAAGTACATCGTCTTCTTCGTTCACTAGACCAATGCGAATTTCAGCGTAGATCTCTTTGTCGACTTCAAAGCCAACATGACCGACCCAATCGTCACCCGTTTCAACAAGTTCAGCAGCACCACGGTCTTCGAACTGTGCAGTGAATAGAATCACGTCTGCAGGCTCTAGGTTATCCGGTGCCATCTCAAGGAAGATGTCGTATGCAGTGTCGATTGCATCATCATAAGACATTAAGTCATTAGCTTCAGTCATATCAGTATCTTAGCTTGCGCGGTTCATGTATTTACGTTCAGCAGTGTTGATCACAACTTTATCACCTGTTGCGATGTACTCTGGAACTTGAACTGTTAGGCCTGTAGCGAAACGAGCTGGTTTAGTACGAGCTGATGCAGAAGCGCCTTTGATTGACGGGTCTGTTTCTTCGATAACCAGTTCAACAGAAGTTGGTAGTTCAAGTGTTGCAGCGCTGCCGTCGATTAGGATAGCGTACATGCCTTGAGTCTCTTCATTGATGAACAGTAGCTCGTCTTCGATCATTTCACCGTTGAAGATGTATTGCGTGTAATCTTCGTTATCCATGAAGATGTACTCGTTGCCGTCAACGTAAGAGAACATAACTGCACGCTTAGTTACGTCGATAGTTTCAACGATCTCATCAGCCTTATGACGAACTTCAGCTTTTACGCCAGTTGCTACGTCGTTACCACGGAAACGGTAGATCTTCTGACCACCACGACCACCTGGTGTCGTGATTTCGATGTCTTTAACTAGAAGTGTTTTGCCATCAACGTCGATCGCAAAACCTTTTTTAATTTCACTTGCTCTAGGCATTTTGTGTTTATCCTTATTGGTTCTATCCCCTGATTATATCTCGGAGAACCTATAAATAGGAATAGCTTGAATCATAAAGTCTCCTAAGCGATCATAGGGAAATAGTTAAATCACTCAATTTATTGACGAACTCACTTATGCAGTTACCTGTTATTGACCCGAAAGTGCCTTTCCAACCTGAGTTTCAACCTGTGGTAAACGACCTGATTACTTTTTTAAAAAGTGGTTTAGGTTCGAATCTTCACAGTATCTACATCTATGGGAGTGTGGCAAAGAAAACGGCAACGCCAGGGAAATCCAATCTTGATGTTGTTGTCGTTACACACCGTTCGTTTTCTGATCAAAGAACGACACTGCTTAACACCATTAAGTGGCGCTTCCAAAAAAGTTTTCCTCAGGTAACTCAAGTCTCTATCAAGACGGCTCTAGTCAGTGAAATTGTCGATTTCGAGAACATCTTCACTTGGGGTTTTATGCTTAAACACCTCGCTGTTTGTGTGCATGGTGAGGACCTGTCTGACTGTTATGGTGATTTTGAAACCAGCTGGGAGATCGCTAAACACTGGAATATGGATGTTGAAAACTGGCTAGCGGTCTATCGCAATAAGATTGCCAGAGCTGCGACGCTTGAAGAACAGATTGCCGCACAAGTCATCATCACTAAAAAGCTACTCAGAGCCAGTTACTCGCTGATCATGTACCGAGATAAATATTGGTATGACGATCCACTAGAGTGTGGTCAACAGTTTTTGAAATACCACCCAGACAGAGAAGTAGAAATTCAGCGTTTGGGGATCTTGCTTGCAGGCAGACCTGTACCGAAACGCTCCGTGATTGGCATATTAGACGGCTTTGGCGAATGGTTGGTTAAACAGTACCAAAAAACTGAATTTAGAATCGGCTAGTTTTTACGTTCCAGCAGATAGCAGATAGCAGATAGCAGATAATAGAAAGCAGAAGTCTGAGGCTTCTGCTTTTTTGCGTTTGGTTTGTTGGCAGTAGTTTTTAGAGCGAATCTAACTTTTAGAGCAAGCCTAACTTTTAGAATAACCCTAGCTGTTGACCGCTGACTTGCTCAAAATCGAGTCCGATAAACGGCAATATGGCTTCTGCGACGGGTTTTAGCTGCTTATCAATGTAATGTTGATAGTCGATTCCGCTTTTCAAATACTCTTTCGGTTCAGGGCCGTTCAGGGTGATCAAATATTCAATTCGCCCTTTGTTTTGATATTGAAGAGGGCGGCCTAATTTATCGTTTATCTCATCCGCCATGCGTGCCGCTCTTACTTGAGGCGGAATGTTCTTTTGATATTCGTGGAGCTTACGTCGCAAGCGTTTTTGATAAACTAGTAGGTCGTCGTGTTCTCCAGCAGCCGTTTCATCAACAAAACGACGAACATAGTCGGTTGGGTCTTGGTCATGGAAAACCATCTCATACAAAGTCTGCTGAAAACGCTGCGCTAGTGGAGTCCAGTCGGTGCGGGCACTTTCGAGCCCCTTGAATACGATTTTTTCGTTACCCACTTCACCAATCAGTCCTGCATAACGTTTCTTTGAGCCTGTTTCTGAACCGCGAATGGTCGGCATCAAGAACTTGCGATAGTGAGTCTCGTACTCCAGTTCGAGTATAGAAGTTAGGTTGTATTTGTCTTTGAGATGCTGGGTCCACCATTCGTTAATGTAAGCCACCAGTGATTGGCCTATCTCATCCGCATCTTCTTGGCTGTAGCTGCCATTTAGAGATACGAAGGTAGAGTCAGTATCCCCATAGATAACTTGATAGCCCTTATCCTCGATGAGAACTTTGGTCTGTTTCATGATCTCGTGCCCACGCATGGTAATCGAAGAGGCCAAACGCGTATCGAAGAAGCGGCAACCGGACGAGCCTAAAACCCCATAGAACGAGTTCATGATGATCTTGATGGCTTGGGAGAAAGCTTTCTCATTGTTCTTTTTAGCGACATCACGTGCTGCCCATAAGGTCTCGATCATCTCAGGTAGAAAGTGTTTACTACGATGGAACTGACCACCGCGAAAACCTTCAACAGCCTGATGCTCTTCGCGACCGATGTCTTGTTTTAACCCTTCGATTAAACCCATCGGGTCAATTAGGAAAGAGCGGATAATAGAGGGGTAAAGGCTCTTGAAGTCGAGAACCAATACTGAATCATAGAGATTCGGGATGGAGTCCATCACATATCCACCAGGGCTGGCAATCCAGTTTTCTGGCTGTAGATTGGGCGCGATGTAACCAGCTCTATGAATTTGAGGCAAATATAGATTAGTAAAGGCTGCCACTGATCCACCAACACGATCAAGCTCAACACCGGTTAGGCGAGAACGTTCGATAGCAAACTCTATTAAGTGGGTTTGCTCAAATATGCGATTAACCAAAACACAATCTTGAAGGTTATATTTGGCCAGAGAGGGCTTATCGAACTTAAACATTCGATTTATCTCATCCATGCGGTCGTGAACGTTGTGGATGTCTTTACCTTCACCAAGTAGCTCTTGGGAAACGGATTCTAGAGACCAAGATCTAAAGTGATAGGTTGCGGTTTTGAGCATATCGATGCCGTCCAAAACCACACGCCCAGGGATAGTGATAAAACCTTGCTGACTTTGAGCTGAACTGCGGAAAAAACTCGGTTGATTGTCACGGCCGATATTGAGCTTGATTTTGTTCCATTCAGCCCGCTTATGAAGCAAACGAAAGTCAAAATCGATCACGTTCCAACCGATAATGACATCTGGGTCGTAGCGTTTAAACCAATCAATCATCGCTTCTAATAGGGCGGCTTCATCCTTTACCCATTGAATAGCCGTATCGGCTTCTTGCTCTGGGCCGACCATAATGACGCGACTGTCCATTGGGCTGTCGAGGCCGATAGAGTAGAGAATTCCCTTCTCTGAACACTCTATATCGAGTGAGACGACGGAAAGGGTAGGTAAGTAGTCACCCGCTCTACATTTGGTGTTAGTAACACGCTGATGCTGAGCTCGAGAAGTGACGTTTCCAGTAAATTCGATGCTGCCTTTGATGAACCTTTCCATTAAGAAGCGATCGGCAAGACGAATATCGGCTTCGAACGTAGTGATTGATTCTTGATTGAAGGCTTGGTTTAATGCGTTGCTTTCACGGACTAGTTGAGTGTAGCAACCTGCGAGTGGTGTGTGCGAGAAGTTAGTGAGCTCCAAAGCTTTTATCTCGCACTCAATCCCGGCTTCTTTCGCGAGCGCGCGGCAAATCTCGATATTAGACTGCTCGATGAAGAAAATTGGGCGTTCACCTTTTACGGTGAGTAGGGTGGGTCCATTCGGGGTGCTGACCCAAATATCAATTTGAGTCTGACCTGAGAAGTCCCTTGCTTGTCTTGTCAGCACAAAGCCTTGCTGAATATCCAATATCGTCGCCTGTAATATTTACTGCTCTTGAAACAAGATGCGATTCTAGCACTTAGTGCCGATGCTGATACAAAAGTCGTTAAAAATAGCCAGTTTTTTTTGCTTTTAGCGACTCGATAACGGGACTTATAGAGCAAAAAGGTGAATTTGTAACAATTGTTCAAATCGCGGTATTGAAAATATATTTATCTTGTGTAAATTAAATGGTCGGCATCTTAACTGATTGTTTTTTAATAAAGCTTAGTCGAATAACTGTGGTTCTTGTAAATAAGTACTTGCTAAAGTTCGTGTTTCAGCACATATTCAACAGAGCTTTTTTTAACGATCTACGTTAAGATGTACAGCAATGCTGCGATCCACTGTTCCTTTATTCAATTGTTTCAATTAGATGAATCAATGCGGTGGTTGCAGAGCCAATTAATAGTGTGGAGATACAAGTTTGATAAATGTTTTCCTTGTAGATGATCACGAGCTGGTTCGCACAGGGATACGACGTATTATTGAAGACGTCCGTGGAATGAACGTAGCAGGGGAAGCTGAAAGCGGTGAAGAAGCTGCAAAATGGTGTCGTACTAACAATACAGACGTCATTTTGATGGATATGAATATGCCTGGTATTGGTGGCTTAGAAGCAACCAAGAAGATTTTGCGCTTTAACCCAGACATTAAAATCATCGTTTTAACTGTTCATACGGAAAATCCGTTTCCAACTAAAGTGATGCAAGCTGGGGCTGCTGGTTACCTTACTAAAGGAGCAGGTCCGGACGAAATGGTTAATGCAATTCGCGTGGTAAACAGCGGTCAGCGTTACATTTCACCAGAAATTGCGCAGCAGATGGCCCTAAGCCAATTCTCGCCTGCCTCTGAAAACCCATTCGCTGATCTCTCTGAGCGTGAACTTCAAATTATGATGATGATCACCAAAGGTCAGAAAGTAACGGACATTTCAGAACAACTTAATCTAAGCCCTAAGACAGTGAATAGCTACCGCTACCGACTGTTCAGTAAGTTAGACATCAGCGGTGATGTGGAGCTTACTCACTTAGCGATTAGACACGGAATGCTAGACACCGAGACCCTCTAGCACTGAGATTATATAGTGACATCCTCATTTGACTCAGTCTCATTCCTAAAGACCGTAACAGAGCAGCCTGGCGTTTATCGTATGTATAACGCCGAGGCTGTTGTTATTTATGTCGGCAAAGCAAAAAACCTCAAGAAGCGCCTTACTAGCTACTTTCGTAAAAAAGTAGATAGCGAGAAAACGCGCGCCTTGGTCAGCAACATTGCCAAGATAGACGTAACGGTCACACATACCGAGACAGAAGCCCTAATCCTCGAGCACAACTACATTAAGCAGTACTTACCTAAGTACAACGTTTTGCTGCGCGATGATAAATCTTACCCTTATATCTTCATCAGCGATCATAAGCACCCAAGACTCTCAATGCACCGTGGTGCAAAGAAGAAAAAGGGTGAGTATTTCGGACCTTATCCTGATTCTGGGGCCGTGCGAGAAACCTTGCACTTACTGCAAAAGATATTCCCAGCTCGACAGTGTGAAGATACCGTCTATGCCAATCGTACTCGTCCTTGTCTGATGTATCAGATTGGCCGATGTGCCGCGCCTTGTGTCAGTTCAATCATCTCTGATGAAGAGTATGCAGAATTGATTGGCTACGTGCGTTTGTTTTTGCAAGGGAAAGACAATCAGGTCTTGGAAACTCTGGTCCAGAAAATGGAACAAGCGAGTCAGCAACTTAAGTTTGAACAGGCCGCAACATTCCGTGACCAAATTCAGGCTATCCGCCGTGTGCAGGAGCAGCAGTACGTATCTGACGACTCAATGGAAGATATGGATGTACTTGGCTTTGCGCAAGAAAATGGCGTCGCATGTATTCATATTCTGATGATTCGTCAGGGGAAAGTCCTTGGCAGTCGTAGTCATTTTCCAAAGATCCCCAATAACACGGTTAGAGAAGAGGTCTTTTCGAGCTTTTTGAGCCAATACTATCTTGCACACAATGAAGCGAGAACCATTCCAACTCGTTTGATCCTCAATGCTGATTTGATGGAAGACGTTACGCCAATTCAACAAGCTTTGTGTGAAGTAGCGGGGCGAAAGATCCACTTCAATACTAACCCTTCCGGCACCCGGGGTCGCTATCTTAAATTGTCGAACACCAATGCGTTGACGGCGATTACCACCAAGATTAATCATAAGATGACGATTAATCAACGCTTCAAAGAGCTTCAAGATGTCTTGTCTATGGACGTCATCAAGCGCATGGAGTGTTTTGATATCAGTCATACCATGGGTGAGAGCACCATCGCGTCTTGTGTGGTGTTCAATCAAGAAGGGCCCGTAAAGCAGGAATACCGTCGCTACAACATCACGGGTATAACCGGAGGCGATGATTATGCAGCAATGGGGCAGGCGTTAGAGCGTCGTTACTCCAAGCAACTCGATGTGGACAAGATTCCAGACATCATCTTTATCGATGGCGGTAAAGGCCAACTGAACCGTGCTCACGAGATTATCTCTCAATATTGGGGGGATTGGCCTGTTCGACCAAGAATGATGGGTATTGCGAAAGGGGTCACTCGTAAACCTGGTCTTGAAACCTTAATCACTCTAGAAGGTGAAGAGTTTAATCTGCCGACAGATGCGCCGGCTTTACACCTGATTCAGCATATCCGTGATGAGAGCCATAGCCATGCAATTGCCGGTCACCGAGCGAAGCGTGGCAAAACACGTCGTACGAGCGCACTTGAAGGAATTGAAGGGGTAGGGCCGAAGCGTCGCCAAGCACTTCTGAAATATATGGGTGGATTGCAAGAGCTTAAGCGTGCAAGTGTAGAAGAAATAGCCAAAGTGCCGGGCATTAGTCATTCTTTGGCAGAAAACATTTATCAAGCATTGAAACAATAGTAAAAATCCCGCACCATAAACGCGCAATGGATAAGAGCCTAATAATATGCGTTTGAATATACCCAACATTTTGTCCCTACTGAGACTTTTCTTAATCCCAGTATTCGTTATCGTTTTCTACCTACCTTATCAATGGGCTCCTTTTGCAGCTGCGATGGTTTTTTGGGTGGCCGGATTTACTGACTGGCTCGATGGTATGCTAGCGCGTAAGCTAGGCCAAACTTCCCGTTTTGGTGCCTTTATCGACCCTGTTGCAGATAAAGTTCTGGTGGCGACGGCACTGATTTTGATTACTGAACACTATCATTCAATCTGGGTGACAATTCCTGCTGTCACTATGATTGCTCGCGAAATTATCATTTCAGCACTTCGAGAGTGGATGGCTGAAATTGGCAAGCGCGCAAGTGTCGCCGTTTCTTGGGTCGGCAAGGTAAAGACCGTTTCTCAAATGTTTGCTTTGTGGGTACTCATTTGGCGTTACGATGACTGGATGATTTGGGTTGGTTACGCTGCGCTTTATATCGCAACCATTCTGACATACTGGTCAATGGCTCAATACTTAATGGCTGCCAAAGATGATTTGTTGGATGAACAATATCATTAATTGAGAAAAGCGAGCTTAGGCTCGCTTTTTTGATCTTTGAATTTCACTATCAATGTAACCATATGACGTGACAGTGTGATGGTGATCAACTTTAATCGCCTATTCCTTAGGCCTTTTTGTACATTAAGTTAGCTATTTAGCCCTTTTCGTATAAATTCTATTCAAACGAATTAAAAATACAAAAATAGTGTTGACTCAATCGTGTGATTCCGTAGAATGCATCCCGTACCCAAGAGGATGGCAATGAGCGATTCGATTGGAGTTACTAAGGCGCCTTGGCAGAGTGGCTATGCAGCGGATTGCAAATCCGTGGACCTCGGTTCGACTCCGGGAGGCGCCTCCATTCAAACTTTGAGTTTGAATACTATGCGACACTAGCTCAGCTGGTAGAGCGCAACCTTGCCAAGGTTGAGGTCACGAGTTCGAACCTCGTGTGTCGCTCCAAATTTTGTAATGTTGATTGGCATCGACATTAAGATGGTGTTTACGAATCGTAACGGCATCGCAATAAAGAATTGCGTGCCCTGGTGGTGGAATTGGTAGACACAAGGGATTTAAAATCCCTCGGCGTTCGCGCTGTGCCGGTTCAAGTCCGGCCCGGGGCACCATCTATAAAGTCTAAACATTGTTTAGCAAATGCGACACTAGCTCAGCTGGTAGAGCGCAACCTTGCCAAGGTTGAGGTCACGAGTTCGAACCTCGTGTGTCGCTCCAAATCAAAAAAAGCTCATCGGAAACGATGAGCTTTTTTGCATCTGGAATATCGTAAAACTATTTGAGCCATTAGGTCACGAGTTGACCCCGTGTCCTAGCCGGCCGCGTCGCTCCAATTTAAAAAACGCTTATCAAAAGTGATGAGTCTTTTTTGTATCTGGAACATCGTAAAGCCCGAACAGAAATGTTCGGGCTTCATTGTATTCGGATGTTTGAAAATTCACGAGCTGTTTGAGATTCCCTATGAACTCGTTTCTCGCTCTAAGGAATGACGGTTGAGTGAGGTTATCTTCGTCATCCTCGCTCTAGGGAATGACGGATTGATTGGGAGTTTAGTTCGTCGCCTTCGCTCTACGGAATGATGGCTGAAATTGTGAGCTATTTTCGTCATCCTCGGGCGTGAGGGACGAACGAGCCGGGGATCTCTTCAAGCGTGTGACTCTCATCCTATCCCTCGTATTTATAAAGCTGATATTAAAAACTATTGATAGTGTGTTAAAAACTATGTTACCTTCCCGCCCAATCTCGGAATGGGCAACGATTGCTTCTGGGGGATACGCGCAGTGACCATTCAGGCTGATTGTGACATTGCGTAGGGTAGGTATCAGTTAGTTCTTTAACTGATAGACGGGATACTTATGGCGCTTGATGCCATGTTAATGGGAAACCCAACATTGAACTCACTTAACACAACACTGCGAATCAGCTTTTCACATCCAATTGGGCCGGTACTCCACCTTTGCCCGATCCTTCAAAACAGTAGCATTACTGAACCTTGATTTTACGCTAAGTAAATTTTGCTGTCGTTAGACGGCGCTTTGTCGTGTTTGTCATTTGACTTACGCGGGCGTACAGCTATACCTCACTTCTAACAATGTGCTGTTAGGAGGGAGTATGAATACATTCAAGGGATTTTTTATGACTACCGCCTTTGAAGTCGATACAAATACTATCGCACACACGTTTTCAACTTCAGTCCCTGTTGTTGAAGGCACTTATGATCTTACTCCAGATGCTATCTTGCTTGAACAAGAGCAGAACGAATCGGCAGTGCGCTCTTACCCAAGACGTCTACCGATTGCAATAAAGCGTGCATATGGCGCTCTGGTTGAAGACACGCGTGGACAAATCTTCCTAGATTGTCTTGCTGGAGCAGGAACGTTAGCTCTGGGTTATAACCACCCAGAGATTAACCAAGCACTAAAAGCTCAGTTGGATTCAGGTCTACCTTATCAAACGCTGGATATTACGACTCAAGCCAAAGAGACGTTTATTAATCGCGTTAAAGCATTTTTACCACAGGATTTTGCTGAGAACTCAGTGATTCAATTCTGTGGCCCTTCTGGTGCCGATGCGGTTGAAGCCGCGATAAAATTAGCAAAGCAAACAACAGGTCGTAACACCATGTTTGCGTTCCGTGGTGCTTACCATGGTATGACTAACGGTACGATGGGCATGATGGGTAACTTAGGCACAAAAGCGCGCCGCAGCGGCTTGATGTCTGATGTTCACTTTATGCCATTCCCATACAACCTGCGCTGCCCATTTGGATTAGGTGGCGAGCAAGGTGCCCAAGCAAGCCTTCGTTATATTGAACGTCTACTTGCTGACGATGAAGCAGGCATCATGAAACCTGCAGCAATGATTGTCGAACCTGTTCAGGGCGAGGGCGGTGTAATTCCTGCTCCAGCATCTTGGTTACGTGGTTTAAGACGTATCTGTGATGAACACGGCATCCTACTTATCTTTGATGAAATCCAATGTGGTGTTGGTAAAACTGGACACCGATTCGCATTTGAAGAGTCAGGAATCAATCCAGACATTCTATGTCTATCGAAAGCGATTGGTGGTGGCTTACCAATGTCACTGCTTGTATTCGATAAAAGCATTGATACATGGAAAGCAGGTGAACACACCGGTACTTTCCGTGGTAATCAGCTAGCAATGGTATCTGGCGCGAAAGCACTAGAAATTATCGAGCGAGATAACCTTGTTGAACACGCGAATATTGCGGGTCAATACCTTCGCCACGGTTTAGAAAAGCTTCAGCAACGTGTTGATTGTATTGCTGAAGTTCGTGGTAAAGGCTTGATGTTAGGTGTTGAGATTCAAAACCCTAACGGTGAGAAGAACAGCTTTGGTGAGCCAATTGCTGATGGTGACCTAACCCTTAAAATCCAGCGTGCGGCACTTGAACGCGGCTTGATGGTAGAAAAAGGTGGACGTGAAGGCTCTGTTGTTCGTTTCCTTCCTCCGATGATCATTACTTTCGAACAAATTGATTTTGCTCTGCGCGTGATGGAAGAAGCGATTCTTGCAGCGGGCGGCAGTCATGTCGAAAGTGATAGTGCGAAAAGTGAGTGGAAGAAACACTTCATCCATACTGGCGTAGGTGGTAGCGACGAGTTTGAGAAGGTTTTAAATCAAACCACTCAAGCGATGAAGTCAGTATTTGAGCAAGTCGACGCACCATACTCTGGGCTAGAACCTAAACGACTAGAAGCTGCAATTAATGCGGTGGATCTTGATAACGTTCAAGGTTCATTGATTGATGTGGTGGAAGATACAGCCGACTTAGTTGCTAAAAACTCCATCTTTGTACAACACCCTGACTGTATTGCACATCTACATACTCCGCCATTAATGGCTTCTGTCGCTGCTGAGTCTATGATTGCAGCGCTTAACCAGTCTATGGATTCATGGGATCAAGCATCGGCTGCAACCTATGTTGAGCAAAAGGTCATCGACTGGATGTGTGGCAAGTACGAGCTAGGTGCGGATAGCGATGGTATTTTCACTAGTGGCGGCACTCAAAGTAACCTAATGGGACTGTTGCTAGCACGAGATTGGATCGCCGATAAAGTCGATAACCACTCGATTCAAAAGCTTGGTCTTCCAGAGTATGCGAAAAAGTTGCGTATTCTATGCTCTAAAAAGTCTCACTTCACTGTCCAAAAATCGGCTTCTTTGCTAGGATTAGGCGAGAATGCAGTACGCTGTGTTGATGCTAACGATAACGGTACCATAAAAACGGAACTGCTTGAGCGAGCAATTACTGAGCTGAAACAAGAAGGTTTGATCCCGTTTGCTGTTGTAGGCACGGCAGGAACGACGGATCACGGCGCGATTGATGACCTAAACTCTATTGCTCAGATCGCTCAGCAACAACAGCTTTGGTTCCATGTTGACAGTGCGTACGGTGGTGCTCTTATCTTGAGCAGTCATAAAGCACGTCTTAAGGGCATTGAAAAAGCAGATTCAGTAAGTGTCGACTTCCACAAACTGTTTTATCAAACAATCAGTTGTGGTGCATTGCTGCTTAAAGACAAACAGAACTTCAAGTTCCTACTGCATCATGCTGATTACTTGAACCGTGAGCACGATGAGCTGCCTAACTTAGTTGATAAGTCGATTGCAACAACCAAACGATTTGATGCACTCAAAGTCTTTATGACGATGCAAAGCGTAGGGCAGGAACAATTGGGTGAGATGTATGATCACCTATTGGCACAAACACTTCAGGTCTCCGACCTTATTCAAAACCACGAAGGTTTTGAGCTATTAGCTGAGCCAGCATTGTCGACAGTGCTGTTTAGAGCCGTTAATAGCCATGTCACGGATTTAGACACATTTAACCAAACATTAAGATTAGAGGCATTAACTCGCGGTGTCGCTGTTTTGGGCGAAACTGTGGTTGATGGAAAGAGCGCATTAAAGTTCACCATCCTTAATCCGTGTTTAGATATGGCGGATTTCGAGTCTCTCATTGCAAAAATTCAGAATCTAGCGGCTGAGCTAGCAGAACAACAAGGGTAATAAATATTATGGCAATTCTACAAATTGGTGCAGGCGGCGTAGGTTGGGTTGTTGCACATAAAGCAGCACAGAACAACGACGTACTGGGTGGCATCACTATTGCATCTCGAACTATCGCGAAGTGTGAGAAGATCATCGAATCTATCAAGGGCAAAAACAACCTAAAAGATTCAACTAAGAAACTAGAGGCGCGCGCTGTAAACGCAGATGACGTTGATGCGCTTGTTGCTCTAATTAAAGAAGTTCAGCCAGACCTAGTGATCAACGCGGGTCCTCCGTGGGTAAACATGGCTATCATGGAAGCGTGTTACCAAGCAAAAGTATCTTACCTAGATACATCAGTAGCGGTTGACCTATGTTCTGAAGGTCAGCAGGTACCACAAGCGTACGATTGGCAATGGGGCTACCGTGAGAAGTTTGCAGAAGCAGGCATCACAGGTATTCTTGGCGCTGGTTTCGATCCTGGTGTGGTTTCTGTATTTGCTGCTTACGCGGTTAAACATCTGTTCGATGAGATCGATACTATCGATGTGATGGACGTTAACGCTGGCGACCACGGTAAGAAGTTTGCAACTAACTTCGACCCAGAAACGAACATGCTTGAGATTCAAGGTGATTCTTTCTACTGGGAAAACGAAGAGTGGAAACAGGTTCCTTGTCACTCACGCATGCTAGAGTTTGATTTCCCGAACTGTGGTTCTCACAAAGTATATTCAATGGCACACGATGAAGTTCGCTCAATGAAAGAGTTCATTCCAGCGAAGCGTATCGAGTTCTGGATGGGCTTTGGCGACAAGTACCTAAACTACTTCAACTGCATGCGTGACATCGGTCTACTAAGCCCAGACCCGCTAACATTGCATGATGGTACTGTGGTTCAGCCTCTACACGTACTTAAAGCCTTGCTACCTGACCCAACATCACTAGCGCCGGGCTACACGGGTCTAACGTGTATCGGTACTTGGGTTCAAGGTAAGAAAGATGGCAAAGAGCGTAGCGTATTTATCTACAATAACGCTGACCACGAAGTGGCATACGAAGACGTAGAGCATCAAGCGATCTCTTACACAACTGGTGTTCCTGCTATTACGGCTGCACTTCAGTTCTTCCGTGGCGAGTGGGCAGACAAAGGTGTATTCAACATGGAACAGCTAAATCCAGACCCATTCCTAGAAACTATGCCGGGTATCGGTCTTGACTGGCATGTTCAAGAGCTTGAAGCAGGCCAAGGCCTTCCTGTGATTCATGAGCTGAAAAAATAAGAACTGATTTCTTGTTTTGATTGCTAGTTAAAGGGGACATGGATTGTTCCCTTTTCGATGATGATCTCCTTATAGCTTTGGTATCATTTATTTTGATTTTGTAACTCACTGCGTTCGAACAGGACAAAATCAAAATAAATCACACCAAACTTGTTTAATTTACCTTTCCATCTTTAGATGCTGCTTGAGCGCGTATAGAAAATGACATTTAAGAAAGAAGAACTTAAAACCCCATACTTTATGATCAACGAAGATAAGTTGATTGAGAACCTAGAGAAAGCTAAACAGCTTAAAGAGATTTCAGGCGTTAAGCTTGTATTAGCCTTGAAGTGCTTCTCTACTTGGGGCGTATTCGACATCATTAAGCCTTATCTAGACGGCACGACAAGCTCTGGTCCGTTTGAAGTAAAGCTAGGTCATGAAACCTTTGGTGGTGAAACGCATGCATACAGCGTTGGTTACAGCGAAGATGATGTACGTGAAGTAGCAGATATTTGTGACAAGATGATCTTCAACTCACAGTCTCAGCTAGCAGCTTACCGACACATTGTTGAAGGCAAGGCATCGATTGGCCTGCGTCTTAATCCAGGAGTTAGCTATGCTGGTCAAGACTTGGCAAATCCAGCGCGTCAATTCTCTCGCCTAGGCGTTCAAGCTGACCATATCCAACCAGAAGTCTTTGAAGATATTGATGGTGTGATGTTCCACATGAACTGTGAGAACAAAGATGTGGATGCTTTTATTGGTCTACTTGACTCTATCTCTGAGCAGTTCGGTGAATACCTAAACAAGCTGGATTGGGTGAGTATGGGTGGTGGCGTATTCTTTACATGGCCGGGTTACGACATTGAAAAGCTCGGTTTGGCACTAAAAGCTTTCTCTGAAAAGCACGGTGTTCAAATGTACCTTGAGCCGGGTGAAGCGATCATCACTAAGACTACGGATCTTGTTGTGACCGTGGTTGATATCGTAGAGAACGTGAAGAAAACGGCGATTGTTGATTCAGCGACAGAAGCACACCGTTTAGATACTCTGATCTATGACGAGCCAGCATCGATTCTGGAAGCGTCGGAAAATGGCACGCATGACTACGTGATTGGTTCTTGTTCTTGCCTTGCTGGTGATCAGTTCTGTGAAGCAAGCTTTGATGAACCACTAGAGATTGGCCAACGTCTGCATATCTTAGATAGTGCTGGCTATACCATGGTGAAACTGAATTGGTTCAATGGCCTGCGTATGCCTTCTGTCTACTGTGAGCGCTCAAGTGGCGAAGTACAGAAGCTAAACGAATTCGATTATTCAGACTTTAAACGCTCACTGTCACAGTGGTCAGTAAAGTAGATTGAAATAAAAAGAGCAACCGATGGGTTGCTCTTTTTGTATGCGACTATTGAGTCTTAGTTAAACTCTTTTACCAGGCGAATTAACGGACTAGGAACGTCGCTTGGAGCTGTAATTACTTCGAGCGCTTCCCCGAAATCGATGACTAACCCATCGTAATTTACATTTATTTGCTTGGCATCTGGTGTGTTGGTCCAATATGGTTCATTAGTCGTTGTAGGGAAGTAAGTCAGGTTTATTGCTGGCATTGTGCAGCGATAGTCTACGATTGAGCTTAATTCTTTTATATTCGGTAACCTAAAATTTGATTGACCAGCGATTGTCGTTAAACTCGAATCCTGCGTCGCAATTAACGCATCTTCCCAATTTGCATATTCTGCTGCAGTACCGTCACATTTGCCCGTACCTATATTATAACTTTCACCTACGTTGCATTTAGACCAGAGTAAATTTGTACTCACGTCTAACAGCGTGCCATCATTTCGGTCAATAAACTGGCCATCTTGGTGAGAGGCTGGTTGGTTAGTGACACACGTTTGAGCGAGCAAATCAGTGCTAAAAAGGACAATGATTGTCCCGATGTACAAGTTGAATTTCATTATTCAATTCCTCCACTCACTGCAACAATACCAGTCACGCCAGCGATGTTTTTATTACAAAGTTGTAGTTTTCCTGTTTGTGTATCAATACATCGAGCACTACCATCTTGTTTTACCGAAGTAGAGTTAGTAAAGAATCTGGAACCAAGGTTTTGGAAGAGCGTAGTCTCAGTGACTGGTTGAGGAACTACATTGAAATTAATGAATGAACGCGCCTCAACTGGAGAAGGGAGGCGCCAATCGGTGATACCGCATACAGAGCGGCTGTTCAAACTGCTGATATAGCTGCTCGTGTTGCAATAATGACTGCCGGCCCCATCATTTATGTATGCACATTCTGATGAGATCGTTCCTTGACTATATAGAAGATCATTACGAGCTCCTGTATACCCACCATTTGTATTGGTATCTGCATCATACCAAGTGTAATTGTAGGATGAACTACGCCATGAGTTTGAATGATCATCCCACAGGCTTGGATATGGGTTATTGTCTGGGTCGTTCTTGTGCTTTTCGATCCAGTCATCGATTTCTGATTGGGTTGGTAGAGTGCGAGATGCTTCTTTCTCTTCAATATATAAGCCAGTATGTTCATCTTTCACACAAACCCAGTTAGTTGCACTCGGTAACAGCGGATTTCCGTCAGCATCATATTTTGTGTAACGAAATCCATATTCGCCGTCAGAGTGCTCGATATCATCTGCTTTATCTAAACCATAGTCCGCATCTTGGTTTGGATGACTCGCTGGTGGAGTTGTGCTATCAAAAGCAGTTCCGTCGTAATAGGTTACGTAGCCTGTGTCGTTGAAATTCTTCTGGCCAGGAATATAGAAGGCTAGCGTGTTTTTTGCTGAGTCTATCGTTGCATTCCCGACTTCAGTCATGGTGTAGATGACCGATTCACCACCTTCGTTAAAGTCATCATCCTTAGCTGAGAAAGTAATGTCTGACGTTAGGGTTTCTGCAGAGAGCGTAACGTTGAGGCTCGCCATATCAACTGTGTAGTCATCTGATGCCGCAATACCGGTTTGAACCAAGGTAATCGTGACATCTTGGCTCGAATAGTTACTTAGCACCATTTGTTGCACCACACTGTCACCCTCAACGACGGTACTTAGGTTGTTGCTAAATCCGATAGTTGGTTGAGCATTGGCATCATTGATAGTAACAGTCGCCTGGTTGTTGGTAATGGTGTACGACGAACTTGAAGGGGCTGTAATCGAGTATTGGAGCGTCTTAGCGCCTTCAAAGACGTTATTGTGTAGAACATTAAGTGGCAGTGTGGCTGTTGTTGAGCCTGCCGGAATAGTTACCACGGAGCTACTTAGCGGGTCATAATTTCTAAAGTCACCAGCAGAACGAGTGGTGACATTGGAAGTCGTAATCGTTAGGTTTACGTCGCTAGTGAGCGCTTCTGAAAGTGTAACCGTGACGGCTTCTGTACTTGAACCTGACGTTGGTTCATTGATACTGAGAGTTTCTGGAATTGATATGTTGATCGCTGAAGAAGAACTTGTACTGCTTTCACTACTTTCATGACCACTCTGGCATCCGCTAAGCAGTGCGGTACAACTGAATACTAAACAAGCTTTACTACGCCATTCCGTGTTAATTTTGTACATTCAAGACCCTAAGCCATTAAATTATATAAATATATTCATATGGTAACAAAAATAATATGATTACATTTTTATAAATAATGCTTTTAAGCCTAAATATAAGGGATTTTTGTAAGTTATGTAAGAATTGCGAGCTAACTTTGATCTTAAGGCTCTGATATCAACAAGTTAATCAATAAAAGAGCCGTTGTATGTCAGCGAATTAACTCTCGATCATGACGCGTGTATCTTCACTCAGCGTCTCAAGTTCGTTGGCTACGTCTTGGATTGGTAGCTCTAGTGGGAGTTTTACGGCAATTTTGGCGGTAAATAGGCTGGAGCTGACACCTCCACCTCCTGCGATGAAGACTCGATGACAATCCATATCCAGAATCGTGATGCCTTGTCCATCTAATACATGCGTGACTTCATTGACGATACCAGCGCGATCATTCGAATCTAGACGAAGGTGATGGATAGTATCTTGTACTTGTGGAGAGTGGTCGGCATCAACGAATTGTACAGTTAGGTCTATATTGGCACTAAATGCTTCTTTAACTGTGGACTCATTAATCGCAGGGAGTTCTATTTTGATGACTCCGGCAACTTGGTCCTCAATGAAGTTCACTTTACTTATAAGCCATTTGCCACCGTTTTCATGAGTGACTGCAGCGAGTTGTTTAATGGTTGCAGGCGATGCTTTACCAATAAAGTTAACGATAAATGTACTATTCATATCAGCCCCCAAAGATTCAATTGAACGCCATTAATAAGCGTTTGAAATAACGAGATAATCTGTCTTACATACAGTTTAGAAGCTGGATAAGAACAATATTTGACCTGCGTCAATTTTTGAAACTAAGCTGCAACGCAAAACAAGTTAATGAAGAGTCGGGCACAAAAAAAGCGACTCGAGAGTCGCTTTTTAGAAAGAATTACATCTATTGAGTGATTTAGAAGGTCACTTTGAAGTTCATACCCACAAATTGAGAGTCGTAAGGCGCGCCAGCATCGTATGCAAACTTAGCCGCGTCTTGGTTACTCCACCAAGGGTTAGTGTTCAGATTTACTTCCGCATCGCCACCCCAAGCATCACTTACCCAGTAGTGAATATGGCCAACAGGGTTCAAGAAGAACAGAGACACATCACCCATGGTTTTTGAGCCCATTACTTCACCGCCAGTCATAACGATGTCTTGTTCGGCCTCTAACATCAGTTCACCGACAACCGCACCGAAGAATGGTGTGATGAAAAGGTCTTGCCAAGATGGGATTTCTGCAAATGCTTCAACACCGTATTCCCAGAAGAAAGTCGACATAGTCCAAGAGTACATGAAAGATTCAAACTCATTGTAGCCAGCGTGTCGCGCTGCCGTGTAGTAAACACCACCAAAGTACGGGTGCATTACGTAGTTCAAGAAGTGCTCATCGCGGTCCCATACTGGGCCACTAGATACGTTGTCTTTCCATTTTTGACCAAGCTTACTTAAGTCACGTTGGTCATCATCCCACTTCGTGATGGATTCAGGAAGAAATGTCATTAAACCTACAGTCGCAACACTTAGACCGAGAATGGTATAAGTTTGGCCCATTAGGTAATCCCAATCTTTCTCTTCACTCATCAAAAGGTGCTTTGGTTGCTGGATTGAGAAATCGTACTCTTCGTTTGACTCGCTCAGTGCGTAATTGATACTAGGCTTGTAAGTGTACAAGTTTTCATTTACGCAGTACTCTTGAGTACAATCATCCGCATATGAAAGGTTGAATGGTTGGTCGAAATCGTACTGGCTTGCAACCGAGTTCGCTGACATTAGTAGTGAAAATGCAGCAGTAACCTTTGCTAATAACGGTGATTTGGCCACAAGGGTCTCCATAAGAGTTGGTAGGTTGAGCAAAGTCACAATTATCCATTAATTACCTGATTTATGGAACTAATAATTGTGCGCTTTCAGAAAGATAATATTAAATTTCACATCATTAATACTTGTGAAATGAGTTAAACGCCTAAACATAGAAGATAGACCACTTTAAAAATAATGCAGCGTCTTTATATGACAGCAAGGGATGAAAATATGACCAAAATCGCAATGTTAAGTACAGGTGAAGAAGTTCTTCACGGAGACATTGTAGACACAAATGCCGCTTGGATGTCCGCTGAGTTTTATCAACATGGTTTCGTTTTGGCAAAGCGCTCTACTGTCGGTGACCAAATGAGTGCGCTGGTGGAAGAACTTTTGATGCTGAGCTTTAACTACGACGTGGTCATCGTTAATGGCGGTTTAGGGCCAACGACGGACGACATGAGTGCCGCAGCGGCTGCAAGTGCTGCTGATCAAAAGCTGGTTCTTTTCCCTGATTGGTTACAACGTATGGAGAGTATGTTTGCAGCTCGTGGCGCTAAGATGCCAGACAGTAACCTCAAACAAGCTATGCTGCCGGAACATTCACAAATCGTAGATAACCCTGTTGGTACCGCTTGTGGTTTCAAACTTAAAATCAACGATGCGACATTTTACTTTACTCCTGGTGTTCCGAGTGAGTTTAAAAAGATGGTTAAAGACCAAATTTTGCCTGACTTAGCTCGAAGCTATCCGGAAATCAGTGCCTTTGAGTGCAGCCGCCTCTACACCTTTGGCCTCTCTGAGTCGGGGATCTCCGATATTCTAGACCAGCTTAAACTGCCTGAAGGTTATGAATTAGGCTACCGCTCTTACTTGCCCTTTATTGAGGTAAAACTGTTTGGGCCTAAATCGGGTCTCGAGGTTCGCGTGAAGCTGCTTCAGATGGTGCATAAGCTGCTAGAAGGCAATGTTGTGAGTGTTGATGAGCCGATGGTTGAACATTTAGGGCACTTGTTGAGCGAGAAGCACAAAACCTTATCGGTATCAGAAGTATCGACCAAGGGCGCGCTGTCCGCATGGCTGCAGTCGGATGAAAACCTTGAAAATTGCTTTGGGCATTCTTGGGTAATGGCCGAGAGCAAAGGCAGTGAGATTGATAAGAGCGATCCTTTAGCGGCGACATTAGCTTTGGCAGGAGCAACAAGAGAGAAATGTTCCACGGACCTGGCTCTCGTCACTGGCAAACTTGAGGATAAAACCTTTAGTGTTGCACTATCGACGCCAGCAGGAGAGTGGGGGCAAGTGTTTGAGTTCCATCGTTCATATAACCGGGAAGACTCTAGAACGGTGATAAAAACAGTGGCCGCAGACATGCTTCGAAGACATCTAGAAAACAAACCGATGTTTGGCCAGTTCACCTCACTTAAACGCATTAAAGAGCTGTTCATTCCCAACGCTGTCTTATAACAAACGCTCAGTGACCCACAGCATCTAAAACGAATATCAGTATGTAAAAAAGGGCCCGATAATATTAATTATCGGGCCCTTTGAATTTTGCTATCGGTGCTGAGTTATTTCATCTTTAAGCGCGTTTTTGCTTATTGCGATGGATAACATTACTCAACGACAATTCTGTCTTAGCCTTACAAATACAAGGCAAGATTTCGTTGCTCTGTGTGTAAGCCATAGCAAAACCAACATACTCGACTTCACCTGAGTCTAACGTGCAACGACAAGCGCCGCAGTGACCATCACGGCAGTTGTATTCAGGCTCAAGGCCTGCTTGCTCCATGGTCTCCAACAAAGTGTTAGAAGGATTAGACTCAATACTGATGAGTTTGTTGATTTTGAGAGTCGGCATTACAGTTCAAAACCTTCGAAGTCGTCAGCACTTACTTCGTTGTCGATTTGACCAACTAGGTAAGATGAAATTTCTGCTTCTTGCGGTGCAACTTGAACGTTATCTGAAGACAACCAAGCGTTGATCCACGGAATAGGGTTAGACGTTGCTTCTGGGTAAGCAGTACCTAGACCCACCGCTTGCATACGGATGTTGGTAATGTACTCAACGTATTGGCACAGGATGTCTTTATTTAGACCGATCATAGAGCCATCTTTGAACAGATATTCTGCCCACTCTTTCTCTTGCTCAGCCGCATCTTTAAATAGGTCGAAACACTCTTGCTTACACTCTTCAGCGATTTGCATGAATGAGAAGTCATCTTGGCCGTTACGCAGCAAGTTGATCATGTGCTGAGTACCCGTAAGGTGCAGTGCTTCATCACGAGCGATTAGCTTGATGATTTTCGCATTACCTTCCATTAGCTCGCGCTCTGCAAATGCAAACGAACATGCAAAACTTACGTAGAAACGGATAGCTTCCAGAGCATTTACAGACATCAGACATAGGTACAGTTTCTTCTTCAACTCGTATAGAGATACTTTGATCTCTTCTCCGTTGATGTTGTGTGTACCTTCGCCGTAGCGGTGGTAGTCAGACGTCAGCTTGATTAGCTCATCGTAATAGTGTGCGATGTCTTTTGCACGCGCTAAGATGTGCTCGTTTTCAACGATGTCGTCAAATACAACGCCTGGGTCATTCACGATGTTACGGATGATGTGCGTGTATGAACGAGAGTGAATCGTTTCAGAGAAAGACCAAGTCTCAATCCAAGTTTCTACTTCTGGAAGAGAAACTAATGGCAGAAGCGCTACGTTCGGGCTACGGCCTTGAATTGAGTCAAGAAGCGTTTGGTATTTCAGGTTTGAAATGAAGATGTGCTTCTCGTGCTCTGGCAACTTGTTGTAGTCGATACGGTCGCTAGATACGTCAACTTCTTCTGGACGCCAGAAGAAAGACAGTTGTTTCTCGATTAGCTTTTCGAAGATTTCAAATTTCTGTTGGTCGTAACGCGCTACGTTTACAGATTGACCAAGGAACATAGGTTCTTTTAGTTGGTCATTTTTTGTTTGGGTAAAAGTACTGTAAGCCATGAATGCCTCAAATCCTTTCCAGACCTATCTAACAGGCCTCGTTAATGCTTTAGACCCAGAGAAGAAGGCTTCTCTGGGTTCTTATGTTTGTTACTTATGCTTAGATCTTACAACCGCCGCCTGCACAATCGTCTTCTTGTGCTACTGCGCCTTGCTCATCTTTCGCGCCATCACGAGTGTTATGGTAGTAAAGCGTCTTCACACCGTACTTGTAAGCAGTCAGTAGGTCTTGAAGAAGTTTCTTCATTGGTACTTTACCGCTTTCATATACGTTTGGATCATAGTTTGTGTTGGCTGAAATCGCTTGGTCGACAAACTTCTGCATGATACCTACTAGGTGCAGGTAACCATCGTTAGAACCGATGTTCCAAAGTAGTTCGTAGTTGTCTTTTAGATTTAGGAAATCAGGCACAACCTGCTTCAAAATACCGTCTTTTGATGCTTTAACAGAAACGAAACCACGTGGTGGCTCAATACCGTTAGTCGCGTTAGAAATCTGAGAAGAAGTCTCAGAAGGCATTAGCGCTGTTAGTGTTGAGTTACGTAGACCGTGTTCAACGATCTCTTCACGTAGTGCATCCCAGTCGTAATGAAGAGGTTCTTCACATACAAGATCAATGTCTTTCTTGTAAGTGTCGATTGGCAATAGGCCTTTCGCGTAGTTCGTTTCGTGGAACGAAGGACACTTACCTTGTTCTTTCGCAAGCTCAACCGATGCTTTCAACAAGTGGTATTGGATAGCTTCGAATGTACGGTGAGTTAGACCGTTTGCGCTGCCATCTGAGTATTTAACACCGTTTTTCGCTAGGTAGTATGCGTAGTTGATAACGCCAACACCCAGAGTACGACGGTTCATTGTTGACTTGTAAGCCGCTGGAAGTGGGTAGTCTTGGTAATCAAGAAGTGCATCAAGTGCACGAACCACTAGGTCAGAAAGCTCTGCTAGGTCATCAAGAGATTCAATCGCGCCAAGGTTGAATGCAGAAAGCGTACATAGTGCAATTTCACCTTCGTCATCTTCTACGTTTGTAAGCGGCTTAGTTGGAAGCGCGATTTCAAGACATAGGTTTGACTGGCGAACTGGTGCTACTTCAGCATCAAATGGGCTGTGAGTGTTACAGTGGTCAACGTTCTGAATGTAGATACGACCAGTAGAAGCACGTTCTTGCATGAGTAGAGAGAATAGCTCTACCGCTTTCACTGTTTCACGCTTGATTGATGGATCGTTCTCGTACTTCACGTACAGCTCTTCAAAACGTTCTTGGTTTTCGAAGAATGCATCGTATAGGCCAGGTACATCAGATGGTGAGAATAGGCTGATGTTACCGCCTTGAACTAGGCGAGAGTACATAAGCTTGTTCAGCTGTACGCCGTAATCCATGTGACGAACACGGTTCTCTTCTACACCACGGTTGTTTTTCAGTACAAGTAGAGACTGAACTTCACCGTGCCATAGTGGGTAGAACACTGTTGCAGCACCACCACGCACACCACCTTGAGAACAACACTTAACGGCTGTTTGGAAGTACTTGTAGAATGGGATACAACCTGTGTGGAATGCTTCACCACCGCGAATCTCAGAACCTAGAGCACGGATACGACCAGCGTTGATACCAATACCAGCACGTTGAGAGACGTAACGTACGATTGAGCTCGCCGTTGCGTTAATTGAATCTAGGCTGTCACCACACTCAATCAGTACACAAGAACTGAATTGACGGGTAGGCGTACGTACGCCAGACATGATCGGCGTAGGAAGGGAAATCTTAAATGTCGACGCTGCATCGTAGAAACGCTTGATGTAATCAAGACGCGTCTCTTTCGGATATTTAGCGAATAGACAAGCAGCAACCAAGATATATAGGAACTGAGCACTTTCGTAGATCTCTTTCGTTACACGGTTCTGCACGAAGTATTTACCTTCAAGCTGCTTAACCGCTGCGTAAGAGAAATCTAGGTCGCGTTTGTGATCGATGTATTGATCCAGTTCAGCAAACTCAGCTGGCGTGTAGTCTTCCAGTAGGTGACTATCGTATTTACCCATATCAACCAGTTTTGCAACGTGGTCGAACAGTGCTGGCGGCTCGTATTGACCGTACGCTTTCTTACGTAGGTGGAATACCGCTAGACGTGCTGCAAGGTATTGGTAATCAGGAGTCTCTTCTGAGATCAGATCCGCAGCTGACTTGATGATTGTCTCATGGATGTCAGTCGTGGTGATGCCATCATAAAATTGAATGTGAGCTTTCAATTCTACTTGTGATACAGAAACATTGTGCAAGCCTTCTGCTGCCCATGTGATCACGCGGTGGATCTTTTCTAGATCAATCGTTTCTTTGCGACCGTTACGCTTAGTAACAGTAAGTTGTTGGTTCATTCTGCTTAATTTCCCTAACAAAACTGATTAAAGCCGTGTTTTTGTCTATTTCTGTGTAATTTTTGTAAATTACATGGCGGCTTTGTGATCTTGGTCTACCCATATATTGTAGTTCAAACACAACATATAGGGGTCATTTGTTTGTTGGGTTACAAGATAGTGCTAGGCCGGAGATTTTTCAAGGCAAAGAAATGGGAGTTCTTGTGGATAACTACTAAATTGAAAAAAAACTGTAAGTGACCACTAACTGATGAGGATAGCTCTCACTTGATTGTAGAAAATTGGCTTTTTAATGATGGTTTAATTTTGCGCGCTCATAAAAAAAAATTCCTTGATCTTTGGGCAAAAGAGGAGGCGGATTTTCAAAGGTCAAAATTGAATCTAGATGGTCAAAATGGAATCGGGAGCACGAAATTTAGACTGAAAAAAGTCGCAAACTTATGGTAATTGCAACCTTTTTCATTGGTCTAAATTAAATTATTTTTTATGGGGTTATTGGCAGGATTTACACAAAATTCTTTGTATGAACAATATAGTTAACATCTACGTTACTTCCCAAACGGTACGTGTCCGTTAGTGGGTTGTAATGCAAGCCAGTGATACCGAGTTCTTGAAGCGGCGTGTTATCGATCATCTTGATGAGCTCAGCAGGACGAATGAACTTTTCGTGCTCGTGAGTACCTTCTGGGACGATCTTCAATAGCTTCTCTGCACCAACAATAGCGAACAAGTAAGACTTAAAGTTGCGGTTCAGCGTTGAAAAGAAGACATGTCCGTTAGGCTTCACTAACTTAGAGCAAGCTGTGATCACTGATTGAGGGTCGGGAACGTGCTCAAGCATCTCCATACAAGTGACTACGTCATAAGCTTGTGGATTTTGCTCTGCGTGATCTTCGATGGTGCTTTGAATGTAATCAAGCTTAGTGCCAGTCTCAAGGGCGTGTAGACGAGCAACCTCTAAAGGCTCTTTACCCATGTCTAGACCGGTTACAACCGCACCTTCTTTTGCCATGCTCTCAGCAAGAATGCCGCCACCACAACCTACGTCGAGAACTTTTTTTCCAAACAGGCCTTCTGTTTTTTCTAGCACGTAGTTAAGGCGTAAAGGGTTGATTTGGTGAAGAGGCTTAAACTCGCCTTCGAGATCCCACCAGCGTGACGCCATGTCTTCGAATTTTTTGATTTCTGCTGGGTCGACGTTCTGTGATTTGGTCATAATCGGCATTTCCAAGTTAAATAATGCATCCATGAAATTGAGAGCATTATAACTTGGCTTTCGTCTCTGACCAGAAGATCTACAATTTTGCGAATTTGTTGGATGCAAAGTAACCATCTTTCAGCAAGATATGATGATGACGTGCAATTTCTCATCAATTGATTGGCTACAAGGCTCACAAGATGATAAAAGGATAGGGAAAGTGATGCCTCACAAGGTAAATTTGTGTTATATTTTTCGGTCTTATACGTATTCAAAAATACGATCTGACTATAGAGGGAAAATGGCTCTATGAGCGATCTAGCGAAAGAGATCACGCCCGTAAATATTGAAGATGAGCTTAGAGGTTCATACCTAGACTACGCGATGTCCGTCATCGTTGGTCGTGCCCTTCCTGATGTGCGTGATGGCCTAAAGCCAGTACACCGCCGCGTTCTATTCGCGATGAATGTACTAGGTAATGATTGGAACAAACCATATAAAAAATCTGCTCGTGTAGTAGGTGATGTAATCGGTAAATATCACCCGCACGGTGATAGCGCTGTATACGACACTATTGTTCGTATGGCTCAGCCGTTCTCACTGCGTTACATGCTAGTTGATGGCCAAGGTAACTTTGGTTCTATCGATGGCGACTCCGCGGCTGCAATGCGTTATACCGAAGTTCGTATGGCGAAAATTGCTCACGAGCTTTTGGCTGACCTTGATAAAGAAACGGTGGACTACGTACCTAACTACGACGGTACAGAACAGATCCCAGCGGTTCTACCAACGAAAATTCCTAACCTACTGGTAAACGGTGCTTCTGGTATCGCGGTAGGTATGGCGACCAACATCCCACCTCATAACCTAGGTGAAGTTGTTGATGGCTGTTTGGCTTACATCAATAATGAAGAGATCACGATTGATGAGCTAATGGACTATATTCCTGGTCCAGATTTCCCAACAGCAGCGCTGATCAGCGGTCGTAAAGGCATCGTAGATGCTTATAAGACAGGTCGCGGCAAGATTTACATGCGTTCAAAAGCGGATATTGAAGTAGAGAAGAATGGTAAAGAGACCATTATCGTTACTGAGATCCCTTACCAAGTAAACAAAGCTCGTCTGATCGAGAAGATTGCTGAACTGGTTAAAGATAAGAAAGTAGAAGGCATCAGTGCACTACGTGACGAGTCTGATAAAGACGGTATGCGTATTGTTATTGAATGTAAGCGTGATGCAGTGGGCGAAGTGGTTCTAAACAACCTATACGCACAAACTCAACTGCAAACGACTTTCGGTATCAACATGGTTGCTCTAAACAACGGCCAACCACAGTTGTTTAACCTGAAAGACATGCTTAAGTGCTTCGTAGATCACCGCCGTGAGGTTGTGACTCGTCGTACTATCTACGAACTAAGAAAAGCACGTGATCGTGCACACATCTTAGAAGCGTTATCTCTGGCTCTAGCGAACATTGATGAAGTTATCGAACTCATCAAGAACGCGCCAACGCCAGCAGAAGCAAAAGTTGGCCTAGTTTCGCGTGGTTGGGACTTAGGTAACGTTGCTTCAATGCTTGAGCGCGCAGGTACTGACGCGGCTCGTCCTGATTGGTTGGAAGATCAATACGGCATTCGTGACGGTCAATACTTCCTAACGGAAACGCAAGCGCAAGCAATTCTAGAACTTCGTCTTCACCGCCTAACTGGCCTTGAACATGAGAAGATTCTAGACGAATACAAAGCACTTCTAGAAGAAATCGCTGAGCTAATGCACATCCTTGCAAGCACTGAGCGTCTAATGGAAGTGATCCGTGAAGAGTTGGAAGCAGTTCGCGATATCTACGGTGACGCACGTCGCACAGAGATCACTGCAGCTAGCCACGATATCGACATGGAAGAGCTTATTGCTCAAGAAGACGTTGTTGTGACGCTGTCACACGAAGGTTACGTTAAATACCAAATCCTGAGCGACTACGAAGCACAGCGTCGTGGTGGTAAAGGTAAGAGTGCGACTAAGATGAAAGATGAGGATTACATTGAGCGTCTGCTTGTTGCTAATACTCACGATAACATCCTATGTTTCTCGACTCGTGGTAAGACGTACCGTCTGAAAGTTTACCAATTACCACTAGCAAGCCGTACCGCTCGTGGTAAGCCAATCGTGAACATTCTTCCTCTAGAAGAAGGTGAGCGTATTACAGCAATCCTACCTGTTTCTGAGTTCTCTGAAGATAAGTTCATCTTCATGGCAACGGGTGACGGTACTGTTAAGAAGACATCTCTGGATCAGTTCGCAAACGTACGTGCTAACGGCCTAATCGCAGTTAACCTACGTGATGATGACTCGCTAATTGGTGTAGACATCACAACTGGCGATAGCGATATCATGCTGTTCTCGAAGTCGGGTAAAGTCGTTCGTTTCAACGAAGACAAAGTTCGTCCGATGGGCCGTACAGCGGCGGGTGTTCGCGGTATGAAGCTTCCAGAAGATGACCAAGTTGTGTCGTTGATTGTTCCTTCTAATGAAGGTGACATTCTAACTGTGACTCAAAATGGTTACGGTAAGCGTACTGAGCTAGCAGAATACCCAACTAAGGGTCGTGCAACGCAAGGTGTTGTATCTATCAAAGTCTCTGAGCGTAACGGCCCAGTTGTTGGTGCTGTTCAAGTTGAAGAAGGCGATGAGATGATGATGATCACCGACGCAGGTACGTTAGTACGTACTCGCGTAGCGGAAGTAAGCCAAGTTGGCCGTAATACGCAAGGTGTGACGCTAATCCGTACTTCTGACGATGAGAATGTTGTTGGTCTACAGCGCATCGACGAAGTAGAAGAAGCTGAGATTGTAGAAGGCGAAGTTGTTGAAGGTGAAGTTGCAGAAGGCGAAGCGCCAGAAGCAACAGCTGAACAACCAGCTGCAGACGCATCTTCAGATGAGCAAGACGCAGAATAAAATCTTTCGTTTAACGTGATTTTATTAATAAAAACCGAGCCTTAGTGCTCGGTTTTTTTGTGTTCTGAATTCAATACCAAAGTCAGGAAAGTTCGTAAACTCGATCAAAGTATCTCGCTGGATAAATAGGTAAAGTAAGACTTCTAGCCTAGGAGAATTACATGGAAAACTGGTTGTTGATCTCGATCCTACTTACAAGCCTCTTTATCGTTTCGATGATCATTATGAGTAGTCGCAGCAAGAAGGTACGCCATATAAACATACGATTGGGATTGCTCGCTGTTCTGGGAACCGTTGCTCTGTGGTACTTAATGAAACAAGAGGTACCGAAACCTGAGCTTTCCGACTCACAACCCGTTACCTTCGCGAACTATCAAAGCGAACTGCAGAGCAAGCTAGAGCAAGATCCTAACCAAGCGGAAATCTGGTTTAAACTTGGCAGTGTCTACCTAGAGCAAGGTGAATTTTCAGCAGCAGTAACAAGCTATGATTATGCCATCCGATTAGAGAATACCCCTGTAGCGCGCCTGTTTGCAGCGAAAGCCACGGCATTATACTACGCGAATAAGCAATTGATGGGGGAGGAGGTTACTTCGCTGCTTGATCGATCGTTAGATCTGGATCCAAATGATCGCACGGCTTTAATGCTGATTGCGAGCGATCACTTCATTAGTATGCGATATCAACAAGCGATCGATGTCTGGACTCAGTTGCTGGACTCGAACCAACAAGGGCTCGACAGAGTTTCAATCATCCACTCAATTAACCAAGCTAAGCAGATGCTTTAAGAAAAAGCCTAATACTGATTAGCTTGTCAGGATCAATTTGCGATCTTGCTTGAGGGTTGTGCTCTCGGTCTGAAATTTGAGAACAGGTGAGAGCTTATTTGTTTTGTTGCATCTCCACCAAGCCACCAGCATTGTGTAGATTGGTAAAGCCTTGCCTTTCTAACCATTGATAAGCTTGCCCTGAACGATTGCCACTGCGACAGTACAAGACGATTTGAGTGTCCTTGTCGATTGTTGCAAAATGCTGCTGTATCTCTGACAGAGGATAGTTGATCGCATTATCTAAGTGACCGTCTGCGAACTCTTGTGGCGTTCTGACATCAACAACCAGGGCGCCTTGTTCTATCCATTCCCATCCCGTTTTTGCTCGCTCTGAAGCTTGAGCAATACCACAGGTTAAGCTTACACACAGTGCAGTGATGACGAGTGTTGTTTTCATTGATTCTCCATCGGCTCTCAAGTGGATTGATAAAATAAAGAAAGCCACACATAGAGTGTGGCTTGATTTGATAATGACGTCTATTTTAAAGCGTTAAAAAGCAGCTTTTGGTCATAGAGTATGGATACTCTCAACTTGAGCTGTCGTCAGCGCTTGCAGGTGCCGCTAATTAGTAGTCGTAATTTGCTTCACGTTTCTCAGCCGCTTCATCCCATTTTGGAACGACAGTATCTAGGAAGTGCTTCTTATCAGCATTCATCTTATCCATGTCCATTCCCAATGCTTTTTGTGCAGCTGCTTTGGTTGAGATATCTGGGATCTCTACAGGATCTGTGATTCCTTTCTTCGCTAACAGACGAACCAACTTAGTACGAGCATCTGCAGCTCTATCAACCGCGGTGCCTAGTACTTCTAGTGCAACTTCAGGAGCGTGCATATGTACACCGTGAGAGGCAATCGCATAGTCCCAACGCCATTGAGCATGACGAATGTCTTGTAGGATGGGCTGCATTTCTTCTTCAGTTGCACCCGCATCCCACGCAGCGCCCGCTTCAAAGTGTGCGGCAACGATCTGCTTCTCGGCTGTTAGCTTCATGTTCAGTACTTGCGCTTTGCGACTAGAAACGATGTTCTGCATGGTCTCTTTGCTTTGAGTGTGACAATTTGCACAAGTGTCTTCAAAACGGTCGAACGGGTTTCCGACTTTGTGATCGGTATAAACTGTGCCATCTTCTTTGGTCACTTTAGGCATGTGACAGTCGACACAAACAACTTTGTTTTTGCCATGGATGCCTTCACGCCATGTTTCATAGCCTGGGTGCTGTGCTTTCAACATTGGTGCTTTGGAAACTTTGTGTGTCCAATCTTTGAAGTTAAGCGCATCGTAGTAGCGCTCCATATCTTCAACGGTTGTACCTTGATCCCAAGGGAACTTAACACTCTTGTTTGGACCGGTGAAGTAGTACTCAACGTGACACTGAGCACATACAGACGCTTGTTGATCGAGTCGACTCTGCTCATCAAACTTTTTACCGATGGCTTCGAATGCGCGCTCTACGTAAGGTCGAGTGACTTTCAAAGCTGGTTCGCCGTTTTTAAAGCCTTCGCTTTGAGTATCATGACAATCAGAGCAACCAATTGGGTTGACGATCTCTTCACCTAAGCGCGCCCATTTACCCTCAAAGTAACCATCTTCACCGCGCTCTTCGATAACACGCGCGACGTCTGGGCTTTTACAGCTCCAACACGCCATTGGCATTGGGCCAGATCCTTCGTCCATTGGCGCACCAGTACGAAGTGTTTGTCTTACATCGTCGAGTGCATAGAAGTGGCCTCTGGCTTTGTTGTAGTCTTTTGCAAAGCCATAGCCCGCCCACATGATCACCATATTAGGGTCTTCATGTAGCGCGTCTTCAATGTGTTCACTCTCTGACGTTTGTCGCCAAGAGTGGTATTGGTCAGGGTGGTTTTGCTCGAATTGATCGTTACGAGGGTCACCAATTGTTTTTTGTTCTGACGCAGCAAGGCTAGCTGCACTTACTAAAGAAGTGCTCACCAACAATAAGGCTGTGACGGAATTACGTATCCAGTGCTTTTTCACAGTGATATCTCCAATATACTGATTTTTATACCAAGCGTTGTGAGTTTGCTATTTCAAATTAAGAATTGGAGAATTCCTGTTTATATTAATTCATAAACAAACACATTTTGTTACGTCTTGAGGCATTGTTGTTTTAGATCAATTATCACTAGTGATATAAATCACGCTAACTCAACAATAACCCTAAAGGGGTAGGTGGGTGGGTTTTTGTGGGTGAGTTATAAGAATTATTCTCATTAAAGAACAATAACTTACGCATATAACCATAAATTAAATATGGTGATTTTGGTCACATAATCACCGATGCAAAATTCAACTTAACCCATTAGAGGTATATCCTTATTAATAGAAAGCGTTGTGGCTTTTCCAAAATAAGAATTGATATCATTTAGACGGTAATAGTGCTGTTTAAGGATACTTTTGTTTAATCGGATTTTTATTTAGTTGAGAGTTAAATAAATCCGATATAAGGAAAGGATAAAATGGGCAATATAAAATTGGCCATAGTCATAATGCTTAAATCCCTTCTAGCATTCTGCCTCTATGGTTATTCCATTCATGCTGTTGCCGAATCCGTTGAAATAACATCAGCGGAATCAAATAGACATGAAGTCGAATTAATTCGCGATAAAGATTATAAGTGCGTTCAATGTCATAAAGATTCCAAAGAAACATTATTGGGTTCACATGGCGTAGATGCACATAATATTGTTGGACGAGAAATTAACTGTACTGATTGTCACAGTAATATAAGTCCTGATCACCGAGAAGGGGCTCCAGAGGTGATCAAATATCGATCCGCACAGTCGCAAGAAGGAACAAATAAAGTATTTTTGGATCCTCAAAAGATCTTACAGGCAAATAGTGGGTGTACAGATTGTCATAAACCTGAATATTTGCAGGAAGATAACTGGACGCATGATGTTCATGCCAAAAACTTAACTTGTTCGAATTGTCATGATGTGCACGCTAATAAATCTAAGGTATTGAGTTTAGATAAGAAACAAACGATCAAACTGTGCGTTGATTGTCACTCAGACTTTAACCAGAAGAAAGAGGAGGAGTAATCTATGAGCTGTTCTAGAAGAAACTTTTTAGCTGGTGCCGGCGCTGTGATTATGACGACTGGAATAGCAGGTACCTCTGTTGTTACCAGTAGAAAAACATTGGCGAGCGTACAGACTGATGGCAATAAGCGCTATGGAATGATCCATGATGAAACGGCTTGTATCGGTTGTACGGCGTGTACCGAAGCGTGTCGTGAGGTGAATAAAGTTCCAGAAGGCGTTTCAAGGTTAGAAATTGTGCGCAGCGAGCCACAAGGGGAGTACCCAGACGTTGACTACCGCTTTACTCGAAACTCTTGTCAACACTGTGACAACGCACCGTGCGTCATGGTGTGCCCAACTGGTGCTGCTTATAAAGATGAGAAGACTGGCATTGTCGATGTACACAAAGATAAGTGTGTAGGTTGTGGTTATTGTCTGTTGGCTTGCCCTTATCAAGTTCGCTTTTTCAATCCAAAAGACGGTTCAGCCGATAAGTGTAATTTCTGTCGTGATACTAATTTAGCGCAAGGAAAACTGCCTGCTTGTGTGGAATCTTGTCCAACAACAGCGCTGATATTCGGTGATCTTAATGATCCAAATAGTCAGATCAATCAAGTGCTGAAATCCGAAGTGGTTTACCGAGATAAAGTCCATTTAGGCACTCAGCCTAAGCTTTACAAAGTACCACATCAGAAAGGGGAGATTTGATTATGAGTGCATGGGATACAGCTTTCCAATCTGGAACCGTGGTATGGGATTGGATCATCGCTATCTATCTGTTTTTAGCAGGTATGTCAGCAGGTGCGGTGATGATCTCTATCTACCTTAAGAGGAAGGTTATTGAAGGCGATGCTGCGAAGAATGGTGTGCTAAAGGCGACCGCATTTCTTGCGCCATTTGGCATCATTTCGGGCTTGTTGATTTTGGTGTTTCACCTAACTAAGCCACTCTCTTTCTGGAAGATCATGATCTTTTATAACCCAACGTCTGTGATGTCGATGGGTGTGATTTTATTCCAAGTGTATATGGCGATCTTATTCGTTTGGATCGGAATCATCTTTAGGGATCAAATCACCCTGTTTTTGAGTGAACAGACTTGGCTTAAAGGACGTTTAGACTTTGTTGGGAAACTCATTGGGAAATTTGAACCCCTTGAAAACGCGACAGAAATTCTGTTGGCTGTGTTGGCACTTCTGCTTGCGGCATACACAGGTTTCTTACTCTCAGCGCTAAACACGTTCCCAATGTTGAACAACCCGGTATTACCAATACTGTTCTTGTTCTCTAGTCTATCGTCCGGTGCGGCAGCCTGTATTTTGTTCGGGGTTCTGGTCTTTAAAGAGTCTCCTCAAGGGCCTAGTATCTCTTGGATCCACGGCTTTGAGCGTCCAGTAGTGATGTTTGAGTTGTTCGTCCTCGTTACGTTCTTTACAGGCTTGATTTTCGCTGGTGGTCAAAGTGAGCAAGCTGCGTGGAATGCAATTGGCAGTGGCTTCTGGGCGAGTTGGTTCTGGTACGGAGTGATAGGTGTGGGTATGGTTCTACCATTGCTGCTGAATGCTTTCACTCCTAAAGCGGTTCGTCATACCGGAGTGTACATTTTCGCTGTGACATGCTTGAGCTTGGCCGGTGTTTTAATGCTTCGTACCTTTGTACTTTATGCTGGTCAATTAACTTTGGCATAAAGTAGGTTATGTTTGTTCTTTTCGGCCCCTTCATTGGGGCCATATCGAGGTGATATGCTGGGTTCTTTAGGGCTATTCAATCTCATCGCTGTCGCAATACTCAGTAGCTTGGTGAGTATTGTATATCTGACGGGGCTGTATACTCAGTCAAAGCGTTACTCTGCCTTCATTCGTAGCGCAACTCAAACCGGTTCTCTGTTATCAATTGCTGCCGTGGTAATGCTTGCGGTGGCTTTCTATCAAGATGATTTTTCAATTCTTTATGTCGCTGAACATTCGAATACCCAACTGCCGAGCGCCTTCAAAATAGCGGCGGTGTGGGCTGGGCATGAAGGTTCATTGTTATTTTGGGTACTGACCTTAAGTTGTTGGGCAGGGCTTATCGCGAAGCAAAGTCACTACCGAGCAGATTATCACGACGCTGTCCTCTGGGTAATGAACCTGCTTCTGACGGTGTTTGCTTGGTTTTCCTTAGTTGCTTCCAACCCATTCGAACTCAACTCCGTGCTCGTGAGTGAAGGGCGCGATCTTAACCCTATGTTGCAGGATGTTGGGTTGATTTTTCATCCTCCGTTGCTCTACCTAGGGTATGTCGGATTTTCTGTCGTTTTGGCATTTTCAGTTGCGGCTTTGATGGTAAACCCTATTGAGCTCGAATGGGTAAAACATTGTCGTACATGGTGTTTAGTAGCTTGGTGTTTTTTAACAGCGGGTATTGCGCTTGGCTCTTGGTGGGCGTATTACGAACTGGGTTGGGGCGGCTGGTGGTTCTGGGATCCGGTCGAAAATGCGAGTTTATTGCCTTGGTTGACCGCGACCGCACTCCTGCATATTTTGGGCGTAGCTAATGGTAAAAAGCAGCTGTTGAAATGGTCTTTCAGCTTAGCCTTTATCACGTTTAGCTTAAGTATTTTAGGCACCTTTATCGTCCGATCCGGACTCCTTACATCGGTACATGCGTTTTCGGTTGACCCAAGCAAAGGGTTGGCGCTACTGACGATTTTAGTGGTCGTGTTAATGAGTTCGTTTTCTCTGTTAATTATTAAAGGTGAGCAATTCGAATCGCAAGCAATTAGAGGCTTCAAGAGCAAAGGCTTTATAGTGCTAATTGCTGCATTGATGCTGATATTGGCGATGTCGATTGTTCTATTTGGTACCTTCTATCCTATGGTTTTCGAATTGCTGGGTTTAGGGACGATTTCTGTTGGCGCACCTTATTTTAATTTGCTGATTGCCCCATTGGGGCTGCTCGCTCTGGCGGCGATGGGGGTTTCTCCACTGATTATTTGTAAGCCTCAATGCACAGCAAAATTGATGGTTGTTTTGGCCGTGATTTCGATACTCAGTGGCTCACTTTTCTACCTGTCACAAGTATTCACGAGCAACTGGTTATCAACGTCATGGATGGTACTAGTCACTTGGTGTTTAGCTTGCTGGGTAGTAACGACACATGGTTATAGTCTGTGGCGAACGCGAAACACACGTTATCAACATAAGTTACTTGGGATGTCGATGGCGCACTTTGGCGTGGCTCTGCTTGCGGTAGGAGCGGGGATGAACAGCTTCCACTCCTTTGAAGCAAGCTATCGTTTGGCACCAAGCAGCCAAGTTGAATTTATGGACTGGACGCTTAACTATCAACAAACTGAGTTGTATGTTGGGAACAACTACACTGCTGAGCGCGGCGTTATCGAAGCTGAAAGTGGCGCAAATCGTTTTGTCATTGCCCCTGAACGTCGTCATTACCCAGTGCGGGTGATGAATATGAGTGAGCCCGCAATGAAGTGGTTCTGGCATGGTGACATCTACATCACAATGGGAGAGAAAGTCGATAGCCAGGGTTACGCATTTAGAGTCCAGTATAAAGCGTATGTTCGTTGGATCTGGTTAGGTGCACTATTGATGATGTTAGGAAGCATAGTGTTAGTAGCACAAAGGTATAAACGACGAATAAAGGAGACGAGTTATGAAGTCCAATGTTCGCAATAAAATAGTGCTTCTGTTTGCATTAAGTGTCTTGGTGGTCGCAGTCTTTGGCTTAGCTTTGAATAAGACACAGAAAGTCAGCGTGACTGAGCAACACCCAACAGATTTCCCTGAGTTTTCGCTCCCAAGTTTATTGTTGTCTGATGGCAGTGCGCTAGGGGACAAATCATCAACAGCGGATAAGGTGTCGGTGACTTTGGCTAAAGAAGATGTTACCGCACACCCTTATCAATTGGTTAACGTATGGGCGTCATGGTGTGGCGTATGTAAGAAGGAGCATTCAGTCTTATTACAGCTTGCCGACGATAATATTCCTATTATCGGCTTAAACTATCGCGATAAGGCCACGGCGGCGATTAGAGAGCTTCAAACGGCGGGTAACCCATACCGCAAAGTGATAAGTGACTCGAACGGTGAGCTGGCGTTAGACCTAGGGGTGATTGGTACTCCAGAGACGTATTTAGTTGACCGGCAAGGTAAAGTGATAAAAAAACTAGTGGGCGCTATGACACAAGAAATTTGGCAACAGGAGTTTGCTGACTATTTTACGAATAAGGCGGCACTATGAATTACGTAGCCTTGGTATTATGTTTTTTGAGTGTATTAACTATAAGTTCATCATTAAAGGCGGATGAACTATTTGTCTCTAATAACAAACAGGTAGCGATAGAAGTAGAGCTATTTGAGTTTGACAATTTAGCTCAGCAGCAACAAGCAATATCATTAGCTAAAACATTGCGTTGTCCTCAATGTCAGAATCAAAATTTGATTGAGTCAAATTCGCCGATAGCAAAAGATTTACGACTTCATGTATTTAAAATGGTTAAGTCTGGAAAAACCGATACACAAATCATTGAATATATGACAGCGCGCTATGGTGAATTTGTTCTATATAAGCCTGCGTTCAATATGACAAACGGGTTACTTTGGCTATTCCCACTTCTTTTATTGTCTCTATTTATATATTTATTAATTAAAAGTGTTAAGGCGAGTCCATAAAAATTTAAATTAATTGTTTACCTGATGATCGGTATTTTGTAACATATCCCACTCGTATATGACTTAGCACTTTAATATAAGGACGTATTGGTGGAAAACGTAATCTCAAATCTAAAAAAAGAGTTTTATAGCCATGTCCAGTCAGAGCAGTGGGCAGACAAGTACAGTGCTAAGTCAACAGTATCTCTTCTGACGCAAGAAGAGTTGGCTGAGTTGGAAAATGCCTGGATTCAACTCGTGATCTGGAAGCAGAAACAGATCGGCTAAGTTAAGCTAACTGTCTAATTTTTAACCCCATGTCAACCTAGTTGGCATGGGGTTTTTTAATGCCGTTAACAAAAAGTGTTATATTATAACATTTTGTTGGCTCGGAGCCTTGAAAAAAGTGATCAACGGCGCCATAGTGTCTATCATTAGATTGTTCGCTACAAAATTATTACTTAAATGAATAACGTAGCGCTGTTAAATACAACGAATTGCAAGTGAGTGTAGATATGGCGGAAGTTCGTGCCAGAGTAGATTTTAAAGTAGGGGCCAGCAGCAACATTGATGCGGAGCTTCTTTCATTCCACGGCTTAAAAACAGACAAAGAACACGTTGCTGTGATCTTCAAAGCAGCTGACACAACGCAGGACATCCCATTGGTTCGTATGCACTCTGAGTGTTTAACTGGGGATGTGTTCCACTCGTCACGTTGTGATTGTGGCGAACAACTAGACGAGACGATTCGTCGTATGGGTGAATCGGGCGGTATCATTCTTTACCTTCGCCAAGAGGGCCGTGGTATCGGTCTTTATAATAAGATTGATGCATACCGCTTACAAAGCGAGGGTATGAACACCTATGAAGCGAATAACCACTTAGGTTTTGGTGATGATCTGCGTGACTTCACTGAGGCGGCAGAGATGTTACGCGCGTTAGATGTGACTAAGATTCGTCTGATTACTAACAACCCTAAAAAAATTAATGAGCTGAAATCGTACGGTATTGAGATCGAAGAAGTTGTAAATACAGCAGCCCACATCAAATCGGGTAACGAAAGTTACTTAAAAGCAAAAGTGTCTCACGGTAAGCACAACTTAACTATTGAGTAGTTTAGCGTGTCGCACCTAACACAAAATGAAGCAAAAACCTCACAAATGTGAGGTTTTTTTGTATTTGCCTTGCAAATAAATTGTAACTTTGTATTATCGCAACAAGTAGTGCAAATGATAATGGTTTGTACTACCAATATAAATAATAATTCAAGCTCAACAAGGATGCTTCATGACCATTAAATCTTTAGTGACTAAAGCGGTTACTTCGTCACTCATTTTTGCTTCTGCTTCATCTTTTGCAGCAGTGACCCAAGATCAAGTTGTCGAGCACTACGCTGACATCGCTCACGCGGTATTTGCTGACTCTGTGATCACAGCGAAAGCGCTTAACTCTTCTATCGACACATTTTTAGCTTCGCCGTCAGCGAGCAACTTCGAACAAGTTAAACAAGCTTGGCTGGAGTCTCGTGTTCCTTATCAGCAATCAGAAGTGTTCCGTTTCGGTAACGCAGTGGTTGATGACTGGGAAGGTCAACTGAACGCATGGCCACTAGATGAAGGCCTAATCGACTACGTTTCAACAAACTACCAGTACGAGCTAGGTAATGAAGGCGCAAGTGCAAACATCGTTGCAAACGAAACCTTCCAAATTGGTCAAACTAAAGTTGACGCATCAAACATCACACCAGAGCTAATCGCTGAACTAAACGAAATCGGCGGCTCTGAAGCGAACGTTGCATCAGGTTACCACGCGATTGAATTCCTACTTTGGGGTCAAGATCTAAACGGTACTAACGCTGGCGCTGGTGCTCGTGCATACACAGACTTCGTTGTTGGTGCTGAGTGTACAAACGGCAACTGTGAGCGTCGTGGTGCTTACCTTAAAGCGGCTGCGGAACTTCTAGTTCAAGATCTAGAGTGGATGGAAAAGCAGTGGTCTGCAGACGAGAAGGGCAACTACCGTCAAGAGCTACTGGCTGAATCTAGTGACAATGGCCTTCGTAAGATGCTATTCGGCATGGGTTCACTGTCTCTGGGTGAACTTGCTGGTGAGCGTATGAAGGTAGCACTAGAAGCGAACTCTACTGAAGATGAGCACGATTGTTTCTCTGATAACACGCACAACTCTCACTACTACAATGAGCAAGGCATCTACAACGTTTACACTGGTCTGTACAAGCGTGAAGACGGCACATTGCTTTCTGGTCCAAGCATCTACGACCTTGTTGAACAAAAAGATAAGCAAGCAGCAAAAGAGATCCAGAAGCAGTTTGATCTAGCACGTGCACAAGTGGGTCAACTTGTATCTTCAGCAGAGAAGAACAATGAGTACTTCGACCAGCTAATCGCGGCAGACAACGCTGCAGGTAACGCACTAGTGAACAAAACTATCGTTGCTCTGGTATCTCAAACAGCAGCAATCGAGCGTGCGGCAGGCATCATCGGTATCGATAGCCTAAACCCAGACACGGCTGATCACGAGTTTTAATCTCTTGTGATATCCCACTATTGATAAGGGCTCGTTTGAGCCCTTATTTGTTGAGGTCGAATAGGTTGCGACGAGTTGAAATGCTCTTATGTCCAACCAAAGATGACAGCTCACCTCGGTCGTCAAAGTTTAACCAATCTAATGAACCTAAGTATTAGCCCATAAAAAGTACAACGAAGCTAAATACTCACCAACTTAGCAAAGGCAATGTATGAAGTCGTATCTTTCCGCCTCGTTATTATCCGCTCTGTTTTTTGTGTCTCCATTACACGCCCATGATGTTTACTCTGGCGGCAAAACTACCGTTAAAAAAGAGGGAGCGAATGCATTCTCTCTACCTGCTGCCAATCTACCGATGACCAAACGTCTCGATTTCAGCGTAGGTAACAGCTTTTTTAGAAACCCATGGGTGCCAGCTCCATCATCCACCGATGCGCGTGATGGCTTAGGTCCGCTATTTAATACCAATGGCTGTCAAAACTGTCATATTAAAGATGGACGCGGGCATGCACCCGAAAGTGGTGATGAAAATGCCGTTTCAATGTTGGTACGACTGAGCATACCAGCAGAAACGCCAGAGCAGAAAACAGCCTTTATCCGTGATGGGGTGATCCCAGAGCCTACTTATGGCGGCCAACTCCAAGATTTTGCAATTCAAGGTGTTAAGCCTGAAGGCAAGGTCAACATTTCTTATACCGATGTACCCGTAACCTTTTCGGATGGCACAGTTGTGACACTTCGTAAGCCAACACTGACAATCACAGAGCTAGCTTTTGGAGACATGCACCCTAAAACGCAGTTCTCTGCACGTGTTGCGCCACCGATGATTGGTCTGGGTTTGCTTGAAAGTATTCCAGAAGAGACAATTCTAGGTTTTGCTAAACAACAAAAACAAGCGAATCAAGGTGTGTCAGGCAAAGCAAACCAAGTGCTAGATGTGCAAACAAATGAGATGACTCTAGGCCGTTTCGGATGGAAAGCGGGACAGCCAAATCTCATGCAGCAAAATGCCGCTGCGTTTAATGGTGATTTAGGCTTAACAAGCAATCTGTTTCCAAATGAAAACTGTACATCTGCTCAATCGACCTGTACTGAATTTCCTGACGGTGGAAAACCTGAAGTCAGTGACAATATTCTCGACTTTGTTGAGTTCTACTCTCAACACTTGGCGGTTCCAATTCGCCGAAATGTCGATGATCCGCAAGTGATTAAAGGACAGGCATTGTTTGCACAGTCGGGTTGTCAAAGCTGTCACCAAACCAATATTCGCACCATGGAGCGAGAAGGTTTACCGGCACTCTCTAAACAGCTTATTAGCCCTTATACAGATATGCTATTGCACGACATGGGCGAAGGTTTAGCGGATAACCGACCTGAGTATTTAGCCAATGGCCGCGAGTGGCGTACTACACCGCTTTGGGGCTTGGGTTATACGCAAGAAGTCAACGGTCACACCTTCTTACTGCATGATGGCCGAGCTCGCAACGTGATGGAAGCTGTTCTGTGGCATGGTGGTGAGGCTGAGCACGCAAAACAGAACGTACTTAAATTGAATAAGTCTGAACGTGACGCGCTTATCGCATTCCTAAATTCGTTATAATTTTAGGCTTTATATCTTTATCGGAAATTCACAATAGCGATACCAGCTTGTGAATTTCCTTTGCTATGCGCTAAGTAAATCTATAATCAAAAGCGCAGCCATGCTCAACATTAGGTAACAACATGAAAAATAAACAATTCATGAAAAGTAAATTGTGGGCACTCCCGTTATCAGCTTTGGTTGTAACGGGGTGTCAATCTTCTGGTGGATCAAACTCATCAGATGAAAATAACTTAGGCTTTTCGGCCGATACCGCTCAGCACTTGAGCACAAGCGTCTACCTGACAGAATTCAATTCAGCGGTAAACTTTGCAACACAAGCGTCAGAGCTCGAAGCGGCAGTTGAATCGTACTGTCAAAGCGATGCTGTGACGTTGGAGCAGCTGAAGTCAGAATGGCAACAAGCAATGACGGCTTGGATGGCGTTGCAGGGGCAGGAGCGTGGTCCTGTTAAAGCGCTTGAAGAGAGTTGGAATGTCCAGTTCTGGCCAGACAAAAAGAACACGACCGGGCTGAAAATGAGCCAACTCAACCAACAGAACAAGCTCTGGACACAGCAAGATATCGCAATGCAGAGTGTGACAGTTCAAGGGCTAGGTGCGCTTGAGTGGTCTTTTTACGACAAAGCGTCTCCACTTTTGGTTGATAAGGCGTCAGGTTGTCAGAGCGTCACTGCGATTGCGCAAAACCTAGCATTAAAATCTTCAAATATCGCCTCTGCTTGGCAGGTGAACCCATGGACATCTCTTGATGAGAAACAGTGGGAATCAGAATACATCGCGTTGATGACGAATCAGCTTGATTACAGCATGAAGAAATTGAGCCGACCGTTAGCGAAAATTGGTAAGCCGCGTCCATACTTTTCGGAGTCGTGGCGTGCGCAAACGTCAATGGCTCAGCTAAAAGCGAACGTTGTGGCCTTAGAGGCGCTCTACTTAGCTGACGGCAAAGGTTTAGATGCGATTTTACGCGAGCAAGGACATCAAGATCTTGCCGATCGCGTTTTTTCTCAATTTGAACTCACCATTGATACATGGCCAGAGCAAGAGAGCCTGTTTGAGTTGCTACAAAGCAAAGAAGGCTATCGCCTTGTGTTGTCGCAATACAATAAATTAGAGCAACTGAAATACCTTATCCATGAAGAAGTAGCCATAGAGCTTGGTGTTGTAATAGGATTTAATGCAACCGATGGTGACTGATTCTACACGCAGAAACCTGTTGAAGGCGGCGCTAGGTTGCGCCGCTGTTCCAGTGCTACCGTTTGGCTGTGCCGCTACGCAATCTGAGACCTCACTTACAGATAATTCGCCTAAGCTGATTGGTTGTGCATTGAATGGAAGAGATCGCTTCTCGGCGGTGGTTGCGAACCAATTTGGTCAACCACTTACTCAATTGCCTATTCCGGAGCGAGGCCATGGGGTCGCGATAAGCCCAAATCAAAATCATGCGGTGGTCTTTGCTCGCCGTCCGGGTAACTTTTTTGTTGTGTTTAATTACGTTACAGGACAACAAATCAAGATGACCGTGAAGGGGAATAATCGACACTTTTATGGTCATGGCGTGTATTCGTTAGATGGTCGTTATCTCTATGCGACAGAGGGCAAAAGTAACACCAGTGAAGGCGTAATCGGAGTCTACGATGTCCAGCAAAACTACATCAAAGTAGAGGAGTTTAGCGGTTTCGGAATTGGTCCACATGAAGTGATCATCATGCCAAGTGGTGATTTGGCGATTGGCGTGGGCGGCGTGCACACTGATGGGCGAACACCGAAAAACCTAGATACCATGAAACCAAGCCTGACTTATCTCTCTCCTACGGGGCAGATTATTGATCAAGTGGGGTTGCCAGATAAGAAGTTGAGTATTCGACACCTTGCGCACGATGGGGCTCAAACCGTGTTATGCGGACAGCAGTATCGCGGCGAACCTGACGAGTATCCTTCGTTGCTTGCGATGCACACCAAGGGCGGTGAATTTGAAAGCTTGAATGCTGAGCCGGAGCAGTGGGCGAGGTTTAATCACTATATCGCGAGTATTGCTGCTTCGGATGAGTGGATACTGGCGACCTCTCCGAGAGGCAATTGCTACGGAATATGGTCTAAAGCGACGAGAGATCTTGTTGAGCTTTCCTACCTTGCCGATGCTTCTGGTGTGGTACTACTTGCAGATGAATTTCGACTAAGTTCAGGTGCTGGTGGCGTCATAAGCCAGTCTGTTCCTCATGATAAGTCTACACTTCAATCGGGTATTCAATGGGATAACCACTGGAGTGCAACTTGATGCTTAAAAATCGTTAAAAAATAACATGCTTGCTCCAATTCTTTGCCATACTTAAAAGATGATTTGGCATAGGAGCATCGCATGTTAGTGAAGTATATTTTCGCCATATTACTGGTGGTCTCCACACATTCGTGGGGTTCTGCCAGTCATCAGATAAGACAGGATATTAAGCCTAGCTCTGACCTATCATTTTCGCTCCTATATCCAGAGTTAACGCAGCGTATCTATCAAGATGCTTCTTATCCTGTGGTTTGGGAGTCATCTACCGCTTTTAATGCATTTGAGTTTCAACTATCGCTGATCGATAAAGCGCAGTTTTCTCCACTGTTTAGTGAGCAATTTAAACAAATTGAGAGGTATAAAGCCTCTGGTGAGTGGGATAAGGTCGATATCTTAACCACAGATGCGCTTCTGCATTATCTAAGTTATGTAGAGAATGCACCACTAATCGGTAAAGAGTGGTATTTCTCTGAGAAACTTCAAGACCGATTACCTGAGCCCGCCCCTGAAACCATAGTTCGTGTGCAAGACAGCATTGATAATGGCTATTTATTGGAGCTAGTTCTTTCTCACGCTCCACCGGTGGGTAACTTTGACCAGTTTAAAGAGTCTTACGCCGTGCTCTCTCAGGCTATGAATGAAACCTTTCCTCTTTATGACCAACTCGGTCTAAAACGCTTGGAAGATGAGATCACACAAAAACCGATCTTGTTAGAAAGGATGGCTTTAGTGGGTGTCGATATTTCTCATGTCGATCCGAATATTCCTATTTTCGATCTAGAGCTTGAAATAGCAGTCAAATCTTTTCAGAAGATCCATGGAATAAAGTCAGACGGGATTATTGGTCCAGATACGATGAAATGGATCAATATGCCGTTTGAAGATCGCTTGCGTGCGATTGCTCTAAATGCTGAGCGAGCGCGTTTATGGCCCAAAGATAGAGACTCTCTTATTGTCGTCAATGTGCCTAGCTTCGAGATGAAGTATTGGGAAGGGGGTAAAGAAGTCTTTGAATCTAAGGTGGTAGTAGGCCGAAAATCTCGCAAAACACCTCTATTAGAGATCAATCTTGATTCGGTGATTCTTAATCCAACCTGGAACGTTCCCTGGAAGATCATGGTGAAAGACATTTTGCCTAAGGTTCGCGCAGACGAGAGCTATTTAACCAGCAACAACTTTCGAGTGATCGATGGTTGGAGAACGATGGAGACCATCGATCCCGAACTGATTGATTGGCAAAGCATTAACTTTAATTCTTTTCCTTATCGCATGAGACAAGAAGCCGGTTCACGCAACGCTTTAGGCTTGTATAAGTTTAATACACCAAACAATCGCGCCATCTACTTACATGACACTCCGAGTAAAGGACTGTTTAATGATGATTTTCGTGCCTACAGCTCAGGTTGTATACGCGTAGAGCATGCGGAAGAGCTTGCAGAGCTGTTGTTCGAGACGAAAGCGAGAAAAGCGCCACGACAAGATGGTTCGTTGGCACCTAACACCAAAGTGAGGCTCAAAAAACGAATTCCAGTGCATATCATCTACCAAACCGTTCTGTTTGAAGAGGAAGGGATTCAGTATCGCGGAGATGTCTACCAATATGACAAGGAAGGCGGAGAAGGGTGATCTTGACCAAAATTTACAAACAAAACTTTATTGATGAAATTATAATGCCTATCAATAACTAAGAGTTTTAAGGCATCAAAAATAGCGTTCTTGAGCAAATTTTGCTCATTGACGTTACAATACCCATTATGTATCGTGCGTTTTTTGTTCGATTTAATGGGATTTTTTGCTGTATGTCTCAAAATGTATTCTCTCGCCGTCAGTTTCTCACTCTTGCTGGTGGTTCTGTGGTCGCGGCTTCTCTCACACCTTCACTCGCGTTTGCTTCATACCCAGACCAACCAAGAGTCATTAGCATGAATAATCTTCATACTGGTGAAAGCTTGGAAAGCTGCTACTTCGATGGCAAGAACTACGTTGGTGATGAAATGGCTCGCTTGAGTAAGCTGTGTCGTGATTTCCGTCGTAATGAAATCCACCCGATGGATAAGAACCTGTTTGATCAGATTACGCAGATCCAAAATATCCTTGGTATTCAAAAAGAAGTACAGATTATTTCAGGCTACCGTTCTCCGGCAACCAATGAAGCACTGCGTTCTAATTCAAGTGGCGTGGCGAAAAAGAGCTACCACATGCTGGGTAAAGCGATCGATTTTCGCATTGATGGTGTGAACCTAAAAGAGTTGCGTGACGTCGCGAAGAGCTTGAAAGCGGGTGGTGTGGGTTACTACGCTCGCAGTAATTTCATTCATATTGATACAGGCCCTGTACGCAGCTGGTAATGACAGATAGCCAAAGTATGGCTTTATGTGTTTGGACATCCCAAGCTCAAAACTTGTCAAAATAGACATCCAATGTCATAGTTTGCGCCAGATTATGTAATGGAACGCTAAATTAGCCATTATTAAGTTTGCTTTCTAAGGTTTGTATATGTCTCTTAAGTATCAAGTTGTACCGGTTACCTCTTTCTCCCAAAACTGTTCGATTGTGTGGTGTGATGAAACCATGGAGGGCGTTGTTGTTGACCCAGGTGGTGACGTAAAACAACTAGCGGCAATCATCGAAGAGTTAGGTGTTAAAGTGGTGAATTTGGTACTGACTCATGGTCACTTAGATCATGTTGGTGGTACAGAACCGTTAGCTGATATTCTAAAAGTAGAAATCGTTGGCCCACACAAAGCCGATAATTTCTGGTTGCAAGGTTTAGAAGGCCAGAGCCAAATGTTTGGTTTCCCACGTTGTGAAGCTTTTGAACCCAACAAATGGTTAGAGCAAGGCGATAAGATCACGTTCGGCAACCAAGTGATGGACGTAATTCATACGCCGGGTCACACACCAGGACATGTCGTATTGTTCAGTGAAGAAGCGCGTTTAGCCTTTGTAGGCGATGTGTTGTTCAATGGTGCGATCGGTCGTACAGATTTCCCTCAAGGTGACTTCAACACGCTAATCTCTTCAATCAAGACTAAGCTTTGGCCGCTAGGTAACGACGTAACGTTTGTACCGGGTCACGGCCCTGAATCGACCTTTGGTCGCGAGCGTGCTTCGAACCCATTTGTTGCGGATGAAATGCCACTTTACTAATTCGGTATTTCCAGTCTCTAATTAAAATAAACAGCTCGCGCCAGAGCTGTTTATTGCTCACGCTCTGCTGCTGCAAGATAGCGTCGAGCTAATCCTACGAACTCCTCTCCACTCATTTTTAAGTCATTGGTAGATATGAAGATATCGTAGCCATGATAACCTCTTTGATAACGCATCCTGTTAGCCAACATTGCTTGCAAACCTGAATAGTGCCAACGCTTGTCTTTCTCTTTAGCTAGGGCTTGTGCTTTTGACGCACAGAGGGCGTCTTGGTCGATGAAAATAGAAGCCTCATCGTCGTTGAAGCGCACTTTTCCGTTGAATTGTGATGAATCCAAAACAATATCTCCAAACTTAGACTCTTGCCCGGCCTGCTTAGCACCAAGGTAGAGTAGTGCCCTTTGATTCAACAGCAACTCACACGTGATCTTAGGACAGATTGAATCTAGGTAAGGGGCGTAATCACGAATCTTTACCCCTATCCAAGGGAGTGGTTGGTGCCAGCCATCTTGTTGGTAGGTGCATAAACCGATTTTCTCTATGTTTGACCATTTCAGTACCCAGCCACCTTTGTAAAAGTGTTGCTGAAAGTGGGTGGGCGTTAACGTAAACAGAACTCGGCTTCGCAACATTAAATAGTAACCAGCGACAAGTAACACGATAACCAGAAAAGCACCAACAAAAAGGAGTCGAGGAGCGTCATAGTAGAGTGCAACGAATAAGCAGATGAAGCCCAAAATTACAGCGACATAACGATAGGCGCTTTTGAACTTCGGCAGTGAAAAGTTTGCAATATGACGTGTTTCCATAGGGTTCACCAAGTTTCATATTTTGGTCTGGATGAATAACCAGTAGATATGACCTCAAATTAATAATGCTATGTCTAAATAATAGACGTTGATAGACAATATCGTTATTTTTCGTCGACTTTCGACGCTTCACTCTACAAATAGCTCCTGTTTTTTGGTATAAATCGCGCTTCAAATTTTCACCACTGCGAGTAAGAGCAGTGAACTGGAGAAATATTCAATGAGACTTGCTCATAAGCGTAAGGTGCAGGCGAAGCTGCAAAAGCGCATTAAAGCGGCTGTAGCAAAAGTAGAAGCAACGCCAAAAACAGCAAAGCCTGTCGCAGAGAAAGTTGTAGCAGAAAAAACTGTAGCAGCAAAACCAGCGGTAGAGAAAACAGTAGCAGCACCAAAGACAGTGTCTGTATCACTGACTCCTAAACAGCAACAAGTTCTAGACATCGTTGCGAGCAATGCTGACGGCATCAACCCTAAAGGTATCGGCCTAGCAGCGGGTCAAGAAGATGCGAAAGCTGGTTCATGGGCAACAGGCGCATTGAAAAAACTTCTTGAAGAAAACCTAGTAGCGAAAGAGCAACTAGCAGGTAACAAGGTTATCTACAAAGCTATCTAATTCCTTTTGGAATAACTCGCTTGTCTAAGTTTTAAGCCTCGAATTGTTCGAGGCTTTTTTGTATCTGGCGTTTTGTATCACATCTGCTGTCGTTTCACGGCTTTGCTGTTATTTCGCTGGCTTTGCTGTTACTTCACTGGCATTACTATTGTTTCATCGGCGTTACCGCGCCTTTTATCGTTGTTTTATAAGAGCTTGTGTTCATATTTAATTTGCTCTCTACACGATGCTCGTCACGTTCTCGTAAAATGTTATTAACTTTATCCCTAGATTACTACGTACGAAGTTTTCTTTGAGATCTCACTTTTTATTTTCTGTTATCTCTCTGTATAAGGCGATTGGAGTTAATGTCCTACGTACTAATACTTAATTCTTTAGTCTAATACTGAGTTTTCGAGCTGCGTAGCCTGCGTGCTCATTCCCATTTCTTATTAACAGATGTCGATGCATTCTTTTGTTGAATCATAAAAGTACTCATAGAAAGAGTATTGAAACCCAACAAAGGACGTGAACATGAGTCTTATTTCTAACTCCCTCACTCGAGTGTTTAAAAACGTTGCGATAACTGCGACAGCTTGTTTAGCAATGGTTGCTACATGTGCTACAGCTGCTGAAAAAGTCTATCGTTTAAAATTGGCGGAAACTTGGGGTCCAAACTTCCCAATTTTCGGTGATGCAACGAAGAACATGGCCAAGATGGCTGAAGAGATGTCTAACGGTCGCCTACAGATTCGTATCGACTCTTCGAATAAACATAAAGCACCTCTTGGTGTTTTCGATATGGTGAAGTCTGGTCAATACGATATGGGACACTCTGCATCGTATTATTGGAAAGGTAAGGTGCCAAACACGCTTTACTTTACTTCGATGCCGTTCGGTATGCTACCAACAGAGCAATACGCTTGGTTCTACTACGGTGGCGGTATGGAGCTGATGGAGAAAGTGTACTCTCCACACAACTTGCTTTCGTTCCCAGGTGGTAACACGGATACTCAAATGGGTGGCTGGTTCCAGAAAGAGATCAACTCAGTGGAAGATCTACAAGGCCTGAAAATGCGTATCCCAGGGTTCGCTGGTGAGATCTTGGCAGAGCTAGGTGCGAAACCTACGAACATTGCACCGGGCGAACTGTATACGTCTCTAGAGCGTCGTACGATTGATGCATTGGAGTGGGTAGGTCCATCTCTTGATTTACGTATGGGTTTCCACAAAATCGCGCCTTACTACTACACAGGTTGGCATGAGCCAGGTACAGAGCTTCAGTTCCTAGTTAACAAGCGTACTTGGAACAAGTTACCTGACGACCTTAAAGCAATTCTACAAGTGGCGATGAAGACTGCGGCTTACGACATGTACACGCAATCTAAGCACGAGAGTGGCAAAAACTGGGCTTCTATCCAATCTGAATACCCAAATGTTCAGGTAAAAGATTTCCCAGTTGAAGTAATGACTGCACTTCGTGAAGCGAATGACCGCCTACTAAAAGAGCATGCAGAAAAAGACGCAACAGCGAAAGAGATTCAAGCTTCGCAAGCAGCTTACATCGAGCAAGTTCGTCCATGGTCAAACATTTCACACCGTGCTTACCTAAACAGCCAAGCACAATAATCAGCTTACGCGCTAAAGCGTAATCGAAAAAATCGGTAGCTTGGGCAAGTCTTAAGCTACCGAGAAGCCCAAGAAAACCTCTTTGTAGTTTCACCTTAAATAATAAAGAAACGCTAAGAGCCCACAATAATGCTCCGTTGTTTCAATGAGCGGAGCACTTTCAAATTCCATGGAGTAGGGAATGAGAAGTCTAATTTATATCGAACGAGCATTTAATCGTTTTGGTGATTTCCTTGGCTGGTTATCCAGCATCCTGTTCATTTTGTTGCTCGCCAACGTGGTGTACGACGTTGTGATGCGTTATGTGTTCAACGACGTGTCGATTGCGTTTCAGGAGATGGAATGGCACCTATTCTCGGCCGTATTCCTACTAGGCGTTCCTTATGCCGTTAAAGCGGGTGGTCACGTACGTGTAGACCTGTTCTATGAGCGCCTTTCCAATCGCGCTCAAGCTATCATCGATTTGTTAGGAACAGTGTTCTTCCTGTTCCCATTCTGTCTGCTCGTCGCTTGGTACGGTATTGATTTTGCCAAAGAGAGTTACTCATTAGGCGAAACATCAGGAGATCCGGGCGGCTTGCCTTACCGCTGGATAATTAAAGCGATGATCCCATTGTCATTCCTATTTATGGCAATCAGTGGTGTTGGCCTGATGCTCCACTCACTGAACAAGATATTTAACCCACACCTGATTCAGTCACACGAGCAAAAGTAAGGAGACAAAAATGATCGGTATTGTAATGTTTTTTGTAGCCTTGTTTGCGTTGCTACTTGGCTTCCCAGTTGCGTTTACCTTTGGTGGTATCGCGTTGATTTTTGGTGTGTGGGCCGAAGGCATGGATATGTTTGCCTTCATGCCTTATCGAATCCAATCCATCATGGAAAACACGGTATTGATGGCGGTTCCGCTGTTCGTTTTCATGGGTTTGGTATTGCAAAAGACTCGACTGGCTGAGCAATTACTTGAATCAATGGGTAAGCTGTTTGGTGGTGTCCGAGGCGGTATCGCTATTTCAACGGTACTGGTAGGCGCGTTGCTAGCGGCTTCTACAGGTGTAGTAGGTGCTTCGGTTGTTGCGATGGGTCTTATCTCTCTACCTGTTATGCTTAAGTACAACTACGACAAAGGCTTAGCATGCGGCACCATTTGTGCGTCAGGTACCCTAGGCCAGATCATCCCACCTTCTATCGTTCTTATCTTGTTAGGTGATGTGCTTGGTGTACCAGTGGGTGACCTTTTCCAAGCGGCAGTTTGGCCGGGCTTGGTATTGGTTGGCGCTTATGTGTTGTATATCCTTATCTACGCAAAAATGAACCCAGAAGCGGCTCAAGCGATCCCAAGTGACGATAACATCAGTCGTAAGCAAGAAGTGATTACAGCGCTAAAAGCAGTGATTCCACCTCTCGCTTTGATTGTTGTGGTACTAGGTTCAATCTTTGCTGGTGTAGCGACACCAACTGAGTCTGCTGCTCTTGGTGGCGCAGGTGCTATCGTTCTTGCACTGCTGTACCGTCAGTTTAGCTGGGGAATGGTTTACGAGGCATCGAAAGAGACCGTTAAAGTGACGGCAATGGTATTTGCGATCCTACTGGGCGCGACCGCTTTCTCAATGGCATTTACTTACACTGGGGGTGATTACCTTGTTGAAGAGTGGATGCTGCAAATCCCAGGTGAGAAGTGGGGCTTCCTGATCATTACCATGTTGGTGATTTTGATTCTTGGTTTCTTCATTGATTTCGTTGAGATCTGTTTCATCATTGTACCAATTATTGCACCAGTCGCTGAGATTATGGGTATCAACATGACTTGGTTTGCAATCTTGATCGCAATGAACCTACAAACCTCTTTCTTAACGCCACCGTTTGGATTTAGCCTGTTCTACCTGAAAGGTGTGGCACCGAAAGGCGTAACCACTCGTGATATTTACCGTGGTGTAATGCCGTTTATCGGGATTCAGATACTGGTACTTGCATCACTGTTGGTATTCCCTGAATTCTACGGAATGTGATCGCCTGATTACATAAAATTAACAAGTCTTGTTAAAGTAAAGCTGCTCTTAGGGGCAGCTTTATTTTTACTAAGCTGTAAGGAAACTGGCTGTTTCGGCCAAAGAGCGAAATAATGAAAGCATATAGAGCTGACGTATCCAAGGAGTGGAAATGCCTCTAAAAGCGAAACTGATTCTGTTAAGTCTATTGCCGTTGTTGTTGGTGATGGCGCTTACCAGCTGGATCTCTGTTTTCCAAGCCAAAACCTTGGGTGAAAAAGAGGTCGAGCTGTTCCATTCTAGTTTGATTAAATCCAAAGAGTTGGCGTTAAAAGATCTGGTTGATCTAGCATTTGACGCAATCTCTCACATCTACAACGATCCCGACATGGATGAAGCGGAAGCTCAGCACGCGGTTAAGGCTGTTATCAGCAAATTGCGTTATGGCACCGACGGCTACTTCTTTGTGTACGATGAGTTCGGGACTAACTTAGTTCACCCGATCATGCCTGAGCTGCAGGGCGAGAACTTGCTGCATATCCAAGATGAAAACGGGAACTACCTGATTGAATCTCTGCTCACTCAAGCCAAAAGCGGTGGGGGTTTTCACCATTATCTTTGGCATAAGCCGTCAACGGATGAAATAGTACCTAAACTGAGCTACGCATCATGGCTGAGTAAGTGGAGCTGGATGATAGGTACAGGGCTCTATATCGAAGATGTCTCTCAAGAAGTGGCCAATATGCAGTCCGCGGTCAACAATAATATTGAAACGACATTTTTTACTATGGTGGTCATTGTAACGGTAACGGTCGCCGTGATTGTGGTGTTGACGTTAGCGGTAAACCTACATGAACACCGCATCGCGGATAAGAGCCTAAAAGAGCTTGCCCATAAAACGGTGATGTTCCAAGAAGATGAGAAAAAGCACTTAGCTCGCGAGCTGCACGACGGGATTAATCAGTTACTTGTGTCCAGTAAATGTCACCTAGAGCTGTTAGGGACTAAACTGGATGATGACACTCAAAAACAACATTTGGAGAAATGTCAGAACTCGTTAATGACGGCCATTAATGAAGTGAGGCATATTTCCCATAATCTGCGCCCCAGCGCATTGGATGATTTAGGACTTGAAGCGGCTTTGAATTCGCTATTAATTGATTTTAAATCACACTCACAGATAGAGACTGAAGCGGCGATCAGTTTGAACAATTTAAAGTTGAAATCCGAAGTGAGTACGACGCTGTATCGTGTTGCCCAGGAGTCACTCACTAACATCGAAAAACACGCAAGTGCTCATAGTGTGAGTGTAGCGCTTCAACCCTTGGGGAATATGTTGCAATTGATTATACGAGATGATGGCGTTGGCTTTGATGTCAGTGCAACGTTACGCAAATCGGGTATTGGGCTACGTAACATGCGAGAGCGCGTCGAGTTTATCGGTGGTGAATTTGAATTGGAAAGTGAACCGGGGTTCGGAACAGAGATCACCGTATTATTAAGGTTAGATGGATTAGTTTATGGATAAACCAATTAAAGTGGTGATCGTCGATGATCACCAAGTGGTATTAGATGGATTTATCGCGCGCTTGCATTTGGAGCCCAAAATCGAAGTGATTGGCTCAGCAAGCAATGGCTTAGAAGCCGTCGAAGTGGTGAAAGATCTGCAACCTGATGTTGTCTTGATGGACGTCAGTATGCCGATCATGAATGGCATCGATGCCACTCGATTGATCAAAGAAGAAGCGCCAGATATCAAAGTCTTAATGCTCACCATGCATGATAACCGTGAATACATCATGAAAGTGATGCAGTCGGGGGCTGTGGGGTACATGCTTAAGGAGATCTCGGCAGAGAAAATGGTGCAGGCGATTAAGACCGTTAATCAAGGCTCTACTTATTTCTGCGAAAAGGTCACTCAAACTTTGTTTACACAGCCAATTACCCCAACTCAAACGGCGAAGAATCCGCTAAGCAGACGTGAGGAAGCGGTGCTGAAATTGGTGGCTAAAGGGGAGAGTAGTAAGGCGATCGCTAAAACATTGGATATTAGCTACCGAACCGTAGAAACACACCGACAAAACATTAAGCATAAGCTCGATATTCATTCGACTGCGGAGCTCGCTAAGTTCGCCGTTAATTCTGGGCTTGTGGAGTGATCTTACGCTAAATTACAGTAAATGTGTAATTTAATTACTAAATCTGCACGTGATGCCTGTTTTTAACGGGTTTATTTAGTATTTTTATGACAGCTTGTTATCCTCTTTTTCGAATTTTTGGCGCCAAACGCAATACTGCAGATGGAGCGCCGTAAAAATTAGAGAGGGAATATGGAACCTGTAGTCGATAGGTATAGTATTGAAAATACTGATTATACCGTAGGTCAGGATAACGTGCAGAAATGGGGATTTGATGTGCACAATCCCGTCTTTGGGATAAGTGCGGGATCAATCATTCTTTTCTTAGTGGCGTTACTGGTAGTGGAACCAGATACCGCTAAAGCAGCCTTGGATGGCATTAAATGGCAAGTTATTGGTAACTTTGATGGCTTGTTTATGTGGGCTGCAAATATCTTTGTCATTTTCTGTTTTGCCCTCATTGTCTCCCCTTACGGAAAAATCCGAATTGGTGGCAATGATGCCAAAGCAGAGCATTCAACACTTTCTTGGATGTCGATGTTATTTGCAGCAGGCATGGGTATTGGCCTGATGTTTTGGGGTGTAGCGGAACCACTCGCATATTACACGGGTTGGTACGAAACACCGTTAGCGGTGGAGGCATACACACCGGAGGCAGCAAAATTAGCCTTGGGAGCAACAATTTATAACTGGGGTCTTCACGGTTGGTCAATTTACGGAGTGGTGGCGTTAGCCTTAGCATTCTTTACTTTCAATAAGGGTTTACCCCTGTCTATCCGTTCAATCTTCTATCCAATCTTGGGTGATAGAACTTGGGGTTGGTTCGGACACGTCGTCGATATTGTTGCGGTACTAGCCACTCTGTTTGGCCTTGCAACATCATTGGGTTTAGGCGCTCAGCAAGCAACGAGTGGTATTAACCATGTCTTTGGTACCGATGGTGGTATCGGTATGCAGCTGGTCGTTATTGCTGTGGTGACATCACTCGCCACTATGTCTGTAGTACGTGGCATCAACGGTGGTGTGAAGCTGCTGAGTAATATCAATATGCTGGTGGCGTTGGGCTTACTTGTCTTTGTGACCATTGCGGGTGGTATGACAGGTATCAAAGCGATTCCAACCGCGCTGATGGGGTACATTGAGAACTTTATTCCGTTGAGTAACCCGCATGGTCGTGATGACGAAACTTGGATGCAAGGCTGGACGGTATTCTACTGGGCTTGGTGGATCTCTTGGTCACCATTTGTTGGCATGTTCATCGCGCGCATTTCTAAAGGCCGCACAATTCGTGAGTTTATGGTTGCGGTTCTTTTCATTCCGACATCAGTCATCATCATTTGGATGGCGATCTTTGGTGGCATCGCGATTGATCAGGTCGCCAACAAAGTGGGCGAGATTGGAGTGAACGGTCTGAAAGATATTACTCTGTCTTTGTTCCATACTTACGATGCTCTACCGATGAGTTCGGTGCTGTCTGTTGTTTCTATTGGCCTCATCATGGTGTTCTTCATCACTTCTTCCGACTCGGGTTCTCTGGTTATCGATAGTATTACCTCTGGCGGTAAAGTTGACGCACCTGTACCACAACGAGTTTTTTGGGCGGTGATTGGTGGTGCGATTGCTGCAGTTCTGCTTTGGGTTGGTGGCACAGAGTCTATTCAAGCTTTGCAAGCTGGCACGGTTTCTATGGCGCTGCCATTTGCCTTCATCCTACTGTTAATGTGTTTAAGTTTACTGCTTGGATTACGAACAGAAAGCCAGCTGATGGTCCAACAAAATGCTTTGAGTTAAAAGCAATTTAGTGAAAGAGACCGACTCGCTCGGTCTTTTTTTCGTCATAAACTAGAGTAAATAGTTGGCTTTTGGTTGAAAACTAAGCGAACCACCTTCAGTTTACTGAAAACAATAAGTTAACCTGCTAAACTTCATGCATCCAAGTATGTGAATTCCTGTGACAACGAACTTGTTTTGCTTGGATTGAATGTTCTGGTTTGTTTTTTTAGTCACAAATATGATTAGGGATGTTACTAAATAAGTAATGTCCCGTAGAGAGGGATAATGACTAAAGGTATAGATAAATACAGTATCGACAGTACCGATTACACGGTAGGTCAAGATAATGTACAAAAATGGGGCTTTGATGTTCACAACCCTGTTTTTGGCATCAGTGCAGGTTTGATTGCACTGTTTTTAATTGGGGTATTGGTGACAGATACCGCGTCTGCTAAGGCGGTACTGGATGGTGTTAAATGGCAAATCATCAACTCGTTTGATTGGCTATTCATCTGGTCTGGTAACATTTTCGTTATTTTCTGCTTAGGTTTGATCGTTTCTCCTTTCGGTAAGATTCGTCTAGGTGGTAATGACGCAACGGCTGATTACTCGTTCATGTCTTGGTTGGCAATGCTGTTTGCCGCGGGTATGGGTATTGGTCTAATGTTCTGGAGTGTCGCTGAACCTGCAGCATATTTCACTGGTTGGTATGAGACGCCACTTGGTGTTGAGCCTAACACACCAGAAGCGGCACGCTTGGCAATGGGTGCAACAATGTACCACTGGGGTCTACACCCTTGGGCTATTTACGGTGTGGTTGCTTTGTCTTTGGCGTTCTTTACGTACAACAAAGGCCTTCCGCTTTCTATTCGTTCTATCTTCTACCCAATCTTGGGTGACAGAGCGTGGGGCTGGGCGGGTCACGTGGTCGATATCCTAGCGGTATTGGCAACACTGTTTGGTTTGGCAACATCTCTTGGTTTAGGTGCGCAGCAAGCGGCATCGGGCATCCAGCACGTGTTCGGTATTGAAGCTGGTTTGTCACTGCAAGTAATTGTTATCAGTGTCGTGACTCTACTTGCTGTTGTTTCGGTACTACGCGGTATCGACGGTGGCGTAAAGGTCATCAGTAACATCAACATGCTGGTGGCGTTCTTGCTACTTATCTTGGTTGGTCTGATTGGTTATGCCGTGACTCTTGGCTCTATCCCAACCACATTGATGGCCTACATTGAGAACATTATTCCGCTGAGTAACCCGCACGGTCGTGAAGATGAGGCTTGGCTACACGGTTGGACGGTATTCTATTGGGCTTGGTGGATCTCTTGGTCACCATTCGTAGGTATGTTTATCGCACGTGTTTCTAAAGGTCGTACCGTTCGTGAATTTATCACTGCAGTACTGATTGTACCGACAACAGTAACCATCATTTGGATGTCAGTATTTGGTGGCCTAGCGATTGACCAAATTACCAATGGTATTGGCCAACTTGGTACAGATGGCCTAACGGACATTTCACTGGCGATGTTCCAGATGTTTGATGTGCTGCCGTTTGGTACGCTGCTGTCAATTATTGCGGTTGTTCTAGTGCTTGTGTTCTTTATTACTTCATCAGACTCAGGCTCTCTAGTTATCGATAGCATCACTGCCGGTGGTAAAGTTGATACACCAGTACCACAACGTGTGTTCTGGGCGTTCCTTGAGGGTGCAATCGCAGTGGCACTGCTATGGGTTGGCGGCACAGAAGCGGTACAAGCACTACAAGCTGGTGCGATTTCTACGGCTCTACCATTCACAATTATCTTATTGTTGATGTGTATGAGTTTGTTGATGGGTATGCGTACTGAGAAACGCTAATTACCCTGGTGAGTCTTGAAATATTTATAGATTCATAAAGTTGATATAAAGCGAAAGAGTGATGCTCTTTCGCTTTTTTTATATACAAAAACTAGGGTCTTTATGGGCACAATTAGGCCAAAAAGAGCGTTGTAAATTTGGCGAAGTGACAAGCTTTTGTCATTAAATAAAGTTATGAATTTCGCGACGTTATATTGCGCATTTATTTGTCAAAAGCACTCGAATTTGGATATTAATTTGGTTAGTATGCGCGGGTTTTCCAACCACTTGTGTACTCATAATGAAATTAACATTAAAGCAAAAGTTGATAGGCGCTAGCTTATCGGCAGTGGTAGTTATGGCAACAGCGTTGACATGGCTCTCTGCAAACCAACTATTTGAACAAACTCGCAGCGGAATTTACATGCGAGCAGAAAGCGTATCGGAAGCGGCTTCTGAAGGTATTAAAAATTGGATTGATATTCGTAGAGACATTGCATCTGCATTTAATGATTTTTCGCAAGAGAGCGATGTAGTTCCATATCTAAAGCAAGCTCGTATTGCGGGTGGCTTCGATGATATCTTCCTTGGCACACCAGAGGGTGGTATGTACCGTTCTCACCCAGAGCGTAACCGCGCAGGCTACGACCCGCGTCAGCGCCCTTGGTACCAAGAAGCAAACGCAGCAGGTAAGCAAATCATTACAACCGCTTACACAGATGCGATCACGAAAGCGCTTCTAGTGACGATTGCGGAACCAGTACGTAAGAATGGTCAATTTGTCGGTGTTGTTGGAGCTGACGTACTGATTGATCAACTGGTTAGTGATGTGATCAGCCTAGATGTGGGTGACAACGCATACGCAATGCTAATCGATGCGACCGATGGTACATTCTTGGCTCACCCTGATTCAGCACTAAGCTTGAAGCCTGTAAGCCAACTGTCTAATGACATTTCAATGCCAGTCATTGAGAATGCAGTACGCACTGGCAGCATCGAGATCATCAACGAGCGTGGTAAAGAGAAACTACTTTACTTCACTAAGGTACCAGACACGAACTGGATCTTCGGTGTTCAAATGGACCGTGCAACAGAAGAAGCGAGCCACTCGACACTTCTTACTCAGCTAATCATGACGGCTGTTGTAATCACATTGGTGGTTATCGCACTCGTATCTTGGTTAGTGAGCTTCTTGTTCCGCGATCTAAACCGAGTATCGGTTGCACTAGAAGAGATTGCATCAGGTGAAGGCGATCTAACTCAACGCCTTGAGCCTAAGAGCGATGACGAGATCGGCCAACTGGCTGAAAACTTCAACCGCTTTGTTGGCAACATGCACACAATGGTGCTTAAGCTAAGTGAAGTATCAGCTTCTTTGGCGAACCAAGCTCGTCAAACGGCTTCGCAAGCGGAAGAGCGTAGTGCACGTATCCAGATGCAGCAAGACGAGATCAACATGGTTGCGACGGCTGTAAATGAGATGGCAGCTGCAACGCAAGAGATTGCAGGCAACGCAGACCACACTGCACAGAACTCATCAGAAGCAGTAGGTGCTTGTGAGCACGGTACGGGTCAAGTGACTCAAACTCAAAGCTCTATTCAAAACCTTGCACAAGAAGTTCAAGTTGCAACAAACGTTATTCTTGAGTTGGAAGAGCACGGTAACAGCATCAACGCGATTCTTTCGAATATCCAAGGCATCGCAGAGCAGACTAACCTTCTAGCACTGAATGCGGCTATTGAAGCAGCACGTGCGGGTGAGCAAGGTCGTGGCTTTGCGGTTGTAGCAGATGAGGTTCGTGTTCTTAGCCAACGCACTCATGGCTCTACACAAGAGATCCAGCAAACTATCGAGTTACTTCAAGGTACTACAGGTAAAGCGGTTAGCATCATGAACGATAGCCGTTCTCTTGCTGAAACCAGCGTAGACGACGCAAACTCTGCAGCAGCGAGCCTAACGCAGATTCATGCTGCGGTTGAGCGTATCAGCGATATGGCGACACAAATCGCTTCTGCTGCGGAAGAGCAAGCGTCAGTAACGTCTGAGATTACTCGCAACACCGAAGGGATCCGTGACGTATCTAACGAGCTAGCTGACGAAGCGCACCAAGCTGCAGAACAAGCAGCTCAGTTGTCTGAACTTTCTCATGAGCTAGAGAACGAGATCAGCCGCTTCAAGCTGTAATCGAATTGAATTAATAAAATAAAGCCCCAGCCTAGATTTAGGCCGGGGCTTTTTTATATCAGCTATTTGAATCAGTGTCCAAGCTGGTTATTTAAATTCAAATTTGCCTTTCATGATTGCCCAGTGGCCTGGGAAAGAACAGATAAACGAGTAATCGCCACCGGCTTGCATTTTCTCGGTGCTGAACGTCACAGATGCTGACTCACCACCACCAATGATTCGTGTAAATGCGTACACGCGGTCGTCGCCCGGTTTTACGTAGTTGTTGTCTAAGCCCGCTGACATACCATCAATACCTACGGCTTGGACTGACGCTGTATCTGTGATGACAACATTGTGCCCCATGGATTGTGCAGGCATAGAACCTGTGTGGTTTAGCGTAAGCGTCACTTCTTTACAGCTCGCTGGAACGCTTAGGGTATCCGTTGAAAACTTCATTTGGTCGCTAGCATCAATTGATACTTCACACTCAGACGCTTGGGCAGTAAAACTCGCACCGATAAGAGCGACGGTGGTTGCGATTAATCGTAAAGACATACGTTGTTCTCCATTATAGTTTTTGGGGGGAGTTTATTCCTTAAGAACGATCGATACGTATTATCGTTGAAAGATGATCATAGAAATGTGCTATAGCCTAAATTATACGCAACTCATTGAGTGATAATTGTTAGCAAATAATATTTGATGAGAGAGTAGAGATCTCTTCATGTCTGACGTTGCTGAACAGCGACTCAAAGTTAAAAGGCCGAATAACAAGCTAGCAGAAGGGTTGGAAAATATAGATGAGGGGTGTCAAAGGTGGCGTGACCAAACGTCAGCAAAAATGGCCAGCTCAACATAAGAGTGAGCTAGCCAAACTAACCGTTCTTACGTTTATAGGTGCTTCTTAGCAACCTCAACAGCTTTCTCTAAGTCAGGAATGGTTGTTAACTCAGGAACACGTTGCAGGTAAACGATGGTGTTGTTTTTATCTACAACAAACGTTGTTCTGGTAAGCAGTCCCAACTCACTAATTTGCGTACCTGTCTTAAATCCAAAGGCATGATCTTTGGCATCTGAAAGCAGCACTAAGTCATTAGATAGTTTCTTCTCTTTTTTGAAACGATCTAGAGCGAAAGTGGTGTCCGCACTTAACCCAACGAAATCAATGTCGGCAAGCAGTTGCTTGTTGTTTTCTACGAATTTGGAAAGATCTTGAATTTGTTGATCACAAACAGGTGTATCTACAGAAGCCAACACACTAAAAATACGAACATTTTTGTTCTCAGCAGAGGTATCGTACGCTTGATTTTCGTTAGTCATTAGCGCGACTGAAGGCAATTTATCACCAACAGACAGTGATTCACCCACTAGGTTAAATGTGGTGTCTTGGAACATAGTTAGAGTTTGGTTGCTGCCTGTAGGTGCGTTGTCATTGGTTGTTGAGAACTGCGCAGCTTCGACCGTCGATGATATAGCCAGTGCACTCATTAAAAACAATGCGTTGTGCTTAGTGAGTTTCAGCTTGTTCTTTGATGATTTAAATAGCTCGTTTAGGTTGGCAATCGTTGTTCGGTTGAATTTCACAATGAGTATCCTTTAGTTAATAAACAGTAGAGAACACCAGTGTAGTGAGAGCGTAGATTTCGATATAAACAAAAACATAATCGATTCCAAACGATTTATATCATGGGGTTTTAAAGTGGGATTAGGCGTATTTCTTTTTGTCGGTTAGATATCTAACGTATTGTTCTAATTATTAATATCTTGTTTGTTAACGAGCGCCATCAAATAGTCGAATATCAGCGCTCTTCTCTGAATCAGTTCGTTGATTACCTTTTCTATAACATCATATTTGGTGGTGATGTTCAGTGTCCAAAGACTTTTTATATTGGTGTTGTTTTTGTTAGGACTTGGGAAATACGCCGTTGTACTTTACCCGCCAACAGAGATAGTCATCAGCGAAGCCTAATGTGACTGAGTCTGAATAGAACCCCTTACCTTGAGTACCTAAAGTAATAACTAAAAAAACAGTGTAGAAAGACTTTAGATACAAGTGAGAAAGAGTGATTTGAGACCTTATCAACATAGTATGTATATCGTAAGGGTGTGTGAAAAGTGTCGATTGGAGACGGTGCTGAGAAGAGTGAGACGAACGGCAATACAGAGATTGCGTTACCCCAATTCTTGGCGATGTCGTTGTAGTCAGTGTTTTAAGAAGCACCTCTATATTTTCTCTTAAACGTAGAACAACAAATAGGGAGCAAAGATAACAACCTAGAATGGACAGTTGAGAAACAACAAAAAGCCCGAGTAGACTGTACTCGGGCTTTGTCGTTTAATCTTGATGGAAGAAACGCTTCTTAGATGGCTTGTCTAAGCTGGAAGTAACGACCTTCACTCGACAGCAGCTCTGCGTGAGAGCCATGTTCTACAATCTCACCTTGCTCAATCAAGACGATGGAATCCATCTTCTCTAGTCCAATCAAGCGGTGAGTAATGAAGATAACCGTCTTGCCTTCGAAGTGCTGCTCAAATAGTGCCATGATGCTTTTCTCTGTCTGCTTATCTAAGCCTTCGGTAGGCTCGTCTAACAGTAGGATAGGGGCGTCATGAAGAATGGCACGTGCAATGCCAATACGACGTTTTTCACCACCAGAAAGCTGACGACCACCATCACCTAACCACGCATCTAGTGCGTTGTCCTCAAGCAACTTCTCAAGACCCACGCTCGACAGAATGCTTTGCAGCTCTTCGTCGCTAGCTTGTGGTTTCGCAATCAAAAGGTTGTCACGCAGGCTTCCGTTAAGGATATCAACACGCTGACTTACCACACTGATCGATTCACGCAGTTGGCTCTCATTCCACTGTGTTAGGTCGATACCCGCAATAGAAATTACACCACGCTTTGGATCCCAATAGCGAGTCAGCAACTGAATCAAGGTCGATTTACCAGAACCTGTTTGGCCGACAATCGCCACCTTGTTGTTCGCTGGGATTGATAGGTCAACCGAGTTCAGTACCGATCGTTCAGAGTCCGGATATTGGAAAGAAACCGCGTTGAATTGAATATCCAGCGGTTGGTCAATATCAAGTTTACTATCGCTAAACTGGACTTCTGGCTCCGATAGAATCACTTCATTCAAGCGACGAGCTGAAGTTAGTGTTTGACCTAAATGCTGGAAAGCGCCCGCGATAGGCATTAGTAGCTCGAAGCTTGCCATCGTTGCGAAAGCCATCAATGCGATCAGTGGGTCAGGGGCATTACCGCCAACACCGTCTGCAGCAAGCCACAACATCAATACCAAAGTTAAACCGTTGAACAGCATCAATGCTGCTGACGCCATGCCCGTTAGGTTGGCATTGACGAACTGGTTTGCCATGAGCTTTTGTTGCGTGCTCAGAATCGCATTGCGGTAGCGCTCTTCAGCGCCAAACAGAGTTAGCTCGCTGTAGCCTTCAATCCAATCTAGCGTAGTTACACGTAGATCGGCTTTGTTCTGGGTTAACTCACAGCCGTTGCGTTTACCCAGCTTGTAGAACAATACAGGCCAGATGATTAACATGATCAATAGGATAGAGCCTAAGATTAACCCTAGAGAGCTATCAAACCACATCAAAAATGCTGTTAGGAAGAAGATACCGAGTACACCCACCGTTACTGGGCTTACCAGCCGTAGGTATACGTGGTCCATCGCATCCACATCCGCAACCAAGCGGTTAAGCAGGTCAGCATCACGCAGGTTTGAAATACGACCTGGGATAAGCGGTGCGAGCTTTTTGAAGAAGAATATACGAAGATCAGTCAACAGCTTGAAGGTCGCATTGTGGCTCACTACACGCTCACCCCAACGACCAGCGGTACGGCTCATCGCTAGGCCACGTACAC